>JAETNQ010000084.1 GCA_021772075.1 Lachnospiraceae bacterium
GCATCAGTCAGAAATGGCTGGTGCTTTTTGTATGGAACGGAGGTGTTTTCATGTACCCGGTCAGCGAAGCGTTCCTGCAGGCGGTGCAGGAGAATACCAGAAAGTATTACTGGACAGGGAAGATCACCACAAAGGCAGGTGTGGAATATCCCTTTGGATATGAGGATATTGTCAAAGGCAGCGGCTATATCACCGCACAGTGCTGTGGAAGTACGGAGATTGAGCTTGGCACGGTGTATGCGGCGGAGATGGGGATTACCCTGTTTTCACAGATTGACCGCTATACCTTAGAGGATGCAAAAGTGGAGCTTTCCTATCATCTGCGGATAGCGGATGGCAGTTTTGAAGAAGTGTCTATGGGAATTTTTGAAGTAAGTGAAGCGAACCGGACAGCGCATTGTCTGGAACTGAAAGCTTATGATTATATGCTCCGGTTTGAGAAAAGTTTCAATGGGTTTGAGACAGTGGGGAACGCTTATGCGTTCCTTGCTTTGTGCTGTAAATCCTGTGCTGTGGAGCTGGCGCATACGCAGGCGGAGATAGAAGCCATGCCAAACGGGGCAGAGATGCTTTCTATTTACCCGGAAAATGATATCGAGACATACCGAGATGTGCTGTATTTTGTAGCGCAGGTGCTGGGCGGTTTCTTTTGCATCAACCGGGAAGGGAAGCTGGAGCTTCGGAAATATGGAAGCACACCTGTAATGGAAATTCAGAGCAGGCACAGGTTCACCAGTAGCTTTTCCGATTTTATCACAAGGTATACGGCGGTCAGTTCTACGAATCTCCGCACGGAGACGGCGGAGTATTATGCTCTGGAAACGGATGACGGGCTGACCATGAATTTAGGCATCAACCCGCTTTTGCAGTTTGGACTGGAAGAGACAAGGGAGCAGCTTTGCAGGAATATCTTAAATGACCTCTCCGTTGTGAACTATGTACCGTTTGATTCCAATACCATAGGCAATCCGGCGTTAGACCTTGGGGATGTGCTGACCTTTACCGGAGGGCAGGCGGACGGGGAGCAGTTGACCTGTATTACAGCTTTTAACTGTAAGATAGGGGGAAAGCAGACGCTGAAATGTGTGGGGAAGAATCCAAGGCTTTCACAGGCAAAGTCTAAGAATGATAAAAATATTTCCGGCCTGTTGAACCAGATCGAGGCGGGAAAAATCGGGATTCATACTTTTACCAATGCTTCTGCCTACAGTGTTGCACAGACGGATGTGCGGATTATCAGCATTGAGTTTGCATCGAAAGAGGAAACCCATGTACAGTTCTTCGGGCAGGTGGTTGTGGATGTCAGTGCCATACAGCAGGAGCGGACAGCCAGTGTTGTGGGGAATATTGTGGTGCCGTTTCCAGCAGGGACAGGAAATACGGACACCGAAGAGGACTCCGGTGGCACTTCCGGCACCGGAGAAAATGAAAGCAGCACCAATGATGTGACCGTGGCGGTGGAGCTTCCGGTCACATGGACAGAGGATGGAAAAGCAGAGGCATATGTCACTTTTGAGTTTAATGATGAAGAAATCCTTATCCACCATCCGGTGGAGACCTGGGGCAGCGGAAAACATATCCTTTCCCTGTATTATCCCATTGACAACCTGGTGCCGAACATTACAAACACATTCAATGTGTATCTGCGGATGGAGAACGGAACCGGGGAGATTGAAACTGGGGCGTGCATCGCTTCCATCAGCGGACAGGCCATGGCAGCGGCGGCAGCCTGGGACGGTAAGATTACGGTGGAGGAATCGGTTGGGCCGTTCCAGATTGGAGGCGGCTTGAATGTGAAAGGTTATACGGATGCCATCCAGATAGAAACGATGGAACTGGTGGAGAGAAGCTACACGGACAGCATCAGCAGGGTAATCATCGGCGCATTTTCAAAACCAGTGGAAACGGAGGGAACGTAATGAGATTAAATGGAACCATGGTACTGGAGCTGACGGATGTGAATACTTCGGAGGTTGAAACGGTTACGGAAGAAAATATGATTACGAATGCGATAAATAACATTTTAGGTACAAACCCTATGGGGATTTTCTATGCGGCAACAGGGGAGTATGACGATGCGGTTTTATGGAATGGGACGCTTCTGCCCATCTGCCCGAATATGATCGGGGGCATCCTGCTTTTCTCCAATACGCTGGAAGAAAATGCGGATAACGTCTACCAGTATTCCGCCAATCTGCCTGTGGCCTATGCTTCCAATAATGTCAATTCCACAGCCAACCTTGCAAGGGGGAGCCTGAACCTGACGGAGAGCAAAGCACTGGATAATGGCTATAAATTCGTATGGGAGTTTACGCCGAGCCAGGGAAATGGGACGATTGCGGCGGTTGCGCTCACCAGTGCGCTGGGAGGGCAGAACGGTTTCGGGAGCCTTGTGGGGGATGCCAGTGCCTTCCTGCAGCTCAAAGCGGCGGATATCGGGGATGTGCCGAAGGCGAAGCAATTGGTGTTATTTGAGGCAGTGGAGGTGGACTTTGAGAAGAACCTGATGTACTCCATCACATTCAGCAATTCCGCTGTCCTGATTAAGAAAGTCCGTATTCCCATCTTTGATATCGGGTTGAATGAGAAACTGGATGATTCCACCTATATCGTTTTGGAGGAGCAGGCGGTGCAGACTTCCACTTTCTTATTCTTAGGTGATTATACGCTTTATGGGGAGTTTTTTGACGGGAAGGACGGGTATTGGTATGGCTTTTCCAATCAGGGGAATTCATCCGGAAACGCAAAGATGGTTTGGGTGAAAATTTCCAAAACGGATTATTCCATGACAGAAGGGGAGTGGACGCTTTCCAACGCAAAGCTCATGGATGTGGGGAACCGGGATGAGGAGAACAGCTATCCGGAGCGTGTGGTCAAGAGCTGCATGAGAAACGGCTATCTGTATGTTCCGGCCTATAATAAAAAAGGCATCTATAAGATCAATGCAAGCAATTCGGCAGATGTGACGCTGATCGAGTTCGGGTTTACTTCCAAATGGAAGCCGCTGTGTGAGACGGGAAGCTGTGAATTGTATATGACGCTTATCGGGGATATCATTGTGGCCGGGGATTTCCAGGTACTGGCGGATGATACCATTGTGCATACACAAGGGAGCGTGCGGTTAAAAAATGCGGCAACACCATTGTTCCAATACAAACATTTCTTACTGGGTTGGGGAGGAAGTTACGGGAATGAATACCGTACTATGTATTTGCTTACACCATATCTGGCAAGTATCAACAACCTTTCTTCTGCGGTGGTAAAGACGGTGGACAAGACCATGAAGATCACCTACACACTGACAGAGATGGAAGCAACAGAATAAGTTTGGGATCACAGCGGCGGCTTTTCGGGGCAGGCCGCTTTTTCCATAGAAAAAAGAAAGAGAGGGCTTTTCGATGAAGGAGTTTGTAAATGTCATCCAGTGCGGGTTTGCTGCCATGGGCGGATTCTTCGGATGGGTGATGGGAGGATTTGACGGTTTTTT
>JAETNQ010000036.1 GCA_021772075.1 Lachnospiraceae bacterium
CACTGTACTTACATAGTCTAAAAGTGCTTTCATAAACAAATCCATCCTGTTTTCTTTGATTATACCAAAAAATGGATGAAGTGTTCATAATTTATTCATTCATGCGTTTGTCGTGCCTTTTAAGCACGGAAAACAATTTTGCCAGGCCGGAGGCTGGGCAGAAGGAAGAGGGGCGGCGGAAGGAGGGCAGAGGGGAAACGGCTGGGGAAGAACAGTAGGGGAACAGGCTGGGAATGGTTTCACTGCTACCTCGCGTAGGAAAATGAGATTTTCTTAATATTCTGTTCAGAAAACAGCAATTTGGTGACACGGATGTCACCAAAAGCCCGCCATGAGCCTGGATGGCGAATCGCGGGCGGTTGCGTCCGGTTGATACTGCTTTACTCGGAATATTTAGAAAATCCATTTCCCGAAGCCGGCACGGTGAAACCATTCCCAGCCTGTTCCCCTACTGTTCTTCCCCAGCCGTTTCCCCTCTGCCCTCCTTCCGCCGCCCCTCTTCCTTCCGCCCAGCCTCCGGCCTGGCAAAATTGTTTTCCTTTCCTTTTTTAATATCTGCCCCTTGGATCCTTTTGTCCATATCTATATTGGAAAATGCCCCAAAAATACGGATCCCGCCATCCATATTTCGAGGCATTTTCTTTTCCTTTGCTGATTTAAAAAACCATTAAATATGAGCCTTCAAAGCTTCCGTCAGTTTTTCCACCTTCTTCTGGGCATCCTCCAGGCTGTTTCCTTTTACTCCCATATAAAATTTCAGCTTCGGCTCCGTTCCCGAAGGACGGGCGCAGCACCAGGAGTCATCCGTCAAGTCAAAGTAAAGCACGTTAGACTGCGGCAGCCCGGTCTCTCTTTCTTCGCCGCTTTCCATATTTAAGATCCGGTTCCTGTCATAATCCCTGAATTCCAGAACCTTCCAGTCGCCAAATTCCTTCGGCGGGTCATTGCGCAATTTATCCATAATAGCCGCGATCTGCCTGGAACCTTCGATCCCCTTTAACGTAATCGCATATTGGGTCTCTTTGAAGTAACCGTATTTTTCATACAGATCCAGCATCTGATCCCATACAGTCTTTCCATTCTTCTTGCACCATGCCGCCATCTCGCAAAGGCACATAACCGCCACCACGGCATCCTTATCCCTCGCATGGGTTCCTGCAAGGCAGCCGTAACTTTCTTCCAAGCCGAATACATAATGATTGGAGCCGCTCTGCTCGAACCACTTGATCTGTTCCCCGATATACTTAAATCCTGTCAATACTTCGATGCATTTTACATGGTAATCATCGGAGATCGCCTTCGCCATATTGGTTGTTACGATCGTCGTCACCAGCGCCGGATTCTCCGGCATAGCGCCCACTGCCGTCCGCTCCCTTAAAATATATTCCGCGATCAGCATACCAGACATATTGCCGGTAAAGGGAACATACTCGCCGCTCTTCGTATCCAGGGCATAAATGCCGAGCCTGTCTGCATCCGGATCGGTAGCAAGAACGATATCCGCATTTTTCTCCTTCGCCAGTTTCAATGCCAGGGTAAATGCCTTCGGGTCTTCCGGGTTAGGATAATCCAAGGTCGTAAAGTCAGGATCCGGCAGCTCCTGTTCCGGCACCACATATACATGCTTGAATCCTAATTCGGACAAGATACGCCTAACCGGCACATTGCCTGTTCCGTGGAACGGGGAATAAACGATCTTGATATCATCGGCCATTTCCTTGATAATCTCCGGATGAATGATCTGTTTTTTCAGTTCCTCCATATAAGCATCGTCTATTTCTGACCCGATCACCTGATAAAGCCCTGCCTTTATGGCTTCTTCTTTATCCATCGTTTTTACTCCATGATAGTCGGTGACATTTTTTACTTCCGTAATAATTTCTTTATCCTTCGGCGCCGTCACCTGCGCGCCGTCTTCCCAATATGCCTTATAACCGTTATATTCCGGCGGATTATGGCTGGCCGTAATAACGATACCGGAAATACATCCGAGCTTTCTCAACGCGAAGGACAGTTCGGGCGTCGGACGCAGCGCATCAAATACATACGCCTTAATGCCATTCGCCGCCAGGCAAAGAGCCGCTTCATCCGCGAATTCCGGCGATTTCCTTCTGGAGTCGTAAGCGATCGCAACACCTTTTTCCTTGCCGCCCTGTTTTAAAATATAATTGGCAAGCCCCTGGGTCGCCTTACGCACGGTGTAGATATTCATGCGGTTCGTTCCCGCCCCGATCACGCCGCGCAGGCCGCCTGTACCGAATTCCAATTCTTTATAGAAACGGTCTTCGATTTCTTTCTCGTCATTTCTAATGGCCAAAAGCTCGTTCTTCGTATCCTCGTCAAAATACGCATCATTCAGCCAAAAATTGAACTCTTCCTGATAGCTCATGATTTCATTCCTCCTATATTATTTTTTCGGTTTTATTCCGACTATATTTTTTCCAGTATATCACATTTTGGGGGACAGGGCTATAGAGGAAATTAGATTTGGGAAGTTTGGCGGAGAGAAGTATGCGGCAGCATGGGGGTGGCGGAGGCGGGAATTTTCGGCTGAAGCTTCCAATCAGATTTCACTAATGAAATGGGCAAATGTTACGGAACCGGTCGGGTCGGAAACGACGGACATCCTGTCCTGCGTTTCCTAAAATTGCCATCCATGGCAATTTTTCCCTGGTGTGTTGTCCATTTCATAAGTAAAATTGCTGATTGTACGCAACAGCCGAAAATTCCCGCCTCCGCCACCCCCATGCCGCCGCATACTGCTCCCCGCCAAACTCGCTAAAGCTAATGTATCTAAAAAAACAAGGAAAGAAAATCAGTTATGTATGAAAGCTGTTTACCACCTCAAAAAATTCATTTATGTTGGAGCCTTTTCTGCCAGCACATTTCATCTATATAACCAAGAAATCCATGGGCGGAGCCGCCCGTCTGCGGCCGGGTGAAAAGGAAGATGCCGGGAGATGGAGCCTCCGAGGGAAGAGCAGTTTTGGGAATGTTGTTTTCTGTCAGCCATTTTACTTACGAAATGGTTGGATAGCTAGGGAAAAATCGCCATGGATGGCGATTTTAGGAAACATAGGGCAAGGATGCCCTTTGTTTCCGTCCCGTCCGTTTTTTCAACCCTGCCCATTTCGTTAGTAAAATCTGACAAAAAACTCCATTCCCAAAACTGCTCTTCCCTCGGAGGCCCCTTCTTCCGACACTTTCCTTTCCGCCCGGTCGCAGACGGGCGGCTCCGTCCATGGATTTCCTCCATTTACAGAAAGCTCTCCCTTTTCCCCGCTTTTACTCCACCTTCAAAGAAAAATCACTCCTGTCCAAAGAAAAATTAGGATTATAATACGGATCCCCCTTTTCCAGCACCTCTTTCCATTTCTCGCGGAAACGGGCGGATTCTTCATTATAACGGGCCGCCTTTTCGCCCTGGTCATCCAAGCCGCGGGACACGGATTCGTAATGGTACAGCTCGGCAAAAGGGGTGAATACATTCAAATATCCCATTTCCCGCAGTTTGATGCAAAAGTCCACATCATTCAGGGAGATGGCAAAGGATTCATCCAAACCCCCCGCCTTTTCAAACAGTTCTTTTGACACCATCAGGCATGCGCCGGTAACGGCCGATACGTTTTGGGCGTAGCAGAGTCTGCCCATATAACCAAGATTTTCCCTGTGCTGCATATAGTGGCTGTGGCCGGCCGTACGGTGGGCGCCAAGCCCCAATACGACACCGGCATGCTGGATTGTTTTATCCGCATAATAAAGCTTTGCCCCTGCCGCGCCCACATCTTCCCGCTGAGCATACATGAGCAGTTCTTCCATCCAGTTTACGGTGATCACCTGGGTGTCGTTGTTCAGAAGAAGGATATATTCGCCTTCCGCCGCCCTTACTCCCAAATTATTCACGGCAGAATAGTTAAAACTGCCCTCGTAGGTGATAATCCTTATGCGCTCATTTTCTTTCAATTCTTCATAATATTTCTGGATTTCCGGCGTTTCACTATTATTCTCCACTATGATGATCTCATAATTATCGTAAGTGGATTTTTCCATAATGGAAGAGATGCAGCGGCGCAGATCCGGCTCGTGGTCCTTATTGGCGATCACGATGGATATTTTGGGGTTTCCGATGATCTGGTAGCTGATTTTAAAAATCGTTTCAAACGCCCTCGTGCTGGTAATCTTAAAATGGGTATAGCCATGCTTGCGCAGATGGTCGGCCACCGCCCCTTTGGCCGCGTCCACCGCATAGGTCTTGGCCTGGATGCCGCTGGCCACGCTGCCTGCATGGGAACGCCAGTAATACATGAGCTTCGGCACATGCACCACCTTTTTTGCCTTATCCGTAAGGCGAAGTATCATATCATGATCCTGACTGCCGTCATACTTCGTGCGGAACAACTCGCTGCCATCTAAAAGATGCCTGTGGAAAACGCTGAAATGGCAGATATAGTTGTTTGCCCGCAGATTATCGATGGCATAATCCGGCTTAAAATGCATCGTCAGCATTTTGTTGATATCGTTATTTTTAAAAGTAGTTTCGTCGCAGTAAATATAATCCGCGTCCTGCTCATTAATCGCTTTCGCATACTCATAAAGCACGGAAGGATGCAGGATGTCGTCATGGTCGAAAAGGCCGATATATTCTCCCGTCGCCATGGCCAGGCAGCGGTTCGTATTCCCGGAAATGCCTTCGTTCTTTTCCAGCTTTTGATAAACGATCCTTTCCCGTCCGCCGTTTTTTTCCTTGTCCTTCTTCTGATATTCCAAACATACTTCGCCCACATAAGCATAGCCGATGTCAGAGCCATCCGCATAGCCGATGTCAGAGCCATCGGCTAGGCAGAGTTCCCAATTTCCGTAAGTCTGGGCGACCACCGAATCCAGCATGGCCGTTAAAAACTCCCTGGGGGTATTATATAAGGGAACCAAAATGCTGAACTTCACCATATGGGGGAACACCGTTTCTTCTTCCCTGCGCCTTTGTTCCTCATCCGGGAAACTCGCCGTGCCGTAGCGTTCCATCGCCTCGCGCTCCCGCTCTTTATATTTTATTTTCGCCCAGATCCCGCGCAGATTCCCGCAGTTTTTCAGCCGGTCTTTCTGCCGGATAACATAATGCATGGCTTTGCGGAAAGGGGCGCTCATCTTCCAGATCGGATTGCTCTTGATTCTGTTGATTTTAAAATTCAGCTCTTCATTTTTTTCCTCCAGCTCCGCTACGCGTTCCGCCAGATCCGCACACTTGATATGCTCTTTTTCATATGCTTCCTTGTAATCCATCGCTTCTCTTATCCTCATATTTCCAAATATCGGTTCGTCCAGGCATAAAGCTTCTGCCTGGAGCATCTGTCCTTTGCCAGTATTCCGATCCGGTAACTGCCTTTTGCCAGCGTCCGGCCGTCGATCATCGCACAGAACCCGGTCAGCCCTACGTGAACCTGATCCGGCAGATTATCTTCCACATCCTTGCGCCTTAACGGCTCCGGCCGGATTCCGGCCAGTTTTCCCCCGTTTTTCTCCGCATCCCCTTCCGGCTTCAGGAGAATCCATTTATCAAACAAGGCATTATCCGAACCGGAGATAAAACAATAACCTTGGATCAAATATGCCGATTCGTCCCTTTTCTCTCCAAAAGCAGCCGCCGGTCCCGCGTACTCCAGGCTGATCATCACACAGGCATCCTCTCTGGCATTTCTTTCCAGCTCCTCTGCATCCATCGCCTGAACCGGAAGTATTTCCTTCTTTGGTTCATATTCTGCCCTCAGTTCAAAACCAGTACTCAGTATATCGCCCGCCAGATATTTATGGTAAAAAGGATCCTCCCCGTACAGCCCGGGATGCCGCTCATACAACTTGTCCTTTTCCCTAAGAAGCCGGAGCAGCTTTTCTCTGTCGTCGTCGTTGCCGCGGCTCAACGACTCGTGATGGTATAATGGCGCATCCTGCCAAACCACGTTATAGTATCCCTTCTCGAAAAGAGAAAAACAAAGATCCACATCGTTAAAAGCCACCGGAAGCTCTTCCGGGAATCCTCCGGCCTCCAGGAACTTCTTTTTTTCCACGGCAAGGCAGGCTCCCGTTACCGCTATCACATTGCGTTTTCCCCGGTTCCATCCGTAATAATAACCGATATGGTCCTCTTTAAACTGTAGCTTGTGTACCGGCCCAAGCCGCAGATTCACGATTCCGGCATGTTGTATCCTGAAGGAGCCGGGATAATACAGCTTCACTCCTGCCGCGCCCGTGTAAGGCCGTCGCGCCATACGGCACAGCTCGTCCAAAAGGCTCCCCGCCTCCCTGTCCGTTCCATCCGGGAACTCCACATCGTCATTCAGAAAAAGCAGCACATCTCCTTCCGCCGCCTCCGCGCCCATATTGCACATTTTCGAAAAATGGAAGGGCATCCTCCGATACAGATACCGGACAGAAATCCCGCTCTCTTCCAGCCATTGTTCCAGCTCCTTGCGCACGGCTTCCCCGCTGCCGTTATCTACAAGAATGATTTCATAGGGATCTTGGTTCCCTCTTGCCGCCTCTGCCGTCAGGGAACGGACGCAGCGCTTCAGCACCTCAGGATTATCTTTGGAAGGAATCACTACCGACAGCTTCCTTCCCGCCCCATCGGCGTTTTCTCCTGCGGATACGGGCTGATCCAGACTTTCAACGCCCGAAAGATCAAGAATCCCTTCCTTTCCGATCCTCATCTCCCGATTAGACTTTCCATGAAACAGCACCTCATCCAAATGCCCGATAGGAAATCCCCATCTTTCCTCCGCCCCGGCATCCCCTTGCCGCTTCTCAAAACCTCCGCACTTCCGGGCAAGGATATAGCACATATGATAGATTCCGTTTCTGCTGTCTTCCTGCATATTGTCCCTGTCCAGAATCCATTTTTTTTCTTCCATTGTCAGCTGCCGGAGCAGCTCCGTCCTTACCGCAAATATACTTCCAAAATAAAAAAAAGACAGAAAGGTATCCGGGGACCAGTCCGGCTTAAACCAAGGCGTATAACGGATGCCTTCCGGACTCAGCACGTCCTCATCCCCATAAAGCATCTGAATTCCGCCGGCGGAAGCGCCGAAATATTCCGCCACGGCCTGCCTGGCCCGGTCGCTGACCTTTCCGTCAGAAGAGGCAAACAGAATGATATCCGCCGTCTCTTTCTCAAGAACCTTTCCAAGGCAGAAACTGGTACATGCCTCATACGGAACTTGTTTTACCGTCAGCAGACTGCCGCCGTTTCTCTCTCCGCTCTCCGTTTTCTCCGTCTCTATCTCCTTTATCCATGTATCATAACTTACTGTCTTTTTTTCCAGAAGCCTGTCATACCTTTTCCGCCATCTGTCGGCCAGCATTTTTTTCATCCATTGTTTCATCGAAACCATCCCGCCTCCGCTAGATCCGCCGCCATATCCTGAGGCAGCCTGACGATCTCCAGTTCCAATTCCATCTCGTTCTCTCCCGCTTCCGCCATACTGCCCGCTTTGATGCAAAGATTCGGATCCTGGGTGGCAAAGACATAGCTCCCCTTTCCGACTCTTTTTCCGTTTGTGCTGACGAGCTTTCTGCTATTTCCCATTTCTTTCCCATTCCATAAAAGCTTCCTGATCTTTACCGCGCAGTAATCCATGGCAGGATCCACCCGCAGCGCCCGCACATCCTGGTCCACTTTCACACAGATGCGGATCATATGCTCTCCGGCATAAGCATCCTTCAGGAAACAGGAATCTTCCTCGCTATAGCCCTTTCCCCGGTCCATATAAAGCTGAACCCGTTCCTCTTTCGAAGAACCGTCAAACTTATGCAGCCATTTTTCGGGTTCCATCGCCCGGAACCCGATCAGCTCCCGCATCTCTCCCATGGACTTATACCGCCCTGTCACAAACTTCTGGAAATCCATCTCCCTGGCCATGCAGTTCTCTTCTTCTTCCGGCGTCATCCCCAGCTTATCCGCCATACGAGCCAGATCCAGTTTCTTCCGTTTTTCATTTTCCAGGACATAACAATAAAGCGCCCGGTATGCCGTTTCCTTAGCGCTCATGGCTTTGCCGAACGTCCATTCGTAATCGATCACCGTCCAAGGAGAAGCCTTCACGGTTTCCAAATCCGCGGCTTTCGCCCCTTCCGGCAGACCGACAAGTATATTGGCAAATATCAGGTCATAATCCGCCACCGGCAGTTCCTCTCCATAAGAGATCCGTTCCACATATTCATCGAACAGAGCATGAAAACTGTTCCAATCCGCTTTTTCCAGAAATCCGTCCAGAATCTCCTCCAGCGTCGTCCCCTCTATATATTCAAATTCCGCTCCGGTTCCATTTTCCAGCACCCGGCACCGATTGATTTCCAGTCCGCTTCCCGCATATCTTTCCGTCAGATCCCGGCAAGCCGCTCCCATTCCCTGAATATGCTCGGCCGCTTCTGCCGACATGGCATATTTCCGAATCAAAGGGCATCCGTTTTCCATCTGCAATTCGGTACGGATCGCATATTCTGCCGCCCTGTCGTTGGAATATTTCGCATATTTTATATCCGGCTCAGGACCGACCACCACCATGTAAGAGTTGGAAAATACAGGAAAAAGCCCGTCCCTGAGCAATCCGTCAAAAGCCCGTTTTTCATCGAAAAGAAGCATTCTGTCCCTGTCAAAATTCCTCAGGTTATCATACAATTCCCCCGGCCTCGGCAGCCTTTGGTCCGAATACACCGCTGTCATAAACTTATAATCCGGATAGGGATAATAAAAAGAATATTCTCCCAATCCGCTTTCAGCCAGCATCCGCTCCAGCCTGCTCCTGACAAAAGTGCGCACTCCGCCTCCATCGGCATAGTCTTCAATACCGGAAAAATAAGTTCCCAGATGGTCTTCCATGCAGCCGGCAAAATACTTTAATCCCAGCCTGTTCTCTATCGCGATAACAATCCTGCCGTCTTCCTTCAAATGCCTCCGCATCATCTTCAGCCAGTCCACGTAAGGATCTTCCGTACCGATATAACTTTGCCCATATTCAAAGACACCGATAAAACAAATATAGTCAAAATCATTGGGCAGATCCGGTTCAATATCTTTAAAATTCCCCAAATGTATCGTCACATTCCCGCAATCCTGATGGCGGTATGCATTAATCAGGCTCCTTTTTTTTGACAGTTCCACGCAAGTGACGCTCCCCGCCTTCTGCGCCAGTTTTCCCGTGATGGCTCCGCATCCGCTGCCGATCTCCAGCACTTTCGCATTTTTATCCATCGGAAGCCAATCCACGATATTTTCCCTCAAAGGCGACAGATGATACAGTACCGGCCACTCCGCCCGTTCCTCGATAATCCTGCGGAACTCGCTGCTGTCATGCTTTTTCACGATATCCAGCAGTTCATCCTCCACAACGCCGTCACAGTAGAAATCCTCCCCGGGGTAATGCTTGTCATCCAATATGATTTTTCCGATTTTCTCTTGCAAATGCCTTCCTTTGCTATTCATACCGCTTCTCCTTGCCGCAAACGGGCTTTCCGGCTATACCGCTCTATTCCGTCCTGTCATGCACCTCGGCCCTGGTTCCCATATCGTAAAACCCGACCGTATCCTTATCCGATATGACCGTAAGGTTCAACACATCGTACAATCTATGATATACTTCAAACTTATCCCTCTCATATCCCGTCACCCCGAGGGAAAGCAGATATTCCCCTCCCTGCAGACTCATCTTCTGCGTAAAAATAATTTCCTTTTTTGCTCCCGCCTGTACGGACTCCAGAAATACTTTTTCTACCATCGTATTCGTTCCGGTAATTTCCGTACCCTTAATATTTTTTATTGTAAAAGCAAAAATAGGCGCCGGCACATCCTCCATAAAATCCACTTTCATATGGATGCTGAAATCCTGCCCCTTGATCACCGCAGTCGTATGTATTCCCTTGTCGTCCGTAATATAATATTCCGTAATTTGGGCCGCATTCGTCCCATACTCCAGCAGTTCCGGGTTCACGCCCATCTTTGCCGCAGCCGCCACGTCCTGGTCTTCCAAAAGGTTCGTTCCTTCGTCCTCATGTATTTCATACTGCCCTACCAGCACACGTTTATACACGTCGATCATTTCTTTGGGAGAACCTTCCCCCAGCTTCACTCCCTGGTTCAGCAACACCACCCGGTCACAGTACTTGCTGATGCTGCTCAGGTCATGGCTGACAAACAAAATGGTTTTTCCCATCTCCTTAAACTCTTCGAATTTGTGGTAACATTTCGCCTGGAAAAATACATCCCCCACCGACAGCGCCTCATCCACAATCAGGATCTCCGGCTCGATATTGATCGCCACCGCGAACGCAAGGCGAACAAACATACCGCTGGAATAAGTCTTTACCGGCTGGTATACATAATCGCCGATATCCGCAAAAGCCAGAATGGCCTCCATCTTTTCATCGATCTCCTTTTCGGAAAATCCGATCATCGTGCCGTTCAAATATATATTTTCGATTCCGTTATATTCCATGTTAAACCCTGCGCCGAGTTCCAGAAGCGCGGAAATACGCCCGTTTACCGTCACTTTCCCCCCGGAAGGATTTAAAACCCCGGTAATAATCTTCAAAATCGTTGATTTCCCGGAACCATTCGTGCCGATAATCCCCACCGTTTCTCCTTGGTAAATTGTCAAATCCACCTTATCCAGGGCATGATGCTCCTTATATTTCTTCTTTTTGGAAAGCCCCAGCGCCTCCTTCATCCTGTCCGAAGGCTTCTCATATAATTTATATACTTTATCCAGATTCTTTACCTGGATCGCTATCTTCCTTTTCATACAACCCCCATGATGCCGCGATTATAACACATCGGCAAAATGCACCTTCAGCCTTTTAAAGATCAAAGAACCAACGCAAAAAAGCGTAACCGTAAATATCCAAAAATATGTGGAGGAATAAAAATGTTCAAAAAACCATTCCTGCTCATAGATCGCGCTGCGGTATCCATTGACAATATAAACCATAGGATTCAATTTAAAGAAAGGCTTCATTTGATCGGTCAGAACCGAAATATCCCACAGGATCGGCGTCGCCCACATCCCGATCTGGAGGGCGATGCTGATGATCTGCTGCAGATCCCTGAAAAAGACCACCACTGCGCAGGTAACGTAACTAATCGCCAGTACAAGCATGAACTCGCAAAAACTATAGTAAAAGATCTGTAACGTATAAATGCTCGGATAATACCCATAAGCGACCGAAATCACAAGCAGCACGCACACAAAAAAAACATGGATAAACGTAGCCGCTATTATTTTTATAATTGGCAGGATACTGATTTTAAATACTACCTTTTTCACAAGATAATTATATTCCAGCAGCGCCGTCGTGCCATTGCTTAAAGATTCGGAAAAATAAAACCACGGCACCAATCCCGCCGTCAGGTACAGCACGTAAGGCACCTCGATCCCCCCTGCCACAAGCTGGCTTCTCGTATTAAATACCCGGTCAAACACGATCCAGTACATCACGACCGTAACCACCGGCTGTACGAACGCCCAGACCATTCCAAGATAGGAACCGGCATACCTCTTTTTAAAATCATTTTTCGCCAGCTTCCAAATCAGCCGTCTGCTCTGGTAAAGCTCCTTCGGAAGAACCGTCAGACGGTCATAAAAAATCCCAAAAATAACGCAGGTAAAAGAGATCAGCAGACAGGCCATTACCTTTTTCATCATTTCCGTCGTCTGATCTGCCAGCGGGTTATGGTGGAGCAGCACTGCTGCCGCCAATATAACGGCCAGAATGTAAAAGACACCTATCACCGTCCTTTTTGACGAATATCCTTTCCGGCGTTTCGTCCCTCTATTCCCATTTTTCTTATGCTTTGCCGTTTTTTCTACCATCTTTATCAAGCATCCTTATTTATCCGCCATATATTCCCTGATACCGCCCCACTTTTGGTCTTTTTCGGACATAATCAATTCCATTCCTTCCGGAACCGGCCATTCTACGCCTATCTCGGGATCATTATAGGCTATCCCGCCCTCGTCGTTGGGATGATAAAAATCCGTACACTTATAAGCAAACTCCGCGTAATCCGACAGGACGAGGAAGCCATGGGCGAAATTTTTAGGAATAAAAAACTGTTTTTTATTCTCTGCGGAAAGCACTACCCCGAACCACTTCCCAAAAGTAGGGCTTCCCTTCCTCAGATCCACCGCTACATCGAACACCTCTCCGCTGAGAACCCGAACCAGCTTATCCTGCGGAAACTCCTTCTGGAAATGAAGCCCTCTGAGAACTCCTTTCCTGGAGGACGACTGGTTATCCTGCACAAATACCTGTCCGATCCCCGCCGCTTTATAATCCTCATAATGGTACGTCTCCATAAAATATCCTCTTTCGTCCCCGAAAACCTTCGGAACGATCACTTTCAGCCCTTCGATCCCACAAGTTTCTACCGTTATCTTACCCACTTTTTCCAACTCCTTTTCTATCTTTTTAAAAATCGGCGTTCTCCGTTCCGCCGATCGGCCTTGGCTCCTCGATCTCTTCCTCCGGAATATCTTCCGGATCAATCTTAGTTTCCTCTTCTTCCAAAACAATATCAGGAACAGGATTATCGATTTTCAAATAACTCAGATTGAAATCCACCCTTCCTTCGATACCGTCCACGCTTCCGTTAGACGTATACTGCCACATATGGTAATAACCTTGGTAAATAGGCACATCCCTGTATTCTGCCAGCCATACTACGTAATCCTGCAATTGGTCCATGTCCAGCATCTGGTTCAGCCAGTTTCTGGAAGAATATACGCCCGCACGGTAGCCTTCGCTTTCTATCGTCGCGCAAAAAGCCCGGCTGACTGCCGTTCTCGTCTCCACGTCCAAACCGTCCGCCCGTCCGCTTCCCCCGAGTCCTTCCACATCGATAAATACCGGATAAGTGATCTTATAATCCCGGCAAAGCGCCATTACCATACTGGCCTCTTCCACCGCTTCCACTACGTCCAACGCCTGCGTAAAGAAATAAACCCCTACCGGGATTCCCGCACGTATTGCTCCCTTGATGTTCGCCTCAAAATAAGGATCCTCTACCAAAGCCCCTGTCGTGGCGCCCCGGTAGCCCACACGGATAATGGCAAATTCCACGCCCGCATTTTTCACCTTATCCCAATCGATCTCTTTGTTCCACTTCGAAACATCGATCCCCATCTTTGCATTCGGGTTTCCCTCCTGCATTCCGGTAATTTCTGACTTGTCCGCGTCATCCAGCGCATCGTTGGCTTCCAGGTCTTCCAGTTCCGCATTGACCTCGTCCTCCGTCAGGATTAACAGATCGATATCATCAATAACCACATATTCCACGCTTTGTTTTACCGTTATCTTGGCACTGGTATCAGGAATCCGGTAGCCTTCCACTTCTTTCAACGCCACTTCATAATCCCCGGCCCGGAGATATTCAATATAAATAACGCCGTCCTTATCGTCGTCCTTATATTCCTTGCTCCCGTTTAGCACCACGCAGAAATCCTCTCCCTCTACCAGCTTGCCGGCATTATCCACGATCTGGATGCGCAGATCCTTCTGCACCGAAGTCATAAGCAAGGACAGGCTTTTCCCGTCTATCTTCTTGATGGATGAATAAGGCTGCTTGTCCGGGTCAAAAAAAGTATCGTCCGATAAAAAAGCCCTGGTGTCGTCCCCGATCTGCATCGGGTCGGCCTGCGCCGTTCCTTCTTCTCCTGCACCGCTTTCTTCTTCCAAAACCGCAGACGCCTCCCGTTCCCCGTCGGAGCGGATATTGGCATACAGGAATATGCCGGCTACTGCCACGAACATAAGCACGATCATCCATATTACAGTACGTTTTACACTAGAGCCCATTCGCAACCTCTACCATATATTTTCCATAATCCGTCTTCATCAGCGGTTCCGCCAGCTTCAGAAGCTGCTCCTTTGTAATAAATCCCCTCTTATAAGCGATCTCCTCTATACAGGAGATATACAAACCTTGCCTTTTCTGGACAGCCGCCACAAAATCCGCCGCGTCCAAAAGGGAATTGTGGTTCCCCGTATCCAGCCACGCGAACCCCCTTCCCAGCGTTTCCACCATCAGAGTCCCGCGCCGCAGATATTCATTGTTAATGCTTGTAATTTCTATTTCTCCTCTGGCGGAGGGCTTTACATTCTTTGCGATCTCCACCACCTCGTTATCATAAAAATATAATCCCGGCACTGCGTAATTGCTTTTCGGGTTTTCCGGTTTTTCCTCTATGGAAAGAGCCCTGCCGCTCTCATCAAACTCCACAACCCCATATTCCCTCGGGTCTCTGACATAATAACCGAAAATCGTCGCCCCTTTTTCCCGGGATGCCGCCTCCCGCAGCACTTTGGAGAAGCTCTGCCCGTAAAAAATATTATCTCCCAGCACCAGCGCCACGCTGTCCTTCCCGATAAAATCCGCCCCTATAATAAAAGCGTCTGCCAATCCCCTCGGATACTCCTGCACGGCATATTCAATCCTCAGGCCAAGCTGTTCCCCTGTCCCGAACAAATCCTCAAACACAGGCAGATCCCTCGGCGTGGAAATAATCAATATCTCCCGTATGCCCGCCAGCATCAACGTAGACAATGGATAGTATATCATCGGTTTATCATACACCGGCATAATCTGCTTTGAAATCGCTTTTGTCAGCGGATAAAGCCTCGTCCCGCTTCCCCCCGCCAATATAATCCCTTTCATAATAAAGATGATCCTCCTTCGCCACTTTCTCATCCGCGCCAAAGCGCAACGCATCAGCGCAATTCATTATACCACAAATATAAAAAAATGAAAATGTCAATATCTGCGATTTCTCGGGAATCCATTTTTGCGGGTTGCAGACATGGCAGGACAGGAAAAAAGAAGGGCGGCGGCATGGAAAACAGATGGGGAATGGTTTCGCCGTTGCCCTACGCAGGAAATGAGATTTTCTTAATATTCCGTTCAACAAGCAGCAATTTGGTGACATGGATGTCACCAAAAGTCCGCAATGAGCCTGGATGGCGAATCGCGGACGGTTGCGTCCGGCTGGTACAACGACACCGGAATATTTGGAAAATCCATTTTCCGAAGTCGGCACGGCGAAACCATTCCCCATCTGTTTTCCCTGCCGCCGCCCTTCTTCTTTCCTGTCCTGCCATGTCTGCAACCCGCAAAAATGGATTTCCGTGCTGCGATTCCCGCCGCCCATAAAAATTACTGCTCTTTTATTACCGTCTTCCAATCACTGATCCCAATGATTTTCTTCGCAAAATCCGTATATTTTTCCTCTTGTTCCGTGTCCATATATTTATATACATTGTATACATATTTCCGGGATCCATCCATGCGATTGATTCCAAGAGCCAGCCCTTGGGCCATTTCCTCCTCCGCATCCGTCTGTCTGGAAAACAGCACGGATGTGATATACGGATTGGCCTCCGCCGCCTTATATGCATATACAATCGCCGCCGCCTGCACATCCTCTCCGTCAGAAGAAGTATATCCGAGCTCGCTGATCGTCACCGGACGCACCTTTCCTTCTTCCGTAAGGAATTCCTCCTGCTGCAGATAATCCGTCACCACGTCAATATTCGCCATCGTAACCATCGGGGTATCCTCAGAATCCTTTACATATATGGAATCCTTCCAGATATAGGGCGAAGTCAGCGGAACATTATACGGATGGATCGCCAGCCCCCAGTCGATATTCCCTTCCTCCCTGATCTGCCTGTTGAACTCATCCAATATATCTTTCGCATCATAATGGACCGGATTGCCGGAATTGCTGTCCCACCTCTGGTCCAGGGAAATAAATACCCTGCTGGCGCCGTTGATGCTTTTGATCGCATTATAGAATACACGGAAAGCCCTGACATATTCCTTGACATAAGAGCTGACGCTGGTATATTCCATATAATTCCAGTCTTTTCTCGCATTGATCTCATTTCCGATGATCCAGTTTGCAACGACTCCCCTGCCGTTCGCCCTTCCCGAATACCGCTCCGCCAGAAAAGAACCGATCGCCGCCAGATATTCCACGCCCTCTTCATCCGCTCCGTTAAACGCATAATAAGGCGCTGTCCCTATGCCCGAACGGGCCTTGGGATGGATCAGCTGCGGACAGGAAGGAACCACGTCATTCAGCAAAATGACGGTAATTTCGATTTCCTTTTCCGTAAGAGTCTTAAATATCAGATCATATTCCGAAACCACTTCCCCGTTAAAAGCATACCCTTTCCCATTATAGGTATATTCCACAGGAGGATATTCCCCGTTCTCAGACTGCCCTAATATCCTCGACACCGGAATGTTGTATGCCGCATGCTGGATCCCCAGATCATCCAATTCTTTCGACAAGAGCTTATCCGGGTCGATCAGAAGCCCCTTCTTCGAATCCGCAGTCTTTCCATTCGACTTATATACCGATATTTCCTCCGGATTTGTCACATAATAAGGCTTGCTCACCGCCACAAACTTATCATCTTTCTTTACTGCCACCACATACTTGTACAATAATCCGCTGATATTGCCAATATGCCTGGAAAACTGGAATTCCGCTTCGCTTCCCTTATATCTTTGGTCGATCGGCGACATATCCTCCGTAATCCTGTCGTTATGTATCCTCAACGCAAACAAATAGTAATAGGAATCATCGCTGGCCGGAATTTCTTCCGCCGCAGCCTTCAGCACAATATTGCTCGTTCTGTTATCGACCAGGCAGGACTCCACCGTAACAATATTTTCCGTATCCGCCGGCCCAAGTTCCACAAAATCCGGCCGCTTCCCAACCATTTCAAACACGTTCATCCCAGCGTCCGCAGCGGCTTCCAGCACCTCTTCGCTCCGGGCCATGGCCGTTTCCGCTTCCTCTTCCTCTTCCGCCGCCCGTTCCCTTTCCCGTTCCGCCCGGTCTGCCCAGGCTTCCCTCGTCTGCCTGTCCGCAGCCGTTTTATATGCAATCCCTCCAATAACCGCCAAAATACAAACCCCCGCTGCTATGGCTGCCGCATAAATCTTTTTCCTTCCGCCTTCATCCTTTTTCCCAAACTTCATTTGCCTTACCTCTTTTGTCCTCATCCCCTCTGAAACCGCACTGCCGGGCAATCCTATGCCGCCCGGCAGTTTTTACGGTCATTTTTTCATTTTACTTATACATCTCCTCATAGTACTTCTGGTAATCGCCGCTCGTCACATTCTTCATCCATTCCTCATGTTCAAAAAACCACTGGATCGTCAGCCGTATCCCTTCTTTAAACATCGTTTCCGGCTCCCATCCGATCTCCTCTTTGATCTTGTCCGGCGCGATGGCATACCTTCTGTCATGGCCTTTGCGGTCCTCTACATAAGTAATCAGGTCTTTGCTGACAAGCGCTTTCCTCGGATCGCCATCCGGCAGCATCTCCTGCAATGTCTCGATAATAATATTGACGATTTCGATATTCTGCTTCTCGTTATGCCCGCCTACATTATAAGTTTCGAACAACCGTCCTTTTTCCTGCACCATATCGATCGCCTTGGCATGGTCTTCCACATACAGCCAGTCCCTGACATTCTTGCCATCTCCATATACCGGCAGCTTTTTGCCCTGAAGCGCATTGTTGATAATCAGCGGAATCAGTTTTTCCGGAAACTGGTACGGCCCGTAGTTATTGGAGCAGTTCGTAATATTCGCCGGAAAATGATACGTATCCATGTATGCCTTTACCAGCATGTCCGATCCTGCTTTGCTCGCCGAATAAGGGCTGTGCGGCGCATAAGGAGTCGTTTCGTAAAAATATCCCCCGTCCTCTTCCAGGGAACCGTATACCTCGTCCGTAGATACATGGAGGAATTTCTTCCCTTCCCGGAACGTTCCGTCCGGCAGCTCCCAGGCCGCTTTCGCGCAATTCAGCATTACCGCCGTCCCCAGGACATTCGTCTGAATAAAAACCTCAGGATTGCGTATGCTTCTGTCCACATGGCTCTCCGCCGCAAAATGAACGACTCTGTCGATATCATTCTCCGCAAAAATCTTCGCCACAGCCTCCTTATCACAGATATCCGCTTTTACAAAAGTATAATTTTCCCTGTCTTCCACGCCCTTCAAATTTTCCAGATTCCCTGCATAAGTAAGGGCATCCACATTAATGATGCGAATCCCGTCGCCATACTTTTTAAACATATAATGAATATAATTGGAACCGATAAAACCCGCCCCGCCTGTCACCAGATAAGTCCTCATTTCTTCTTCCTCCATACTTTCCACCTGTTCTTCCCATCATACCTTTTAATCTTTCCGCCGTCAATATCCTAAATCAAATACCCAGGGAAATCAATTTCTGCGGGCGGCGGGCAGGGCAGAGCGGGAAAGAAAAAGGGCGGCGGCAGGAAGGAAGGGGAAGCAGATGGGGGATGGCTTCGCCGTTGCCTCACGCAGGGAAATGAGATTTTCTTAATATTCCGTTCAGAAAACAGCAATTTGATGACAAGGATGTCATCAAAAGTCCGCCATGAGCCTGGATGGCGAATCGCGGACGGTTGCGTCCGGCTGGTACAGCGATGCCGGAATATTTAGAAAATCCATTTCCCGGAGCCGGCACGGCGAAGCCATCCCCCATCTGCTTCCCCTTCCTTCCTGCCGCCGCCCTTTTTCTTTCCCGCTCTGCCCGCCGCCCGCAAAAATTGATTTCCCTGTCCAATACCCACAAGAATAAATCTTGCCGGGAAAAATCGCGCTTATCCATTTTGTCGATGAATTACTACCATTAAGTTATTGACTTTTTTCGTCATAACTGACACAATCTAATAGTACCAATAAATATAAACTGTATTTAATTACAATAATTACAAATTTGAAAAGGGGAATAAAATTCATGATGTATATGCACTACTGCAAACCCTGCAACCGTGTTCACATGTTGAACGGGCACAAAATGACATGCCCTAAATGCGGCGGTTCCATTACCGAACTTCGTATTCCGTACATGGAATATGTCAGTATGGATATGGACGAACGCAATGCTTTCAAGATGAGGTGCGCCGATGAAGCACAGCTCAAAGAACTCAGCACCACCTACCGAATGTATAAATACAGCAAGTGGTACAAAGAACTACATGGTTGATATCACCGGATGAACATCGAAGGAATATCCCAAAGTGGATTTTTTCAGTAAATCATAGTACAATAACAAATACAGCGAAATATTTCATTGTATCTGCAGATTTTCTATCTGCCAAAAAGTGTGGAGGATTTACTATGAAAAAATCAAACAAGCGTAAACATAGAAAAAAACAGTTCCGTCTTAACTGGCATCTTTTATTATTTGCCTTAATTCTTATCATCGCCGCCACCGCTGTAATCAAACTGGTCAAATGGAACGCAGGCACAAAATCAGATTTTGATCCCGAACATATCGCGGAAGGGGGAGATGTGGAACCCTTGGATACGATCATTCCTTTCAGCGACTCCAAACTGGAAGGCCATGAGGATGACGGTGTTATGACGGTTCTGTGCCTGGGAAACGACCCCCTTACCGATGAAACCGGGGATAAGGGGTTTGTTTCGCTACTCTCTTCCAAAACCAATGCCGCCGTTTATAACGGAGGTTTTCCCGGTTCCACCATCGGAACGAAATATTCCGTCTATAACGAATCTTATCCTAAAGACAACTTCAATCTTCCCCATGTCGTCCAAAGCATCTGCGGCGGGGATTTTTCCCGCATGGAAGCGGCTGCCTTGGCAGAATCGGAACCAATCTACATGGAAACAGTAAATACCTTAAAATCCATCGATTACAGCAAGGTCGATATGATCGCCATCATCTACGACGGTACGGATTATCTGGCGGGCATTCCCTCCGATAATCCCAACGACCCTTATGAGATCAGCGCTTATACGGGAGGATTGCGTACCGCCATCGAGGCAATACAAAACACTTATCCCTATATCAGGATCGTGGTAATGTCCCACACCTTCGCCCAGTCCATCGATGCAAACGGCAATTTCCAAAACGGAGGCAGCACGGATCTGGGAAACGGCGCGCTTCCCCATTATCTGCTCAAAGAGATCGACGTGTCCATTTCCTGCGGCGTGTCTATTATCGACAACTTCTATGGAACTATTAACGAAGATAATTATCGCGATTACATGACAGACAACATCCATTTAAACGATGCCGGAAGACAGATTATGGCAGACCGTCTCGCCGAATTCATAAATACCGGCCGAACCTCCGCCCGCTAACCCCATGCCGCCTCCCGGCGGCACAAACCATCAACGGAAAAATTGCCATATTTCAGCTGCACAAACCATCAATAGGAAGAATGCCGCTTTTCAGGCATTCTTCGGTGTGGAATTTAGAAGTTCTTGGCGAAACAGCCTTTGCTGTGAGCCTTAGAACTTCTTTCCACACTAATACTCGATAGAAAACAATTCCTCAAAATCATATTCTTCTACGATTTTCCTCATTTTCCCCAGCTCTTCTTCCAAGTTTTCCTCCGTTACCACGCATTCCCCGTCGGCAAAGCACTCCGCCATATAACGGTTGATATCCGGGTGGTAATGGCTATAATCCGCATAGCGGTCCAGGTTGCATATGATCCATTCCTGATTGGGAAAAAAGAACACCTTTACATTATCATATGAAAACAGCCTCTCCGAAATATATTCATACTCCCGAAGCACCGCATCCAACTGCTTCTCCCGAAGCACGTCATTCCAGTACAGGATGCTGTAAGGAGGATAAAACACATAGAATTCCGTATCCGGGTTTGCCTCGATATAAGGGCATATATTGGCATCCATATTCGCTTTGATATTTTCCGTAAATTTTTCCGGGTCAGCCTCCTCTGCCGCCGGTTCGGCCGGCACATAATTGTGCATGACCCATTGCTTGTTATAATACTCCTCCGTCCACCAGCTCGCATAAACCGTCGCAAGATCTGTTTTGTCCGGGTCGGCCAGCGGCCTCATGATATATTGCAGCACTACATCTTTGTTCAGCAAATAGGGCACATCATTCCACACATAGTCGTCATACAGATATTCAGGTATCGGGTATTTCGTCTCTTCCACCCCGCCGCTGTAGGTGATCACATCGATCCCCAGAAAAACCGCATCCACTTTGCGGCCGTCCCGGAATATGATATCCATAATATTCGCCTGATCCTTCGGAAACGCCCCGCTGTAGCTCAGCTTCAAAGTTTTTAGCCCCATCAGTTCCCCAAACCAATCCGTATTGAAATTCACGGTCATGGAAGAGCCTAAAATCACGCTGTCATACTCCATATGTTTTGCCATTCCGGGGTTCTGGTTTATCTGGTTATCCACCACATAAGGAAAACCTTCCAGAGGGGCATGATATTGAAAAAAAGGATCTATATACGCGGTCAGCAGCATGACCGCCGCTGCCGCCGCCAGAAAACAGCCTCCAAAGGCGGCCAGCCATCGCTTATATTGTTTCATTATTTATCCTTCCTTTAAAAATTGAAGTACAGAAAAGTGCTGACCCGGGAAAACGCAAGCACGCACCAGAGCATCGCCCCCGCAAACAATACCGCCGTCCAAGGCTTCGGCTTTATCCTGTCCGCCGCCTGCGCCGCATTTTTTCCAAAGAACACAAGCAGCAAAGCAAATGCCGTTATCGCCCCCATCAGGATATAATGCCCGTACTCCCATCCGTCCAGCCGCAAAACTTTCAAAATATACCAGAATTCATCCAGATTAAAATATCCCGCCAGATTCCTGTTCACTCTGGCGAAATCCCCGGAAAACAATATGGAAAGCAGCCGGTTCCCCTGCGCCACGCTGTCCGCCCTGAAATATACCCAGGCAAACGCCGTATAACAGAAGGTAAGAGGAACGGAAACAACTCTTGGAATCTTAATTCTGCCAAGAACCGCGCCCTTCCGGTTCATCCACATCCTTGTCAGGACATACAATACGCCATGGAGCATTCCCCAAAGAATAAAATTCCATCCGGCCCCATGCCATATCCCGCTGACCAGGAAAACAGCCAAAAGGTTGCCGTACATCCTTCCCTTGCCCTTCCGGTTGCCCCCGAGAGGAATATAAATATATTTGGTAAAGAAACGGTTCAACGTAATATGCCACCGTTTCCAGAATTCAATAATATTCCCCGCCTGATAAGGGGAATTGAAATTCACGGGAAGCTCTATGCCGAACATCCGGCTCACCCCAAGAGCCATATCGCAATAACCGCTGAAATCAAAATAAAGCTGCAAGGCATAAAAAACCACAAGCAAAAGAGCGTCCCAGCCATGCATGATTTCCAAGTTGGAATAGCCGTAATCCACCGCTCCCCCGAAAGTATCCGCCAATACAACCTTTTTCATCATCCCCATCACGAACAGGCAGATTCCCCTCATCAACCTTTCCGCATCCAATTTCTTTTTTCCTGCCCCTGCAAGCTGGGGCGCCCATTCGGCATACATCACCAGAGGCCCCTCCACCAGTTTGGGAAAGTATACGATGGAAAGCATGTAATCGAGAAAGCCGCCCCCTTCTATCTCCCCCTTATAGCAATCCGCCAGATAGGATATTTGCTGAAAAGTAAAGAAGCTGACGCCCACGGGCAGCGCCACACGGAGCAGCGGCAGATCCATGCCGCTGGCATGGTTCCAATTCTCTATAAAAAAATCCATATATTTAAAATAACCAAGAACGGCCAGATCTGCCGCAATCCCGGCCGCCAGCAGGCCCCCGGCCCGCATTCCCGCTTTTTCCTTCCTTCTGATCCCCAGCGCGATTCCATAATTCAGCAGCATGCCAGCCGCCAAAAGAAGCAAATATTCCAGCCGGAAACTGCCATAGAACCAGAAAGACACAGCAACCAGCCAAAGCTTTGCCGCCTTGTCCCCGATCCTGCCCGCTAAGTAATATCCGCCAAGGCTCACCGGCAAAAATACAAATACAAAAATATACGATTGAAATAACATAGCAGCACCTATTGAAACGTTTCTTTTATGATTTCCGCAGCCACCGGATCATAATAGACAGGATATCCGTCCACCGTATCGATCAGCTCCAGGCCGAAATTCTCCGGCGCTTCCGTCACCCCTTTGTCCTTGACATTGGGCAGCACAATATAGGTGCAGTACCGTTCCCTTGTCAATTTCACAAGCTCCTCGATATCGATCATCGTCGGGTGGTTCATCACTGTATGAACCGGCTCCGCATACTGCCACTTCGGTTCCACCATTTCCCTTCCATAAAGAAGCTGGATATCCGTATCATACTGCCTGACAAAATAAACCAGATCCGTCGGAAATACCGCCCAGATGCGCTCCTCTCCATCTTCGGGAGCTATCAGGTCACAGAGATCGACCACCGTCTGGGGCAGATGGTACGGGTTCTGCGCCTTTGACATATACTGGCTGGCATATACATATTTCCCTCCCAATATAATAGCGGCCCCTGCCGCCGCGCAGGCGATCCCCCCTGCCCACGCCCCCCATTTTTCATTGAGGCATCCCGCCAGCTTCACGCCGCCGTAAGCAACGACGATCCCCATGGGAACCAGCCATAGCACCCTGTAATAGGTATCCCCTTCCCCGCCCATCAGACGGACAAATACCTTTCGGAAAACAGGGAAAAAGAAAAGCAGCAACAGGCTCAAAGGCATATAGACGAACAAGGCCCGCCTTCTTTTGTTTTTTTCCGTTATTAAAAGCCAGACAAGGGAAAGCAAAAACAATACCACCAGGTACTTTCCTCCGGCATAATTTTTAAATATTACCACACTTTCCATAAAAATTCCGTACATATCTTCTTTCCTCCGCTCCATGGATGCATCCGCTCATTTACGCATGCAGGAATAAATACAACAGCATATAAACCCCGTTTGGAATACATATACATCCTGCCTTTATGAGAATGCTGAATTTTCTTTCCACAACCATCAGCCAAAATGCCGCCGCTCCTATCAGCACCACATTGAGGAAAACTACCATGGAAGTGCAGACGCCCGCCGTCATATTCGCCAACGCAAGAAGCGCCCACACAGCCGCCGGCTCCTTTTTCTTTCTTCGCTTTTTTTCTCCCGGGTTCCTCTCGTCCCCCTCGTCAAAAATCCACAGCAACAGCCATATCGTAACGGGAATGACAAAACTTGCCGCTACCGCTTTTCCCTGCCATGTCCGCGTGAGGAAAAAGGTCTCATTCGTATAAATCGATACGTTTCCAAACATTTGAAAAAGCGCGATAAACACCATAAACAAGGCCAATCCTCCCTTGGTTTTCTCCTCCTTCCTCCGAAACAAATGTTTTCCGATCTCATAAAACACGATATAAGTCAGAGGAATCCATACAAAGGGCAGCACGCTATGGGCTAGGATCGTCGTATGCAGCCCCGTCATTCTTCCGATATAAGCAATCCATATGGGCAGCACCGCCAGGGAATGCCTGATATCCAAAGAAGTCGTGCCGCCTGTATACGGAAGGATGCGGTACATCGTATTGCTCTGGACCGTCACCAGCGACTGCGCCACATACTCCGCATCGTCCCCGTCAAAAGATGTCAGCGTAAAAGCCTTGTACAGCTGCCAGGCAAGCAGGGCAAAAAATACCAGCCATCCCAGCCGCTCCCCCCACGTCATATCCATCATATCCAGACGCTGCCGGAGCACCCGCTCCCCCTTTCTGGCAGCCCACATACAGATTCCGATTCCGGCAGCCGCTGCCGCTGCCAGCAGCACAGTAAACCACCTTACCATTACCAGAAAACTATTGTATTCCACAAATAATATGCAGGGAACCGTTACCAGCCAGCAAAGCGGAAGCATAATCAAATATCCGGCAACCAGAGCCACCCCCGCATTCCTGTCCTTCTCAGGAATCCAGGGCATCGGGATCAATCCAATACAGAACGGAATGATAAACAGCCATAAAATCAAGCCGGGAATCGTAAATATTGTCATTTCTTTTCTCCTTACTTAGTTTTCTATAGTTTACCCCAATTCCCTTTATCTGTCCATGGACAATCCAATAATTCCATGTTAAAATAATAGTAGTTATGCGCAAAAGCTAAGTCAAATACAACAGTTGAGAGGAATTTATTCGATGAGAAAAGTACTTGTCATAGGCGCAGGCCCCGCCGGGCTTACCGCCGCTTATGAATTATTAACCAACAGACAGCCCGGCAGTCCGGACGTGGACAATAATTATGAAGTAATCGTATTTGAAGAAAGCGAAGCCATGGGCGGCATATCCAAAACGGTAAACCATAACGGCAACCGCATGGATATGGGCGGACACCGCTTTTTCTCCAGAGTTCCCGAAGTCAACGAATGGTGGGAAAAAATGCTCCCGGAACAGGGTTCCCCCACTTACGACGACATCCTTCTTCACCGGAAAATGCCTTTGGCCGCCGGAGGACCTAATCCCCAGAAGGAAGACAGGGTAATGTTGAACAGGAACCGGGTATCGCGTATTTATTTCAAAAAGAAATTTTTCGATTATCCGATCTCCATGAAATTCGAAACGCTCAAGGACATGGGACTGCTGACCACATTCCATGTTGTTTTCAGCTACCTGAAAACTTTAGTCCATAAAAGAAAAGAAAAGTCCTTGGAAGATTTTTATATCAACCGGTTCGGACAGAAGCTCTACTCTATGTTTTTTGAAAACTATACCGAAAACCTCTGGGGACGCCATCCAAGCGAAATCGCACCGGACTGGGGAGCGCAGAGAGTAAAGGGATTATCCATTTTCGCGATTGTCAAAGATATGCTTGCCAAGCTTCTGCCAAATAAGAAAAACCGGAAAGTAGAAACTTCCCTGATCGAGCAATTCAAATATCCGAAGTTCGGCCCCGGCCAGCTCTGGGATGTTACTGCGGAAGAGATCACCAAACTGGGCGGCAAAATACTAACCAACAGTAAAGTGGTTGGCTTTACCAAGGATGAGAACAATCACATTGTCTCCCTTACTTACGAGCATGACGGCGTTACCTCCACGATGGAAGGGGATATTTTCATCTCCTCCATGCCGGTCAAGGATCTGGTAGGAGGCATGAACGACGTGCCGAAAAGGGCGGCCAAAATCGCCGCAGGACTTCCTTACCGGGATTACCGTACCCTCGGGGTGCTGGTGCCGAAGCTGAACCTGAAAAATAAAACAAAAATAAAAACAGTAGGCAATATCGTCCCTGACTGCTGGATCTATGTCCACGACAAGACCGTCAAGCTGGGCAGGATGCAGATCTATAACAACTGGTCGCCCTACATGATCAAAGACCTGAAGCACACTGTATGGGTAGGCTTGGAATATTTCTGCAACGAAGGGGACAAATACTGGAATATGTCCGACGAAAAATTCACCAAATTCGCCCTGCACGAAATGGTAAAAATGGGACTGATCAACAGCGCCTCCGAAGTGCTTGACACCCATTCGGAACGGGTGAAAAAAGCCTATCCGGCTTACTTCGATACCTATAAATATATGGATCAGCTCATTGAATATCTGGATACCATCGACAACCTTTACTGCGTCGGCCGCAACGGGCAGCATAGGTATAACAATATCGACCATTCCATGTGTACTTCTTTTGAAGCCGTAAAGAACATCAAAAACGGAATCCGCGACAGGAGCAATATCTGGAGCGTCAATACGGAAAAAGAATACCATGAAGAAGCATCCACGAACGAAATGGAATAAAAGAACCAAACAAACAATATGCCGTTTCCCTACAAGGAACGGCATATTTTCACTTCCCGAGATTTATTTTTTAAACATGGACTGCCTCGCCCCATGGGCGGCTCCCCGGTTTTTCAGCACATCGTCCACCGCATCCATGCGCAGCCCGGCATCGATAAAGTCACAATGTTTGCAGAACGGATAATTCTGCCTTCCGGTCTGAATCGCCTCCCGCAGGATCCTGTACTTTTTACTGTTCCAGCCTTCTTTCAAAGGCGTTTCATGCAGATCCGCCAGATCCGTCACTTCAAAATTATCACAGCAGCAAATGCCCAGCTTCCCGTTCGGCATAATCCACATATCCGTATACGGCATCAGACAGGTTTCTTTTATGATCTTCCCCGTCGTCTGCTTATTCGGCGCGCTGCCCGCCCGGTTCGTCAGCACTTCCTTCAAATAGCGCATCTGGATCAGAATGTCCACATCCTTGAATTCATCAGGATGATCCAAAATATATTTATAAATCACCTGAATATTTTTATGCAGTTTCATATCCAGGCAGTAATTGTTGATAATCAGCTGATTCACATAGGGTACTACTGCTTTCACTTTATCCACATCCAGCAGAAGCCCGTTGGTTGACATAAAAATAAACGCCTCAGGAAGCTTCTCCCTTGCATACTTATGGAATTCCACGATACGGGTATCCAGCCACGGCTCGTTATTGCCGTACATCGTCAGATGCCCCTTGTAATTCCAGTCCGCCAGCTGGTCGATAATGCTGTAAAAAAGCTCGTCCTCCATTCTCTTATAAGGCCGTTTTTCCGCATTTTTATTCGCTGTGCAGAACTCGCAGGTGCTGTTGCAGCGGTTGATCGTTTCCAAGTTCACCACTAAAGGCTGGGGTGCTTCTTTCGCTTTCATAAAATAATCTATATAATTCTTCTGCAATTTCCTTCTCGCCACGAACTGCAGCTTCAAATAACTTTCGCTGGACAACATAGGAAAATATTTTCTTGCGTTCCACCCCAGGCGCCCCAAAAAATTGTGTATTCTAACCGGCATTGGCTACTGCCTCCTTTTTTCATTGTTTCTGTTACCGCTATTTATATTATCATTGAATAGGGATGCGGTCAAGGCCGGGTTTTCACATGGATTCCCATATGCTAAAATGATTTCTACTTGTCATCCCAACAGCAATATGCTATACTATCCATACAAAAGGAAAAGCAACCGCCCGCAAAACGGTTGACCTCCCAGCGTGGTTATAAGCCTACTTGTACCGGGTCAAGTAACAAGGTAGGCTTATTTATTTGCGCTTTTCCCTACTGTCTAAGTAGGCAAGCAGCGCCATCAGGAAGTTACCAGCTAAAAATAACAAACTTAAAACATGGTATGTATCCATCTGCGCCACCTCCCTCTTTCTGTATTTCCTCTGAAGGGATTAATGCCGACTGGCACAGCGGCGATTGCCGCTTCCGAAAGCCGGGAGGCTGCCACCTTGCAACACGATTGTTTCCTTGCTGACTATTCTACTATATTCCGCTTTTCTAAAAAACAACGATTCTTCATGTGACATTTAGTCCAATCCTATTGAAGCAATGGAATTCCATTTTACAAAGTTTTTCTCACTTGTCATCCCAACAACAATATGTTATACTATCCATACAAAAGGGAAAACAACCGTCCGCAAAGCGGTTGACCTCCCGGTTTAGGTATATAAGCCTACCTGAGTACGGTCAAGTAAACAAGGTAGGCTTATTTATTTGCGCTTTTCCCTACTGTCTAAGTAGGCAAGCAGCGCCATCAGGAAGTTACCAGCTAAAAATAACAAACTCAAAACATGGTATGTATCCATCTGCGCCACCTCCCTCTTTCTGTATTTCCTCTGAAAGGATTAATGCCGACTGGCACAGCGGCGATTGCCGCTTCCGAAAGCCGGGAGGCTGCCACCTTGCAACACGATTGTTTCCTTGCTGACTATTCTACTATATTCCGGTTTTCTAAACAATAATTATCCATGTGACATTTAGTCCAATCCCGTTTCATAACCATCCTTCCCAACGCTTCCGGCCTCTTACAAATAATACCCCAAAAACCGGTTAAACAGGCTGTATGCAAATGCCGTCAGGACATACAGCATCACGCAGCAGCAGATGATTTTTCCGATCACAGGCCGTATCATATCGAACAGCCGGCATAGTTTTCCTATCCCCAGCGTGACCAAGTACATAAATGGAATCAGGATCGGCAGGATATACCTTCCCTGGGGCTGGAATTCCCACGTATAGGAGTAAAAAATGCATAAGCCGATCGTAATCGCACAAGCCAGCGCCATGCATATATAAAAGGCCGCCCTGTACCTCTCGTCCCATTCCGTTTTTTTCCATTCCGCCTCTTCCCGCTGCCCCTTTCCGCATGCCGCCCTGATCCTTTCCACCGGAAGGAAGGCCGCTATGCATCCGACAATCCAAAGCCTTTTATAATAAATATAAATCAGGCCATGGGTAGGAATAATCATCGGCCCGAACATGGCGATAAAGCTGTCTCTCATCAATGTGATATATCCCGTATCAAACAGCATCTCCCTCAGGCTCTTTCCTGCATTCTGGTAAGTAAATCTCGTTAAAGGATTGTACTCCTCGGTGGCCGTTAAAATCGCGCAGTCCCTTCTGGCATTCATGGCGATAATATCCCCATGGTAAAGAACAGCATTCCGCGCAAACCACCATCCGATCCCCAAAAGAACGAACAGGGAAATATAAAAACCTTTCCGAAGCAACGGTTTCCATTCCACCCGGATTCCCCTTTCAAAATGAATATAACGGACCAGGAAGATCAGCATCGCCGCCAGTATCATTCCATAGGCATTATAATATGACATGGCGCACAGCACGATCCCTGCGGAGAGCAAAATACATCCCTTCCTGTCAAAGTCCGTCCTTCTTGCCCTGAGCAGCGCATAGAAAATAATCGCCACCGACAGCATCGCCATGGAATCCGTATTCACATAGGAATGGATAAAAATATTCTGCGGCAGGAATACCACCAACAACGTAAACGTCCACTGGATATAAGGATTTCTCCATGCTTCTTTCGCCGTCCGGCGGACAAAATAAGCCATCAGGACGCCGAAACAGACATTGACCATGCGCGCCGCCAGCAGAAGCGTACCGCTATCTTCCGTAAACAGTTTCAAAAAACGGAGCAAAAATCCTTGGATAATATAAGTCAGCATCGGCTGAAAAGCATAAGACGCGCCATATCCCGCCAAGATCACTTCCGGGTCAGCCCCATGGGGCAGTACGCCATGGCGGCATATGTAATCCACTACCTTAAAACGGTTGATTTCATCCGGCGGGTCGCCAAAAGGCTGCACCACCGCAAAACATGTAATGGAAGCGAACACAAGCAGATAAAAGATAATCTCCGCCGCCAGCTCCAGCTTTCCGCTTTTATTCTTCTGCCGCTCATCTTTTCCCATCCGGTTATTTTTTCTCTCCATCTATCTCCCTGCCCTTCCTCCATCTGCCATACCGCCCTCGGGGCAATATACATAAACTGCATAAGGAGCCCCTTCCGGCTCATAGGCTTTCACCAGGCATAGCCCCGCCTCTCCTGCGTTACTCAGTTCAAACCGGGAGAAAATATAGCTCCCCCCCAGATCCGCAAATGCCCCCGTATCGATATAAATGTCTTTATCCTCCACTGTAAAAGACTTAAACTGGCTCACTACGGACAGATCCGTTCCCGAATATAGATAAGCCCTGGCTCCCCAATCGTCATAATAAACCCGGCTGGCCTCCACCCGCTCCAAAGCAGGAGCAATAATCCTGCGGAAATCTTCCTTATAACTTTGCGGATAAAAGCCGAGGTACCCGTCCAATGTAGCGATTCCGTTATACTCCAGCACCGCCGGATGAAAACCATAAGCAGCCGACCATTCCCCCGCATAACCGATATCCTGCTTGATCTGTTCAAACAGTCCGCAGGAGTAAAACTCCTGGAAATTCATTTCATCGGCTTCTTTTCCCTTTAACAGTTCCAGTGCCTTATTCTTGCAGGTAAAAAACAAATCATTATACCTGGAAGGAGCCAAAAGGATCACGGCCGCCGCCGCCAAAGCCAGTACATTCGCGGCCCACCGACTCCCGCGCCGGAGCCATTCTTTTCCTTCCATGCCGAAAGAATACGCATACATCCTCTGCAAAATCATAAAAAACGCCCCATACCAGAGAAAAGGACTGAAAAATACAGTGCGGTTGAACTGGAAGCCCTTCAATGGAGGCAGAAGCGTTTCCACCGCCCGGCGGAACGCCCCCCAATTATAAATGCCGTATACCGCGCTGTTAAATACCAGAAGCAGCATCAGCAGATTATAGACATCATGGAAAATCTCCTTATATTTCCGCTCCGCTGCATACTTTCCGTTCAAGTAAAAAAAATAGCCCGCGCAAACCCATAGAACCAGCTTATCGTGGACGCTCTCGGCATGGAACATGCCATGCAGCCATACGTCCGCGCTCTGGGCAGCGATCTCCCGCCATCCCAGATCCGCCTCCACTATAGTAGAGCGGATCGTTTCCACACCGCCAAAAAGCATGACATAAAATAAGCGATATTCGAAAACCACATATCCAAACCCCAGAACAACCAAAGCAGCCATCAAAGATACCGGCGCTTTCCTGTCCCTGATACCCAGCCAGATGATCCCGGCCAGAAGATAAGCCAGAATAAAAAAACCATGATAGGAAAAATAGGATAAAAAGGGATAGCAGAATAATAAGACATATAGCTTTGCAGACGGCTTCCTGTAGATCCGCAGCAGAAGATATAAAGCCAATGGGATGGATGCAAAGGGAATGCCAAAAGCGGGAAATAAATTTAAAACCCCGTAGCAGAACCCAAACATGGCCGCCATCGGCTTATACTTCGCAAAATCCTCCCCATACCATTCCCTGGCCAGCATCCAGACAGACGCCAAAGATATCGCCACTTTCAGCAAATAACCGATAATATAGGCCGCAAAAGAGGGAAAGAAAAAATAAAGAAGCGTATAAAGGGACAGTTCCGAGGGCAGATTATCCCTCGTAACCCCGCCTAAAAAAGGCACATCCACGCCATGGGAGAAAAAACTGCCCGTATTTTTCAACATCCCGAACTGCGCCATAAACAGATCCAGATTATCATGCACCGCAACATAACTGCTTTCTCCGAAAACAGCATAGACTGCGGAAACGGACACAAAAAATGCCCCTATAAAAATAACGTACCATTTACCGACTATCTTTTTCTTCATATTCTATCCGTTTTCCATCCGTTTTTTACCTCGTCGTAAATCATCATCGACAAGGCCGTATAAAATAATCCCATACTATAAATCATATAACGGGGCTGGCAGAAAATCATAGCTCCCACTACAAGGGAATTCACCGCGATCCCCCCCAGCACGATTTCCGCCATAGCCGCGCTACTGTCCGGTTTCGCCCAACTTTTATTTTTCCATATGCACCGTATCTTCGATACGCGATCCGTATCAAAGATACGATCCGTATCAAAGATACGGTGCGCATAAAGCCCCAGATACAAGAGATAGGCCGCTATCGCATAAAGATTCAGGTAACGGTTTACCCTGGCGATGGAATTGACAAATCCCTTCCATGTATTCGACACATATACTTTTACCAGATCCCCTTTCTCCTGGCCGAGCAGCGTCTTTACCATGGCATTGCAATACTCGTCATATTTTAAAGCAGCTTCCACGCCCGTATATCCGTCATATTCTTTGATATATCCCTGCACGACCGGATTAATAATGCCATATCCGATCGCGTCATAACTGTCCGCATAATGGGAAGACAAATCCACCCACCCCTCGGGCGCATAGGTAATCTTCAGCCCCTGCCTGTCCGCCTCCGCAGAAATCTCCTCATAGAATCCCCGGAGCGTCTCATCTTCAAACAAATCTGCATCTTCTTCTCCTGCAGTATAAATCAACGTGCAAAGCATCCCCATGGAATTACCGGAATGCTCTACCCAAACCCCTCTGAAACAATAATTATAAAGCTTATCCGTAAACCGGCTGGCCAAAAAGATTCCCGCCATCAAAGCAAGCAGAAGCGCCAGCCTCTTTATTTTTCTTTCTTTTATGAGATAATAAAGAATAAAAACAGCAGCCATCAGACAAATCGTAACCAGCATCTGTTTCCGCAGATTCACAAGCAAAAAAGCAAAAATTACCGTTCCGGCCAGGTTCCTCGCCCTTTCTTCCGTTATATACTGATAAAGCTGTACGATAAACAGGACATATAAGGACAGTCCAATTCCTTCCGTCATAATACAGTTGATATAAGAAGACCGCCGTATCGCCACAAAACGGCATAAAATAGTCACACCAAACTGAAAAGCCACCGAAAGCAGCGCCAGCACATTACTGTTTCCTTTATGCCTCTTTACTGTCACAGCCAGTTTCCAAGCCGCATAAGCCGCAAGGATGCTCTGGACGACCACCACAGGCATCAAATAGCCTTCCTCGCCGAAGATCCGCCGGAATATCCAAAGAAACGTTGGATACAAAGGCTCCCTCGTCAAATCCATCGTCATATAGCTGAGGGAATCCTTCGTCAAAGCAGGCCCGTCATAAAACGCAAAAAAGAGATAAAAGCCCAATGCCGCCGCCAATAAGCAAATATCCCATTTATCCAGCTTCTTTTTCATTTTTCACCTCATTTCTGCACAGCTTTGCTGCGCATTTCAAGTTTGCGGATGCCGCGCAGGCACAAACCTGGGTTCCCCCCATGTCAGTCCACGTCCCCATGCTCTTTCCTCCCTTGGATCATATTCAGGCGGAATTCAAAATCCCTTCTATTTTTCAGCGCCATATTAGACAGGATCAACCCTGAAAAAAAAGATTGTATTGCTGCCAGCATCACAAAACCGCACACAAACAGCGTGGGAAATTTATCCACCACTCCGGTTCTGATAAAATCGACCAGGATCGGGATGAAAAAGACAATCGATACCGCTGCCAGAAGCACGGCCAGCAGAGTAAAGAATCCAAGGGGCTTATAATCCTTATACAGTTTCCCTATCGTTCCAAGCACCTTCAGCCCATCGGCATAAGTATTTAATTTGGACTCGCTGCCCTCCGGCCTGTCCCTATAATCCACGATCACATTTTCTATCTGCATATTATTGGATACCGCATGAATCGTCATCTCCGTCTCGATCTCGAATCCTTTGGACAACACCGGAAAAGTCTTTACAAAGCCATAGCTGAAAGCCCTGTAGCCCGTCATAATATCTTTGATATCGCAGCTGAACAGGCGGTTAATGCTCCCCCTGACCAGACTGTTCCCCATATTATGGAAAGGCCTTTTATTTTCCGTAAAATACGTGGACGACAGCCTGTCCCCCACCACCATATCCGCATTATGGTTCAGCACCTTATCCACCATTTCAGCGGCATATTCCATCGGGTAAGTATCATCCCCGTCCACCATCACATAACATTCCGCCTGCACCTCCCGGAACATGCGCCGGATCACATTGCCTTTCCCCTGCATATATTCATTCCGCACCAGCGCCCCGGCCTCTTCGGCCAGTTCGACCGTCCTGTCGCTGGAATTATTATTATATACATAAACCACCGCCTCCGGTAAAGCCGCCTTTGCATCCTTCACTACTTTCGCGATCGTTTTTTCCTCGTTATAGCATGGTATTAAAACTGCAATTTTATCCATCTCTTATTCTCTATTCTTTCTTAAATTTATTCTGCATATTTTAAGTTTTCCTCTATAGTATGCCCGCCATAAGGTATATTTTAACAGAATCCTGACGTTTCGTCTATATATGGGGGACAGAAAATAGGGCTGTTTCACGAAAGGCTTTGGAAAAAGTAACGAGACGGCCATCTAAATTATTCTGGGCGTTTCGACTGAACACATACTCCTCCCATGACAAAAAGGGCATACTGCCCCCTT
>JAETNQ010000037.1 GCA_021772075.1 Lachnospiraceae bacterium
TCAAACTTAATCCTGCCTAAAACTATTATAAAGCAAGACAGGAAACTAAAACAGTAGCGGAGCCAGTCCCCTATTTTCATTACAGGCTGTGATAACCTTTCATGATTCGTTGAAAAGTGCATAATTAAATATTATAAAGGCATACAGGAGCAAAAAGAGAATCCTCGAACAATGAAAGCCTTATATCCAGAGTGGCTAAAATATAAGGCGGTCGATACCTCAAAGGCGAATGCAACCAAACTACAGTGGGTATGGAATACTTATTATGCTGATTCAGAAATTGTGAACATGGACATATCAAGCATTGATGTAATCATTATTAAAGAATGGTTTCTTAAAGTGATTAAAAAGCATGAACTTTCCAGTAGGAAGTATAAGGAAATGAAATCTGTGGCAAATATGCTGTTGGATTATGCGGTGGAAAAACGATTAGTTTCTACTAATGTATCAAGGTGTGTTCATGGAATATCCAGTAAAAAGTTTACTGAACCACCTAAAAAAGAAGTAACAGAGCAAGTATATATTGATGATGAAGCGAAATTGCTTATTGAAGAAGCAGAGCGACACTACAAAAAAACTCATAATGTTGCTTGTTTAGCGATTTGCCTGAACTTCTCACTTGCTTTAAGAGTTGGTGAACTCGTTGCTTTACGGACAAATGATTTTACGGATTCCTCTGTAAAAATAGACAGACAGGAAGTAAAAACCTATTATGTTGATGAAAATAATATTTGTCGTAGGAATGGGTATGAAATTTCTAGCCATACAAAAACAAAAATGGGGAAACGGGAATTATATTTATCAGCAGATGCAAAGAGATATCTTGCTATGATTTTGGAGCATAACCAAAATAGCGGTTTTAAAAGCGAATATTTGCTGTTAGATGAGAATGGAGAACGAATCCATGAATTTGCTATTAACAATGTACTGAGAGAGTTAAATAGAAAAATCGGAACTGCTCAAAAATCTAATCATAAAATCAGAAAAACCTGTATTTCTTTTCTGATTTCTTCTGGTCAATTAACAAATGAGGAAATCCGAGTCTTTGCAGGACATGAAGATTTTGCCACAACGGAAAAATACTATGAGTTTCTGACTAATTCTATGGATAAGAGGGCAGATGCCTATGAAAAAGCACTTTCTTATACTAAGAAAGTGTAACCAAATGTAACCAATTATTTTAACAATAAAAAATGGGGAAACCTTAGTAAAATCAAGGTTTCCCACACTTTTAACCAATGCGGAAGATGGGACTTGAACCCACACGATGTAACCATCACAAGATCCTTAGTCTTGCTCGTCTGCCAGTTCCGACACTTCCGCATACGCACTGGATTATGTAATTTCCATGCCGCGAATAACATAATACCATTTCAGGGGGGAAAAGTCAATGCTATTTTTTCATTTTTTGTTTTTCTGTTTTTCCGTATTTTCCCATTCCTCTGCGGTTCAGGCCGATTTCGATGCCTCTATCCCGTTTTTTCATCTTTGATCCACCATTTGACCACCTTCGGGGTACCGTCTTTTTCCCAGGTGATGAGAAATTGGGCGACAGCCACATTGTGTACGACCCCTCCTTCCCCATATAAATATTCCGAAGCCTGCAATGCTTTTTTTCCATTATATTCCGCCACGCATAAATTATAAAACCCCCGCGCATTGCTTCCTGTAATCTGCGGCCTGTCGGGTGGGCCGTATCCTTCGATATTTTCCCTGTGGAAGAAAATCTGTTCGTCAAAGTAAGGGCAATAAGCGCTGTAGCTGTTGGGTTCCGGTTCCTGGATCAGATCGACCCGGAGTCCGCAGTCATAATCTTCCTCCAAATCAGATGGAAGCGCCATCCGGGTTATCGCATGATCTTTGTATTTAAAAATAGCTTTATAGGAATCGCCGACCGCCCCGCAGCCCGTTCCCTGCGCGGTGAACACGATCTCTATATTTTCATCGTTGTCGATATCGTCCCAAAAGACATCGAACCAGCCATAAAAAGAGCAGTCTTCCGACTCAAAACAGCAGGGTTCCTCCCCGTTCATATAAAACCATAAAGCCCCCGAGCCATAAAAAGGCCTTTCCTCTGCATCCATGGTTACAACCAGCATATCCAGCTGCCCGTTTCCGTCAATATCACCGATCCGAAGACCGGTAAGGGCCATAAAGCCATTCTGAAGGATCTGGTCTTCGAAAAGCCGCCCATATAATTCCTCTGCCGGTTTGATCCCTATTTTCTGCCTGGCGGCTTCCTCAAAAAACATAACTTCATTCTTTTTGGACTGTCCTTCGGGAGAAAATGCTTCTTCGCCTTCTGTCAGATCCGCTTCCTCCGTTTCTTCCGTCTGCATTTGTATTTCCGGCGTTTCCTCCGGCCAAGCGCCTTGTACAGTTTCCGGTTCCGGCCTTGTTTCGGCATTCTCCATTTCCCGGCCGGACGAGCAGGAAGAACCGACCGCCATATATAATAAAAACAAAAATAACCATTCCGTCTTTTTCATCCATTTCTTCATCGCTTTGTCCTCTTATGTTTTGTCCTGCCCTTTCCGAATCCTCCCGCGGCAAGCAGCGGGGGATCGAGTTTATCCGGCCAATGATCTGATATACCTATTTTACCGGCGACATAGATCATAATTGCATCAAAAATGCATCATAGTTGCATCATTTGGCCGGCCAAAACAAAACACACATATTTCCCTTCGTACAAGCATATAAAAGCATAAGAGAAAAGGACAGGCGGGAGGAAAAAGGGAAAAATATGTATGAAAACAAGCAGGTTCGGGAAGTCGGACAAATCTTACAATGCGATACGGAAAAAGGCCTGAGCAATGCGGAAGCGGCTGAAAGGCGGAAGCAATACGGGCAAAATTTACTGAAGGAGCAGAAAGAAAAGACAAAAATTGTTTTATTTTTGGAACAGTTGAATGATCCGTTGATTTTTATTCTTTTTGTGGCGACTGCCGTCTCCCTGTTTCTTGGCGAAATGGAAGACGCGCTGATTATCGTCACGGTAATCACGGTCAACGCTTTCGTAGGAGTCGTGCAGGAAGGAAAAGCAAGAAAAGCGATAGAAGCGTTAAAAAAGCTGACAAGCCCCCATGCCATTGTCAAAAGGGGCGGAAGGCAGATGGAGATTCCGGCAGGGGACTTGGTGCCGGGGGATATCGTCTGCCTGGAAGCGGGGAGACAAGTTCCTGCGGATCTGCGCCTTTCCAAAACAATGAGCCTGAAGATCGAGGAGTCGGCTCTGACGGGCGAGTCCGTGCCGGTGGATAAGGATGCGGCTTATCTGGCAAAAGGCAGGACGGATATTGGGGATTGCAGGAATATGGCTTATATGTCCACGAACGTGACTTATGGGAGGGGGGAAGGGATTGTGGTCGCTACGGGCATGGAGACCCAGATCGGCCATATTGCCGGGATGATCAGCGAGGCAAAAGAAGAAATGACTCCTCTTCAAAAAAGGCTGGCGGATCTTGGAAAAGTATTGAGTGCTTTGGCGGTTTTTATCTGTGTCTTCCTTTTTTGCGTGGCAGTACTACAGAAAAGGGATGTGGGGGATATGCTGCTGACAGCTATTTCCCTGGCGGTGGCGGCTGTGCCGGAGGGGCTTCCTGCGATCGTGACGATTGTTCTCGCCTTAAGCGTGTCCCGGATGGTAAAAGTAAATACGATTATCCGTAAGCTTCCGTCCGTAGAAACGTTGGGATCGGTCAATGTGGTCTGCTCGGACAAGACAGGAACGCTGACCCAGAACCGGATGACGGTGAAAAAGTGTTATGCGGAAGGCAGGATTTTTTCTGCGGATAAGATGGATATGGAAAGGCATAAGGAGCTGTTGCTCGGATGTGTGCTTTGCAATGACGGAGTGGTCGCGGAGGGAAGCAGGATCGGCGATCCGACGGAACTGGCTCTTCTGGACCTGGCCGGGAAATACGGCATGAAAAGAGCGGAAATGGAGAAAGATTATCCGAGAATCGGGGAGAAAGCTTTTGACTCCGACCGGAAAATGATGACGACGCTGCACCGGGGAAGGGGCAGCAACGCATTGGTATCCTATACGAAGGGGAGTACGGAGGAAGTGCTGCGGCATTCCCGGTATCTGCTCTCCCGGGGAAAGAGGACAGCTTTAACGGAATCGGCAAAAAGGGAAATCCTGCATGCGGCGGAACAGATGTCCGCAGAGGCCCTGCGGGTGCTGGCGGTGGCTCTGCGGCGGGATGCGCCGGAAGCGGAAGAAAGGGAGCTTACGTTCGTGGGCTTGGTAGGAATGATGGATCCCGCGAGGCCGGAGGCGGCGGAGGCAGTGGAAGCGTTCCGCCGGGCAGGAGTGGATACGGTCATGATCACAGGCGACCATGTGGATACTGCCTATGCGATCGCCAGGGAGCTTGGAATCGCACAAAGCAGGGAAGAATGCTTAAGCGGCGGGGAACTGGATAAACTGGGCGAAGAAGAGTTTGAAAAAAAAGCGGAATACATAAGGGTATACGCCAGGGTGTCGCCGGAGCATAAGGTAAAGATCGTGAATGCTTTGAAAAAGAAGGGGAAAATGGTGGCTATGACAGGGGACGGGGTAAACGACGCCCCTTCGCTGAAAGCGGCGGATATCGGCATCGCCATGGGAATGAACGGCACGGATGTGGCGAAAAATGCTTCGGATATGGTTCTTACGGATGATAATTTTGCCACCATCCGCAAAGCGATCGAGGAAGGAAGGGGGATTTATGAAAATATCCGCAAGGCTATCCTGTTTTTGCTTTCTTCCAATTTTGGAGAGATCATTACTATGCTGGCGGCTATTCTGGCCGGATTCCCCTCTCCGCTGAAAGCCAGCCATATTTTATGGATTAATCTGATCACGGACTCTTTTCCGGCGCTGGCTTTAGGGGTGGACGAAAATGACGGCGGGGAGCTGATGAGGCAGAAACCGAGGAAAAGCGATGAAAATCTTTTTGCCAGAGGAGGACTGGCATGTACCCTTTGCTACGGGGCCGTGATCGCGGCAATCAGCCTTGCCGCATTTTTGCAGGTTCCTTATGGAGCGCTTGTAAGGCAGGGGCTGCCTGTCGATTTACACAACATGAAATCGATGCTGGCGCTGCCGGAGCTTCTCAATAAGGCGCAGACCCATGCTTTTACCGTGCTGGGCATGAGCCAGCTGGTGCATGCGGTAGGGATGCGGGACGTGAATAAATCGGTATTCCGTATGAACCATTTTTCCAACCGCTCGATGATCTTTGCCTGTACGGCCGGGGTGGGGCTGCAGGCGCTGGTAACAGAAATCCCGTATTTCGTCGGATTATTTGGAACGGTGCGGCTTTCGCTGCATGAGTGGGGATGGCTGGCGGCTCTGTCGTTTGTGCCGTTAGTCGTACATGAACTTTTGGTGGCAGGAGGAATCGCGGAACATAGCCTGGAACATAAGAAGAAAAAGGGCGTTGTAACCGATTTTCCTTCCACGGAATCCCCGCAGGAAATCCAGCCTTATGCGGACCAAGCGGAAGATTCCCCATGGAAAAAGCCCTCTTCCCATGCGCCGGAATTAAAAAGCGCTTCCATGGAAAGGGACTAAACACGTTACAAGAGTTTGGAAAACGCCAGGAAAAGGAGGAGGAATCCGCCGACGATGGAAAAATTAAATTCCGATTTGGATGCCAGAAGCCTCCCCAGCCGGCAGCCGCCATAAATGGCCAGGATGCCGATCATAAAGGTGAGGACGGCGGTGATGGGAAGGGAGAATTCCAAAGAGGCGGCTCCGATGCCTGCGGCGGCGCTGTCGGCGGAGAGGGCGAAACCGAGCGGAAGGGCTTCCGAGGGAGAAAGGACTTCCATATCCCCGCCGTTGGCTTTTTTGATCGTTTTTTTGAGGGAACTGTCAAAAATTTTCAACACGGCCAGCACGGCCAGAATAAAAAATGACAGGAGGGAAGCGGCCGAGGCGGGAATATATGCTTTAAAGAGGCTGCCGATGCTTAGTGAAGAGACGAGGAGCAGAACGGATAGCAAGGATACGATAATGGCGGACAGGGGAGGAATCCTCACCCGATCCGTACCGTATGCAAAACCGGCGGTAAACGCATCGGCGGAGAGGGCTATGATAAGCAGTATTAATTTTGAAACAGAGAAAAACAAGTGGGTTCACCTTCTTAACCTTTCTTATTTGCTTTATTGTATGTGGTTATGATATAATTGACTTCGAATCAGAGGAGAAAAATTATGGATAACAGACAATATAAGACAAAAGAACTGCTGAAAAGATTTATTCCTTATTTTAAACCATACAGAAAAACTCTGTTTTTCGACTTGTTCTGTGCGGCGCTGACTACTATATGCGAGTTGGTGCTGCCGCTTATTATGCGCTATATTACTAATGAGGGGCTGTACCGTCTGGCGGAGCTTTCGGTACGGACGATAGGCGGTCTGGGACTGCTTTATCTTTTGCTGCGCATCATCGATACGATGGCCAGCTATTATATGGCCGATATGGGTCATGTCATGGGGGCGAAAATCGAGACGGATATGCGCAGGGACGCTTATTTCCATTTGCAGCAGCTTTCCAACACTTACTATAATAATACGAAGGTGGGGCAGATCATGGGGCGGATCACGAACGATCTGTTCGATGTGACGGAATTTGCCCATCACTGCCCGGAAGAATTTTTTATTGCAGGAATCAAAATACTGATTGCTTTTCTTATTCTGGCGGGTATTAATCTGCCTTTGACCCTGCTGATCTTCCTTGTAGTTCCGGTGATGACCGGGGTATGCATGTCTTTGAACTTCAAGATGAGGGGTGCTTTTCGGAAGCAGAGAAATCATATCGGGGAATTGAATGCCAGGATCGAGGACAGCCTTCTCGGGCAGAAGGTGGTGAAGGCGTTTACGAACGAAGAGGCGGAAAACCGGAAATTCGAAAAAGATAACGGGCAGTTTCTGGATATAAAAAAAGAGACTTACCGCTATATGGCGGCTTTCCAGGCGACTACGAAAATGTTCGACGGCCTTATGTACCTGATGGTGCTGGTGGCCGGAGGGATTTTTATGGTGAAGGGGATGATCGTGCCAGGAGATCTGGTGGCTTATATGCTTTATGTAACGACGATGATTGCCACGATCCGCCGGATCATAGAGTTTGCGGAACAGTTCCAGCGGGGGATGACGGGGATTGAGCGTTTTTTGCAGATCATGGATGCGGATATTGAGATTTTTGACGAGCCGGATGCGGAAGAAATGGTGGAGACACAAGGGAATATTTCTTTTGAAAACGTCAGCTTTGAATATCCGGACGACCATAATATCGTGTTCACAGGGCTGGATCTGAATATCCGGCACGGGGAGAAGGTGGCGATCGTGGGACCCTCCGGCGGGGGGAAGACGACTTTGTGCAATCTGATACCCAGATTTTATGATGTAACGGAGGGCAGGATACTGATCGATGGAGAGGATATCCGGCATTTTACGTTAAAAAGCCTGAGAAAAAACGTGGGCATCGTCCAGCAGGATGTCTATCTTTTTTCGGGAACGATCTATGAGAACATTGTTTACGGAAGGCAGGATGCCTCAAAAGAGGAGGTGATAGAGGCGGCGAAGCGGGCGGGGGCCCATGAATTTATTTTGAATCTGAAGGACGGTTATGATACCTATGTGGGGGAAAGAGGCGTGAAGCTGTCCGGCGGGCAGAAGCAGAGGATCAGCATCGCCCGGGTATTTTTAAAAAATCCTCCGATCATCATTCTGGACGAAGCGACATCGGCTTTGGATAACGAAAGCGAGTTTGCCGTGGCCGAGTCGCTGGCAAGGCTTTCGGAGGGGAGGACTACGCTTACCATAGCCCACCGATTATCAAGTATACGGAATTCCGATAGAATACTGGTTTTGACGGAGCAAGGCATCGCGGAAGAGGGAAATCATGAAGAACTGCTGGAGAAAAGAGGAATCTATTATCAGTTCTATACGATGGCGAACGAGCTGAAATAGAGGAAAACAGACGTTATATAGTAAATGAAAAGTGTAAAGCATCGCGTAAAACCCTTTCTTTCTTGCTAATGGGAGTCGATTTTTGTATAATGATGGAACAGGCAAGGCGCACTGAAAAATAAGAATGATTCAAGGCAAGGAGAGAGAAACGATGTTAAGGAAGAAAATATGCGTAGTCGTAGGGGGGGCAAAAGGCAGAGGATGCAGTCTTGTTGAGGAGTATGCAGGACGCAGATACCACATTGCCCTGATGGATAAGGACAAGGAACGCGGTAAATTACTAAAAGAGAAAGTGGAAAAAGAATACGGAAGCAAAATGTTTTTCTTCCATGGGGATGCGGATAGCGAAGAAGATCTTGAATTATTTGCGGGGGCGATTATTGGGCAGTATGGCAAGGTGGACTACCTGTATTATCGGACGGATATTGCCGCGGGAGCGGAAAAAATGGAGAGTCTTCTGAAGAACCATTTGAAGAATAACGGAAAGGCGTTTATATGAAATTAACTTTTATAGGAGCTGCCCATGAGGTGACAGGAAGCTGCCATTATCTGGAGGCCGGAGGCAAGCATATCCTGATCGATTGCGGTATGGAACAGGGAGTGCAGAATTATGAAAAGGAGGAACTGCCCATCGAGGAGGCTTCGGTAGATTATGTCCTGCTGACCCATGCCCATGTGGACCATTCAGGCATGCTGCCCGCATTATATGCGAAAGGCTTCAGGGGGCAGATACTGGCGACTGAGGCTACGGCGGATCTGTGCAGTATTATGCTGCGCGACTGCGCGCATATACAGATGCAGGAAACGGAATGGAAAAACCGGAAAGCGAAGCGCCATTCGGGGATAGAACCCTATGAGCCGCTTTATACGATGGAAGACGCGGATGGAGTGATTAAGAGGATCGTTCCATGCAAATATAATCATATCACAGAGTTGTGCGAAGGGATTAGAATACGCTTTACCGATGTGGGGCATTTGCTCGGTTCTGCCAGCATCGAGGTATGGGCATCCGAGAACGGACAGGAAAAAAAGATCGTATTTTCCGGAGATATTGGAAATATCGACCAGCCCCTGATCAAAGATCCCGCTTATACGGAAGAAGCGGATTATGTGGTCATGGAGTCTACTTATGGAAACCGGGTGCATTCCACAGGGAGGCCGGATTATGTGACGGATCTGGCCAAGGTATTGCAGGAAACCTTTGACAGGGGAGGAAATGTGGTAATTCCTTCCTTTGCAGTGGGCAGAACCCAGGAAATGCTTTATTTCCTCCGCCAGATCAAAGAAGAAAAGAGAATCGAAAGATTTCCGGATTTTACGGTATATGTGGACAGCCCCCTGGCTGTAGAAGCGACGGATATTTTCCAGAGGAACGTGGCAGAGTGCTTTGACGAGGAAGCGATGGAGCTGGTAAGGAAGGGAATCAATCCGATTCGTTTTCCGGGGCTGCGCCTGTCGATTACCAGCGATGAATCGAAAGCCATTAATTTTGACGATTCGCCCAAAGTCGTGATTTCTGCTTCCGGCATGTGCGAGGCGGGAAGGATCCGGCATCATTTAAAACATAATTTATGGAAGCCGGAATGCACGATCTTGTTCGTTGGATACCAGGCAAACGGCACATTGGGAAGGGCGCTGATCGAAGGGGCAAAGGAAGTAAAGCTCTTTGGAGAGAAAATAGAAGTGAGGGCGGATATCAAGGCGTTGCCTGGGATCAGCGGCCATGCGGATAAAGAAGGGCTGATCCGGTGGATTGAAGGATTCCGGCAGAAACCGGGAAAAGTCTTTGTGGTACACGGCGAGAGCAGCATATGCGAATCCTTTGTTTCCTGCCTGAAAGAGGAACACGGGATCGAAGCTTATGCCCCATATAGCGGTACGCGTTTTGACCTGCTGACCGGAGAGGCGGAATATGTGGCGAAACCGAAGCCGTTAAAGAAGAAACGGGCGGCTCAGGATATCTTTGACCGTCTGGTGGCGGCAGGACAAAGGCTGATGGCTGTGATCAGGAAAAATGAAGGCGGAGCCAATAAGGATCTTGGAAAGTTTGCGGACCAGATCAATTCCCTTTGCGATAAATGGGACAGATAGGGCGGCTGTAAGAGGAACTATATTGTGGAAGCAGTACCCGCAGAAATAGAAATTGGGAAAGGGAAAATCAATGAGTCTGGCAGATAAAATTTTTATTCAAATGTGCAAGGATATACTGGAAAACGGAACCAGCACGGAAGGGGAAAAAGTACGCCCCCATTGGGCGGACGGGACTCCGGCTTATACGGTGAAGAAGTTCGCCGTCGTGAACCGGTATGATCTGTCGAAAGAGTTTCCCATCTTGACGCTGCGCAAAACGGCATTAAAAAGCGCTACGGACGAGATGCTTTGGATATGGCAGAAAAAGTCCAATAATGTTAACGACCTGAACAGCCATATCTGGGACGAATGGGCGGATGCGGACGGCAGCATCGGCAAGGCATACGGCTATCAGATGGGAGTGAAGCACCAATACAAGGAAGGGATGATGGACCAGGTGGACCGGGTCATTTATGATTTGAAGAACAATCCTTTCAGCCGCCGGATCATGACGAACTTGTATGTGCATCAGGATCTGCATGAGATGAACCTGTATCCGTGCGCTTACAGCATGACGTTTAACGTAACGGCCCCCGCTGGCGCGGCGCGGGAAAAAGGGGGCGGGAAGCTGGTGTTAAACGCCATATTGAACCAGCGTTCCCAGGATGTGCTGACGGCGAATAACTGGAACGTGGTGCAGTATGCGGTGCTGCTGCATATGCTGGCACAGGTATGCGATATGAAAGCGGGGGAATTGGTGCATGTGATAGGGGATGCCCATATTTATGACAGGCACATTCCCATCATAAAGGAACTGATCGGGCGCAAGCCTCTGGAAGCGCCGGCTTTTTGGCTGAATCCCGATATCCATGATTTTTACCAGTTTACGCGCGATGATGTAAAAGTAGAAAATTATCAGGCGGGACCTCAGGTGGATATTCCCGTTGCCATTTAGCAGAGAGGAGGAAACGGGATATGAATTTGATTGTGGCGGTGGACAGCCATTGGGGGATCGGAAATAAGGGTGAGCTGCTGGTAAGGATACCGAACGACCACAAATTTTTCCGGGAGGAAACGACAGGAAAAGTAGTGGTACTCGGCCGCAAAACGCTGGAGACATTCCCCCAGGGGCTGCCTTTGAAAAACAGGACGAATATTATCCTTTCATCCAATCAGGATTACCGGGTAAAAGATGCCGTCGTGGTACACAGCCTGGAGGAACTGCTGGAGGAACTGAAAAAGTATAAGAGCGGGGATATTTATATCGTGGGCGGCGACAGCGTGTACCGGCAGCTTCTGCCTTACTGCGACGTGGCCCATGTGACGAAGATCGACCATCGGTACGAGGCAGATGCCTTTTTCCCTGATCTGGACGGGATGGAAGAATGGGAGATTACAGCGGACAGCGAGGAACAGACGTATTTTGATATCGCTTACCAGTTTGTGAAGTATGAGAGAGTGAAAAAAAGCGAATGAGAGGAAGCGCCAGGCGGGAAAAACGTCTGGCGCTTTTTTTGGGTTTAGGGTATAGTTATAGTAAGGATCATTAGGGAGAGGAAATAAGGATTATGGCGAAGGATGTAAAAGAGATATTAAAAATACTGTTTCCGGAGTACCAAATAAAGGCTTGCATAGATGAACGGGGATTTATCGCAAAGAAACAGGAACAAAAAGCAGCAGAGGTTCCCGCGCCGGCATCGAAGCCGGCTGGGAAAGCGAATCCGTCTGTAAAAAATGATATGGAAAGGGCGATTAAGGCAGAGGATGCCTTTGAACATTTACCGGCAGAGCTAAAAAAGCATTGGATTGGATCGGAAAAGGACAGGGAAGCGCTTTGCAAAGCGTTTCAAAGGCCGTATGTCAAGGGATTTGACCAGAATATACCTAAAAATGCTGTTTTAATCATTGGCACTGAGAGCCGCGGGCGCGTGTATGCAGTGCGCTGCATCAGTGAATTGCTGAGGCAGAAAAATGTTTTCCAATATGCTGGGACCATAACCATGGATATGCTGGATTATGCATCGGACTCTGCTGACGGATTGTTTCTCAGTGATTTGTATCAAGCGCTTAATGCCGATACGGAGAGCGTGGTATTTGAGAATATGGAAAAAGCATCGCCGCTGTATTTGGATATTATTTATCAGCTGCTTGTGGAAGGCGCATACAGGCTTCCCAGGCGGTATATGGCAAGCAATGGCGGCTTGGTGGAAGCAACGGGAATGTTAACTACAGGACTTATTTCGGAACTCGGGGCGAATGGAAAATTTTTTGTATTTACTACCTCTATGCCCCAGGCTGACGTGATATCCGTTTTGGGAAATAAAATCATAAAAGAGTTGGGAGATATTATTACGTTGGATCCCATAGCGGATAACCAAGTAAAAGATCTGACAGATACATTGTGCATGAATCTGGCAGATAAATGCAGAAAAAATCTTCATATAGAAGTGGAGTTTGATGAGCTTCTGATCGATGCTGCAGGAAAAAAATATAGTATATCTTCCGGAGTCAAAGGCCTGGAAGAGTATTTGGATGATCAGTTGTATGAAACGCTTTCGGAAATAAAATTACAGAAAATTTTAAGGGATGGCGAAAGCATAACCATTACATATACACATGAAGATGGATGCTGCGCGGTTCTGAAAAACGGAAAAAGAATAAAAATGTCGCAGTATTTGAAGAAGTACCATGCGGCAGAGCTGGAAGAAACCAGAAAAGAACTGGACCGGGTCATCGGCCTGGATCGAGTGAAGGAGTATGTTCTGAATCTTGAAACAAACTATAAGGTGCAGCAGATGCGTGCGGATAAAGGATTAAAAAAATCAGACATTTCGATGCATATGATATTCGCCGGTAATCCGGGAACCGGCAAAACAACCATTGCCCGAATCGTCGCCAAATATTTAAAGGCAACAGGCATTTTGTCGTCCGGGCATTTATGCGAGGTTACAAGGGCTGATTTAGTCGGACAATATGTGGGACATACTGCGGTAAAAACAACGGACGTCATAAAAAATGCGGTAGGGGGAGTCCTGTTTATTGATGAAGCTTATGCGCTTTGCCGGGATAAAAATGATACCTTCGGCCTGGAGGCGGTAGATGCTTTGGTGAAAGGGATGGAAGATTACCGGGATGACCTGGTTGTTATTTTAGCGGGTTATGAGGATGAAATGCAGGAATTCCTGAAGACAAACCCCGGCCTGAAATCAAGATTTCCGAATGTAGTACATTTTGAAGATTATACGGTGGAGGAGATGTATGAAATTGCGAAAGTGACTGCGGCATCCAAAGGCTACAGGCTGTCCGGCGACTGTGAGGAGGGGCTGCGCCGCGAATTTGAAAAGCGTCAGGTGAAAGGAAAAAATGATGGCGGCAACGGCCGCCTGGTAAGAAACCTGATAGAAGCGGCAGTTTTGCGCCAATCGCAAAGAATCGTTAAAAATCCGGAAGATGATATGGAACTGTTAGTTGCCGCTGACTTTGGGCTGGACCAGGAAGGCGAGGCGGCAGAATTTGATCTGGAAAAAGAATTATCCAAAGTGGTCGGACTGGAACCGGTAAAGAGATATATCAGAAGTCTGTATGCGCGGTTAAAACTTCAGGCTGAAAGAAAAAAAGCCGGGTTAAAAACGGACAATACGCAGACGATGCATATGATATTTGCCGGTAATCCCGGGACTGGAAAGACCATGATGGCGCGAATGGTAGCGGACATCCTCTATCATATGAATGTGATTACCTCAAATAATCTGGTGGAAACCGATAGGTCAGGACTGGTGGCCGGCTATGTCGGGCAGACTGCAATGAAAACCCGGCAGATGATAGAAACGGCATTGGGCGGGGTATTATTCATCGATGAAGCCTATGCCTTGGCACAGGGCGGTGAAAATGATTTTGGCAGGGAGGCTATCGATACGCTGGTTAAGATGATGGATGACAACCGTGACCGGTTAGTGGTGATACTTGCGGGGTACAGCGACGATATGGAGAAATTCCTGGATAAAAACGCAGGGCTGCAATCAAGGTTTGCGAATAAGATAGAATTTCCCGATTATTCCACGGATGAATTAATGTTGATTGCGGATGGACTGTATGCGGGGCAGGGATATGTTTTGAGCGCAGGAGCGCGGACTGCCTTAAGGGAAGAAATCGAGGCGGCCAGAACGGATAAACAATTTGGAAACGGCAGATATGTAAGAAATGTATTTGAGAGATCACTAAATAATCAGGCATTGCGGTTGAGCGGTGAAAAGGAGTATACAATGGAATCGCTTACTGTTATTACGGAGAGGGATATCAGGGAGGCGTAAATATATGAAAAATAAGATATCTAATTTACTGGCAGTCTTATGGTTTTTTGGAGTATTGGTTGAAACATTGTTCTTTATGGCGATTGTTATTTTGATCATTTTCTTCAGCAATATAGTCGGAACGCTCAAATCAGGCTTTTCCACACCGGCGGTAGGCTTTTTGTTTTGCTTTTTAGCAGGGCTGGTCTTTGCTGTTACCGGATGGGTGCCGGCATTCAGAAAGTGTTATTACAAGCTTCCATGGCTTTATCCTCTCAGTATGATGCTGACCATGCATTTATTTATACTATCCATAGCGGAGGCCGTGCTGGCAAAAGGATTTTCTGTGATAAGCACTCCAAGGCATTTAGCAGCTATATGCATTATGGTTGTTCAACTGATCGTTTGCCGGGCGGCGATGTGCATTTACTTAAAAAAGAATCCGATGGTGCTGCATCGGTATGACAGGATAGAGTAGGGAGGCGGGTTATGGATAAGATGAATGTAAAAACGCAGGAAAAAATGGATAAAAAGAAGGAAGAGATCGTACTGCCCGATTCGTATCAACTATTAGAAGATGAGAGAATTTCACCGTTTACAAGAAGAATTAAAAAGAGTTCGACGGTTTTAGTGATAGCGGCCTTCATTTCCCTGGCTGTTTGGGCTATGGACAGTACAAGCCATTCCATTGATACGGGCGCTGAAGCAGAGAAAGCTATAGAAACGCATATGTCTGTTACACTAGCTGCCGGTACAAGGCTGATGGCGAAGGATGACCATTATATAGGCGGAGATCTTACCATTACACATGACTTCGAGAAAGAAGAAACGACAATCTGGGTTTGGGATTATGCAGCGGAGGATGGGGACTATGTGCAGATTATCGTGGATGGAACGCCTTTAGGAGATCCATTTATGATCAAAAATAAACCGGTATCGTTTGCCGTTCCGTCCACAGGGGAGATTCAGGTTCTCGGAACGAGGGACGGCGGCGGCGGGATCACTTATGGCGTGTACTATGAACTGAATCAGACGGCATATTTTAATGGAATGAATGAAGGGGGGGATAATTTGTATACGTTGGTGAGGGAGTGATAAAGTAAGGTATTGCTTGAGGGAGAACCATTATATTTATTGAAAAGACGGAGGCTGATATGGTAACGGGAGCCATTAAAAATAAAATTGATAAAATATGGACGGATATCTGGGCTGGAGGAATTACCAATCCGCTGACGGTAATCGAACAACTGACGTATTTAATGTTTATTCGGTCTTTGGATGAAAAGGAACTGGAAAACGAAGAGTTCGAAAATATGACAGGACAAAAAGTGGATAAAATTTTTCCGCAATCAGAAGCGGGGCAGTCCATGCGTTGGAGCCGGTTTAAAGAAAAGGATTCCCGGGATATTTTTGATATTGTATCTCAAAGAGTTTTTCCGGCCATAAAGAAAATGAAGAATCATCAATTGCCGGATTTTGACGAGGAAGGGAAATTAAAAGAAATTCTGGATGATGATATATTTCCTAATAAAGATAAGGGGAAAGAGGTGGAAAAAACTGCCTTTGCAAGATATATGGAAGGCGCAGCATTTTTAATCCCAACGCCTCAGGTATTGCAAAAGATAATTACAGGACTGGACGATTTATATGAACATGATATTTCAGATTTGGATATGCAAGGCGATCTGTATGAGTATATGCTAGGAAAACTGGCGATTGCAGGGCAGAATGGCCAATTCAGGACTCCCAGGCATATCCGGGAAATGATGGTGGAACTATTAGCGCCTACGCCAGATGATGATATTGTAGATCCCGCATGCGGTACCGCCGGATTCTTGGTATCGGCATCGGAATATATCAGAAAAGCATATGAAGATACCATGACAAGCGAGCAATGGGATCATTTTGTGGGCAATGCATTTACAGGGTTTGATATGGATCATACCATGTTAAGGATTTCCGCGATGAATTTGATGCTGCATTCCATTACGAACCCAGAAATCTGTTATAAGGACAGCCTGTCCAAGCAAAATCAAATAAGCAGTAAATATACGATCTGCTTAGCCAATCCTCCGTTTAAGGGAACGGTCGATGCGGAGAGCATCAACGACGATTTGAAAGCGGTCACAAACACGAAGAAAACAGAACTATTGTTTCTGGCATTGTTTCTTCGTTTGTTGAAAACCGGCGGAAGATGCGCATGCATTGTTCCGGACGGTGTATTGTTTGGAAGTAGTAATGCCCATAAGTCGATTAGGAAAGAGTTGATAGAAAATCATAAATTACAAGCAGTGATCTCCATGCCGTCAGGGGTGTTTAAGCCGTATGCGGGAGTATCGACAGCGATTCTTATTTTTACGAAAACGGGAGCTGGTGGAACGGATCGCGTATGGTTCTATGATATGAAAGCGGATGGATTTACCTTAGACGATAAACGGTCGGAAACGGATGAAAATGATATCCTAGATATTATCGCGCGCTTTCATTCTTTGGATAAAGAAGCGGACAGAAAAAGAACGGAACAGAGTTTTTTTGTGCCTAAGGATGAAATTGTGGAAAATGGTTATGATTTGTCTATTAATAAGTATAAAAAAGTGGAGTATGCGGAGGTGGAGTATCCGCCGACCAATGAGATCTTAGCAGAGATTAAAAAAATCCAAAAAGAAATAACGGAGGGAATTGGTGAGTTGGAGGCGATGTTGGAGGTATGAAACAACTGGGCAAGTCAAAATATTCCGTCGGAATGGAGGCAGTAATAGGAGAATGATTTATAAAAATTTAGAAGATGTTTGCGAAATTCTCGATTCGCGCAGGATACCAATTACTGCCAAAGATCGCAAAGCAGGGGAATATCCTTATTATGGCGCAAATGGGGTGCAGGACTATGTGGCAGATTATATTTTTGATGATGAACTTGTTTTATTGGCCGAGGATGGAGGAAATTTTGGTTCTGTAGAGCGGCCTATAGCGTATCGGGTTTCAGGCAAATGCTGGGTGAATAATCATGCACATGTGTTGAAAGCAAAAAAATCTATTAATGTTGACTACTTATGTTATTCATTGATGTTTTATAATACGGATGGAATTGTCAACGGAGCGACACGGCAAAAGCTGACACAGGCAGCTATGCGGCAGATGAAGATTCCTCTTAGGGATATGGATGAGCAGATGAAGATTGTCCGTAAAATGAATTGTATTTTTGGATTGATAAAAAAGCAAAAGAAAGTATTAGACTTGCTGGATCAAGTTGTAAAATCAAGGTTTGCAGAATTGTTTGAACAAGGATTTCCAATGACGACTGCGGATATGGTATGCTCTGCTATTGTTGATTGCCCGCATTCAACACCTAAATATGATGGGAGTGATTTAAACTTTCCAGCTATTAGGACAACCGAAATTAAAAACGGACAAATTGAATGGAGTTCTATGCGGTATGTTAGCCATTCGGAGTATTTGGAACGAACAAAAAGGTTGATTCCTGAGTCCGGAGATATTGTATATGCCCGTGAAGGCATATATGGTGATTGTGTTATTTTGCCAGAGGGGGAAAAGTTTTGCCTTGGACAGCGAACAATGCTTTTTCGACCAAATAGAAAGAAGTGTACATCTTTCTATTTACATCAAGCGTTGCGTTCCGATGCGGTGAAAAGGCAGGCTGATAAAAGCAATGCAGGTTCAACAGTGCCTCATGTTAATGTAACTGATGCAAAAAAATTTAGCTTTCCATTACCGCCTATGAAACTTCAAATGGAATTTACGTCTTTTATTTTACAAGTAAATAAATCGAAATTGGCAATGAAAGAAAGTCTGAAAAAATTAGAAATATTAAAAAAATCATTGATGCGACAGTATTTTGGCTAGGAGAAGGAAAAATGGAAAAAATAGTTGTTGATCATGGAAGCTCTCAGATTGTGGAAACGCCAGTGATACGAATAACAAAATATAATAAAGATTTTTACTTCGGTTTTTACTGTACAGTTATAAAAGAACAGGCAAGGCGTTGGGCTACAAGATTCGGGGGAGAAGGATATATTAACTCTTATGAATATGATCCAAATCAAGAATTGAAAATACTTATATTTGAAGAAATGACAGAGGAATGGTTAGATTTTATTGCGGCTTGCCGAGGTGGACAGGCGCATAGCTATGATATTGTAGAAGGGCCAATGGCAGATGATACGATTTATAATTATGTGCAAGGTTTTATTGATGGAAAATATTCCAGAGAAGCTTTTTGGGAGCTGGCTAAATTTAAGTACCCTACGCACCAAATCAGTTTTCATACTGCCAGAGCTTTAACGACATTAAGATTTTTAAAAGGAGTATCAGCGAATGAGAAACAATAACAATTTGTTTTATGTCTGTAGCTTGATCGAATATATAGCAAGAAAAACCCAAAACCGCAGAGATGATATTGTGAACTGCCTTGGAAGCGATCTGCAGCGCATATACGATTATGCCGATGTTTTCCATTGCGAACCGATGGAAAAGGTAGCGGATGATTTTATTCAGAGAAACTATATCGCAAACGGAAATTATGATAACCTTGCAGAATGTAAGTATACGATTCCTGACTATTGGGATATTGGAGAAGTATTTGCCCGGCTGATAGAGGATTGCTATGAAGAAAGTAATATAATAAGCGGGACGAAAGAGGTATATCAATCATGGTTGACGGATAAAATTTTGAATTTTAACTCAGATTTATATTATCAGTCCAGAGAATATATAGCGCTTTGTTATAAAGAAGGAGAAATATTATTAGCATAAATGCAACAAGAGAGGAATCGTCGATGTCTAATTTCAAGTTTCTTCAAGATAAAAAGGAATACCAATTATTTGCGGCGGCAGCGGTCGAGGCTGAAAGAATTTATTATTCGTCTCCTGCGATGTGTGCGGTTGGATGCAGAAAAGCATTGGAGCTTGCTGTAAAGTGGGTTTACTCTGCGGATCATTCGATCAAGATGCCTTACAGGGACAATTTACAGTCTCTGATCCATGAGCGGTCCTTCCGTTTTGCGCTCGATCAAAATACATGGGGAAAACTGCCATATATCGTTAAGCTGGGGAATTTGGCCGTCCATACGGAGAAAAATGTACAGGCGGGCGATGCGCTGGCTGCTATGAGAGGGGTATTTGAGTTTATCAAGTGGATCGATTACTGTTATGGAACAGATTATGAAGAAAGAAGGTTTGATGAGGCAATTATTCCGAAGGAAAAGGTTGCCGTGGATATAAAGAAAATAAAAGAACAGGAAAGTTTGCTGGGGGAAAAGGATGCTGAAATCGAAAAGCTGCGCAGACAGGTGGAAGAGATGTCTGAAAAACTTACGGCGCAGAAGGAAGAACATCAGCAGAGCAGGAGATTTATTGCCGAGGATATTACGGAATGGGAAACAAGGAAACGCTATATAGACCTCGATCTGAAAGAACTTGGATGGAAGCTGGATGGAGTGGATTCCGATGTGCGGGAGGAGTATCCCGTCAATGATATGACGGGAGCGTCGGGAAAAAGAGGATATGTGGATTACGTGCTTTTTGGTAAGGACGGACTGCCGCTGGCGTTGATCGAAGCAAAAAGGACGAGCAATGATCCGAATATTGGAAGGAAACAGGCAATGCTATATGCGGATTGCCTAGAGAGAAAGTTTGGTCGTAGACCGATGATGTTTACCAGTAATGGATTTGAAACGTATTTTTGGGATGATGCATCTTATCCGCAGCGCCGTGTAAGCGGCATCTTCAGCAAGGAAGATCTGCAAAAATTGATGAACCGGAGAGCTGAGAAAAAGGATTTGTTATCCGTCAGGATTGATGACCGAATTACGGATCGCTATTATCAGAAAGAGGCGATACGGGCAGTATGCGAGAACGTGGAGCAGGGATATCGGAAAAATCTTTTAGTCATGGCGACCGGCACGGGAAAGACGAGAACAGCAGCCGCTTTGACGGATGTATTCAGCCGGGCGGGGTATGCTACTAATGTTTTGTTCTTGGCAGACAGAACGGCGCTTGTGAAACAGGCGAAAGACGATTTTAAGAATTATCTTCCCCATATGTCACTTTGTAATTTATGTGCAGATAAGGACGAAAAAAATGCCAGAATTGTGTTTTCTACTTATCCAACGATATTAAATGCCATTGACGATGTGAAAAATGAAGAAGGGAAGAGGCTGTTTACGCCGACGCATTTTGATTTAATCCTTATAGACGAAAGCCATAGAAGTATTTTTAAGAAGTATAAAGCGATTTTTGAGTATTTTGATGCCATATTGGTAGGGCTGACAGCGACGCCGAAAACGGATGTGGACAGGAATACCTATGATTTCTTTGAAATGGAAACGGGAGTGCCTACCTATGTTTATGATTATGAAACGGCGGTGTATTCCGACCACGTACTGGTACCTTATTATACATATATTGTGAAGACAGAATTTTTAAATGACGGTATTACATATGAAAAATTGTCGGAGGCGGATAAAGAAAGATATGAAGAAGATTTTGCAGAGGATGAGAATATACCAGAATTTATACCTTCGGCAGCTTTAAATAAATTTGTATTCAATGAACTGACCGTGGATAAAGTTTTGCAGGATCTAATGGAGAGAGGAATTAAAGTTGCGGGCGGAGACAGACTGGGTAAGACGATCATATTTGCCCAGAATAAAAAGCATGCAGAATTTATTGTGGAAAGATTTAACAAGTTGTATCCAAGGTATAAAGGAATGTTTGCGCAAAGGATTATCTGTGACGATGCTTATGCGCAGACGGTGATCGACGACTTTAAGAAACCGAATGCGGAGCCTCACATTGCGGTATCTGTGGATATGATGGATACGGGTATCGATGTGCCGGAATGCGTGAATCTTGTTTTCTTTAAAAAAGTGCGTTCTAAGACAAAGTTCTGGCAGATGATCGGCCGGGGTACGAGGCTGGCGGAGAATCTAGATTGCATTGACCGGATAGACGGAGAGTATGCTGGCAAAAGAAGGTTTTTGATCTTTGATTATTGCAATAATTTTGAATTTTTTGGTTCGAAGACCAATGATTATGAAGGAACTGATACAAAGACATTGTCGGAAAATATATTCGGAAAAAGAATACGCCTGATAGCAGCTTTGCAGAAGAGCATTTTCGGAGGAGAGGAATATCGGAATTGGAGACAAAACATGGCAGACACATGCCATGATCAGATTATGGCTTTGAATGATGACTTGATATCGGTGAGGTTAAAGAGGCAGTATGTAGAAAAATTCAGGAACATGGAAACTTTTCAGAATTTCGGTGAAGGCGATAAAAGGGAGTTGATCAAGGAGATCGCCCCTCTCGTTTCCATGGATGATACGGATGAGGCGGCAAAACGGTTCGATAATTTTATGTATGGGATGATATTGTCAAATATAGAAGGGATGGCATCTTTTCAACGCGCGAAAAGACAGCTGCGCCATATTGCAAGTACTTTGGAGGAAAAAGCGGGCATCCCACAGGTCAAAGAAAAAATGAAACGGATCAAGGAAATCAATACGGACGAATTCTGGGCGGAAAACAGGATTTTGCTGTTCGAAGAGGTCAGGAAAGAATTGCGGGGATTGATGAAATTCCTAGCCGATGAAAAGAAATCGGTGGTTACAAAGCTGGCAGATCCTGTAATAGAAGATAAGGAAGGTGTTTCATTAGATTCGGCCTTTGATTTTGAGGATTATCGCAAGAAAGTAAATCGTTATGTGGAGGAGCATAAAGACTCTTTGGCAATATACAAACTTATGCATAATAACCGCCTGTCGGAAGGGGACTACAGGGAGCTGGAAAGAGTGCTGACGGAAGAGCTGGGCAGCAAGGAAGATTATCGGCGTGAATTCGGCGATATTCCCTTTGGGCTGTTGGTCAGAAAAATTGCGAAGCTGGATCATGATGCAGCAATGGATGCATTTTCGGCGTTTATCAATGACGCATCCCTGAATCAGAGGCAGATACAGTTTATTTGCAAGATCATCAACCATATAGAACAAAATGGTTATATGGAAAATATTATGGATTTGCAAAGGCCGCCGTTTGATAAGCCGGTGCCATTTACAAAAATGTTCGATGCAAAAATGAGAAATTTATTAATGCAGGCAATTAACGGAATTAAGGAGAATGCAGTGAATATTATTGCATAAAGATGAATTTTCTTGGAATTTCCACGTTATTTATTGACTTTTCCCTCCAAAAGTACAATAATAAGTAAGGAAAATTTTGCATGTTTCGGAAAGGGCAGGGCGAGGATATGGAAAAGAAAAATTTAGACTGGGCGAATATTGGTTTTAATTATATAGAAACGGATGAAAGATACGTATCCAATTATAAGGATGGTGCATGGGACGAAGGCGTGATGACGAAAGATCCGATGGTGGCCATCAACGAGTGCGCCGGTGTGCTGCAATATGCGCAGACCGTGTTCGAGGGAATGAAGGCTTATACTACGGAGGACGGGCGTACCGTGACGTTCCGCCCGGATTTGAATGCGGCCCGTATGGCGGATTCGGCAAGACGGCTGGAAATGCCGGTATTTCCGGAAGACAGGTTTATCGATGCGGTAATAAAAACAGTGGCGGCAAACCGGGCGTATGTTCCCCCTTTCGGATCGGGGGCTACGCTCTATATCAGGCCTTATATGTTCGGGTCCAATTCTGTGATCGGCGTAAAACCGTCGGATGAATATCAGTTCCGCGTATTTGTAACCCCGGTGGGACCTTATTTTAAAGGAGGTGTAAAACCGCTTACGATCTGCATCAGCGATTTTGACCGTGCCGCCCCCAGGGGAACGGGACATATCAAAGCAGGACTCAATTATGCCATGAGCCTTCATGCCATTCAGACGGCGCATAGGAACGGATTTGATGAAAATATGTATCTGGATGCGGCGACAAGAACGAAGGTGGAAGAAACGGGAGGCGCGAACTTCCTGTTTGTAACAAAAGACAATAAGGTGGTTACTCCGAAGTCGGACAGCATCCTTCCTTCGATTACAAGGCGTTCCCTCATGCATGTGGCAAAAGAATACCTCGGCTTGGAAGTGGAGGAAAGGGAAGTGCTGTTTGAGGAAGTGAAGGATTTTGCGGAATGCGGCCTTTGCGGCACAGCGGCCGTTATTTCCCCGGTAGGAAAAATTGTAGACCATGGAAGGGAGATCTGCCTGCCTAGCGGTATGGACGGCATGGGAGCGGTTACGCAGAAATTGTATGATACTTTGACTGGAATCCAGATGGGGAGGATCGAAGCTCCGGAAGGATGGATTGTGGAGATTTCATAAGTGCGAAGAAGCGCAGTCAGGGCATGGGAGAGTTTTCCTAAAATTTTCCCATGCTTTTTTCATGCTTATGACCATAAAACTTTATGGCCATAAACAGGATGCAGAAAGGACAGGTTGATGTGATGAACGCTTTAAAAATAAAATTGCCGGCAGAATATCCCTATCTTTATGAAACGCATCTGCATACTTCCCAGGGAAGCGCTTGTGCGGCCGATACGGGAAGCGAGATGGCAAAGGCCTGTAAAGAAGCGGGATATACGGGGATTATCGTAACTGACCATAACTGGGGCGGCAACACGGCGGTCAACAGGCATATGCCCTGGAAAGAATGGGTAAATGCGTTTGTAAAAGGCTATGAGGATGCCAAGAAGACAGGAGACCGTATTGGATTGGATGTTTTTTTCGGGTACGAGGCGGGATACCGGGGGACGGAGTTTTTGATTTATGGCGTGGATAAGGAATTTATGTTATTCCATGAAGAATTGCGGACGGCGACGGTAGAGCGGCAGTACCGGATGGTCCATGAAGCCGGAGGAATGGTGGTACACGCCCATCCGTTCCGGGAGGAATATTACATTCCCGAGGTCCGCTTATATCCCGGATATGTGGACGCGGTGGAAGGGGTGAATGCCGCTCATTCCAGCCATAGGAGCAAATCCCACAATAACGCGGAGTTCGATGAAAAGGCGGTTGACTATGGAAGACAACATGGACTTCCGATGACGGCGGGTTCGGATATCCATAAGACGGATTTGCTCGGCGGCGGCATGGCCTTCCGGCGGAAATTAAAATCGATCCAGGATTTTATGGAAGCGGTGCGAAACGGAGAGGATTATCTTCTGACCAACGGGGACGACTGGTTTGCCAAAGACGGTTCCCGTATCATGCCCTGAGACAGTGGATGAGGATGGTGAAGAGTGATACGGATGGCGTAAGGACGGAGGAGGCGCATGAAGTTTGTGCATACGGGCGACCTGCATATAGGAAAAACAGTAAATGGTTTTTCCATGATGGAGGACCAGAGGTATATTTTAAAACAGATTTATGAGATATCCTGCAAGGAAAAAGCGGATGCCCTCATTTTGGCGGGAGATATTTATGACCGGGTGATTCCTCCGGCGGAGGCGGTGGTTCTGCTGGATCATTTCCTGACAGACATGGCAGCGGCCGGCATTCCGGTTTTGTTGATAAGCGGGAACCATGACTCGCCGGAAAGGCTTGGTTTTGCCGGAAAGCTGCTGGAAGATCAGGGGATCCACATCGCGGGCATATATGAAAACCAATTAAAAGAAGTGAAAGTTACGGATCGCTACGGAGAGGCAACCTTTGTTTTAATGCCTTTTGCCAGGCCGGCAACGGTGGAGGCAAAAAGCAGCGGGGAGGCCGTGGCGCATATGTTGTCCAAAAGAGTCAAAAGAACGGAAAGGGAAATATTAGTCACCCATTATTTCGTAACGGATATGGGCAGGGCGCCGGAGCTTTCCGACGGGGAGACGACGGTTCATGTAGGCGGCCTGGACAATGTGGAGGCTTCTCTTTTGGATGGGTTTGATTATGTGGCGCTGGGACATATCCACAAGCCCCAGAAGATCGGGCATGGGGAGATTTATTATGCGGGGGCGCCGTTGGCCTATTCCTTTTCAGAGGCCGGACAGGAAAAATCGGTGAACCTGGTGGAACTGGGGAAAAAGGGCGGTGTTGAAGTACGCCGGATTCCGTTGAAACCGCTGCATGACCTGAGGAGGATCAGAGGAAGGCTGGAGGAGCTGATGCGGCCGGAAATCGTGGCGGCGGGCGATGCCAATGATTATATCCGGGCGGAACTGACAGACGAAGAAGAATTGGTTGACCCGATCGGTACGCTGCGGAGCGTATATCCGAATATTATGCAGATCGTGCTGCTGAAGAATGAGGAAAAAGAAAATATATCTTATACCAGCCGCTTAGAGGAAAAAAGGAAGAGCATCCCTGAACTTTTTCAGGATTTTTATGAAATGATACGCGGGGAAAAACCGGACGAAGAGAAAATGGAGGCGGTCAGGGCTGCGGCTGAAAAAGCGGAGGAGGAGAATCTATGAAGCCTGAAAAATTGACGCTTTCCGGCTGGGGGCCGTATAAAGACCGGGTGGAAGTGGATTTTACCGGGCTGGAAGGCAGAGGGTTATTTTTGATTACGGGGGCTACCGGCGCGGGCAAAACGACGCTTTTCGATGCCATTACGTATGCTCTTTATGGAGATATGAGCGGCGGCATGAGGGAGAAAAACAGCGTGCGCAGCGATTTTGCCGACGAGGATACGCCGACTTTTGTAGAACTGTTTATGCGGCATGGCGGGGAGGAATACCGTATTGTAAGAAATCCGGAATATATGCGCCCGAAGAAAAAGAAGAGGGGAAAGAGCGCTTTTACGAAGGAAAAGGAAAATGCCGTCCTTTATCTTCCGGATGGAAAGATTATTGAGGGAGGCAGCGAGGTAAACAGGAAAATACAGGAGATACTGATCCTGGACTACAGGCAGTTTAAACAGATATCCATGATCGCCCAAGGCGAGTTCGCAAAGCTCCTGACCGCTTCGCCGGCAGAAAAAATCAGGATATTCCGGGAAATTTTTTCTACTTCTGTTTATGATAGTTTTGCGGGGGCGCTGCGGGAGCGTTCCGGGGAACTTTATAAGCGTATGATGGAGTACAGGAATAAGATGGATGAAAACGTCCATATGCTCGAAATGGGGGAATGGGGCAAAACCGGACGGATGGAAGAAAAAGAGAGTGCTTCTGTCCAAAAGTACCGCTACGGAGAGATTATTGCTATGCTGGAGGAAGAGGAGCATCGGTACCAGGAGGAACTGGAAAAGGCGGAGGAAGAACATGCCTTATATGAAAAGGAACTGGCCGGGCTGGCAGAAGAGATTCATGCTGCGGAAAGGATGAATGAAAAGCTGGAGAAGCTGGAGGAACAGCAGAAGCAGAAGGAGAAACTGCTGAAAGAACGGGATAGGATCGTACAGGCGGAAAAAGAAGTGAAGGAAGCGGGAAAGGCGGCCGCCCTGCGGGAAGATTATGTCAACTGCAAAAATGCCGGAGAAACGCTGGCCTCCATAGAAGAGAAAATCGAAAGGGATCGGGGGGAATTGGAGGCATGTGCCAGGAAACAGGAAGAAAAAAGCCGTTATTATGAGAAGCGGGCAGAAACGAGAGCCGCTTATCAATTACTATCCGCTTATAAAGAGAAAAAGAAGCTGCTGGAGGATGCCGACCGGCGGGCGGGGAAAAAGGAAGAAGAATTAAAGAGGCTGCAGGAGCATTATCTGCTACAGGAAGAAAAGACAGAGCAGAAAAAAAAGGAGTTTGAGACGGCAGATCTGGCTTATAAGCGGGCAGTAGTGGGAATCGCGGCCCGCCAGGTAAAGGAAGGGGAACCATGCCCGGTATGCGGTTCTTTGGATCATCCTTGCGTGGCGGAGGCGGCAAAAGAAGCGCCGGATGAAAAAGAACTCCAGCAGCTCCAAAACCGGTATGAAGAGGAAAGGAAACGGCTGATGGAGCTGCATGGCAGAGCGGCAGTCTGCAAGGGAGAAGCGGAAAACCAGAAAAAGCAGCGGGAGGAATGGGCGGAGCAGATGGAGGAATTGGAGTCTGCGGCCGGCAAGATACCAGAAGAGGTCATGGCTGTCCTGGATGCCCTGACGGAGAAGGAATATGAAGATATCCTGCATCAGTACCAAAGGCTGGAGGCGCAGATCGAAGAAAAAAAGAAGCAGCTTGCCAGGGAAACGGAGGAAGCCGCCAGGCAGGAAGAGAAGAAACGGAAATTGGAGGAGGCTTTTGAGGCTGGATACCGGAAAGCAGGGTTTTCCTCGCTGCCGCAGTATGAACAAGCGCTGCGCCCGGCGGGGGAAATGGAGAAAAAGGAGAGGCAGATCAGGGAATACTATGCCAAGGCGCAGACGATCGAAGGAAGGATCGCTTCCCTGGAAGAGGAAACGAAGGGGAAGAAAAGGGAAGATACGGACGGGCTGAAGGCGCGGCGGGAGGAGAAGGCCGTGCAGAAACAGCGTGCGCTTGAGCTGGTGAATGTGAAACATCATAGCCTGCAGGAACGGAAGAAGATCAAAAGATCTTTGCAGGAAAAGAGGAAGAAGCTGGAGGCTCTGGAAAAGGAGTATGGAATCGTCAAGGATCTGGACAATATGGCATCCGGAAACAACGCAAAAAAGCTTGTGTTCGAGCAATATGTCATGGCCGGGTATTTTGAAGAGATTCTGCGGGCAGCCAATGTAAGGCTGGCAAAAATGACAGGAGGGCGTTATGAGCTTTCCCGCAGGGAGGAGATCGGGGACGGAAGAGTCAAAGATAATCTGGAAATGCAGGTTCTTGATTATTATACCGGAAAATACCGGACGGTAAAAACCTTGTCGGGCGGGGAATGTTTTAAAGCGTCACTGGCGCTTGCCCTTGGAATGAGCGATGTAGTACAGGGCTACAGCGGGGGCATCCGGGTGGACACGCTGTTCATCGACGAAGGGTTTGGGGCTTTGGACAGCGAATCGCTGGACCAGTCCTGCCAGACGCTTTTGTCACTGGCGGAAAAAGACAGGCTGATCGGGATCATTTCCCATGTGCCTGAACTGGCGGAAAAAATTGAAAAACAAATCATTGTAACGAAAACAAATGTAGGCAGCAGGGTGGAAGTTGTGGTATGATGGATATAACGGAGGTTGGTATGGAAAATAAATATGATGTGATTATTATAGGAGCCGGGCCGGGAGGGATTTTTTGCGCGTATGAGCTGATGCGGCAGAAAAAGGAACTGAAGGTGCTGGTAGTGGAAAAGGGACGTTCGATTGAAAAGAGGAACTGTCCGAAGAGGGTGACAAAGCAGTGCGTGGGCTGTAAGCCTTGTTCTATTACGACGGGGTTTGCCGGGGCAGGAGCTTTTTCGGATGGGAAGCTATCCTTGTCGCCGGATGTGGGGGGCAATCTGCCGGCGATCCTCGGGTATGAGGAAACGGTACAGCTGATTCGGGAGTCGGATGATATTTATCTGCAATTCGGGGCAGATACGAAAGTATACGGAATCGATAAAGAAAAGGAGATCAGGGAGATCCGCAGAGAGGCGATCAACGCCAACTTAAAACTGGTGGAATGCCCGATCCGGCATCTCGGTACGGAAGAAGGATATAAAATTTATTCCAGGCTGCAGAAACATTTGGAGGAAGCGGGAGTGACGCTTCTTTTCCAGACGATGGTGGAAAATATTCTGGTCGAAGACGGAAGAGCGGTCGGCATCGTGACTGACCGGGGGGAATCCTATTATGCGGAGGAAATCGTATCTGCGGTCGGCCGGGAAGGCGCCGACTGGTTTAAGGATAAATGCGGGGAGATCGGTATAGAGACGATGCCGGGTACGGTGGATATCGGCGTCCGCGTGGAGGTAAGGGATGAGGTCATGCAGTTTTTGAATGAAAACTTATATGAGGCCAAACTCATACTGTATACGCCGACTTTTGATGATAAAGTGAGAACGTTTTGCACCAACCCGTCAGGAGAAGTGGCGACGGAATACTATGAAGGCGGATTGGCCGTTGTCAACGGACATGCCTATAAGTCGCAGGATTACAAAACCAATAATACCAATTTTGCTATTTTGGTGTCCAAAAACTTTACGAAGCCTTTTAAGACGCCGATTGAATATGGAAAGCAGATCGCCCAGCTGTCCAATATGCTTTGCGGCGGCAGGATTATGGTACAGACTTTCGGCGACTTTAAGAGAGGGAGAAGAACCACGGAGGAAAGGCTTTGCAGGAATAATATTATTCCTACTTTGAAAGACGCAGTGCCGGGGGACTTGTCGCTGGTATTCCCCCACCGGATTATGGTGGATATCCAGGAAATGCTGGAAGCTTTGGATAAGGTGACGCCGGGCATCGCATCGGATGAAACGCTGCTTTACGGCGTGGAAGTAAAGTTTTACTCTAACCGGGTGGTAGTGAACAAGGGGTTTGAAACGAGCATCAAGGGGCTTCGCGCGATCGGCGACGGAGCCGGGGTGACGAGAGGATTGCAGCAGGCATCCGCTAACGGCCTCAGTGTGGCGAGAAGCATTTTGAAAGGGATGGATTAAGAAGCAGTGGTTGGGAACAGGAAAAGCGGACGGAAGAGAAAGGCGGCGGGCAGATGCCTGGCGGCGGGAATCGGACTGGCAGTTTTTTTTACCGGCTGTGGAATTCCCATAGAAGACAATACGAAGGTAGTGCTGACTACCGGATTTGAGAAAGACGAGATTTTCCGCATAGAAGGAATCTCCTGCCGTGTGCCGGAGATCATGGTATATCTGACGAATACCCAGAACCAGTACGAGAGCGTATACGGCTCTGAAATCTGGAAAGCGAATGCGGAAGGCGTCACGCTGGAACAGAATATCAAAGATACCGCGCTGGCTAGGATCGCCCAAATCAAAACGATGAATCTGCTCGCCAGGGAGTATAAGGTAGAACTGTCGGAGCAGGAACAGGAAATGGCAGCGGAAGCTTCCGCTGCTTATTTCGCCTCTTTGAACGATAAGGAAAAGGAACTGATGGGGGTGACGGAGGAGACGATCCTGAACCTGTATGCGGAATATGCCCTGGCCAATAAGGTCTATCAGTTTATTATCAGGGATATCAATCCTGAAATCAGCGACGATGAGGCGCGGACGATCACCGTGCAGCATGTGTTGATCAAAACCTATGCCCTGGACGGCACGGGAGCCAGGGTGGAATATACGGAAAACGCAAAAAAGAAAGCCTACGAGACGGCGAGAGAAGTATGGGAATTGGCACGGGACGGAGAGACGGATTTTGAACAATTGATCGCGAAATACAGCGAAGATAATAAGGGGACATATTCCTTCGGCAAAGGGGATATGGAGGAAAACTTCGAAAAAGCGGCATTTAACCTCGGTACGGGGGAAATCAGCGATATTGTGGAAACAAAGTATGGATACCATATTATTAAATGCATCACGACTTTTGACAGGACGGAGACGGATGCCAATAAAGTGAAGATCGTCGAGGAGAGGAAAAAGGAAGTATTCGGCCAGGAATATGATACTTTTGTAAAATCGCTGACGAGGAACCTGAATGAGGAACTTTGGGACAGCGTGACATTTCTGGACGACCCGGAAGTGCACACGGCGGATTTTTTTGATGTTTATGAAGAATATTTCAGGGAGTAAATTCTGTCTGCGCGAGCAAAACTATCAGTTTAGAAAGATTTTAGAAATAAGGAAACGCCCGGTTTTATAAGGGAAACGGGAAATTATTAGCACTCGTTTTTGTCGAGTGCTAATTTTCTCTTGACTTTTGGATGGGTTGGAATTAAACTAAGAAGCAGGTTAAGAAGTGAAAGAAAAAAATAAAAAGGGAGTGGCGCATTATGGCAGCAAAACACGGTAATTTATCAATAAACAGCGATAATATTTTTCCTATTATCAAAAAATGGCTGTACTCAGATCATGATATTTTCATGAGGGAAATGATTTCCAACGGATGCGATGCGATTACAAAGCGGAAAAAATTGGAAATGATGGGAGAATGCGTTCTGGCAGACGACTACAAGGCGAAAATAGAAGTAGTGGTCAATCCGGAAGAAAAGACGCTGAAATTTATTGATAACGGTATCGGCATGACGGCGGACGAGGTGGAAGAGTATATCAATCAGATCGCTTTTTCCGGGGCAACTGACTTTTTTGAAAAGTATAAGGACAAGACCAATGAGGATCAGATTATCGGACACTTCGGCTTGGGCTTCTATTCCGCATTTATGGTAGCGGATCAGGTACACATCGATACTCTTTCCTATAAAGAAGGAGCCGAACCGGTGCATTGGGAGTGCGATGGAGGAACGGAATTCGATATGGAAGAAGGAAGCCGGACCGAAGTGGGGACGGAGATCACCCTCTATATCAATGAGGACTGTCTGGAGTTCTGCAACGAGTATAAGGCAAGAGAGGTCATTAAAAAATATTGTTCTTTTATGCCGACAGAAATCTATCTTTCCAAAGCGAATACGACGGAGACGCAAATCATCAAAGCGGAAGAAAAGCTGGATACGGACACCGTCATAGAAGAAATCAAGAAAGAAAAAGAAGAGGATGAGCAGAAGCTGAAAATCGCAAAGAGGCCGGAACTTCTGAACGAGACGACTCCTCTTTGGGCGAAGCATCCGAATGAATGCACGAAGGAAGAATATCTGGAGTTTTACCGCAAGGTATTCCAGGATTATAAGGAGCCGCTGTTCTGGATTCATCTGAATATGGATTATCCGTTTAACTTAAAGGGAATTTTGTATTTCCCGAAAATCAATATGGAATATGAGTCCATCGAAGGCACGATCAAGCTGTACAATAATCAGGTGTTCATTGCGGATAATATCAAGGAAGTCATTCCGGAATTCTTGTTGTTGTTAAAGGGCGTGATCGATTGTCCTGACCTGCCGCTGAATGTTTCCAGGAGCGCGCTGCAGAATGACGGCTTTGTGAAGAAGATTTCCGACTATATTTCTAAAAAAGTAGCCGACAAGCTGTCCGGCATGTGCAAGACGGAAAAAGAGGAATACGACAAATATTGGGACGACATCAGCCCGTTCATTAAGTTTGGCTGCTTAAAGGATGACAAGTTCTGCGAAAAGATGACAGATTACATTCTCTTTAAAAACCTGGAAGGAAAGTATCTGACATTGCCCGAATGCCTGGAGGTTAACAAGACGGACGTGGAAGAAAATGCAGACGGGGAAAGCAGCCAGGAGAAAGCGGAAGAAGGAGCTGCGACAGAAGCGGAGGCTGTGACAGAAACGGAGGCTTCGACAGAAAAGGGAGCTTCGGCAGAAACGGAGGCTCCGGCAGAAGCGGAAGCCTTGGATGCAGACGGCAGCACGGTAGAAGGAGAAGTGCTGGATGCAGACGGAAATCCGGTAGAAGAGGAGGAAGAGACAAAAGAAAAGGTCATTTATTATGTGACGGACGAGCAGCAGCAGAGCCAGTACATCAACATGTTTAAGGCGGCGAAAATGGATGCGGTGATCCTGACCCACAACATCGACCAGCCCTTTATTTCCCAGCTGGAGGCGAAGAACGAAGGAATTAAGTTCCAGCGCATCGATGCGGACCTGACGGATTCCTTCAAAGCCAAAACCTCCAAAAAAGCCGCAAAAGAGATGGAAGAGCAGGCAGAAGAAATTGCCAAAATCATGAAAAAAGCGCTCAAAAAAGACAATCTGACAGTGAAAGTAGAAAAATTAAAGAATAAAAAGATATCATCCATGATCACGGTTTCCGAAGAAAGCAGGCGGATGCAGGATATGATGAAAATGTATGCCATGAACGGAATGGATATGGGATTCGGCCAGGAAGGGGAAACCCTGGTGCTGAACGCAAACCATCCTCTGGTACAGTATGTGCTGGAAAACAAAGATGGCGACAACGTGAAGATGATCTGCGAGCAGCTGTATGATCTGGCGCTGCTGCAAAATGCGCCTCTGAAGCCGGAAGCCATGACAAAATTCATTACAAGAAGCAATGACATTATGATGATGCTTACCAAATAAAAGGCCATGCCGGGCATAAACCGGCGCATGAAGGGCTTCACAGACAAGAAAACCTCTGCATATAATGGGGTAAACGAATATGCAGAGGTTTTATTATGTCTGTAAATATGATACATGCCGCACAGAATGCCGGGCCGGATACAGGAAGACTGAAAGTCAGCGTAACTTCTTCGCTGGGGCTTATTCCGGTTACGGATGCCAGAGTGAAAATTGCTTATAAAGGAATGCCCGATTCCACAATCGAAATATTGAATACCGATATGTCCGGGCAGACAGAGGAGATATCGCTGCCGGCGCCGCCTTTGGAATATAGTCTGGAACCCGGGTCGGAACAGCCTTATTCGGAATACAATATCGAAGTGGATGCGCCGGGCTATGAGCCGGTGACAATTTCGGGAACAGAGGTTCTGCCGAATTCCCTGGCATTGCAGCCCGTTCAAATGAATCCCATGGAGGTAGAGCAGAGGGAAGAAGAGACAATTGTGATCCCGGATCATACCCTGTATGGGGAATATCCGCCTAAAATTCCGGAGGATGAGATCAAACCGATGGATGAAACCGGGGAAATCGTACTTAGCAGGGTCGTTATTCCGGAGTATGTGGTTGTTCATGACGGCGTGCCTTCGGATGCCTCTGCCCCGAACTATTATGTAAAATATAAAGACTATATTAAAAATGTGGCATCCTCGGAGATCTATGCCACATGGCCGGAAAGCTCGATTTATGCCAATGTGCTGGCGATCATGTCCGTGACTTTAAACAGGGTATATACGGAGTGGTACCGGAACCGGCGCTGGCCGCAAGGCGGCATCTGCCGGGCGGCGGCCGGCAATATTCAATATGTAACAGTTCAGCCTTGCATGTTCCTCCTGCCCGTTTCGGCGTCCGGTCTCCGTTTTGCCTGTCTGTTTTTTTGCAAAATTTTGGATGGGATGTTTCTAAACAAAAGAGGGAAGACAGCGGTGGCGTCCGGGTCGGAAATAAGGGACGTCCTT
>JAETNQ010000038.1 GCA_021772075.1 Lachnospiraceae bacterium
AACAAGTAAGAACGGCGAAAAAAATATCCTGTCCAATATGTATGTGGCAACAGTGATCACCGCGATCTGCGGCTTTATCCTCTGCCTGGCAGGTTATCAGAAAGTATGGCCTTTGTTTGGCGCGGCAAACCAGCTCGTAGCTGTTCCCGCATTCCTTGCGGCAGCTACCTACTTAAAGAAGATCGGCAAAAACAACAAGATGCTCTATTTCCCGATCATCTTCATGTCCGCTGCAACACTTTGTTCTCTGGTATTATCCTTCAAGAACAATATCGCAGCTATTGTTGGGGGGGCAGAAGGCACGGCATTATTTACCTGCATCCTGCAGGATGTGATCATCGTTCCTCTTGTGATTCTGGCTGTTATTCTGATTGTTGAAGGTACTCAGGTACTGACAGGGAAGAAGAAAGTGGCTTAAGAATTGACTGTAATATTGAAATAGAACTGAAACAGAATCCGCCCGTCCGGATCGTGATAACCTTGAAGATGCAAAAAGCAGTAATACAGGGTTTGGGATCCGGGTGGGCGGATTTTTATTTGGGAAGCAGAGGATGTCGGGCAGAACAGAAGAATGATTGCAATATGAATGGAAGAATGCTATAATGAATTCGGGAAAGCACCAGTAAGTACATGATAAATTACCTAACAGGAGGGATGCAGTGAAAAAAATTTTATTGAAACATTTATCAAGTGGTATATTGATACTTTTCTTTGTGTTGCTTTGCTCAATGCCGGTTTTTGCCAAAACAGTTTCTGGAAATGATCCGGAACTTGTTACCGGGGGGGTGATGCGGGCAGCGTCAGGTACAACAACCTGGGAAGCTGAAGAAGACGGCGTTACATTCAAGGTTACATATCCTTCTGACATTTCCTGCGGTGAGCCTGTCGCTTTCAAATTTGAAACCGTGGATGATAGTGGCCAGTTAATGGCGGATGTGAAATACAGAATACATTCCTTAATGGTTTATGATGGTGCCGAGTATGTAAGCGTATATGATGTAAGCTATGGCCAGAACAGTGCGTATAAACCCGATACGGCCTGGAATTTTACATTTTACGCTTCCGGGAAGTATTATATCAGATTTAATGCATTGGTTAGCGGGAAGAGTATGGATACGGGCTCTTTTGATCGGGGAATTGTGTTAAATATTAATGATCCATCTTATCCTTCTGTAGAGGAAATTGTTGAGGAAGTAGCCGGAACATGTGTGACTCAGTGTGCAACGGATTTTGATAAGGCGTTATGGTTGAACGACTGGCTGGTTGACAACTGCAGCTATGACAATACTTTATCTTTCTGTTCGGCGGAAGGGGCGCTGGCAAGGAAAGCAGGTACCTGCGAGGCCTATCACAGAGCGTATGTGATGCTTTTGAATAAGGCAGGGATTGCTACCGGCAGAATTACAGGCAACGGGCATGTGTGGACTGCAGTGAAGCTGGATGGGAAATGGTATCAGGTAGATACTACATGGAATGATGCCGGTTATGAAGATCCGAATGTGGATCTGCAGCATTTGTATTTTGGACTCAATGATACCATCACATCTATGGTGCATTCAGAGCATAAACCTGTTCCGGGATATGAATCCAATTCTCTGGAAAATAATTATTTTATTAAAACAGGGAAAATAGCAAAATGGGCGGAGCCGCAGATACAGGCAGTGCAGAAGCATATTGATGCGGGAGAGACAAGTTTTTCCCTCGAAATTAAGAATACCTATTATGCGGATGTGTTGTACAGTCTGGTGGCTCATGTTCTGACAAATACATCATGGTCAGCCAATGGCCATAAGGTAGATCTTAAGGCGGAATACCGTCCGAATTATTTGGACAACGGAAATATAGACGAACAGAATGGCACCATACTCTGCCAGGTTCAGGATAATGCTGATACAGGCGAAAACGGAAGCAACGGTGGAAATGGAAGCAGCGCCGGAAGCGGAAACGGTGGCGGAAATGGAAGCAGCGGCGGAAGCGGAAACGGTGGCGGAAATGGAAGCAGCGGCGGAAGCGGAAACGTTGGTGGAAATGGAAGCAGCGGCGGAAGTGGAAACAGCGGCGGAAGTGGAAGCAGCAGTGGAAATGGTGGATGGACCGGAAGCCTGAGCGAAGACGGAAGAATAATCAAAAATGGAAGATGGGGCGTAACCGTATACGGGGGCGTAGAATATGCGCCGGTGTTTAATTTTGATTATTATGTCAGCAGATATGCAGATATCAGGATGGCGTTTGGCAATAACGAACAGGCAGTATTAGATCATTTTATAAATTATGGAATGATGGAAGGCCGTTCGGCACAGGCAGATTTCAATGTATATTTTTACAGAAACAGCTATCCGGATTTGGAAGATGCATTCGGCGATGATTTAAAAAGTTATTTCTATCATTATCTGAATTATGGTATCAAGGAAGGGCGTAAGGGAATTCCGCAGTAAGGAACGAGAGTATAGTGAAAGAAAAGAACCGGAATCGGGCTTTAAAAACGGGATTCAGAACAGGAGATGATAACATGAGAAAAAGACTTCAAAAACTGTTTGCAGGTGTCGGTATGATGTTTGCGCTGTTCATCGGAGGTGGTATTGTGGCTGATGCGGCGAATTATGCGGATCTGTTCGATGCATCTTATTACGCAGAGAAGAATCCCGATGTAGTGGCGGCATTCGGTACGGATGCAAACGTGTTGTACAGTCACTATGTCAATAATGGTATCCATGAGGGACGAAATGCAGGGCCCCTCTTTGACGTAAAAAAATACAGGGAAAATAATAGCGATCTGGAAGGGCTCTATGCTGATAACTGGGCGGCATATGTCAATCAGTATCTGACGGAGGGACTGAAGGAAGGCCGTATCGGTTATGGCGAGGAATTTGATGCTGCATCATATGCCAACAGATATTCAGATCTGAGAAATGTCTACGGCTATGATGTGAAGAGGCTTTATACTCATTACATAACGTGTGGAAAAAAAGAGGGGCGAAATGCTTCCTGGGAGACAACAGACGCCGAGAAAAAAGAGGAAAATAAAAAGCCGGTATTAAACGGTCATCTGGTATCAAGAAAGGCAAATCAGTTATTTAAAATAACCAATGAGGAGAGAAGACTGTGGGGCGTAAGAAACCTCACCTGGGATAATTCTCTCGCGGCGCTTGCAGAAACCCGTGCAATGGAACTGCCGATCAGGTATGACCATGTACGCCCCAATGGAGACAGCATCTATGAATATCATGTCGATGAAGAAAATATTTCCATGTGGTACGATGATGCTGAGGATGTTCATTATGCTTTCATGAAAGACTGGAGAGATGCCAATATTATCATCGATCCGGATCTCAGGAAAGTCGGAATTGCCTGCTATGAGGTGGGCGGTGTGTACTATTGGTGCGAACTTTTCCGTGAGTAAACGACAAAAAATTTAAAAATATCGGAATTTTTGGGAGAATTGCTGCTTCATTGTAAAATGAAATGCGACAAGAGTTAATAAACTCTATCGCATTTCTTTTTTTATACGCTTTTATAGGGGAATGTGTCAAGGGTTTAAAGACTTTTGGCACATTCCTTTTTATTTTGGAGCGATAGGAGGTGTAGAAAGCGTGAGAAAAGGTAATAGGCGATTGAACTATGAGGACAGAAAACGGATTGAAAAAATGAAAGAGCAGGGGGCGAGAGTGATTGTAATTGCTGACACTATCGGGGTCCACCGTGCGACTATCTACAACGAGTTAAAGCGTGGAGGTACACCCTATCGGGCGGAAGTCGCACAAAGGACGGTATAGGTATGGAAATGGTAGGGGAAGCGTTGCAGGAAAAGGCTAGGGAATTGGCGGATATGGTCGGTAGCGTGGTAGTAGATGAAGCGTTGCCGTTGGAGGTATTGGAAGCCGTGGCGGATTGTCCGAAAGAGGATTGCAGGCAGATTAGGCAGGCGGTACAGGATATGCAGGAAGAGCAGCAGGCAATAGAGAGAATGACCGCAGGAAAGGAGGGGTAGCGTGGCGAGTAAAACGGAAAAGCACACGGTAGCGTACAGGAACGTGAAAAAGTGTGAGTTTCATAATATCGGGTCGCATATCGTGGCGACAAGCATAATCGGCGGTACTACGTTTTGTGCGTTCTTTGATTCGGGATTGCATACCGAGGAAAGCATAAGGCGGAGAGGAAGCATAAAGTTACATTCAATTTATTCTAAAAAATAGGAGGAAAAGAGGAAATGAGCGAAGCAATCAAGCACAACAATGTAGTGATTTTTGATGATAGGGGGATTCCCTCTATTATGGTCCGGTTTGAGAATCCGAGGGCAGCAGTTACCCCGGAAATGTTCATTATCGGAGGGGAAGAGGTAGACGCTATCTATATTTCCAAGTACCCCAATAAGGTAATCAAGGGCAGGGCGTACAGTCTGCCAATGGTAGACCCGACAACGGAAATTACCTTTGATGAAGCCTTGGCAGCTTGCCGGACAAAGGGCGAGGGGTGGCACTTAATGACCGCTACCGAGTGGGAATATCTGTTAAATGACAGCCGGAAGAAAGGCACATTGCCCCACGGTAATACGGATTGGGGAAATGACTATTACCACAAGGAAGAGCAGGGGGAGCGTGAGGGTTGCGGATACGGCAGGACGCTTACAGGAAGTGGCCCGGATACATGGAATCACGACCACACCGTATACGGAGTATCAGACCTTAACGGCTTGGTATGGGAATGGTTGGCAGGGGTGCGTATCGTAAACGGCGTATTGGAGTACATACCGAACAATGACGCAGCCTTGGCAGGGTGCGACCTTTCAAAGGATAGCGAGAAATGGCAGAGGATTACCACGGACCAGGGAGGAAAAACCGCCGTGAGGGTCAATGTCGAAGGCGGGGGAATCACGATTACCGACAAGGCAGCAGGCGAGGACTACACCCCGGACTATGACGGCGTATCTTGGGAGGATTTAAAGGTTGACTTGCAGGAGATACCGCAGGCGTTACGGTACTTGGGAATCCTGCCCGAAAACGGCATAGAAGAGGAAAAGAATACCTATGTATGGTTTGACGCTACCGAGGGGGAATATCTGCCTTTCCGGGGGTCGGGTTTCAACTCTACGTCCCATTCGGGACCGTCCGCCCTCCCCTTGCTTGATCCCCGTTCCTACTCTGGCATCAGCGTGGGCTTCCGCTCTGCTTTTTACGAGGTAAACGGCAAACTGATTACTGAATAACTGTTTAGGGGTGCGGTAGCACCCCATGAGAAGAAAGGAGTGGTAAACGTGGCGGATAAAATCAGATGTGCAGATTGCGGACATTGCAAAGGGTTTCGGAAAATGAGTAATACAAGGTCGAGTTTTTCATGTGAACACCCCGACCAAAGATATATCTTGGATTATTTCAAAGACCATAGAATACAAAAAATGCCCGGTTTCCTTGGGTACGGAAAGCCGTTTTCAAGCGAAGTGCCTATAAAAACGTCCCCGGCGTGGTGTCCTAAGAAAAAGCAGGAGGGCGGAAAGTGAAAATAATATCACAGGTAAGCGATTTTGGATTGACCGAGGGCAGGGAGTACGAGGTATTGGAAGAAAGTGCAGGATTCTACAAAGTGCAGCTTGACAACGGCAATATTTCATACAGGAACGGCTATTTGTTCAATAAAGGCGAGGGAGGGGCGGAAGATGAAGTATAGGGCATTGGCGTACAACAAGGCGGAGGACAGATTTTATTATGTTTACGGTCTGCCCTCTTACGGATTCGATACGGACGAAATCGGGGAAATGGGAACGCCGGACGGCGATTTTACGGAGATTAACCCCGCAACCCTTGGCAGGGGGACCGGCTACAAGGACATAACAGGCACGGAGATTTTCACGGGCGATATTACGGAGTTGGAAGTAGACGGAGGAAAACGGCGGTTTACGGTAATTGAAACTACGGTTGACCGGGAATATAACACCCTGCCCGGATTTGACGGTAAGACCGTGAAAGTGAGGTTGCAGGGGGTAATAGCCTTTGAGTGGCAGCAGGACGGAAAAACCTATATCCTGCTACCGTGCGTGGATAAAAAGGGCGTATGCGATACGGAACGTATGCGGATTGTCGGGGATATTCACACAAGGGCGGAAAGGGGCGGTAATGGAAGCAAGGGCAAAGAGTAGCGATACGCCCTACCCTATATGGGTGTATGGCGAATATATGACAGAACCGCCAAGGCGACCGGGCGGGGCATTACGCCCCGTGGGTCACTACATAGATAAGGGCGGTTATCCGGGTGCAAATGTGTACGCCGTGGATATTGCCACCCTCTGCAAAAGCACGGCAGCGGTTGACGGCAGGGGCAGCAGGATATACACGCAGGACATTCTTTTACACGAAGCAGAGGACGAAATAGGGTACTTTGTGGTTGAGGACGAAGAAACGGCGGTTGATGTGGTTTGGGGCGAAATAGTGGCATTAGGACGCTTGCAGGCAGGGGATATAAGCGTGGTCGGCAATATGGTAGACTACCCGGACTTTGTGGAGGGTATGAGATACCACGTTGAGAACGGCTTAGAAGTGCCTTATCTGCCTGCATTGGATGTAATGGCTACACCTTTGCCGTTTCTGAAAATGACCTGTTTAAAATGCGGATATGTTACGCTTGGTTGCCGTTATGTGGCAAAGCATAAGGATTGTGGCGGATTCTTTACAATGGATTTTGCAACGAAAATATACAGAAAAGGAGAAAAGGAAAAGGCGTTTGCATAGTGGCATACGCAAACGCCTTTCATTGCCTTATAGCAAATAATTAAACCTACTCAAATTATACTATAAGGCTTATGGAAAGTCAATAAGCAACCTCTGAAAACGTGTAGGAAATGGCACGTTTCGGACCTTGTATGGGGTATTAACATCAAGGACAATACTATATTATATACTTATATAAGTACATATAGTTATATAAGTATATGGTTGGTTTGATGTACCATTTATGAGGGGAGGGGTTGGGTAGTATAAGGAGAGTGCAGGAATGGCAAGAAAAAAATTTATAAGAGAGAAAAGGATTTATTGCGGGGAGGAATATTTAGAGGTTGATATAGTACCTGTTACCAATATGCCGGAAGCAGGAAAGGGAAAAAAGGGGAAGTCCTCACAGGCTCAAAAGAATCTGAATGACAAGCGGAGTAAAAGGCGTTTCGTACAGATAGCCAATACCAACTTTGGGGCGGATGATTTGCATATATCAGCAACCTATAACGAAGAGCATTTACCTATAACCTTGGAGGAAGCGGAAAGGAACGTACATAACTATCTTGACAGGGTAAAAAGGAGAATGAAGAGGGTCACGGGGCAGGACTTAAAATATATGCTTGTCACGGAGTATACGCCGGAAGATGAAGAGGGGCAGTTGACCCTAGAGGGCATGGAGGATAAGCAGACAAGGGCGGTTAGAATCCACCACCATATTATCTTGAATGGAGGGTTGAGCCGTGACGATTTGGAATTGATGTGGAGTGCGACCCGGATTAACTGGAAAAAGGCACAGAATGACCCGAAATATAGGAAAACCGTAGATTATTTGGGATTCGTGAATTGTGACAGATTGCAGCCAAACGAGAACGGCATAGAGGGATTAGTAAACTATATCAACAAGAGGAAAAAGGGGTGTAAAAAGTGGTCTACCTCTATGAATCTGAAAAAGCCAAAGGAGAAGAAAAACGACCATAAATATAGTTTCCGAAAGTTGCGGACATTGGCACAGACCCCGGAAGATAAAGAGGTATGGCGTAAGCAGTATAAAGGGTATGAGCCTACTAAGATAGATTTTCAGTATAACGAGTATACCGGGTGGAGCGTCTACCTACGGTTACGGAAAGCGAGGGAATGAATGGCAGATTATACACAGCAGGAGGAAAAAGAATTAAATGCGGAGTTGAGGAAGCGGCAGAACAGGGCAAAAAGGCTTATAGCAAGTGCCTATTATGATTCGATAGCAAATGATTTAAGCGATAATGATATTTCTATTCTGACAAAGGTAACAAATGCAGAGAGCCACAAAGATATACACCCGTATCTTTGGAATTGCGGAGTAATTGAAAGGGTGCTTGACAAAATATCAAGGAAGCTAAAGGAAGCAAGGAAAGGAAGTCGGTAAAATGTTTGTAGGGTTGCATGACAGCGAAAAAGAGCATTTCAAGCATAAAAAGACATTCCCTAACTATGCCCTTATGAAAATATCCGCATACCACAAGGCAAAGGGGGATTCCGTGGAGTGGTGGGACCCTGCAAAGGATTACGATTTGGTCTATTCGTCAAAGATATTCGATTTTACGGAGGAAAACAAAGACCTACCGCCGGATACAGTAAAAGGCGGTACAGGATACGACATAGAAAAGAAGTTACCGCAGGAAATAGATGATATGTACCCGGACTATTCCATATATCCCGATTGCAATTATGCGATAGGCTACATTACAAGGGGTTGCCCCAATAAATGCCCTTGGTGCTACGTTCCGAGGAAAGAGGGGAATATAAAGCCTTACAGACGGTGGACGGAATTAGTACGGTACGATACGCCGGATTTAATCTTAATGGATAATAACATATTGGCAAGCGAATACGGAATATCGCAGCTAAAGGATATGGCAGGCAAGGGGTGGAGAATAGACCTCAATCAAGGAATGGACGCACGATTGGTAACGGAGGAAATAGCGGACGTATTGGCAAGCCTGCAATGGATAAAGTATATTCGGTTTTCTTGCGATACCGTAAGCCAAGTAAAGCACATTGACAGGGTAGCGGGATTATTGGCGAAAAGGGGAATTAAACCGTATCGGCTCTTTGTCTATCTGCTTGTGAGGAAAGACCTAGACGAAGCAGATTATAGGGTGCAGCAGTTGAGGAAACATAAGGGCATACACCTATACGCCCAGGCGGAACGTAACGAGGGTTTGGGTATCAGACCAAACAAGGCACAGCTTGAATTTACCAACCGCTACATATACGGAAATCTGTATAGGAAAGAAACTTGGAAAGAGTATATAAATAAAAGACCTTGGATAAAGCGGAGATTGGAGGTATCAGATGATTGTAACGATTGATTTTGAAACAACGGGATTCAGAGCAGGAAAGGACGAGGTTTTACAGGTGTCTATCATAGACGAGGAATTTAATACCCTGCTTAATGCGTATTGCAGACCGAACAATAAGGACAGTTGGGAGGACGCACAGAGGGTACACGGAATCACACCACAGAAAGTAAAAGCCTGCTGCCCTTTTTCCTGCTATGTGCAGGCGGTAACGGAAATTCTGAATAAGGCGGATAATGTGATAGCCTACAATGCGGATTTTGAAAACGGATTCTTGAAAGCCTACGGTATCTACATAGACCCCGGAAAATGGATTGACCCTATGATAATGTTTGCGAGAATCTACGGAGAATACGACAGCTACCACGATTCGTACAAATGGCAGAAACTTAGCAAATGTGCGGAATACTACGGATATGAGTTTAAAGCACATGATTCTTTAGAGGACGCAAAAGCAACTTTTTATTGTTATAAGAAAATGGAAGAGGGGAGGGAAAAGAAGTGTTGACCCTGCCAATAAAAAAGAAATGGTTTGATATGATTCTGTCCGGCAAAAAGAAAGAAGAGTATAGAGAGATAAAGCCGTATTACAATAGCAGATTTGCAAAAGAATTAGGTATCAGCCAAGATATTATTTTTTACGAGTGGTGGAATAACAAGATTGAAATTGATACCAATATGGATATTTGTTTTAGAAACGGTTATTCTGCAAAATCCCCTAGTTTCATTGCAAAGTGTGAATTATCCATAGGGATAGGTAGGGCAGAATGGGGAGCAGAGCCGGGAAAAGATTATTACAAACTGACAATAAAAGAGATTGAGGAAAGGAGCGGTTGTTGATATGCAGGCAGCAGGATTTGTAGCACGTTGTCCTTATGAGGTAGGGGATAAGGTCAATATAACATTTCATGGCGGTATCGGAATAGTTGGGGGACCGGTTACGGCAAGGTCCGCAGAGGTAACAATAACGGATATATTGGCGGTACATTCCGTTAAAAAGAATCAAGTAACTTTTATGTATGAGATTAACGATACAAAGGTACTAAAATTAGTTGATTGGGAGGTGTTAAAGCGTGAGAAATAGCGGATTTGTGACCAATTCGGACACGGAAAGAGAATTGCGGAAATGGCAGCAGGCAAGGGATATGCCAATAGACGCAGAGAAGATAAGGCAGCAGTACAAAAACAGACAGAACAACGCCCAAGGACAGCATTTTGAGCGTGAAATACTTGCAGGGTGCAGGATGTACGAACAGAAAGGCATAGCCACGATAGACAAAACGCCGGAGCCGTTCCGTGTGACGAGCAAAAACCATAGGACGGGGGAATTTACGGGGCGTTTCAGCACACACGCACAACCCGACTTTCAAGGGACCTTATACGGCGGTCGCTCTATCATGTTTGAAGCGAAGAGGACCGGGAAAGACAGGATAACCCGGAATGTCCTTACAGATACGCAAATGGACGTATTGGAGAAGCACAACCGATTAGGGGCGTTGTGCGGGGTATGTATCTGTATACAAGATTATTTTTTCTTTATCCCTTGGAATGTATGGCGTGATATGAAAGAAATGTACGGACGGCAGTATTTGAAAGCAGATGATATAGAGGAATACAAGGTAAGATTTGACGGTGCGGTACATTTCTTACAGAACATAGACACGGGGATATTTACGGAGGGGTAAGCATGAGCGATAAGGATATGATTATTGAGTTGTTGGGGATTGCGGAGGTAGCAGAGGACGGAACGGTAGATTTTACAGACCGTGCAAAGGAAATCATTATGGACTTGGCGGAGAAGTACAGAAAAACGCCCATATATGAGCAGGCGAAGAAAGAAACGCCGGAATGGGTCGATACCGCCACGGCAGCAGAGATTTACATACAAATGTGCGACCGTATCGTAGAAGCACCTACCGTAACACACATGATTTTTTCTACAAAGATTCTGATACCGATTCTTTGGAAAAAGATACAGGAGGAAGAGGGAAAGGTATATTTTCGCAAGACGGCAGCAGTCGGTAAAACGGAATCCTGCTTAAATCAAATGGGCGAGATATTGGAATCTTAGGAGGTAGCTTATGGCAGCAGGCGACAGAATATTAAGCGGTTGTATTCCTTGCTATGGAATGATAAAAAAGGCAATGCCTGGACCGGAAAAGAAGAGCAGAAAGAAATATAAAAACCGCAGGCTTACAGAGATTGACCCCAAGACCAAAAAACCAAGGCTGAAAAATGGAGTAAGCACGGATAGGGCGGTTGAAGTCCTCTATATGTTTGAGAATACGGACGTATTGCCCTATCAGATTGAGGAAATGAAAGCAACCATAGCAAACTTGCAGGCGAGGGTTAAAAAATTGGAGGATTGGCAGGAGTGATAGCAGGAATCGTTATTATGCTAATAATTATTGTTTCTGTATCTGCACTATGGGTCTACTCATTAAGCAGGACGGCAGATAATGACGAGCAGGACCGGCAGCGGGAAGCAGACAGAGAGGAAGAGGACAGGGAGCAGGAAGAATATTTAAGGCAGTATAGGGAGAAACAGAAAGCAAAGAAGAAAAGAAAGGGGCGGTAATATGCCGACAAAGAACGCTGAAAGGATAGCACAGGCAGCAGTATACATAGACGGCAAGCCAATAAAAGGGATACAGGAAATAAGACCACAGAAAATTAAAATTATTAAGTCAAGGCATAGAAGAAAGGGGCGGTAATATTGCAGGAATTGACGCTAGGCAGCCTATTTGACGGTATCGGCGGTTTCTGTTATGCAGCACAGCTAACAGGCAGGATAACGCCGATATGGGCCGCAGAGATAGAGCCGAGTTGTATTGATATAACACGCTACCGATTCCCGGAGGTTATGCACGTTGGGAGCGTGACGGAGTTAAAAGGCGACGAAATACAACCCGTGGATATAATCACTTTCGGGAGTCCGTGCCAAGATTTAAGCATAGCAGGACAAAGAAAAGGTTTAAAGGGCAACCGTTCCGGGCTGTTTATGGAAGCAATCAGAATCATAGAGGAAATGAGGTTAGCAACAAATGGTAAATATCCAACTTTCATTATTTGGGAGAACGTACCCGGTGCTTTTTCATCAGCAGACGGAGCAGATTTTAGAGCCGTGCTTGAAAAAGTCACAAAAACCAGTATTCCAATGCCTGCAAGTGGCAGGTGGGCAACCGCAGGAATGGTTAGAGGGGGAGAAGTTGACGCAGCTTGGAGAGTGCTTGACGCTCAATTTTGGGGAGTACCCCAACGTAGAAAGAGAATCTACCTTGTCGGAGATTTTGGAGGACAACGTGCCGGAGAAATACTCTTTAAGTCCGAAAGCCTGCTTGGGTATTCTACGAAGAGCAAAGGCGAAAGGGCGGAAGTTGCCGGAGAATCTACGGGTAGCCTTAGAACAGAAAATAGCGGAACAGGGGGGGGAGATAATCGGGTTAGACTTTGCACACGCTGACAGCGTAGTAAGGACTTTTGAGGATAAGACCCCTACGTTATTACAGAATATGGGAAGTGCAGGCGGTCAAATACCTTGCGTAATGCACGAAAGGCGGACGGTTGCAGGATTTACATATAACCAAGGCGGAGAGGGTAAGGGGTTAGGATTCGAGGAAGAAAAAGCACCTACTATTATGACAGGTGGCAGAGGGGCGGTATTCATGGAAAAGAAAAGCGTTATCCCTTTGCGTGATGAAGTGACCCGGAATAAGGCAAGCAACGGATTAGGCGTTGGGGAAGTCGGGGGACCATGCCCGACACTTACCACGGCGGACATACATAGCGTTTTCTACGAAGCCTATCAGCACCACGGATACAGGGAGAGCAGCACAAGCGGTACGCTTACGGCAGACCAAAACAGCACCATAAGGGGCGATACGCCTTTAGTGGTCCGCACGGATAAGAGAGCCTTTGAATTGAATCAGCACGGCGGATATAGGGAAACGGACGCAAGCGGTACTTTGAGGGCAGCAGGGGGGGATTACGGCGGAGGGTCGGAAACAATCGTAACCGAGAGCCACAGGACAAAGGAGAATACCCCTAGCAAGCCAAGAAGCATAAAGGATATTCTGAAAAAGGCGGTACAACGTGTTATCTATGTTATACGCAGATTGACCCCGGTAGAGTGTGAGAGGTTGCAGGGATACCCGGATAACTGGACAAAATACGGTGCAGACGGCACGGAAATAGCCGATACGGCACGTTATAGGGCAATAGGCAATAGTATATGTGTCTTTTGTGCGGAAAGGGTGTATTTGGGGATTTTAGACGCATTGACGGAGGTATCAGAAAGTGAAAGAGAAAAGGAAAGTATTTTATAAGACCGTGTTTCGGTATTGGGCCAGGGAGAAGTTAAAGCCGTTCTTAATCAAGTTGCTTATTGTATCATTGATTGTTGCGGTTGGATTCTTTGCCTTTGTATGGTTAATGGCTTATTTGTTGGCGTGTGGGGAAGCAGCGGGATTAGGGCAGGGGTTGAGGGTATGAAAAAATGTAGCATTTGCGGTAAGCCTGCCTTGGAGGTCGTGGAGGTCTGCCCGGAATGTTTGCAGAGGGCAGCAGTTGACCCCGGACAGATAAAGCGGTTGAAGCAGATCAGCAACATATTAAGCATTACGGCAGGGACCGACACGAACATAAAGGAGTGTATGGAAAGCATATTGGAGATTGCGGAGGATTTGGAAAGGAGCGGTAACGTTGGCGAAAAAGAGCGGACGGAAAAGGGGGCAGCAGTTCCCGAAAAGCAATAAGGTTACATACAACAAATACAATCCGAACAGGCAGGCAAGGCGGTTAGGGATAAAGGCGGAAACACCGCCGAAGCAGGAAGAGCCTAAGAGGGTATCCAAGGCGGAGGTATTGAGGGATAAGGTGCAGCAGGCAAAGGAAGCGGAAAGGCGGATAGTACCGCAGGGCATGACCTACGGGGAATATCTGCAATATCTGAAAGGAAAACGGCAGGAGTTGGAGGGGAAAAGGGCAAAAACTGAATAATACTTATATAAGTATACAGATTGCACAAAGAACGGCTATACTTATACAAGTATATTTGTTGATGTTTCCGGGTTGTATTTATACTTATATAAGTATATAATAGAATCATCAAAGGAAAGCAAACGGAGGTAGCCGGATATGAAGAAAGAATACACATTTGAGGAATTAGGATATTTTGCAGAGAGGGAATGTAAGGCAATCAAGGACAGCTTGCAGGGATACAGTTACATGAACTTTGATATTTCTTGGAGTAATTGGGCGGGTAATTGCACTCTGATAGTTGCCACCGACTACGAAGCAGAGGAAAAGGAAATAAAGGATTTCTTCTTACATTGTGCTTTAGGCATGATATTTCAGATTAAAAGGACGGTTCAATAGCCGAAATAGCGGTTTATCCGCTATCAAGACAGGTCGGCAACCTGTTTTCTGACGAGGGCAAGCCAATAGCCGTAGCAGGGATAGAGTGAAAAAATAGCAGCGGGCACACCAAGCTAGAGAGTGTGTAGACGGTCAACAAGTTTTTAGCAATTTTTTAAGGGGAAAAATTGCAACGCCTATCACAAATGCCGGGAAAGGCGGTTGGATTCCATGACAAGGGGACCACCGAAGCGAAAGGGCGATTGCACATTTTATAGAGTGCAAGCCTTGGGGATTGTATAAAGTGTGCAAACACACCTAAAGGAGGATAAGACATTGATTAAAGGGAATACGGTAAAAATGCGTGTGGAGGATATGCCGTTTTACCATAGGAGAGGGGCAGAAAACGGAAATACCTATGTTTCTTTCGGGAAAGTAAAAAGGGGCGGTAATGAGCCGTATTGTTATACGCAGGAAAAACAGTGTGCAGGGCATATATGCCGTGTGCTGACCCCGGAAAAGGTCATAGATAAGGCGGTTGTTATCCGTGAGGACGGCACGGTATGGGATATATGGTTAAGCAACTTTGAATCTTGGGAACTGATAGAGATTGTAAAGGAGGGCGGAAATGGCAGCAGGAAAAGCGGAAATGACGCAGGAGGATAAAACGTATTTCAAAAATGGGGTAAAGACCCTATGCGGTACGGAATTGATTCTTGCAACCAAGGTTATCAATGACCCGGATATAAAAAAGATATTCACGCAAGGCGACCTTGATTTTATGAATAAGGAGTTAGGCAGACGGGCAGGGGCGATATTTGCAGGGATATTAAGGGGATTTAAGAAAAAAGACTTTGCGGAAGTGCAGAAAATATTAACAGGAGGTAAGGAAGCATGAAAACTATTGCAGTTATCAACATGAAAGGCGGATGTGCAAAGACCACGACAACGGTAAATATGGCTCATATCTTAGCCAAGGACTACGGTAAAAAGGTATTGGTTATTGACAATGACAAGCAGGGCAATCTTTCCAAGGCTTGCGGTGTATGGAGTTATGAGAAGCCGAGCCTTGCGGATATTCTGACAGGGCAGCAGGACATAGAATCCGTGACGCAGGAAACGAACACGGAGCGGTTAAAGGCGATTCCTGCAAATATGCACCTTTTGACCGCTAACCTCATGGTAATTAAGGACGAGGAACGGCAGCAGGCAACCATATTAGCCGAGGAATTGGAAAAAGTAAAGGGCGAGTACGACTATTGCATTATTGATTGTCCGCCGGATATAAATATTTCCGTTATCAACGCCCTTGTGGCAGCGGACGAGGTTATTATACCGATTAAGATTGATGGGTACGCCTTTGACGGCATGGACGAACTGGAAGAGCAGATAAACAACGCCAAGCAGCTTAACCCGAAACTGAAATTGAGGGGTTGCCTTGTGACAATGTTCTATAACCGTGACGTATGTAGGCAGGGGGAGGAATGGTTGCAGAATCAGCGTTACCCGGTATTTAAAACGCATATCCGCAGGACGGAAAAGGCGGACGAGGTTACTTTTACAAATGAAAGCCTTATGGAGTATTCCCCACGTTCCGGGGCCGCAAGGGATTACAAGGCGTTTGTGCGTGAGTATATGGAGGTATAGCATGGGAGGGTACAAAAATACAGAGGGATACCCCGACCCGACCGCAGGAATGGCGATACATGAGGTACAGAAAGAGGAAAGGCGGAAAGAGCATAACGAAGCCGTGAGTACGCTTATCACAATGCTAAAGCAGATAATCAGTCTTGCCGGGTTTGAGTTGGTCGGGCGTATCGTCTTAAAGGATAAAGAAACAGGAAAGGAGTACAGGTAATGCTTGTAAATTTAAAGGATTTAAAGAAACCCGAAGAGCAGAGGGCGGAACTTAAAAAGAGTATCTACCGTGCAAAGGGGCAGATAGGGAAGCAGACGGAAAACCTCAAAGAGTTATTCGAGTTGATAAAGAAACGCCCGGACCTGCCAATAGTAGCAATGGTAGATAGCGAGATTGTGGCAGATGATGGTTGCTGCTATTGGATGGGGAGTTGGGGAAGTTGTCTTATTGATAAATATATCGTGCATGAGGATTACGGTGTTATCTTCTACGAAGAGGGAAAACCCGATACGGTGGATATTTTTGAAAAGTATTTTGATTATGCGGAATGTGGAATAGATGAAGAGTTGCCGGACGAGGAAGCCTTACCGCTAATGAGGGAAAAGGTTGATTCCTTGGATTGGAAAGAAGCAATTATAGTATATATCCAAGTGCCGGACGCTGAAATTTGTTAGGAGGGAGAGTATGGAGCGTAGACCTATTATCATGGTTGACACAAGCAATATGCCTACATTTTGCAGGAATCATTGTTGTAACGGAGATTGCAGCAGGCATATTTCTAAGGGTATGGCATATATGGGACCCTGCAAGTTTTCTTTACTGAAAGATACCGAGGATTGCGAGGGGCACATATCAAGACGGCAGCAGGCGTTAGAGAAATGCGAGTTATGCGGTAAGCCGTGCCGGGACCGTATCACGATAAAGAACAGAATAAACGGTAACGAATTAAAGGTATGCCGTAAGTGCGTAAAGAAGTTTGATATTAAGCAGGAAAATAGTAATGTGACCGATTCGGACACGGAGAAAAAAGGAAAGTGAGGTAATGGAGAATGGCAGGGTTTGACCTTAATAGTTTACTGAACGGAAAGAGCAAAGGGGCAGCAGGACAGAAGCAGGAAACAGCGGTAGCAGGGCAGGGACCGGCAGAGGGGCAGGAAAACAGTTTTGAGGTTGTAATGCTTGATGTAGAGGATTTAATGCCGAGTAAGGATAATTTCTACACAACCGAGGGAATAAACGAGTTGGCGGACGCTATCGAGTTGTCGGGCGGTATCGAGCAGAATTTGGTTGTCAAGCCGGAAGCACATGGAAAGTATGAGGTTATCGCAGGACACCGCCGGAGATTGGCAGCGTTAAAACTGATAGGGGAGGGCAAGGAAGAGTATAGAAAAGTGCCGTGCCGTATCAAGCATGAATCCGACACCATAAAGGATAAGTTAAGCCTTATTCTTACAAATGCCACCGCAAGGGAATTGACCGATTGGGAAAAGGTGCAGCAGGCAAAGCAGTTAAAGGAACTTCTTACCGAGTATAAAAAGGCGTTGGCGGAAGAAAACAAGGATAAGCCGAAAGAAGAGCGGGTAAGAATGGGGCGTATCCGTGAAATCGTGGCTCAAATGCTTAACACGTCCACTACGCAGATTGGCAGAATGGAAGCCATAGAAAACAACTTATCCCCGGAATTTAAGCAGGAGTTGGAAAAGGGTAATATCGGCATTTCTACCGCCCATGAACTTAGCAGGCTTGACGGGGAGGGGCAGGCAAAAGCCTATCAGCAGTACGAGGAAAAAGGGGAAATGCACATTAAGGACGTGAAGCAGGAGCAGAAAGCAGAAATCACGGACGAACAGGTAGAGCGTGTGCAAATGGCGATTAAGGACGCTATAAAAGGGGAAGCCAACCGGGATATTTTTAAGGTAAAGGATAAGCTGGAGGGAATAGAAAAAATGCTTAGAAAGCATTTTGAAAGGACTTTCAAAGGCTCAAAAATCAACTTGGAGGACGGCAGGCACTTTGTATACAGATTTGCAGCAGAGGGAATAACGATTATCAATGAGGAATGGCAGAATTATTTAATTGAATACGCCGACCTTGCAGGGATTGTAGCGTTGATGATTGAAAACGGCGATTTGGTTTATGACGATTCCCCGGAAGAGATACAGGAGGAAGCAGAGGAAGAAACCGAGGAAGCGTTTAACGGAATGAATGAGCCAACGGCAGCAGTTGACCCGCAGGAGGAAGAAAAACCTTTGCCGAGACAGCAGGATATGAGTGATTACCCGGATTATGTGCCGGAGGTACAGGAAAAGGGATTAAGTTTCACGGAATGGATTGCCAAAAAGTACGGCATGGGTCAATATACGCTTATCGGAAAGGAGGTTAGGGCGGTAGTAGCGTCCGCACTGGAAGCAAACAAAGGGAATATGCCTTGTCCGGCAGAGTGGGAAAACAAAGTAACCAACGCTTTATCTGTTTGGGTATCGGGCAAGACAAAAGAGTATCAGCAGTATTTACAGAGTTAGGAGGTGCAGTATGGACCGTATCGAATGTAGGGAGGGAATCATATATTACGGTGGCAGCAGGGCAGGAACGGCGTTAGAAACAGCTATATTTACTCTGTCTGCCATAGGCAGTAAAACAGTAAGTGAAACGTGCGATTTACTGAATCAGTTAATGCAATCCTTTGATGATACATTGGCAAGCCTAAAAGACCTTGCGGAGGAAATAGGCGAATTGTTGGAGGTATCACAAGATATTTGCGAATCCTGCAAGAGCAGGAGGACACGGCACGGCAGCAGGATTAAGGCAGGAAAGCCAAGAAAAGCGGTAGCAAGTATCAAATGGCATGAGAAATACAGACCGCCATAAAAGAAAGGATATGCAATTATGAAAAATTTGGAAGTGGAAGCAATCTTAAAGTTTTACAGATATGTTGACCTTGATATAAAGGTGGCGAGTGAGTGGCTAGAGCAGTACGAAGCCGGGTATAATCCGCTTGGGGCCGTTGTCTATGACGGTATGCCCCACGGTAGCACTCTATCCGATTCCACGGCTCTACTTGCCGTCAAATTGGCGGAAGCTGACACAAGGGAGAGTATCGACACTCTGAAAAAGAGGATTAAGGAGTTGAAAAAACTTAGGACGGAGATTTTCAAGGAAATTTCAGCACTTACGCCGATACATAAAACCATTATCAGCGGATTCTACATAAAAGGTCAAAAATGGGAACGCATAGCGGAACAAATTAGTTACAGTGTAAGGCAGAGTAAAAATATAAGGTGCGTTGCCTTGGAAGCCTTGGGCGGAAAATTTGCGAGGAATAGGAATATTTCACGAAGCAAAATTATAGGCGAAATCACGAAATAAAATTTGCCCGCCATTGCCCGATTTTTTGTGATATAATGCAAAAGTAAAATACCGCAGGGGCAGCAGGGATAAAGTTAAAATCCCGCTGCCCTTTGACGTTGCATTTTTGAAATTCTGAAAAAATGTGATGATTCCGAGGGAATGGAACGGCGGAAAATGGAGAAACAAACGAAAGGAGGTTTTGCCGTGGCACGAAAAAAGGACGAAAACCGGGAAAAGGCAAAGCAGCTTTTTTTAGATTCCGAGGGGTTAATGAGCAACCCGGAAATAGCGGAAGCCTTGGGCGTGGATTCTGCCAAGGTCCGCAAATGGAAGTGTATAGACAAGTGGAAAGAAGCACTTGAAAACAAGCCGAAGAAAAAGGGCGGACAGAAAGGCAACCAAAACGCCAAGGGCCACGGGGCCCCGCCGAGGAATAAAAACGCAGAAACCCACGGGGCATATTCCACGGTCTATTTTGACGAATTGACGGAGGAAGAAAAGACCCTCATAGAATCCGTTACCCTTGATACGGCGGATAATATGTTAAGGGAATTGCAGACCCTTATAGCCAAGGAAAACGACCTAAAGAAGCGTATAAACAGCCTTAATAATGACGATACAGGGCAGCTATACACGGATAAGGTCGTGGAAATGCGTACCCCGAAAAAGGCGGATAATGAGGACAGCGACCCATACGGGGAGTATGCAGGGGGCGAGGGAGAGGGAAAGAAGCCTGCCCTTGATGTGGCTATGGAAACCACCATAAAATCGTCTGCCTTTGAAAGGGCAATGAAATTAGAAGCAGAACTAAACAAGATACACGGACGCATTATAAAGCTATTGGATTCCATTAAGTCCTATGAGTTGGAGCAACGCCGTATCTCACTGGAAGAGAAGCGGTACGCACTGATGAAGCAGAAACTAAAGGGAGAGTATGAGGTAGACCCGGACACGGGGGAGATAGACGACACATACACCGAGGACGAAGAGGGATTAAGCGATACAGAATAATCAGCAGGAAAGAAGCAACGCCGGGGCAGCAGGCGGAGGGCAAAAGGTACTGTGACGGGGCGGAAAGCCTTGCGGGTGCCGTGACCCCAAGACTTGCCTAGATTCCGGGCGGAAAAATCGGCTTCCAAAATTCCGGAAATTTTTTTAAGGGGGTAGGATTTTGAAACTCTATGATAAAAATGCGGTGGCAAAATTCCTAGATATGACCCCTAAGAATGTGCAGAGGTTGACGGAAAAGGGAATCTTGCAGACCAAGCAGGGCGGTTTGTATTCATTGACGGAAGCGACCCACGCTTACATAAAGTATTTGAGGGACCGCAACCCGGAGAATGAAGAAAATATAGACCTTAACGAAGAGCGGGCGAAGCTGACAAAGGCAAAAAGGCTTAATGAGGAATTGGACTTGTCGGTAAAAAAAGGGGAGTTGCACAAGGCGGAGGACATAGAAAAAATAATGTCCGCCACTCTGATAAATTTTAAAAGCCGTTTAAGTGCGATTCCGGCAGAGGAAGCCGAGAAGTTGGCGACCATGACAGACAAGGCGAAAATCTTTGTATACCTCAACGGCAGGATAAAGGAAGCGTTAGCCGAGTTGTCAAATTTTGAGGAAGTTTTTAAGGAGGAAATAAAAGAAGATGAAGAGGGAAACGATTGACCTTTTCAATCGGATATTTAAGGTATTAGAGCCACCGCCCGACCTTACATTATCCCAATGGGCGGACAAATACCGCCGTCTTTCCTCTGAATCCGGCAGCAAGGGCGGGCGTTGGGATACATCAAAAGCACCGTGGCAGCGGGAAATCATGGACGCTATAACCGATATATCCATTGAAAAGGTCGTGGTAATGAGTGCTGCACAAATGGGGAAAACAGACGCTTTTCTGCTTAATACCATAGGTTATTATATGCACTATGACCCTTGCACAATGCTATGTATGCAGCCGACATTATCGCTTGCGGAAACCATGAGCAAAGATAGGCTTATGCCAATGGTAAGGGATACCCCGGCTTTAAGGGATAAGATAAACGAGAAGAGCAGGACGAGCGGAAACACGATATTTAAAAAGGCATTTCCCGGCGGACGTATCACAATGACCGGGGCAAATTCCCCGACAGAACTTAGAAGCCGTCCTATCCGTGTTCTGCTTGCGGACGAAATAGACGCATACCCGCCGACAGCAGGGGCGGAGGGGGACCCTCTGATACTTGCGGGGAAGCGTTTAACGACATATTGGAATCGTAAGGAGGTAGACACAAGCACCCCTACCATAAAAGGCGTATCCCGTATTGAAATGGAGTATGAACATTCCACAATGGAGGAATGGAATGTACCTTGTCCGAGTTGCGGGGAGTTGCAGCCGTTGGAATGGGGAAACCTTACATACACGGTTGACGCAGACGGGGAGGTACAAAGCATTACATACGCTTGTGCAAAGTGCGGTTGCATCCATTCCGAAATTGAATGGAAAGACCATTTTAACGAGGGGAAATATGTAGCCAAGTACCCTAACCGAAAAGTGAGGGGTTTTCATTTCAATTCTTTAGCGTCTACGTTCTTTGGTTGGGAAAAGATTGTAAAAGGATTTATCGAAGCGGACCAGGCACTAAAAAAGGGCAATGTGGAGCTGATGAAATCTTGGGTCAATACCGAGTTGGGGCAGACTTGGGAGGAAGAGGGCGAAAGTGCCAACAAAGAGGATTTGTTAAAACGGCGTGAGAAATACCGTTGCGAAGTGCCGGAAGAGGTCATAGCGATAACGGCAGGGATTGACACGCAGGACGATAGATTTGAAATTGAGGTTGTCGGTTGGGGCGTAGGGCATGAATCTTACGGAATCGTCTACAAGAGGATATATGGGGATTTGAAGCAAGCCGAGATATGGAAAAATCTTGATGAATTTCTTTTGCAGAAATTCAAGAAAGCGGACGGTACGGAATTGCGTATAATATGTGCCTGCATGGATTCCGGCGGACATTTCACAAATAAGGTTTACCGATTCTGCAAGGCACGGACAGCAAGAAAGATATTTGCCATAAAGGGAAAGGACGGCACAGACCGCCCGTATATCCCGAAGCCGTCAAAGAATAACCGAGAACAGGCGTATTTGTTCACGTTGGGGGTAGATACCGGGAAATCCCTGCTATTGCAGAGGTTACAGATTGAGGAAGAGGGACCGGGATACTGCCACTTCCCGAAAGATGAAAACGGATATATCCGGGGGTATGACGAGGATTATTTTAAGGGGTTGACGGCGGAGAAACAGGTATTGCGGTATAAGAAAGGCAGACCGTACTTTGTTTGGGAACTGACAGGGGAAACGAAACGTAATGAGCCTTTGGATTGCCGTAATTATGCACAGGCAGCAATAGAAATAACAGGTTTGACCCTCAAAGAGCCGTCAAAAAAGGCAGCAGGAAACAGCACACAGACACCGCCGAAGAGGGGCAGACGGCGGGGGAATAGAAGCGGAGGTATCACATAATGGCAGCAATCACATTAGAAGTAGCAAAGAAGCACTTGGAAACGTGGCTAGAAGCCGAAACAGAGGTTGCAATCAACCAAGCCTATACAATAGGGGGTAAATCCTTTACAAGGGCGGATTTGGGCGAAATACGCAGGCAGATAGAGTATTGGAGTAATAAGGTATCTGCATTGGAGAACGTAGCCAAGAATAAGGGGAGGAACAGGGTATATAGGATTGTGCCGAGGGATTTATAATTATGGGTAGAAAAATAAATGATATGACGGGATACACAAGAGGAAGAATAAAGGTAATAGAGCGTGTAGGGAAAAATAAAAGCGGTAATATTCTTTGGAGGTATGAGTGCAGTTGTGGAGGTGGCGGTATTACTACGACAGACGCAATAAGGCGTATATCTTCTTGTGGGTGCATTAAAGCGGAGAATGGAAAAGAATTTTTCAGAAAAAGAAACACTATCCACGGAGAGAGCAACACAAGGCTTTACACTATTTGGGAAAATATGATAAATAGGACAACCAATAGTAAAAGCAAGGATTATAAAAATTATGGGGGTCGTGGGATTACCGTCTGCCAAGAGTGGAAAAATTTCTTGAATTTTAAGGAATGGGCATTAAATAACGGATATTCGGAAGAATTAACGATTGATAGAATGGAGAATGATAAAGGATATTCCCCCGATAATTGCAGATGGGCGGATAGGGAAACACAAGACAATAATAAAAGGCAGACAATAAGGCTTTTATACAAAGGTAAAATGCAGAGTGCGGAACAATGGGCGAAAGAATATAATATAAACCGCAGCACTTTGATACACAGATTAAACCGTGGAATGAGTATAAAAGAAGCGTTGGAAACGCCCATAAAAGGCGGAAAGGGAATAGGGTATAAGCCGAAAAAGAAAGAAAAATAAACTTTGCCCGCCATTGCCCGATTTTTTATGATATTATATAAAATAGCAAAAGCACCAAAGGAAACGCACAGACGTTTCTAAGGTGCTTTTTTCATGCGAAAGATTGTAGCACGGAATCAGGATTTTGTAGCACGGAAAGGAGGTAAGGGCGTTGTGAATTGGTTAGACAGGGCGGTAAATGCAATTTCCCCCGAAAGGGCATTGAAAAGAGAGGTTGCAAGGCAGAGGTTAAGCCTAATCAATAGCGGATATGGGAACTATGGGGCAAATTCCACCAAGAAAGCCGTTATAGGGTGGACGCACGGCGGAGGAAGCCACAGAGAGGACATAGAAGAGCATGTAGACACGTTACGGCAGAGAAGCAGGGATTTATATTGCGGAGGGTCAAACATTGCCACAGGGGCGGTAAAACGGCTTAGGACAAATGCAGTAGGTACGGGGTTGCACCTTAAAAGCACAATCAACGAGGAATTTTTAGGGATAACGCAGGAGGAAGCAAGGGAGTTAGAGGAAACAATAGAAAGGGAGTTTGCACATTGGGCGGAATCCGAAAATTGCGATATTGAGCGGATAGATAATTTTTATCAGTTGCAGCAGTTGGCGTTACTCAATGCCCTGCTTAGTGGGGATTCCTTTGCACTTATGACAACCACGAAGAGAATAGGGAGTATTTACGATTTAAGGATTGAACTTGTGGAAGCTGACAGGGTAAGCACCCCGGACGCAGAGAGGGTAAACCCTTTATTTTGTGAGGGAGTGGAAAAGAACAGTGCCGGGGAAGTGATAGCCTATCATATATCAAAATTCCACCCTCTTTCATTCCAAGACAGGCAGCCGAGGGAGTGGGTAAGGGTAAAGGCGTTTGGAGAGAAAACAGGCAGGAGGAACGCAATACACGTTATGAATCGGGAGCGTATCGGGCAAGTCCGGGGCGTTCCTTTTTTATCCCCCGTTATCGAAACCATAAAGCAGCTTGGACGGTATACGGACGCAGAGGTATTAGCAGCCGTTATCAATGGATTGTTTACGGTATTCATTGAAAAGGAGGGGGCGAGTGATGATATACCGCTTGGGGAATCCGTGCCGGAAGATATGCAAGTAGACGCAGAGGACGAAGGAAGTATAGAACTTGCCCCCGGAGCGGTAATTGACCTTGGAGAGGGCGAAAAGGCAAATATGGTAAATCCGGGCAGACCCAACCCGAACTTTGACCCCTTTGTAATGGCAGTAATTAAGCAGATTGGGGCAGCATTGGAGATACCTTACGAAATCCTCATTATGGCGTTTAGTAACAATTATTCAGCGTCAAGGGCCGCTATATTGGAATTTTTCGAGGTTATCAAAATGTACCGGGCGTGGTTTGTGACGGATTTTTGCCAACCAATCTACGAGGAATGGTTGAGCGAAGCCGTGGCAAAAGGCAGGGTAAACGCCCCCGGCTTTTTCAATGACCCGATTATTAAACACGCATATTGTACCGCAGAGTGGAACGGTCCAGGCATGAGGCAGTTAGACCCGAAAAAAGAGGTTGAAGCAGCAGAACTAAGGGTAGAGGGTGGTTTTTCTACACGGCAGAGGGAAACGGCGGAACTTACAGGTACAGACTTTTACAGAAATATAAAGCAGCGTAAGCGTGAGGAAGAATTGTTAAAGGAGGTTAGAGGAAATGCAGGGCAGAAAAGGCAGGAAGCCAATGCGGATAACGGGGATATGGAATCAGACCCCGACAAAGACGCAGACAGACAGGACGCAGCAGAGGAAGAAACCGAAGAATAAAAGCGAGATACACAGGTTTTGGGATTTTGTGGCGAGCCAAGAGGGAAACACCGCCGAACTTCTCTTATACGGCGAAATTTCAGATTATTCTTGGTACGGGGACGAGATAACCCCGGCGGAGTTTAACAATGACCTTAAAACCTTGGGGGCAGTTGATGAAATTACCGTGCGTATCAATTCGGGTGGTGGCGACGTTTTCGCAGCGGTAGCCATTTACACCCGATTAAAAGAGCATAAAGCGAAAATAACAGTCAAGATTGACGGTTGGTGTGCGTCCGCAGCTACAATTATAGCTATGGCAGGCGACACAATCGAAATATCGGTAGGCGGTATCTTTATGATACACGACCCGGCAGCAGGCGTATTAGGGTATTACAAGGCGGACGAACTGAAAAAGATAGCGGACGAACTGGAAACCATAAAACAATCAATCGTTAATTGCTATATGACGGTATCGGATAAGTCCGAGGAAGAAATAAAAAGCCTTATGACAGATGAAACATGGTACACGGGGCAGGAAGCGGTAGAAGCCGGATTCTGTACCGCAGTCATGTTTACGGAGGTACAGACGGAGGTAGAGGACGCAGAAAAGGTAATTGTTAATTCAATCCCTATCAGTATCAGCGGATTCCATACCGTGCCAAAAGGATTATTAGGCTATGCCAATAGCCATAATAATAAACCCAATGCAGAAAACAGCAAGGAGGATAAGAAAATGACATTGGAAGAGTTGAAAAAAGACCACCCGGAGGTAGCCAATGCCTATAAAAATGAGATTATGGCAGGCATGGGCGGAACGGACCAGACCGCAGCAGTGGACGCAGAGAGGGCAAGGATAAAGGCGATTGATGAAATTACCCTGCCCGGATTCGAGGATATGGCAAACAAGGCAAAATATGAAGAGCCTGTAAGTGCCGAAGCGTTCGCTATGCAGATTGTGGCAGCACAGAAAAAGGCGGGCAAGTCGTTTCTGAATGACCGTGAGGACGATATAAACGATTCCGGCGTAAAGGACGTTACACCCGCACCGAACAAAGGGCATAACGGAGAGGAAGAGGACCCTTACGGCGACCTTATCGACAAGTTATACCCGGAAACAAAATAACAGCAGGAGGTAAAGAGAAATGGCAGCAGGAAAAGAGTTGTTGGGAAGTTACAACCCCAAAATGGTACACGCAGGGGATTACCCCGTTGTGACCGATTCGGGCACAGTGGCAGAGGGCGAAACAATCTTAGAACTTATGCCCGTTGTGCTTGGCACGGACGGCAAATTAAAAGCCGTCACGTCTGATACGGTGGCAAATGTCTACGGATTGGCAGCGGAGAACGCAGACGCAGGGCAGGAGGTAGTAATCTACCTTACGGGGGAATTTTTCGGGGATTCAATCGAAGTACCCGCAGGAACTACGGCAGCGGATTTTAAAGCACCGTTTAGAAAGTTATGTATCTTCTTAGTGGATACGGAAAACGCAGCAGCCACAAGCGGAGGTACGGGGGAGAACCCGACAGAATAAGAGCAGAAAAGGAGATAAAAAATTATGGCAATCAGCATTTACGACCCCCGGACAATGGGGAAATTAGTGGAGCGTATGCCGAAAGTGCATACTTTCATCAAGTCAACCTTTTTCCGCAATACCGAAACATTCGATACGCAGAAAATTGACGTTGACTTTAAAAAGGGGAATCGGCAGTTAGCACCTTTCGTACATAAGAAGATTGGCGGGGCGACAATCGACAACGAGGGTTTTCAGACCAACACATACGAACCGCCCCTTGTAGCACCAAACAAGATTACGACCGTGGACGATATTTTGAAGCGGACACCCGGCGAGAGCCTTTACAACGGTAAATCCCCCAATCAGAGGGCGGTTGAGAAAATGCAGCGTGATTTTACCGAGTTGGACGAAATGATTACACGCCGGGAAGAATGGATGTGCTGCCAGTCCTTATTTACGGGTAAAATCCCGATTCTTGACAAGGACGGAAAGGCGATACAGGAGGAAATAGATTTTCAGTTTACGAACAAGGCAACGCTTAAAACCGCTGACAGTTGGAAAACCAAGAAAGGCGGTAAGATTGCACAGTTAAAGGCATGGCGTAAGCAGGTGCAGAAAACAGGCTTTGTAAACTGTAATATCTGCCTTATGGGGTCGGACGCACTGGAAGCGTTCTTACAGGACGAGGAAGTACAGAAAGTGCTTGACGTAAGGCGTTTTGAGGTTGCGGTTATCGCACCTAAAGAACTGCCTAACGGTGCTACTTATATCGGCACTATCCATGAAATAGCAATGGATATTTACACCTATAACGAGTGGTATCTTGATAACTGGACAAACAAGGAAAAGCCGGAGGATAAGCCGTTGTTGCCTGCTAATATCGTTGCCCTGTTATCCACGGAAGCCAATTATTCCATGTACTACGGGGCGGTCGGTATCGTGGATGAAGCAGGAAAGACGATTGCGGTTGTCGAGGGGTCAAGAATCCCCGAACAGTGGGTAGAAAGACGCCCGGCACGGCGTTTCTTGCAGTTGTCCGCTGCCCCTCTTTGCGTACCGCATGAGGTGGATTCTTGGTTTATTGCTACCGTCTGCTAAAGGCGGTGGCGACCCATGAAGAATTTTAAAGAAATGCTTGATAGGGATTTGGATACAACCTTTTACAATACAAAGGAATTTGCACAGGTCAAACGGGTTAAGTATGACGGTATCATAAAAAATATTCCTGTTATATTCGATTCGGAGGAAACAAAGGAACGAAATGCAGCAGGGGGCGACCATGCAGAGGGTATTTACGGGAGGTATACGGTTATCCGGGTCCGTTTAAGCGATATGGGGAAAGAACCAAGGCAGGGGGCGAGGTTTTACCTTGAAAACGAACTTTTCACGGTGGCAAGCGTCCTAAACGAGTATAACGAGTTAATCATAGACTTGGAAAGGTTTGACGAGTAATGATTGAGGTATCAGAACAGACCATAAACAGGATACACGCCATACTTGCAGGGGTTGAAAATGCCGACAAAAAGGTATTAAAGCCTGCATTGACAAGGGGGTTAATGGCAGGAAAGACGGCAGCGGGAAAGGCGGTTAGGCAGACTTACCACATATCGGCAGGGGATTTTAACAGCCGGGGGTATATGAAGTATAACAGCGTAAGCCAAGGGGGCGACGGAATCGTAGGGAGCATTGAGTATTCCGGCGGAGTGATACCGCTTATCAGATTCAAAGTATCCCCGAACACGCCGAAACGGAAAAAGACCCCAAGTGCAGCAGTATTGAAAGCGAGCAGCCTTGTGAAGTTTGGCAGGGAAAACAATGTTTTCGTGCAGCAAATGAAATCGGGGCATATCGGTATCTTTGAAAGGAAATCGGGGGAATATTCGGCAAGCCGTGGGAGCGGTCAAAACAAGCACACGGAAAAGCTGAAAGAATTGTTGTCCCCGGCAGTACCGCAGATGGTCGGCAATGATGAAGTTATGCAGACCGTGGAAGAGAGGGTAAACGAGGTTATAAACCAAAGGATAGACCACGAAATAGAAAGGCTATTGAATAAGGGCGGAGGTTGATAATGACACCGTTGGAATTATTGGAATCCTTGAAAGCATATTGCGAGGAAATCACAAAGGATATGTTGTTGGTCGCAAGGGTCCCGGAAAATGGGACCGAAGCAGGAGAGCGACCGCCGAAAGCCTTTATAGGCAATCTGCCCGACAAGGAAGCAGAGAAAAAAGCAGCACCCTACATACTCTTAAAACTTCTCACAAAGAAAACAGATGATGAAGAAAGCGTATGCAGGGTGCGTATTATTTGCGTGACCTTTTCCGAGGATAAGCAGGAGAATTATATACAATGTCTGAATCTTCTTACGAGGATTGAAACGAAGTTATTGGAGGATGTTGTAATAGACAACCGCTATTCCTGCCAAAAGCCGATTGAATCAATTTTGTATGATGATGATTTGGAGGTATACCAGATTGGGGAAATGATGACTATTTGGGAAATGCAGAAAGCGGAAAGGAACGTAAGACAATATTTGGAGTAAGGAGGTAGCCGGAATGGCAGCAGGAAAGCGTACAACCGCCGAAAAGGCGGTTGAAAATGAAAAGGCGGTAAATCCTACCCCTAAAGCAGAAAAGGGGCAGGAAACGGCAAATACGGAAGCCACAGAGGGTAAATTTATCTATATCGGGCCGACCACAAGGACCGGCTTAGTGGAGAATACCATATTTTCCGGGAGCCGTGAGAGTGTCGAAGAGCATTTAAAGGACACTTTGGAAAAGATTCCACAGGTAAGGTTGCTTATCGTGGCAACGGAAAGCCTTGCAGTAAACAAGGCAAAGGTAAGAAAGACAGGCACATTACTTAACAAGTATTACAATGACGTTTTGAGCCTGTCAAGCAGGAATAAGGAGGGTTAAGAATGGCTTATTATCATGGAGCGAAAGCGAGTAAGCAGGCTACGACAGTTTCAACGCCTGTTACCGCAGACAGCAGTATTCATTTTATCGTAGGTGCTGCCCCCGCCCATACGGTAGGCGGTGCGGTAAATGAGCCGATTTTAGCATATTCCTACGCCGAAGCAGTACAGGCAATGGGATATAGCGAGGATTGGAAGAACTACGACATTTGCGAGGAAATCTATGCAAGTTTCCGGCTTTATCAGAATGGGCCTATTGTTATGGTTAATGTCCTGGACCCTGCAAAGCATTTGACGGGGGAAAGCACGGAGGATATGACATTGGCAGCAGGCGTTACGGATTTGCCGTTTGAAGCGTTGGCGGATTCCGTGGTTGTGAGGGGGTACAACGGAGAGGAAGAGTTGACCGAGGATTACGGCAGGGGGATTGATTACGACCTTATCTATACGGACGGCGTTTTACGTTTGGAGCGTATCGAGGGCGGGAAAATTACATCAGACACCGCAAAACTCAATATCAAGTTTAACGCCGTGGACCCGTCAAAGGTTACAAAAGCGGACGTTATCGGCGGATACGATACCGCAACGAAGAAATCGAAAGGTTTTGAGTTGGTGGATTCCGTTTTCCCGAAATACCGGGTTATCCCTACGCTTTTCCTTGCACCCAATTTTTCGCATGACAGCGAAGTAGCTGCAATCATGGCAGCCAAGGCGGAGAATATCAACGGCTTGTTTGTGGGGAAAGCGATTATTGACGTTGACACAACGGAAGCCACGACATACACGGAAGCGGTGGAATGGAAGAATAAGAACAACATTACGCAGCCGTCCGAGTTATTGGCGTGGCCCATGCTGACGCTTGGAGGGAAACTGTACCATTATTCTACACACCTTGCCGGGAGTATGTCGGCAACGGACGCTAACGAGGATTTGGGAAAAGGTACGCCGTGCGAATCGGCAAGCAATAAGACTTTGCAGATTGACGGCATGGCGTTAGCGGACGGAACGGAGGTATTGTTAGACCTTACCAAGGCGAACTACCTCAATTCGCAGGGTATCATAACAGGGTTAAACCTCATGGGCGGTTATGTGTCTTGGGGGAATGAAACCGCCTGCTATCCTGCCAATACGGACGTGACGGATTATTTCTATTGCGTAAGCCGTATGTTCGGTTGGGTGGCAAATTCTGTTATCCTTTCCGTGTGGAATAAGGTTGACAGGAAATTAAACAGACGCTTGATAGAATCCGTGGTACAGAGCCTTAACCTTTGGCTTAACGGTCTAATGGCAGAAGAGGTAATTTTAGGAGGGCGTATTGAGTTTTTGGAGGAAGAGAATACCGACACGGATTTAATGGCGGGTATCGCTCATTTCCACATTTACCTTACCCCGCCTAGTCCTGCCAAGGAACTTGATTTTGTCCTTGAATATGACATAAGTTACCTTGAAAATCTATTCGCAGCATAAGGAGGTAAGAGGATATGCCGAAGATTGACGAAACCGTAATAGGGTTTGCGGTGTATGAGGACGCAACCGAGTATATGGGGTTGTCGGAGGTGGCGTTGCCCGAAATTTCCAACATTACCGAGGAAATCAGCGGGGCAGGCATTGGCGGTAAGATTGAATCCGTTATCTTGGGTGCAATCGAAGCAATGACAACCACTTTCAATTTCAGAACCGTAACAAAGAACGCCATTAAATTAAATGAGCCTAGACAGCACAACATTGATTTAAGGGCAGCACAGCAGCAGAAAGATACCGTAAAAGGCACAACGGAGGTAGTGAGGGTTAAGCACATTTTGGTACTGACACCCAAGAAACTTAACCCCGGAAAGGTGGCTACGGCGAGCGCAGCGGAGGTAAGCGGGGAATATGCGACCTCATATTACGCTACATACATTGACGGTAAGAAAATGCTTGAAATTGACCCGCTGAATTATATCTATTTTGTGAACGGAAAGGACTACTTGGCGGATGTAAGAAAGGCACTTGGAAAGTAAGCACGGGAAGCCGTGCTTTTTTCCTGCCTAAAATCAGATTATGGAGGATTAGAAAATGGAAGATATTAAGAAAGCAGAAAACAAACAGGAAAAGACAGAGGAAGTAAAGACAGAGGTTGCAGGTGTGACCGATTCGGACACACCGCAGGGGGCGTATGTGCATAAATTTCAGAAACCTTACACATACGAGGATAAAACTTACACAGAGTTGGTATTTGACTTTGAAAAACTGATAGGCGACGACCTTGTAGCCATTGAAAACGAAATGGCAGCAGTCGGAGAATTTGCATTATCCCCGGAAATTTCAACCTCTTTCCTCTACCGCTTGGCAGCAAGGGCAGCAGGTGTAGGAAGTGACGTTATATCAAGCCTGCCTATCCGTGACTTTGGCAAAATCAAAAATAAGAGCAGGGATTTTTTAGTAAGCACGGGATTATAAAACAGAATCCCGTTAAGTGGTTTAAGCGTAACAGCCTGCTACTTTCAAGGGCAACGTATACAGGCTTGGATTTTTGGTTGAGCCGGACAATAGGGGAGTTAAATTCTTGGATTGGAGAATATAACGAACTTGTCAAAGAAGAGAAAAAATAAAGATGAAATATGTACCTCTTTGTGGTAAGATGTAAAATAAAAAGCCACAAGGAGGTACAAAAGTATGACACAGGAAAACACGACACAAAACGAAAAAACGAACATATTTTCGGGGGGGGGGGTACTGTTAGACGTACTTAAACAGATTGACGAATTACCCGCCGAGATTGCAATAGAATTAAGAGGTATCGTATATTCACATGAGAAAAACGGACAGATAATAGAAAAAAGAAGAAATAAAAATCTGGACGAATTAGTACGGCTTGGATATTTGAAAGAGATTATATGCGATAGTGAAACTTTAGATAAAAAATACACAAAAGATAAACTATTCGTGGAATTAAGCAAAAAGATGTACGACTTTCAGCCTAAGTCTAATACTACAAAAAAAGAAATGGTAGAATATATATTATCAGACGAAAAAGCCGTTAAAAGGTTGGCGAGAAAGTATTTTACAGCGGTTTATACGGACGAATTTAAAGTATATGCAAGAGATTTAGGAAATTTTCTTGAAAAATTGCTTATTAAACACCCTTATATGACAACAGATGTAAAACTTGTAGATTTTTACTATGAATTGCAGGGGGAAAGAAAAAGAGAAGAACAGAAAATTGATACTATGGCGAAAAACCTTGTATCGGATAACAAGAAGGAAACGCAAGGCAGGAAAGATACTTTTTTTTCACGCCTTTTCAAAAAATAATATTATAAATCGAATTTGGGTAAAAGCACTTGCAGAAATGTAGGTGCTTTTCTTATGCCCGGAAAGGAGGGAAAAGTGGCAGCGGGTAAAACATTTGAATTTTTGTTTCAGTTGACCGCAAAATTAGGACCGAACTTTTCACAATCATTTAAGAACGCTCAAAAGACAATGGGCGTTTTGCAAAACGATTTAGCAAATGCCAATAAGAAATTAAAAGACGTATCAGCGTATCAGAAACAGCAGAACGCAGTAGCAAAAAGCAGAGATAGAGTAAATGAGTTACAGGCAGAACATGAACGGCTTACAAGAGAAATTGAGGAAGCAGGGCAGGCGACGCCAGAACTTACACGAAAGTTACAAGCAAATGAAAAAGCATTAGCAAAAGCGAAAGACGCAGCAGCAAGTGAAGAGGAACGATTACAGGAATTAAGCGAAACC
>JAETNQ010000085.1 GCA_021772075.1 Lachnospiraceae bacterium
TATGAAGCGAATCCGGAGTTTCAGAATCAGGGCGGGAGCTTTCTGGAATGGAAACTCCCTGAGAGCGGTTTCAGGACAGTCCTTTTTTCCAGCGGCATGGGGGACGGTATGTACAGCGGCTACTGGGGGCTGGATGAGAAGGGTGAGATCGTATGCCTGGTGGCAATTTTTATGAACCCGGAGTATTTTTAATGGGAAGCCAATGAAAGCAGGAGAATAAAGATGGGATTTCAGGATGAGATGAGGCAGATGTTTCTGCGCGTTGCGGCGGGGGAAATAGAGCCGGAGGAGTGGGAAAAATGGTGGAACCGCAATAGCTTTAAGCTGGAAGAGACCCTGAACCGTGGAGACAGAGGGCGGATCATGCCCACTTTATGGAGTGCAAACTATTATTGGATGACAAAGACTCAGGGCGGTGTTGCCTATTATTTCCATGCCCAGGGGCGCCCGGTGAAAACCTCCGGTTATTATGAGGGAAAAGCACGGGAAGAGGAGATCCGTGAAAGACAGAGAGCCATGGAAGTCTATCATAGGAAGACGGCGCCTGCCAGGCGTCCCTGGGAGGAATATCTGGAGAGACATCCGACAGAAGCTATCACTTTTGACTGGAAAAGCCTGCTGGGGACGCCGCCCGGCCAGAAACCAGCGAAGGTTTTCGGCTATAAAAACGCAAGAACAACCGAACAGTGGAAAGAGTGCGGGGAAGAACTGAAACTCCGCTTAAAGGAGAACCTGCAGGCAAAGATCGCTCCTGCCGCAAAGGCATACGGTATGAAAAAGGCAGGCCCCAAAACCTTTGTCCGGGAAAAGAACGGCTTGGTATCCCGGATTCAGTTTATCGGTTATTTTAGAGGCGGCGGATATGAGGCCATGATCTGTTATCTTTGTCCCATATACGCCATACAGTACGGAATCTTAGGATTGCCGGGCCATGTCTGCCAGGGGGAATATTTTCAAAAGATGCGTAATGGATGGGGCGTGATCCAGTATGGCACAGTAGCCGTGGATGCCGCCATGGTGGAGAGCATCAACGGAAAATTTGACGATATCCTGACCTTCCTGGCCGACGGCGTGCTGCCGGAGTGGCAGAAGATCGACAGTCTGGAGACCTACTTTGCAAAGGAGCGCCGGGATTACCTGAAAGCCACAGAGAAAGGCCCGAACCATCCGAGAACCGGCCGGCCAATGTGGAATCTGGATACGGGGGGAAAGCCGGATCCCTGGAGAGCGGATGACTATCTGTTTGGCGTATGGAATCTATTGAACGGAAAGGAAAAGGAAGGGTATGCGCATCTTGAAGAATGCGTGAGACATAATTCCGATTATATGGAGACCCGTCTGAAGGAATTTCCGAATGCCTGTAATGACTCCAGAGACGCCATGGCGGTGATGTACCGCAATGCACAGCTCTTTCTGGAAACAAAGGAGATTCCAGATGCACAAAAACGCCAGAACGCAATCAGGGAGACCTATGAGGAAGTATGCCGGTTCATGCGGTATTACCACGGCTTGGCGAAAAAGACGGAAAGATCCTGACAACAGGACGTTAAAAGGCCTGTATACAGCATATAAGAATGAAAAGGAAACGGAGATTTTTTGATGATGGACGAGAAAAAGGATCGCTTGAAAAGGTTCGTCGGGCATTCCGGGATCCATATCTGCGGGGATGGATTCCGAACTATCTTTTGACAATACTGAAACAGGGGGAGGATGCCGAAGATATCCTTTCAAAAATGGAGCAGGTCATGCCAAAATATTGTGTTCCCCGCAAATTTGAGACGGAAGAACAGCAGAGCCTTGACGAAGGGAGCGAGAAACAGAACGACTGGAGGAGCCTGCTGTTTGAATTAAGCCCTACTGTCAGGATATTCTGGGCAGAAAAATATAACCACTATATCAATCCTAATGGGAAATATCAGGCACTTCTGGGATTTACGGATATGCGGGAGCGTTTTCTGCAGGCGTCCCATGAAAGCAGCACAGAACTTCTCTACCGTATTGGATGGAAGCCGGCGGATACCATGTGCGCCTACCTGCTGAGCATGACCACAAACTGAAGGAGCATCCGGCCGGGCAATGTCGCGGAATCTGTTTCTGACGAAACAGGCAAAATCGGGTTGGTGCATCCGGAGGAACTGGCAGAAACAGAGTGGAGCAGATGGAAGAAATATGCAGGAAAGGAGAAATGGAAACAACCCTTTCCACAGCTTAAGATGCCCGTGTGTCAGGGGCAGCATGACTTTTCCGCCCTTTCCGGCGTACAGGTAACCGAACTTTTCCTGATCACTGCCGCAGGAAAATGGGGATTGTATCAGGGGACCGGAATACGGACCGGAAATCATTACGGCGGAAAGGGTAGTCTTCTACCGGTTCCGACATTTCCTGCTGTGGGAGCATGTGCCAGAAAGCCTTGTCTGCGCTCCGGAGGAACTGCCGGCGCACTTTGTATCTATTGCACTGGCGGCTTTCCGGGCAATCATTGGAAACGGGGAAAGAAAAAAGGACAAATGACTTTAAACCGCTGAATGCGGATAAAAGTGGAGAGTGCAGATATGGAATGTTTTAAAGTGATCGGATATTACATATGTGAACTATGTGATAGCCCGGAATGGCTGCAGGGAATCGGCAGACAGATTCTGTCTGTCAGCGGCTGCATAGGAGAGCAGCATCCAAGATGGGAATGCTTTATGGGTGAATGGGGCGAAGCAGCCGCTCAGGAATATCAGGAAAAGCTGCAGCTTGACAAAGAACAGTACAGAGAACTTTCAGAAACAGCAAAACGGCTTTTCGGTGCCGAAAGCCTTGATGTAGACTGTAGATTTTTGCGGTTATCGGATGCAAAGGATTTTTACGAAAAATTTTGCCGGGCTGTCTCCTGCCATGTGGTAAGTATCGCTACAAATATGGAGTATTATGAGATTTTGGCAGGTGAACTGAAGGGCAGTAACAGCCATGGTCTGATGAATGGAGAAAATGATAACAGCCCATGCCTTGGAAACGACATCCTTGGTTGGGATATCAGCGGTTTCCATTCGTTTCTCTGCAATTCCTTACAAGAAGAGCTGCCAGATGTAAAATTTAACCATATGGGACTGCTGGATCACGATTTCCAGGAGGTGGCACGTTTTGCCAGACAGATCAAAGGAATGGGAGAACCGGTAGAATGGATTCCCTGCAGAATCGGTATATTTGTATAAGCGGCAGGGCGTTCGGCTGCCGGAAGAATACCGGGATTTTCTGATGTTTATCGGAAACGGCGGCGCAGGCCCTTATTATGGACTTTACGGGCTGAAGGCGTTGGAGGATGACCTTTCTGATTCCCGCGGTTTGCGCCGGTGCCGCTCTCTGGAAGA
>JAETNQ010000086.1 GCA_021772075.1 Lachnospiraceae bacterium
ATCTTCACCCCGTCTACTTCCCCGTCCATCCATGCCTGTTCAAGGGCGCTCTCCGCACTGCCCAGCACAAAATCCTTGCCGATGTCCCCCAGCAGGCCCATCTCCGGCAGCAGCTGTTCTGCCGCCCCAGTCATCGCACCGATGATGCTCCCGGAAAGCGCGGCCCTCACATACTCCTCCATCCCGCTCACTCGCCCCTGGATCGCGTCTGTCACCATCATGCTGGCCACACAGGCCGTCACCCGCACCGTCAGGCCAGCCCAGTCATAGCCCTCCTCCAGCGGGGCGTCGCGGAAGCGGTACTGACCCCCGCTGTAGTCCTCCGGCTCATAGCCCGGCAGCGCCGTGGACTTCGCCAGCACCGACGCCACCAGCGGGTCTCCCTCCCCGTCCAGGTGCAGCTCCCCTTTCTTGGAGAATTACTTTCTAAATCAATCCATCGAGTTCCATTTGATTCTCCTTCATTATTGGAACCCTCCTTCTTTTTGCTCCATCATGAAGGACATTTAAGAAAAGGTCAAAAACTATACCCACATTTTTCAGGAAATGCCTGTTACTGCTGGGTTTCTGAAAAACATCGGTATAGTTTTTTTGTCGGTATAAGTGGTGTACATGATACGCCGGATACCATCAGAAAACTGAAAAAAGGAGCTGACATCTTCCCAGTTATTCTCCCAGTTGCTTACCGCATAGGGATATTTCTTTCCCCATTTTTCTTTGATTTTTTCTAACTCTGAGAGAGCCGATGCCTCATTCGGGGCATTATATACCGCTTTAAAATCCGAGGAAAATTTCTTTAAGTCGCTGTAATTCACATATTTAAAAGAGTTGCGCAGCATATGAATGACGCATCTTTGTATCCGGGCATCCGGATAGACTGCCCCTATCGCTTCCTTAAAACCTGCAAGCCCGTCCACACAGAAGAACAGCACATCCTGTACACCGCGGTTCTTCAGGTCATTGAGCATCCCCAGCCAGAACTTGCTTGTTTCATTGGCCCCTACAGTGATACTCAGGATATCTTTATAGCCTTCTGCTGTAATACCCAGCACAATATATGCCGCGCGGCTTAAGATACGCCCGTCTTCCCTGACTCTATAATGGATGCAGTCCATGAATACAAATGGGTAGACCGGGTGGAGTGGACGTGACTGCCATTCTTTTATTTCCGGCAGTATCCTGTCAGTGATCCTGCTGACCATTTCCGCATGCCAGCTATGGCTGGTTTTATTTTCATGCCAATTTTCGAAAATCTTTCTTTTAAGTGCAGTTATTGCGAGTCAATATCACATCTTTCGCTTATCTCTATACAGGTCTCTCTTATTACTTTTTCCACCTCATCGCTTACTACTACTCTCCGATACTTCGTCGGTAATACAAAATGATACATCAGCTTTGATGCATTGTGCGATTTGTGTAAAACTTCACTCAATCTACACTTCTCCTTTTTTCTTTACATTGTATCATGCTTTTCTATCCTGTTAAAGTTTGCTTGTGCCCCAAGGGGCGGGGAATGTACCCACATTTCATTCAATTTATTTTTTATATGATTTACTTCATCTGAGAGTTTTCTTCACACACTCAATCTATTCAACTTCTTCCAAACACTTTTGGTATACCTTTTCAATATATTCACGTTCCATGCTGTCACATAAAATTAAACTACGCACCATATGTGTGAAAATATTATCATCGACAATTTCAATAGGCTCAGGCAAATATTTAACTCCTTCTTTTTCGTATGCCGCTCTTGATACATATGCAACAGCATCTATAATACAGTCCCACGCACTTATATTTTTTTCATCTTCCTCCATTTCTTGAAATAATGTAAATCCATTTTCTTCATTATCCAAGAAATTATATAATACTTCTCCTAGACATTCTTCTGTATGTACCCATTTCCAACTAACTTCTATAGCTTCATTTATTAAACCCTTAACACTACTTTCTTGTAAATATGAAGATGCCTTTTCCGCCAATTTAATAGCAAAGGTACATTTGTTTTTTTGCTCCAATTTTGTTATATCCATAATTTGTCCCTCTATTCTACATATTGTCCATTTTGAATTACAAAATTACTTTTACCTGTAACTTTAACATCTGGTAATATCTCAGATGTTACTTCTATGCGAAGATTAGGATATTTCAAACTTAATTGTTTTAATACTCCAGGGCTTACATTATCATTTGCTAAACCTTGTATACATTTCCTACACACCCCCGTAGGATTAGATTGGTGTATTTTTAGTACGCCTGAAACATCTTGTGGATTAATCCCAGCCTCTATTACCGCTCTGTCAAAATCATTTGCTAATACTTCTTCCGCATGACGAGTAAATAAAGGATTATTTCCTGGTGATTTAATGTTTCTTCCAGCCCATATCTCATCTAAATCTGGTAATCCAGCTTCGCTTCTTACTTTGGGCGATTGTCCCTCAAAAGTTACACCTTCCAGTCCTTTAACATCTGTCTTCCCTACGGCTATTGTATCTGTTTCAAGAACACCCAACTTGTTTCTTAATGCATCTAAATCCGTTTTACCTATTTGAATTGCATCTCTACCACCCTCAACCTTCCCGCCCCCTCCGCTCAGTTCCCTTACAGCAGCCCCTACCACCACAGAAAGAAGGCCGTCCCTGAACATCTTCACCCCGTCTACTTCCCCGTCCATCCATGCCTGTTCAAGGGCGCTCTCCGCACTGCCCAGCACAAAATCCCTGCCGATATCCCCCAGCAGGCCCATCTCCGGCAGCAGCTGCTCCGCCGCCCCTGTCATCGCACCGATGATGCTCCCGGAAAGCGCGGCCCTCACATACTCCTCCATCCCGCTCACTCGCCCCTGGATCGCGTCTGTCACCATCATGCCGGCCACACAGGCCGTCCCCCCCATCGCGGCTCCGCCCATCACGGGCCCGGCGCTGAGTCCGGCCGCCATCGCCATCCCTCCCGAGACAACCACTGCGGCCCCCACCACGGCCATGCCTCCCATCACCCGCACCGCCAGGCCGGCCCAGTCATAGCTCTCCTCCAGCGGGTCGTCGCGGAAGCGGTGCTGGCCCCCGCTGTAGTCCTCCGGCTCATAGCCCAGCAGCGCCGTGGA
>JAETNQ010000039.1 GCA_021772075.1 Lachnospiraceae bacterium
ATTTGTTCCTTTGCTACTGGCATAAAAACACTCCTTTTCGATAAGAATTTCCATATCCTAATTCTTACCAAAAAGGAGCCATTTATTTACAAAAACACAGACTTATTTACACTACCGTTCTGTACCCGCTTTCCGTCCACTTTTTCTGGTGCAAGGACTATGATTTTCTTGATAAATTCATTGACGATTGCGCGGGCGATTTCTTTTATCCCCACATACTTGCGGATAATCACAGAAAAACTGTCAAAATTGTTCTTGTTCTGCCCATAGGTATTGACGTCCCTTTTCCGTAAATCTGCCCGTCTGCGCCTATGGTTTGCGGACAGATTTCGTTTGTTGGGAATGTATCCAGCGCCAACACAGTTGACGCTACCCTCTTAAAGTAAAGAACCTCTCACTACCTACAACACCGTACAGGGCGGTATTGACAAAAAATTTTTCTTATTCCCTACTACGGAGCTATAATTTATAATAGCGAGTAACAACTGAATAGAATGAATGTCTTCAAGGCAGGGCGAAATTCCCGATCGGCGGTAAAGTCCGCGAGCATGCAAATGCTGATTTGGTGAAAATCCAAAACCGACAGTATAGTCTGGATTAAAGAAGGTGTATTGGATATCTCAGAATTATTATTGATAATATGCACTTTTTTGTCTATCTGTCAAATGCTTTGTTGACATTTTTCAATACACCTTAAAATCGTAACACCTAGAGGCATTTCATTGCTTTTAGGTGTTAATTTTTTTAGGAGGTATTTTTAATGAACAGTAAAACAAAAAAACTCACAACAGTAGGTATGCTTTGTGCCTTTGCTTATGCAGCTGCCGTAATTGGACGTATCCCGCTTGTACTCTTTTTGAAGTACGACCCAAAGGATATTATCATTGCAATTTGCGGATTGATTTTCGGTCCCCTCGCCTCGTTTTCCGCCGCCTTAATTGTTTCCCTAGTCGAAATGTTTACTATCAGCGAAAATAGTATTTTAGGCTTCTTGATGAATGTTATTTCCAGTTGTTCCTTTGCGTGTACCGCTGCGTTTGTTTACAAGAAAAAGCGCAAACTATCAGGAGCTATTATTGGGCTGTTTTGTGGGTGGGGTTGTGTGGCTGCTGTATAATAGGAATAGTGATAGGCGTCTGGTATTGGGTGTTTGTTGTGATTGCAGTATACCGCAAAGCTTGCTGTATGGGTGCAAATGCCGCATTGTGGATGCTTGCAGCACTGGTTTTCAATCTTGCTTTCTGCATATAGGAGTAATTTGCAGTTGTGATTTCAAGAAAACGGATTGAACAGGATTAAGCTACATGCTATAATCAAGGTTAAAATCGGAATTGGGGAGGGTTTGGCTATGAAAGACTCTGTCCGTGAGAGTCTCAGCTATTGGGGCTTGTACGGTAAAATGCTTCGAGTGAAAAAAGAGTTTGAGCCGCAGTTTATTCCTTTTGGAAATCACAAGCATCAGTATTTTTTATATTATGAACCTAAGAATCCGGCAAGCGATAAAGTGATCATGTGGGTACACGGCGGCGGATGGAACGCGGGAACGCCCCAAATTTTTGATTTTGTCGGGCAGTGTGCGGCAAAAAACGGATATCGCTTTGTTTCTATCGGGTACAGGCTGTCGCCGAAGTATAAGTATCCGTGCCAGATAGAAGATGTATGTGCCGGTTATAAGGCGGCAGTTGAATTTTTAACTGCAAATGGAGTTGATATCGGCAGGATTGTTGTTTCCGGCCCGTCTGCCGGGGCGCATTTGGCCTCTATTCTTTGCTACAGTAAGGGAATACAGGAGGAATTTTCCGTGGATGTATCCAATGTGATTGGATTTATCGGAGTAGGCGGGCCGTATATTTTTTCCGGCAAGCAGTCTTTATCGGTGAGGCTGCTTCTGAACCAGCTGTTTGCCAAAGGATATGACAGGACTCTGGGCGAACCGTATTCTCTTATGGAAAAGAGCCATATTCCCATGCTTTTGATTCAAAGCAAGCATGATGGATTGATTGAGTATTCATGTGCAGAACATTTTTATGAAAAGGCAAAGAGCTTAGGAATGGAATGTGAGCTTTATGCCGTTGCAGATCAAAAGAATACGCATTCCTGGTATACAGCCGGGATGTTTCTTGAAACACGGGAAAAGAATCAGAGCCTTCATAAATTTTTTTCCTGGATAGAGGATATCCGCTAAACCAGAAAAATCTCAATTGTCATGCGTCGTCCGGCGGCAGTGGTTCTCGTCCGTACGATAAGGGACAAAGATAAAGAAAGGACATGGTTGGTATGAAGAATTATTCAGAAGATGCGAGCAGGCAATATCATATTCAGGTGGCACAGGGGGAGGTCGGGCGTTATGTCATTATGCCCGGCGATCCGAAAAGATGCGTGAAGATCGCGAAGTATTTTGACAATCCTGTTTTAGTGGCGGATAACAGGGAATATATTACTTATACCGGGACGTTGGACGGCGTAAAAGTGAGCGTGACATCGACCGGAATCGGAGGGCCGTCGGCTTCGATCGCGATGGAGGAATTGTATCGGTGCGGGGCGGATACCTTCATACGGATCGGAACCTGCGGCGGTATGCAGACAGAGGTGAAAAGCGGCGATGTTGTGATCGCCACAGGCGCTATCCGCATGGAGGGAACGAGCAGGGAATATGCGCCGATCGAATTTCCGGCAGTACCGGATCTGGCTGTGACAAATGCGCTGGTCGGGGCAGCGGAGAAGAGAGGGTGTGTTTTCCATACCGGCATTGTGCAGTGCAAAGATGCTTTTTATGGGCAGCATGAGCCGGAAACGAAGCCGGTAAGCTATGAATTGCTTAATAAATGGGAAGCATGGAAGAGGCTGGGATGCTTGGCATCGGAGATGGAGTCGGCGGCGTTGTTTATTGTGGCAAGCAGTCTCGGCGTGAGAACGGGTTCCTGTTTCTTGGTGGTGGCCAATCAGGAGAGAGAAAAACTGGGGCTGGAAAACCCTGTAGTGCATGATACGGATATGGCTATCCGGATAGCGGTGGAAGGAATCCGGGAACTGATCAGGAAGGATGCAAAGAACGATAAGTAAAAAGGAGCAGGATATGGATAAAAACGAAGTATTAAAACATGTGGATCATACGCTTTTGCTGCAGCCGTCAACGTGGGATGAAATCCGGCAGATTTGTGACGATGCGATGAAATACCGGACGGCATCTGTATGCATTCCTCCGTGTTATGTCAAGCAGGCCTATGATTACATGCAGGGAAAAATACCGGTGTGTACGGTGATCGGATTCCCCAATGGAAATATGACGACAAAAACCAAGGAATTTGAAACAAAAGATGCGATCGGGAACGGCGCTTCTGAGATCGATATGGTCATCAATATCGGCTGGCTGAAGGATAAAAAATATGATCTTGTGGAGGAAGAGATCCGCACGTTGAAGAAGGCATGCGGAGACCGGATATTGAAAGTGATCATCGAAACCTGTCTGCTGACGGACGAGGAGAAAATTAAGATGTGCCGGATCGTAACCAGCGCCGGGGCGGATTATATAAAGACTTCTACCGGATTTTCCAGCGGCGGGGCGACTTTCGATGATATCAAACTGTTTGCAGGGCATATCGGCCCGCATGTGAAAATAAAAGCAGCCGGCGGTATTTCTTCCATGGAGGATGCGGAGAAATTCCTTTCGCTTGGGGCAGACCGGCTCGGAACGAGCAGGATCGTGAAAATAGTCAAAGGAGAAGAGGCAGCGGGGTACTAAGATGGATAAGAGACTGGCAGAAGAAATGATCGATCTGGCAATAGAGCAGCTGCAGTATTCCTATACGCCTTATTCCGGTTTCAAGGTGGGAGCGGCGCTTTTGACGAAGAAAGGCAAGTTTTATACCGGATGTAATATTGAAAACGCGGCCTATACTCCGACAAACTGTGCGGAACGCACCGCATTTTTTAAGGCGGTCAGCGAAGGGGAAAGACATTTTCAGGCAATTTGCATAGTGGGAGGCAAGGATGGAATCCTGACGGAATATGCTGCCCCTTGCGGGGTGTGCAGACAGGTGATGATGGAATTCTGTGATCCGGAGACGTTTCAGATCATTCTGGCGACAGGCAGGGAGCAATATGCAATTTTTACATTGAAAGAGTTGCTGCCGCGGGGATTTGGGCCGAACAATCTTAATTAGACAGATATGAGGTGTAAAAATGGATAAATATAAACGAATTTTTGTAATTGTTCTGGATTCTCTCGGGATAGGCGCTATGCCGGATTCTCCCCGGTTTGGAGACGACGGCGTGGATACGCTTGGGCATATTCTTGAGAAGATGGGAACGATTGAAATTCCGAATTTAAAGAAGCTGGGGCTGCTGAATCTTCACACGGCGGGCAATATGGAGGCGGAAAAAGAGCCGGTCGGGCGTTACATGCGTCTGGGAGAGACGAGCAACGGCAAGGATACGATGACAGGGCATTGGGAAATGATGGGCATACGGACGCAAAAACCTTTTCAAACCTTTACGGATACGGGGTTCCCCCAGGAACTGATCGAAGAACTGGAAAAACGATGCGGGAAGAAAGTTATAGGGAATAAGAGCGCCAGCGGAACGGAAATCATTGAAGAGCTGGGGGAGGAAGAGATCAATACCGGCGCGATGATTGTTTATACATCGGCGGATTCCGTGCTTCAGATTTGCGGCAACGAGGAAACGTTCGATTTGGATAATCTGTACCGTTGCTGCGAGATCGCGCGGGAGATCACGATGAAGGACGAATGGCGGGTAGGCCGCGTGATCGCCAGGCCCTATATAGGGAAGAAGAAAGGGGAGTTTAAACGGACCAGCAACCGTCATGATTATGCGCTGAAGCCTTCCGGGCGTACGGTTCTGAACGCGCTGAAAGAGGGCGGGCTGGACGTGATCGGCGTGGGAAAGATCAACGATATTTTCTGCGGAGAAGGCATCACGCAGACACATCATTCGGATAGCTCCGTTCATGGCATGGAGCAGACGATTGCGATCTGTAAAGAGGAATTCCATGGGCTTTGTTTTGTGAATCTGGTGGATTTTGACGCGCTTTGGGGACATCGCAGGAATGTGGAAGGATATGCGCAGGAAATAGAAAAGTTTGATCGAAATCTGGGGGTGCTGCTGGAGGAACTTCGGGAGGATGACCTGCTTATCCTGACGGCGGACCACGGCAATGATCCCACTTATACCGGAACGGATCATACGAGGGAATATGTCCCCTTTGTGGCATATTCGAAGCGCATGGAAAAAGGAGGGGCGTTGGAAAACGAGGATACTTTTGCAGTAATTGGCGCTTCCGTGGCGGAGAATTTCGACATTTCCATGCCGGAAGGCACGGTAGGGAAATCCGTTTTAAGCAAATTGGTGTAAGGCGGGGCGGGTAATTTGGAAGAAACCATAGAGCGGAGTCCTGGCAGTGATTTGGCTGAGGCTGCCAGGTTTTTTGCAGAAAATTAAATTTTCTATTGCCAAATGCATAGAGATATGGTAATATATTTTCCGTTAGGTCACTCTTCTGATGACAGTATGAGTATTGACAAGACAGGAAAAGAAGTTCTGGGAAGTGAAGAAGGGCTCCGTGGTCAAGCGGTTAAGACATCGCCCTTTCACGGCGGTAACACGGGTTCGATTCCCGTCGGAGTCATTGGTTTTTATGTTGCGGACCTTTAGCTCAGTTGGTTAGAGCAACCGGCTCATAACCGGTCGGTCCTGGGTTCGAGTCCCCGAAGGTCCACTTGTGGTAAGCGAGACCCGCTAAGCGGGGTTCCTTATCATCAGATACATACTTTATATTTTGGCAATGAAATTTGGCCCGGTGGCTCAGTTGGTTAGAGCGCCGCCCTGTCACGGCGGAGGTCGTGGGTTCGAGTCCCATCCGGGTCGTTAAAGATATGGTTGCGAAGGCGACGACATCTTTATTCCCGCAAGCGATAAGCCAAGCGGCTGTATGCAGCGGGGTCTTTGATTCATAGAAGTCCTTGCTGGTGTGGCGGAATAGGCAGACGCAAAGGACTTAAAATCCTTCGGGAGCAATCCCGTGCCGGTTCAAGTCCGGCCACCAGCATTATTTTGATTAAGAATCCACAAATTCAGTTTGGCGCTGAAGTGGATTCTTTTTTTGTATTGACAAAACATGACTATTGGAGTAGTATTACTATATCGCGATGACTATTGCAATAGTAAAAAAGAGGTGGCCATATGAGTATTAAGCTATTTGATTCCGAATTGAGGATTATGGAAGTGCTGTGGAAGGAAGGTGATTTGCCGGCTGGACAGATTGCAAAGATTTTGAAGGAAGAGATCGGGTGGAACAGGAATACCACCTATACAGTAATAAAAAAATGCGTGGAAAAGGGCGCGGTAAGGCGGAATGAGCCTAACTTTATATGCAGCGCGGCAATCAGCAGGGAACAGGTGCAGGAGTATGAGACGGAAGAGCTGATCGGGAAAATGTTCGGCGGATCGAAGGAAAAATTTTTTGCGGCTTTTCTCGATGGGGAAAGATTATCAAAGGAAGAGGTAGAAAACTTGAAACAGATGGTTTTGAAGCTGGGCGAATGAACGGAGGAAAAAGATGGGATTGTTGCAAAGGAGTATAACGGCGGGAATTTTGATCGCAAGCATCCTCGTACTCCGGCGGTTTGCTTTCCGGAAGCTTTCCAAAAGAGTATTTGCCTCGCTATGGAAGGTGGCGCTGCTGCGTTTACTGCTGCCCTTTTCTTTCCGGGTTGAAAACGCGCTGCTTGGCGCTTTGTTTGGAAAGAACATAAGCCGTATCGTGCTGGAGGGGCAGGGAGGAAATCTAAAAACGGAGGCGGCGGCAGAGGTTTCGATTGGCAGCTTCCTTTTCAGGAACATAGGCTTTATTTACCTCTTGGTGGCACTTTCCCTGGCATTGTTTTTTGCCCTGGGATATATTCGTGTCTCTGTTTTGCTTAAAGAAGCCATCCCTGTCAGCGCTTTTGGCGACATTGGCATGAGTGTCGGAAAGAACTGCGGAGGTTTGACCGGAAGAGTCGGGATTGTTGTGATGGATCGTATTAAGACTCCGATGACTTATGGCCTGCTGCATCCCCGCATCGTTCTGCCGAAGTCGATGGACTGGAAGGACGAAAACATGCTTTCCTTTGTTTTCCGGCACGAAATGGCGCATATTAAATCTATGGATAATTTGTGGAAGCTTTTGGCGCTTGGCGCGCTTTGCCTTCATTGGTTTAATCCATTGGTTCTTGCATTGTATTTTTTATTCAATAAAGATATAGAGATTGCTTGTGACGAAAGCGTCATTTCTGCTATGAATGAAAAAGAAAGACAGAGATATGCATTGACGCTTGTGGTTTTAGCGGAGAACTGCGCGTCTCTGGCCCCGATGACATGCAGCGGGTTTGGAAAGAGCGCGGTTTCAGAAAGGATAAGGGAAATTATGAATTATAAAAAGGTGACGAAAATAGGAAGTATCTGCGGGGCTTTCATTTTGCTGGGAAGCATGGCAGTATTTGTGTCAGCAAAAGGGAATACGACAGAATCAGCGCCCTTCGCTTCCGCAGAGGTTATGGGAGAAAGCGTGGGAAGCCATGAGGGCGGGGAATGCGCGGTCGTTTATTTCGATGTGGGAATTACGGAAGAAAGAAAAGAGGAGATCGGCGGTGAACTGCTGGCGCTCGATGGAGTGGCGGGGATCGAATATACTTCGGCGGATGAGGCCTGGGCGGTGTTTGCGAAGGAGTATTTGAGCGAGGATGAACTGCTTTCCTTCCAGGGGGAGAATCCTCTGAAAGATTCGGCGAATTTTACGGTTTATTTTACGGGAAAAAAGGATGAGACCATTCCTATGATCCGGGGAATAGAAGGAGTAAGACGGGTTACTTGTAATTAGGCCGCATTGTGCATGAAGTCAATATAATCCAACATCCGGTCAATGGAATGCATTCATCTTTCCTAATTTACGGCTTAAAATGATAAAAGTATAGTAAGAATTGCACAATAGGGCTGTAGGGAGGAAAAAGATGAGGCAGATAACGGCGGCATTGATAGGAGCGGGACTCAGAGGAGGGCGGGTTTATTCCGCGTATGCACTGGAGCATCCGGAAGAATTGAAGATCGTGGCGGTGGCTGAACCCGATGGGGAAAAGAGGGCGCGTTTTGCATGCGAACATAAGATACCGGAGGATATGCAGTTTGCATCATATGAGGAACTGCTGGAAAGGGAGAAACTGGCGGATTGCGTGATGGTATGCACACAGGACCGAATGCATTATAAGCCGGTAGAGGGCGCAATGAAAAAGGGCTATCATGTATTGTGCGAGAAACCGATGTCCTGTGATGCAAAAGAAATAATGGAAATGGGGGAAATGCCGCAAAAATATGGAAAGGTTTTATCTATTTGCCATGTTTTGCGTTATTCCCTCTTTTTCATGAAAATAAAAGAAATGCTGGAGGAAGGGCGGATCGGGAAATTAATGAATATCCAGCATATCGAACAGGTCGGATACTGGCATCATGCCCATAGTTTTGTAAGGGGTAATTGGAGGCGTGAAGAGGAGACAAGCCCGATGATCCTGCAGAAATGCTGCCATGATATGGATATTTTATTGTGGTTGGCAGGAAGCCCTTGCAAAAGCATTTCTTCTTTTGGCGGGCTTTCTTATTTTACAAAGGCGAACGCGCCGGAAAATGCTGCCGGGAGATGCACGGACGGATGCGCTTATGCAAAAGAGTGCGCTTTTTATGCGCCCGGATTTTATATGGCACATCCGAAGGCGGTGGAAGACGGCCTTGTCTATGCCTTGTCCCCCCAGGCGGACCCGGCGGAAGAAGAGGGGAGGGAGGCCGTGAAGAAGGCCTTGGAAGAAGGCCCTTATGGAAGATGCGTTTTCCATTGCGACAATACGGTGGTGGACCACCAGGTGGTGAATCTTATGTTTGAAAACGGGGTTCAGGTTTCTTTTACCATGAGCGCATTTACCGATTCGTGTGCCAGAGAGATCTTTTTGATGGGAACGGAGGGGCAGATCAGGGGGAACATGGAAAAAGGAACGCTGGAATATACTCATTTTTTAAGCGGAAAAACAGAACCAATCGATCTCCATACACCTTCGGCATTACATAGTGGAAGCGATATGCTGATGATGAAGGACTTTGTCCGGCTGATAGCGTCTGCGGAAGGGGAAGACGGAGGAGGGGGAACGAAGGCGGCAGGCTGCCGCAGGGCAAGCAGCGGGGCGGCAGAATCGGTGGACGGGCATTTGATGGCTCTGGCGGCGGAAAGCTCCCGCGTGACAGGGAAAACGGTGGATTTTTCAGAGTATAAGGACGGGATGCGGAGGGCGCTGGGAAATTGATAGGGAAGGATATGCGTTTGGACAGGTTTTGCGAAGGAATACGGCTGATGCCGGAGGCCGTAAAAGAACTGGAAAGCATAGAGGTAGAGGAAGAGGAATATAAAAAAAATAAGCGGTTGTTCCAAGAGGATAAGGATGCCTTTTATGCGGCTATATTGAAGGAAAAGAAGTTTCGCCTGCTGTTTTTGTATTATTTCTGCCGGATGGGCTGCGATGCATGGGAAGAATACATAAAGAAAGGAATATCGGAGAAGGTATACTGGGATACGTTTTATGATCTTACGCTATGGTGCGGAAACTGCAGACAGGAATATGGAGAATATGGGATTGCGCAATACGACTGGTTTTACCGCGCGATCGAGGGAAAACTGCTGCGGCTCGGGCGCCTGGAATTTGAACAGGGATGCTCGGAATGGGAATTTGTCTGCCGGGGCAGGAAGGTTTCCCCGGGCGAACCGGTGATTTATGTCCATGTTCCCCAGGGCGAAAGACTGGAATGGAAAGAATGCTTGGAATCTTTTGCCCGGGCGTTCCGGCTTTGGGGGAAGGATCGCTGTTATTTGTGCCATTCATGGCTGCTGGGAGAAGAACTGGAGGATATCTTGCCGGAGGAATCCAATATACGGAAGTTCCGTGAATTCTTTACGGTGGTGAGGATAGATTATGAGGAACGGGAAGCAGAGTGGAGGGTCTTTCGGACGGTGAACCGGAGCATAAAGGCATATCCGGAGGAAACGGCGCTGCAAAAGAGGATGAAAAAATTACTATTGGAGGGCAAATGTTTCGGAAACGGACTGGGGGTATGGAAAAACGGAAGAAACGTTCGTTGAGCACGGAAATCACGCTTTTGACCGTGCTTGTTTCCGTATGCACGATATTGCTTCTGGGTTCCGCGCTGATCGGTATTTTTTTCTTTTTCTTTTCCAAAAAGGCGGAAGAGGATATGGAATATATGCTGGAAAATACCGGCCAGCAATTCCAGGATAAAATACAGTTTATCGGGGACGGCGCTGTCTCGGTACGCCATAACATTGTTTTGCGGGATTTTTTTCAGAAGAACCATTATGATGAAAAAGAAATTGAAACACAGCTTTCCTACAGCATCGATCTGTTTTCCGAGCGGAATATGGTGGGGCAGAGGGAGCCGTTTGTGACGGGCGTGTATTTATTTAACAACAAAAACGAGTTTGTCAAAGAACATTATTATCCGATGACTGTGGCCGCGGCAAAGGAAATGGATGGGGAATACGGGGAATTGTACCGCCGATTCCGGGAAAGCGGACAGCAGTATACGAGCCTTGCCCGCGAGGGGGAGCTGGATATTTACTTCCAGGTATATGACGATGATATGAAGAGGATGGGGGCATGTATCGTTATCGTCAATCCTTCCGCCGTTGCGGATATTTTCAGGGAGATGGAAACATACCGCAACGGAAGCTGGATGATAGCTGGCGACGGTGTTATTTTATCCGCAGGAGGGGACGGGGAAGTATGCGAAGAAATGGGGCGGATGGAGGCCGGTTATGCGGGCGGGGCTTCCATAGGCGGTGTTCGTATGTTGTACAGTTCGGAACAATGCGGGTTCGGAATCCGGGCGGCGGTAGCGGTGGGGTTCAGCAATATTTATACGATATTGAAGCCGACCCTGCTTATCTTTCTCGGTATTTTCCTGCTGGCGCTGATGCTGGTCGCGGTGGCGGCATTCGGCATCGGCTATCGCTTTACCAGGCCTTTAAAAGAGATGGCGGAGGGAATCCGTTCCTTCGGGCAGGAAGACTTCGACGGGCGCATGGAGGATTTTGCCATAGAGGAATTCCATGATATCAGCGTGGTGTTCAACGAAATGGCCGACCGGATCAAATATCTTGTGACGCAGGTATATGAAAAGCAGCTTTTGGCGACTAAGTCCCAGGTAAAGTTTTTGCAGGCGCAGATCAATCCTCATTTTCAGTATAATATCATGTCGATGTTGAGCCTGAAGGCGAAAATCGCAGGCAATGAGGAACTTTACCAATGCCTGACGGCGTTTTCCAAGTTGATACAGGGGAAAATTTTCAGGGGAAAGGAGATCAAGATTCCTTTATCCGATGAGATCGAGCTGGTCAATTTCTATCTTTTTCTGCAGAACAGCCGGTTTCAGGACAAGATCTCCTATGAGATACGTTATAGCAGCGATGCGGTGAAAAAAGACAGGATTCCCAGACTGCTGATCGAACCGCTGGTAGAAAATGCGGTATCCCACGGCCTGGAGCCTAAGGAGGGGAACGGGCATATCCTGATTGACATTTATGAGCAGGAAGGCAGGCTTCATATCGTAGTGGAAGACGACGGCGTAGGGTTTGATCCATCGGAAACGGAAGAACTGGAACAAAGAACAGGACGCAAGCCGGAAGAAACCGTCCACACCCACACCGGCCTGGCAAATACCGAAAGGCTTTTGCAAATCCTATACGGGGAAGGTTACCGAATGGAGCTGGCGGGGGAAAAAGGAAAAGGAACCCGCGTAGAAATCGAATTGCCCATAGAAAGACAGGAACGATAACATGTGGAAAGTAATAGCGGCGGATGATGAAGCATATATGAGAGAGGCTCTGGAAAATCTGATTTCCTGGGAAAATATGGGATGTACTCTGTTGGCGGTATGCAGGAATGGGAAAGAACTGGCGGAAAAAATAGAGGATATGCGTCCTGATATCGTAGTTACGGATATACGTATGCCCTTGATGGACGGGCTGGAGGTATGCAGGTATGTTTACGAGACGTGTCCGGAAGTGCCGGTGATTATATTGAGCGCTTATTCGGATTTTGCATATGCAAAAAAGGCCATCCATTACAATGTCTGCGAGTATGTTTTGAAAATATCCGTGCTGGAAGAACTGCCGGGAGCATTGGAAAAGGCGGTCGGAAGGCTGGAGAAGCAACAGGAAGAAGCTTCTTTTACGGTGAAGGAAGAGGCGGAGAAGGATACGGACGGCCTATATTACCAGATGGTGCGCTATATAGAGGAAAATTACCAAAATAAGATTACATTGGACGATATTGCGGACAAACTCCATGCGAACAGGAGCTATCTGAGCCGGTTGTATAAGAGCCGGCGGGGAATCAATTTATTCGATGATATTTTGAAAAAGAGAATAGAGAAGGCCAAAGAGTATATAGATAGTACCGATTGGAAGATCTACGAGGTTTCGGAAGCGGTGGGATTTGACGATACCGGTTATTTTTCGCGCGTGTTTAAGAAATATTCGGGCATGTCGCCGAAGGAGTATAAGAACAGGAGGGAAAAGAAATGAAAGAAGGATCCGTGAAACGCAGGATATTTTTCCTTTCGGCTCCCATAAGGATGATCTGTTTGGCATTTATGGGGATCCTGTTTGCCGGCTGCGGGGCGGAAGAAAAGAAGCCGGTGGAGATTACGGTGATCCATGGCTGGGGAAGCACGGAAGAAGACCATGTGGCCATGAGGAATATATACAGCGGATTTGAGGAAAAAAATCCGGATATAAAGCTGCGCCTCGTATCCATGCCAACCAGCGAGGAGATGCTGCGCAAGGTAGAGGATATGCTTACGGTGGGAGAGGTTCCGGATGTGGTCTTTCTGGGAGGTATAGGAAGGGATTCCGTGTACCGGTTTATGGTGGAAAACGGCCTGGCGCTGGATCTGATGCCCTATATCCGGGAGGATGCCGAATTCAGGGAAAGCCTGGCTCCGGCGAATCTGGATTATTGGACGACGGAAGAGGGGAAATTATATACGGTGTCCGACGTCCTTTTATTGAGCGGGGGATATTGGTACAATCGGGATATTTTCCGCAAGGCGGGAATTTGCCGCGCGCCTGAGACTTGGGAAGAATTCGCGGAAGTATGCGGAAAGATCGGAAATTGGGCGGAAAAGGAAAAAAACGGGATCGCGCCGCTGCAGATCAGGGCGGAGGGATATTTGTATTTTGTGGATTATATGATGGCTGACGGGGGAGGAAACTGCGGGGAGGCTTTGCAAAATAACGAGATAAAAATAGAAGAACAGCGGATGGGGGAAATATTGAAGGATATTCGGACTATCTATGATTATTCTGCGCTGAAAGCGGAAGATTACGGATACCGGGACGAAACGGATTTGTTTAACGAAGAAAAACTGGCGATGTATGTCAACGGGGTATGGGGCGCTTCCATGATACCGGAGGAACTGGATGTGGAATATGCGCTGCTTCCTGCGGGGGAAGGAAGATCCATGTCCTGCGAATCCACTTGTCTTGGGTATATCCTTGGAAATCATAAGGAGGAGGACAGGAGGGAGGCGAGCGTCCGTTTCCTGAAATACATGATGAGCGAGGAAATACAGGAAAGAATATTAAAGGAGACCGGACAGATGCCCGCTAATCCGATGATAAAGCTACAGGAGTATAAGGAGGCGATGCCCCGTTTTTACCAGGCGGCGGAGAAAGTGCTGTCAGCGGAGAAGAGAATAGAGGTGCCGGATAATTTGTGGGACAGCAGGAGAAAGAAAGTATTTGAGGACAATATTCTGGATGTGCTGGGAGGAGAGATGAATGGGCAGACTTTTATATATCTTTTGAAATAGACATGTATAATTTGTGCAATATCACATAGAAAATCCAAATATAATCCTGGTTTTCATAAAATATGTAAAAATAGTCCTTCTTTTTGTCAATAGGATTCATTCAATATGACGAAGATTTCCGTTAAGATATACCCATGAAACAAGCAAGTACAGAAGGCAGCGGAGGCTGTCAAAAAGGAGGGTATTGATGAAAAGAAAAGCAGTGAGTTTATTCATGGCTATAGCGGTGGGCGCTGCCCTGCTGGCAGGATGCGGCAATAGCGGCGCAGGACAGGCTACAGGCGGTACGGCGGCGGAAGAGCCGGCGAAAGAGGAAGCGGCTGCGGAAAGCCAGGCAGCAGAAGCGCCGGCAGGAGAAAGCGAAGTTCTGGAGTTTTACCATGGTTATTACCATGAAGAGAGCGAGTGGCCGGCAGCAAAGGTAATGAGGGATATTTATGATGAGTTTGCGGCGGCTCACGCGGACGGCCCGGTAACGTTCAAGCCGATTCCGGTAGAGAACAGGGCGGAGATCGTCAGCGCCCAAGTGGCTGGGGGCAATTTCCCGGATGTAGTGGATGTGGATACAGCGGTTCCGCAGGCGGCGATCAGCCAGGGGCTGGTGCTGGATCTGAAGCCTTATATCGATGAAAACGGATTGCAGGATGCGGTAGGCATTAATTATACGCAGAACGATGTGGACGGACATATCTATACAGTGCATGACCAGCTGGAAAGCCGCGGGATGTGGTATAACGCGGCGGTTCTGGAAAGCGTCGGCGTAAAAATGGAAGATATCAAAACATGGGAAGACTTCGGCGCGGCTATGGATAAAGTAAGAGCGGCAGGCGGCGAAAATTACGGATATGTGGCAGGACAGGGTTCTCTCATGATGCTGAACGCCATGATGGCGGAAAGCGAGGAAGGAAGGAACCTTCTGGCCTCGGAACTGACGGAAGACACGATCCGTTCCGAAGTATTTGCGGATGCGTTCAAAAGAGCGGCGGCGATGGATCAGGCCAACGGCTCCGGCCATACGACGGAAGACCTTGGGAATCTGATGGATGATTTTAATAAAAAAGGCATGGTGGCGGCGCTTTTCAACGGCGTATGGAATGCCAGCGGCATTGACGCAGGGCTTGCGGAATCCATCCGGCCTTCCTTATTCCCCGGGGATGTAGCGATCGCTTCTGCCGGCGGCGGCATTAGTATTTCCAGCGGCATGAGCGAGGCAAAAACAGAACTGGCATTGGAGTTCCTTGCTTATATGGTAAGCCCGGAAGTACAGGAAAAGATTTTTACCGGCGTACAGGCTAACCCTTGCAATAAAACGGTAGATCTGCAGGCTTTGGCCCAGGAGGGAGAAGACCCGATCGTTATGAAACTGGCGGAGGCATGTTCCCAGGTCAACAGCGCAGGAACTGTTGTGATCGGCGTTAGTTATACATGGGGCGGCGATGTCGGCAACGCTATTATCAATGCGCTGATGGAATGCGCAGTTTCCGGCACGGATATAGACGCACGTTTTGAACAGCTTCAGCAGGAACTGATTGCTTTGATCGCATAATAGGCAACGGCAGCCGCTCTGGAACGGAAAAGGGAACCAGAGGGCTGCCGTTTGTTATGACTGGAGGTATCGATGGAAAAGAAAAAAAGGGCCGGGGGGCTCGGATGGCGGAGGAAAGGCTTCATACTGGCTTTTCTGGCGCCTACTTTAACGGCATTTGCCATATTTTATCTTTATCCTATTGTAACAGTAATATTTACTTCTTTCTGTAAATGGGATTATACAAATATTAAAACTCCTCAGTTTTGGGGTTGGGATGAACTTTGGGACAACTATCAGTATATTTTTCAAACCTATCCGTATTTTTGGGAGGCTTTACGCAATTCGTCGGCATGGGCCCTGCTCGGGGCGGTGGTTCAGGTTCCGGTCGCTACGTTAATAGCCCTGGCATTTTCACGGAAAATAAAAGGAGTCAGGACAATCCGGAATATTTATATCATTCCGAATATGATATCGACGGCGGCTATGGGAATGATCTTTCTCCAGCTGTACAGCCCTCTGTATGGGGTTGTAAACCCGGTGATACGACTTTTTAACAAAGGATTTGATGAAAATATTTTGCTGTTAAAAGGTCCTGCTTTCTGGGCGATGACATGCGCTTATATCTTTTTTACAGGGACGACGACGCTGCTGATCCTCGGAAACATTATGGCCGTTCCTGAGGATGTAAGGGAAGCGGCTGTTCTCGACGGAGCGGACGGATTGAAGCAGGATTGGTACATAACGCTGCCGATGATAAAAGGAACGCTGAAAACCGTATCCGTGCTGGCTGCAACGAGCGGTTTCCTGCTCTACAATGAGGTATATTTCCTGACGAAAGGAGCGGCGGGGACTTACAGCATCAGCTACGTCATCCGCGAGCTGGCGATCACTAGTCCGAGAACCCAGTTCGGCAGGGCGAATACGGTAGCGGTAGTGCAGATCCTGGCCGGCATGGTGATTATCGTTCTGATAAACGGGCTGTATAGTATTTCATGGAAAAAGAAGAAGGAGGGATGCAGATGAGGGAGAACGGAAAAAGAAAGAAAAGAGCTTCCCTATCGGGGGCAACCTCCCTATCGGGAGGGACGAAAATACTCACATATATAAGCCTGGCATGGGCTTTGCTGGTGGCGCTGATGCCCCTCGTATGGCTGCTGCTTTCCAGCTTTAAAGAAGACCCGCTGGCCAGGCCCGGTTTCCAGCTGCCGGAATCGATATGCCTGGACGGCTATATTTCCACTTTCCGGGATCTGCATGTGATGCGTTATTTCGGGAACAGCATGGTAATCGCTTTTGTTTCGGTAGTTTTGAGCATTCTGATGATCTCCATGTCGGCATATGTGGTGGCAAGGCTGGACTTCAAAGGGAAAGGGATAATCAGCATATTGCTGTATTCTACGATGTTTATCCCGCCTACCGCGCTTACCTATCCGGTATATAATCTGGTCAATCGCTTGCATATTTATGATACCAGGTCGGCATTGATCCTGATCTACTCATGCAGCGGCATCGCGATCAGCTTCTTTGTCATCAAAAACTACTACACCAACATACCGAAGGAAATGGAGGAAGCCGCACGTATCGACGGATGCGGCTACGTACAGACATGGTGGAGGGTTATCTTCCCCATCGCCCGTCCCGGAATCATGACAGCGGCAGTACTGGCCTTTTTGAATAACTGGAACGAGTATTACTGGGCATCCCTCGTGATGATCACCCGGGAAAAAATGACCGTGCCCGCGCTGCTTTCTACGTTTACTACGGCGTTCCGCACGAATTACAACGGCCTGTTTTCCGCGATGGTGGTCATCATACTGCCTCCGATCATATTGTACTGCGTATTCAGCAAATTCTTTGTGGAAGCGCTGTCCGGCGGGGCGGTTAAAGGCTAGTAGCGTGAGAAGAACTTCTAAGACTTGCACCAGTGGGTGCTTCGTCAAGAAGTTCTAGACTTGCTTTGCAAGTCTTCTCACGCCGAAGAATGCCCTACGGGCATTCTTCTTAGGGTGTTTCAGAGTGAAATAGGAGAAAAGAAAATAATGAATCAGGAAATCAAAAAAAGGACTCAATGGTTTATGGATGCCAGGTTCGGCATGTTTATTCATTGGGGATTGTACGCGATTCCGGCTTGCGGGGAATGGGTGATGTCGCAGCGGGAAATGACGGCGGAGGAATATGATAAGTATTTTGAAATGTTTGACCCGCAGGACTGCAGGCCGGAAGAATGGGTCAGGCTGGCTAAAAAGGCGGGTATGAAATACGCAGTGCTGACAGCAAAGCACCATGACGGCTTTTGCCTGTTCGATTCCGCCTTAACGGATTATAAATCGACGAATACGAAAGCGGGGCGGGATTTTGTAAGGGAATTCATCGATGCCTGCAGGAAGTATGATATCCGGGCGGGCCTGTATTTTTCGATTATTGACTGGCGGCACCCGGATTTCCCGAAATACGGGGACCGGCAGCATCCTATGCGCAACAGGGAAGAATACAAAGGAGAAGCCATTGATTTTGACAGGTATCTGGAATACATGCATGGACAGGTGAAGGAGCTGGTGACAAACTATGGAAAGCTGGATATCCTTTGGTTCGACTTTTCCTATGACGATATGTGCGGGGAAAAGTGGAGGGCGTCGGATCTGATCCGGATGGTGCGTACTTACCAGCCCGATGTGATCATCGATAACAGGCTGGAAGGATCGGGAGAAAACCATGGAAGCCTTGCTACGGATAATCCGCTGCCATACAGCGGGGATTTTGCCAGCCCGGAACAGGTGATACCTCCCGAGGGAGTGAGAGATGTGAACGGGGGACTGATTCCGTGGGAATTGTGCGCGACTATGAATAACCATTGGGGATACTGCAACTATGACAAGGAATATAAACCGGCGGAAATGATTATCCGCAAGCTGGTAGAATGCACAAGCAAAGGCGGCAATATGATTTTGAACATAGGGCCTGATGCCATGGGGAGAGTGCCGGAGCAAAGTGTAAAGATTCTGGAAGAAGTGGGAGAATGGATGAAGAAGAACGGGGAGAGCATTTATGGCTGCGGGATAAGTTCTCTTCCCAAGCCGGAATGGGGGCGTTATACGCAGAAAGGAAATGTTATCTATGCCCATGTATGCGAACCCCCGCTTGGCGCGCTTCCCCTTTATGGAATCGGGCCGGATATGCTGGAGCGGGCATTTTATCTTGCGGACGGCAGCGAAGTGCGGCGGGGGGAAGCGTGGAATACGGCGACGTTTTCCGAAACGGCGTTTGTATCTTTTGGCGAGGATCCAGTTTTTACCTATCCGCTGCCGGATAAAAGGGATACGGTGCTGAAGATAAAGATTCGTTCCTGAATTCCTGCTTGTCTCCGTCTGCCCGGGAATCCGTTTTTGCAAGCGGCAGGGCAGCGGGCAGAAGCAGGGGCGGCGGGGATGAAGCGGGGGGAACCCTGCGGCGGGAACGGGCCGGCGATGGGCGGGAATTTTCTGCTGGAGCTTCCAATCAGATTTCACTAATGAAATGGGAAAATATGATCAGACCGACCGGGGCGGAAGCAACGGGCATCCTGCCCTACGCTTCCTAAAATTGCCATCCATGGCAATTTTCCCCTAGGCTATTGATCATTTCATAAGTGAAATGGCTGATGGTAAGCAACAGCAGAAAATTCCCGCCCATCGCCGGCCCGTTCCCGCCGCAGGACTTCCCCCGCTTCATCCCCGTCGCCCCTGCCTCTGCCCGCTCCACCCCTCCGCTTGCAAAAACAGATTCCCGGGCAGGCTCTTTCTTTTCCTCTGGACGAATTCCTCCTTTTTCATGTATAATAGCTTAGATAATTGCTGAAGCTGGTAAACTTGCTGAATGTTCCGACAATATCTTTCGTAAAAATCTTTTTGTGCCATGGAGCCAAGACCGCTTTGACGGGCTTGGCGAAATGTTTGGCACAGTTAGATTTTTACGGAAGATATTGTCGGGACATTCCCACAGCTTATAACTCCGCAATTATCCAACCATTATATGAAGCAAAACGAGGAATAATACATGTATACAGTTGTAGTAGCAGACGATGAGGAAGAACTGCGCCGGGCTATTGTGCGCCGCATCGATTGGGAAAGCGCGGGATTCCGGGTAGTGGGGGAAGCCGAAAACGGCGTGGAGGCTCTGGAATTGGTGGAAAAGATGGAGCCGGATCTTCTTTTGACGGATATCAAAATGCCTTTTATATCGGGAATCGAGCTGGCGCGGCAGGTGCGGGAGATCCGTCCCGCCACGCAGATCGCTTTTTTAAGCGGGTTCGATGAATTCAGTTATGCCCAGCAGGCGATCCAGTATAATATTATCAGTTATATGCTGAAACCTATTTCCGTGGCGGATCTGACGAAGGAACTGGTCGTGATAAAGGGAAAAATAGATAATCTTTTTCAGGAATTCCGGGACAAGCAGCAGATCCAGATGGACAAATCCAGTTTCCTTATGCCGCTTTTGATGGATGGCTACCAGGCCGAGGACGGAGAGGAAGGGGAAAAATTTCTTGTCCGGTCCGCCATCGAGAGCGGGGTGCTGCGGGATCATCATAACGATTTCCGCTACGCGGTCATGATCACGAGCATCCGGGACGGAAACGGGAAAAATTGTACGGCGCAGGAGCATGTCCATTCGGTGGACAGCATTTTGAAAAAGTATGTAAAGCATGAAAGCTTTTACTGGAATGGAAGGGTGATCTCGCTGCTGATTGCTACTCCTTCCGCATTTGATAAATATTTGCACATTCTGGTAGGGGATGTGGTCCAGAGTACGGAGCGGATTATGGAACTGAATTGTTCTATTGGAGTCAGCAGGATTATGAACAGGCTTTCCGAATGCCATGACGCATATATCGAGGCGCTGAACGCGCTTAGTTATTCCGGGCGGGCGGACAGCGGCGTCCATTATATTGCGGATGAGGAACATGTGGAAGGGATCAACGCCCAGGAGATCATGAATATTGTGACGGAGGTGGAGACCCTGGTCCGGGGCAGCCAGGCAGGGGAACTGGAAGAATATTTGGAAGAACTGTTCGAGAGGATGCGCGGGATGAAAGTGTCGAGGGCAAAGGCCAATTATCTGATGGTACAGCTCCTTGCCTCGATATGCAAAATCATATATGCGGTGGGGGACGGGGAAGAAATTGAAAGGATGCAGAAAAATACGTTGCTGCAAAGCATCGTGTTCCAGGACGGCTCGTTCCGGGAAATGCAGGGCAGGCTGACGGAGTTCTGCCTGAGCGCGAGGGAAATGATCGGCAGCCAGAGGAAAAAGAGCAGCAGGGTCCTTTGCGATAGGACGCTGCAAATCATTGAAACGGAATATGGGAACGGGGATATCTCCCTCGTTTCCGTCAGCAATGAGATCGGCGTCAGCCCGAATTATTTGAGCGCCCTTATCAAAAAGGAAACAGGAAAGACTTTTATCGATCTTTTGAGCGGAAAAAGGATCGAGGCGGCCAAAGAACTTTTGATGTGTACCTCCATGAAAATCAAGGAAATTTCGGAAAAATGCGGTTACAGCGACCAGCATTATTTTAGTTACTGCTTTAAAAAGTACAGCGGAGTGTCTCCTAATGCCCTGCGGCGGCAGATGCATGCGGAGGAGAGGGAATGAGGGCGCGCAGGAATAAAAAAGGGATCACGATGCCGCTTGCTTCCGTAATGAATCTGTTTGTGATTGGCATGGTGCTGGCGGCGCTGGCGGGAGGGCTGGTTGTTTTTATTTCCGTGTTCCGGCGTTCCGTGGAACAAAATGCGGTGATCAGCAGCGAACAGGCGGTGGTGCAGGTTTCCAATACGGTACGCAATTATACGGCGGATATGGAAGAGGTCATGAACCTGATCGAAGAATCGTACGGAAGGGAAAAGGAGGAGAGGGACAATGCCCTGGAAACCCTGCTCCGTATCAGAAAGGACGTGGTTGCCGTCACCAGTTACGATGAAGAGGGGGAAATGGTGGACTGGTGGACGGGGAATTACCATTTAAAAGAAAGAATATTGAAAAACCTTTCCTTCATACAGAGGGAAAACGGAAGAGGGAACCGGCTGCTGATCTCCGAACCCCATGCGGAGACGCTGCTGGAGAATTATTATCCATGGGTTGTATCGATCCGCAAGGATCTGGAAACGGGAGACGGGAAAAAGCATGCGGTAGTGCTGGATGTACGCTTTTCCCAGATTGCGAATTATGTGGACGAGGTAGGCATCGGGCAGCATGGCTACTGTTTTATTATGGATAAAAACGGAAATATCGTCTACCATCCCCAGCAGCAGCTGATCTATTCCGGCTTGAAGTCGGAACAGACGGATATTCTGACGAAGGCCGGGGACGGGACCCGGGTGAAAAAGAATGTCATTTATTCGATCCGTTCCCTGGATAACTGTGACTGGAGGATCGTGGGGGTAAGCTATATCGATGAACTGGTGACGGTTAAGGTAAGGGATGCGATGCGGATATTGCTGGTGCTGATCGCTTTTGTATTGATGACGGTATTTTTCAGCAGTTTTCTGCTGACGCATATGATTTCCCATCCCATCCAGAGTCTGGTAGAGGCGATGAAGGATTTTGAGGCAAACGCGGAAGAATTCAGCTACCAGCCGGTACACGGCAGCAAGGAGATGATTGCTTTGTCGGATTCCTTTGGCCATATGGTCTGCCGGATACAGGATCTGATGGAAAAGGTCAGGCGGGAGGAGATTACCCTGCGCAAGACGGAATTGAAGGCGCTGCAGGCTCAGATCAACCCGCATTTCCTTTATAATACGCTGGATGCCATCGGATGGATGTGCGAAGAGGAGCGGAGCAAGGATGCGGTGGAAATGGTCGATGCCCTGGCAAAGCTGTTCCGAATCAGTATCAGCAAGGGGCATGAACTGATTCCTATTGAAAAGGAAGTGGAACATGCCAAAAGCTATTTGATGATACAGAATTTCCGGTATAAAAACCAGTTTACGTATTCCTTTGATATCGAAGAAGAGTGTCTTCCTTATCTGTGCAATAAAATTACGCTCCAGCCGATTATTGAAAATGCCATTTACCACGGAATTAACCGGATGGTGGACGAAGGGGAGATATGCATTCGCATTTATGGAGAAGGGAATGATATTGTATTTTCCGTGTCCGACAACGGAGTGGGCATGAGCAGGGAGCAATGCGAGAGTATTTTGAAAAGCGAACCGGGGGATCAGACAGGGATCGGTATTAAAAATGTCAATGACAGGATTAAAATCTATTTTGGGGAAGAGTATGGAATTACGATCGAAAGCGAGCCGGATGAGGGAACCTGCGTCAGCATCCGCATGCCGAAGGTGGAGGAGGGCGGATATGAGGGCAAATAGGAAAAGATGGGGCAGGGCGTTTGCCGTTTCTGCGTTGTTTCTGCTGGTGCTGGCATTAGGGGGATGCGGGAAAGAAAGCGCGGCGTCAGGAAAACGTTATGTGGCGCTTGTGACAAAATCCATGGATTCCGCTTTCTGGAAATCCGTCTATGCGGGAGCCGCCGCCGCCGCCACGGAATATAATCTGCAGATCAGCATGGTCGGCCCGAAAAGGGAAGAAGATTATGAAACACAGAACAGGATGATCGAAGAGGCGGTGGAGAATGGGGCGGAAGTCATTGTTTTTTCAGCAGTGGACTATAACGCCAACAGCGAGGCGATTGACGAAGCGGCGAGAAAGGGCGTAAAGATTGTCGTGATCGACAGCGACGTCAACAGCGGGCAGGTAAGCTGCCGCATCGGCACGGATAACCGGGAAGCGGGGAAAATGGCCGGAGAAGCCGCGTTGGAGGCGGAAGAGGAAGAACTGTATATCGGGATCGTGAATTATGATATCAATTCGGCCAACGGACAGCAGAGGGAAGAAGGCTTCCGGGAAATTGCCGGAGCGGATGCGCGGGTAAAAAACATGTATACGATTAATGTCGTATCGACGACGGAAGACGCGCGGGAGGGAACGATACAGCTGCTGGAGGAGCATCCGGAAATCAATGTGATTGTTACTTTTAACGAGTGGACCAGCCTGGGCGTGGGCTGGGCGATCCGCGACCTGGATCTGGCGGAGGATACCCAGGTGGTGGCTTTTGACAGCAACGTGGTATCGGTAGGGATGCTGGAAACCGGAGAGGTGGATGCGCTGATTGTGCAGAACCCCTACGCCATGGGTTATCTCGGCGTAGAAGAAGCTTACCGCCTGCTGAACGGCGGCAATGCCGGCGGAGCGGTGATCGATACCGCGACTACCTGCGTGACAAGGGATAACATGTTTGAACCGGAATGCCAGAGGATGCTTTTTTCTTTCGACCAATGAATTTGTGAATGAATTGTGAACAAAAAATGTACAAAACAATAATTTTTTATACCAAGAGAGTAAAATATTGTATATCTTTTTAGGAGGATTGTTTGTTATAATGTCAGCATGGCGTAATAAAAGCGTCAGAGAATAATATTTAACAGGAGGACAAACAAAATGAAAAAGTTATTCGCATTGCTTTTGACAGGCGCGATGGTATTCAGCCTTGCAGCATGTGGAAACCAGGAAGCTCCGGCTGCAGCAGAACCCGCAGCAGAAGCTCCGGCAGAAGAAGAAGCAGCTCCGGCAGAAGAAGCAGCTCCCGCTGAGGAAGCAGCTCCGGCAGAAGCGGCAGCAGTTGACCTGAATGTAGGCGTATTCTACTATACATATAGTGATACCTACATTTCCAGCGTTCGTACAGCGCTTGATGCAGCTCTGACAGAGGCAGGCATCACTTTCCAGAATTATGACGGAAACAGCAACCAGACAACACAGAACGAGCAGATCGATACGGCTATCAGCCAGGGCGCAAACCTTCTGGTCGTTAATATCGTTACATCCGGTTCCGTAGATGCTTCCCAGCAGATCGTTGACAAAGCGAGCGCGGCAGGCATCCCGGTTATCTTCTTCAACCGCGCGGTAGAACCCGACGAAGAAGAAGGCAAAGTACTCGGCGCTTATGACAAATGTGCTTTCGTAGGTACAGATGCACCGGAAGCAGGCCATATGCAGGGTAAGATGATCGGCGATTTCCTTATGGCAAACTATGATGCAGTTGACTTGAACGGCGACGGCGAAATCAGCTACGCTATGTTCATGGGCCAGCTTGGCAATGCAGAAGCTATCGCACGTACACAGTTTGGTGTAGAAGACGCTAACGCAGTTCTGACAGCAGGCGGAAAACCGGAATTGGTATACTTTGATTCTTCCAACGCTGACCGTTACCAGGTAGACCAGGATGGTAACTGGAGTGCAAAGGCAGCAAATGATTACATGGTAACCAACCTTTCCCAGTACAGCGAAGCTACCGGAAACATGATCGAACTCGTTATCTGCAATAACGACGGCATGGCAGAAGGCGCAATCTCCGCTTTGAACGCTCAGGGTTACAACATGGGCGGCGACAGCGTGACGATTCCTGTATTCGGCGTAGATGCAACGGATGCTGCAAAACAGTTGATCGCTGACGGTAAAATGACAGGTACGATCAAGCAGGATGCAGAAGGTATGGCAAACGGTATCGCATATCTTGTAAAGAACGTACAGGCTGGCAAGGAATTAATGGCAGACACAGATTCCTTCAACATTTCTGAAAATGTAAGCAACAAAATCTTTATCCCTTACGCTCCTTATACAGGTGAATAAATAAACGGGATAGGAAATGGGTGCTGCATAAAGCAGGAAGATCCTTAGATTTATAAAAGCGGCTGCCGCCTTAGGCGGTTGGCCGCTTTTTTTAAGGCACGGTTCCATGCAGGGAAAATATGCCGCATGGGCGCGCGGCGGGCAGGAGGAATGTTTTTCCCCTGGCCGATGAAAAAAACAGAGTAGGTAGCTTATGGAGAAAGGGAGGGTGAAGCATGGGACAGGATGTTCTGTTGCAAATGACGGATGTGTGCAAAGAATTTCCCGGCGTAAAGGCGCTTGATAACGTTTCCCTGACGGTAAAAAAGGGAACGGTTCATGCGCTGATGGGAGAAAACGGTGCAGGAAAGTCCACGCTGATGAAATGTCTGTTCGGAATGTACAGCATGGACAGCGGCAAGATTCTTCTGGACGGGAAAGAGGTCAGTTTTAAGAATTCAAAGGAAGCGCTGGAAAACGGCGTTGCCATGGTGCATCAGGAATTGAATCAGGCGTTGAAAAGAAATGTTATGGATAACATATGGTTAGGACGTTATCCTAAAGTGGGCGGCCTGATGGTAAACGAGAAGAAAATGTATGACGATACCGTAGCGGTATTTCAGGAGTTAGGAATAGAAATAGATCCCAAGAGGGTAATGAGTACGATGCCTGTTTCCCAAAGACAGATGGTGGAGATTGCCAAAGCAGTTTCCTATAATTCCAAGGTAATCGTGTTCGACGAGCCTACTTCTTCGCTGACGGAGCAGGAAGTAGAGCATTTATTTAAGATTATTAATATGCTGCGCGACAGGGGATGCGGCATAATTTACATATCACACAAAATGGCGGAGATTCTCCGCATTTCCGACGAAGTTACCGTAATGCGGGACGGTACATGGGTAGCGACCGAACCGGCGGGCGATCTGACGACGGAAAAAATCATCAAACTGATGGTAGGGCGCGAACTGACCAACCAGTTCCCTCCAAAAACAAATAAGCCGGGAGAAGTGGCTCTGGAAGTGGAAAATCTGACGGCGCAGTATTCCCTTTTGAAAGATGTCTCCTTTAAGGTAAGAAAAGGGGAAGTAGTAGGCCTGGCAGGACTGGACGGCAGCGGGCGTACAGAAACATTGGAGAATATTTTCGGCGTGGCTACGAGAAAGAGCGGAACGATCAAATTAGACGGCAAAGTGGTAAGAAACCGTAATGCCAGGGAATCGATCAAAAACGGTTTTGCGCTGTTGACGGAGGAACGCCGTGCAACCGGTATTTTCGGGATATTGAGTATCAGGGAGAATACAGTAATTTCCAGCTTGAAGAAACATTTGAGGCTGAAATTCGTTCTGAATGATAAATCCATGAGAGAAGATACCCAGTGGTCTATCGATGCGATGCGTACAAAGACACCGACGCAGGAGACGAAGATCCGTTCTCTTTCCGGAGGTAACCAGCAGAAGGTTATTCTGGGCAGATGGCTTTTGACGGAGCCGGAAGTGCTGCTGCTGGATGAGCCTACAAGGGGTATCGACGTAGGGGCGAAATACGAGATCTATCAGTTGATTCTGGATCTGGCGAACAGGGGGAAGGTAGTTATGGTGGTTTCTTCCGAAATGCCGGAACTGCTTGGAATATGTGACAGGATACTCGTGATGTCAGGCGGGCGCTTGGCGGGAGAAGTGAACGCAAGCGAAACTACGCAGGAAGCGATTATGACTCTTGCGGCTAAATATGTATAAGGAGGCAATTTCTTATGAGAGCGATTACGAATATAAAGCAGTCCTACAGCCGTTACCAGGCGATGGACAGCAAAGATAAGAAAACATTTTGGAAGGAAGGGCTGATCAACAATGCGATTTATTTCCTTCTTTTGATAGTAGTTATTTACACGACGGTGCAGAACCCGAACTTTATTAAAGCTCCTTCCATCGTCAATATTATCAGCCTTTCGGCTGCGAACCTGCCGATCGCCTGCGGCATTGCTGGATGTATCGTATTAACGGGTACCGACCTTTCCGCAGGGCGCGTAGTTGGTTTGACAGCCTGTATCTCCGCATCCCTGCTGCAGTCCCTGAGTTATGCTTCAAGGATGTTCCCGGATCTCCCGGTGCTTCCGATTCCGGTAGTTATCCTTGCAGTTATCGTGGTAGGCGGTATCGTAGGCCTGGTAAACGGTTTCTTCGTAGCGAAGTTCCAGCTTCATCCGTTTATCGTTACTTTGGCAACCCAGTTGATCGTATATGGTATCCTGCTTATGTATATTATGATCAACGGCAATAACGGCCAGCCCTTATCCGGTCTGGACGATTCCTTTAAGAATTTCGTAACAGGAAGCTTTGTTGGATTGGGAGGCGTTGCCATTCCTAACTTTGTTTGGTATGCATGTATTATTGTAGTCATCATGTGGTTTATCTGGAACAAAACGACTTTCGGCAAGAATATGTTTGCAGTAGGTTCCAACCCGGAAGCTGCCAACGTATCCGGCGTAAACGTTATGAAGACAACGATCATGGTACATACTCTTGCAGGTATGATGTATGGTATTACCGGTTTCATTGAAGCCGCAAGAACCGCATCCAACTCGGCGGCTACCGGACTGAACTACGAATGTGACGCGATAGCGGCCTGCGTTATCGGCGGCGTATCCTTTGTCGGTGGTACTGGTAAGATCAGCGGTATTGTAATGGGCGTTTTCCTGCTGCGTATTATTTTCGTAGCCTTGAACTTCCTGTCCATTAATGCGGCAATGCAGTATGTAATCAAAGGTTTGATTATTCTGGTCGTATGTGCGATCGATATGAGGAAATATCTGGTTCGTAAGTAATGTGAAGAGAAGTTCTAAGGCTCACAGCAGTGGCTGTTTCGCCAAGAACTTCTAGGGTTCGCGGAGCGAACCGCCCTTCACACCGGAGAATGCCCACAATACGGGCATTCTCCGCACAGATTTGTGCCGCCGCGCAGCGGCATGGGGGTTAGTGAGGACTTTGGATAAGGAAAGGCGGCAGTGGATGGAAAATCGGCAGCAGATAGATGAAATAGACGAAAGTACCCAGGGGGCGGAAAGCGTAAGCGGACGCCCCCGCCGTTTTGGAAGGGGGATCTATGATAAGACGGATACTCCGATCCGTCTTTTGGACGGCTTTATCGCGGGTATAATAATTATTATTGTAGTTATGGTAGCTGTGTTCGCTATATTTGGCGGTTTTACGGTGTCTTTTAATACTTCAGGAGGAACGGAAATCGCGTCCCAGAAGCTCCGCTACGGCAATTATGTGGAAGAGCCGGAGGAACCTGTGCGTCAGGGTTATATCTTTGCGGGCTGGTATTATGAAGGCCATGAAAATGAAACATGGGATTTTTCCGTTGGCACGGTAGGCGGGGACTTGGAACTGATTGCGAGATGGGAACCGGCAAAAGTGACCGTCAAGTTTGATGCGGACGGAGGACAGATGCCGGACGGAACGGAATCTATGGAGGTTACTTACCAGGAGGAATACGGAGAACTGCCTATTCCTCAAAAAGAAGGATGCCGGTTTGCGGGCTGGATGTACAGCGGCGAGGAGATTACGGCGGAAAGCGTCGTCGCGATGCCGGGGGAACACGTGCTGACAGCCCTATGGGAATAGTAAAAAGGTACTATTGAAAATTTATGCTATAATGCTATAATGACAGTTGCTTAATAGAATAAATGATCAGGGAGGATAACGATTATGAGAAACAAATTAGTGAGACGTATTGCTCTGCTTTTGTCTGTAGCAGTAATGAGCGTATCCGTAGTTGCTTGCGGCGGCAGTAATGGTGGCAGCGCAGCACAGGAAGAGGCGACCTTAACGGAAGAAGAGTATGAAGCGAAAGCACAGGAACTGGGCGATAAGCTTAGCAATGTTATGACGGAGGCAGCTTCTATTGACCCTAACGATGTAGATGCGGCAAAAGAGTTTATCTCAGGTCTGAAGGATCCGTTTATTGAGTTCGGTTCTTTGAAGGCTCCGGAAAAATATGCGGCAGCTCACGAGAAGTTTAAATCAGGCTGCGATGCAATGGTAGAATACCTCGATTTGATGGTAGGGGCTCTCGATAGCGGCGATATCGATATGGAGAAAATGAATTCTCTTGTTACAACGATCCAGAATGACTTTACAGAAGGAGCTTCCATGCTGGAATAGACTTTAAGACGGAAATACATAAGAATATGTGAGTCGGATACCGACACGAAGAAATAAACTTCTTCGTGTCGGTTTTGTTTGCCCAGCATGGGCGTTCTCTAACGGGTGTAAGTCCCGAGTGCGCGTAGGCAACGACGAAGCATATAGCTGAACAGCAAGGGTGTCCGCCGTGAGACGGAATCTGAA
>JAETNQ010000040.1 GCA_021772075.1 Lachnospiraceae bacterium
TCATTAGATTTGTCACCCATTGCATTATCCCAAAATTGTGCGTTTTTCTCCCAGATTTTTTTACTTTCCTCTGTTCCCATGTTCTCTCCCCCTCCCAAAATTTGCCTTTTTGCTTCAATTAAATCATCCTTTGTATATTCCATTTTTGTCCTCCTCAAATCCCGATTTGTCAGCACCATTATAACTTGTTTTTAGCGGGAACACAACTTGGGAGAAACATATCTGCTGATTAACCGAAAGCATCTTTGCATTGGTCAAGGAAATACTTCTTTTTCTCCGATATTTCCTCCTGCCTGTCTTTGGAAAGCGTCTGGAATATCTCGTCATAGTCAAGCTCCGCAAGCGGCGTTCCCAACACAGGTGTTAAAACTTCATGTTCATACCATATCCGCCACAGTTCCTCAAACAGTTCTCCACCGTCCGAAAAAACCATTGCCGAATCAAAACCTTCTCCCTCGCTGAACCATTGCAGACGGACAAACCCGAACCGTCCGGCATCCGCTACCACCACATCGGTCAGGTCATACAGTTCTGCGAACGCATCCGCAACCGTCCGGCATCTTGCCCGTTGTTCTTCCGTAATATATTTTTCTGCCATATATGCTCCTTCCCACTTCTGGACAAAAAGTCCAAAAGTTACCTATTTCATTTTAAACAGTAAATCGTGCAGAGGTCAGCATATAACATAGCTTCCCCGCATTTTATCGTGTCAAACAAAAGGCACTGGAACAGCACGTTACGCACTCCCTCCAGACTGGCAATGCCCTGTTCTTTATCTGAAAAGTCTGTGCCTGAAATATCCATATCCGCCGATACTGCCCGCCTTGCCGAGATACAGTGCGTGTAAAGTCCGAGGATATATTTATCTGACATAGGGAAAGCGAATGTTTCCTGCCCGTCATAAGTTACCCGGTACTTTTCCTGTTCCCCTTCCGGCAGTTCAAAGCAGCACCGCACTGTTTCCAGATAAGTATGCCCGTCAAAATCCGGCTTTATTTTCTTCCCATACCTGCGGATTGCGGAAAATATGTTATTCCGGTCAATAAAAGAACGGGTACGCTTGAAAGCTGCTTTTTTGCCTTTCATATCCATGTAAACATTATTCCCCGTCCCTTTCCCGGCAAACCTGCCATAATCGCCTGTCCGCAACAGGTAGGACAGTACCTCTAACAGCTTTTCCCTTGATGCAATCTCCTGATAAGGGGAATCGCTGAAATCTATTTTCACAAACCTTAATGGGCAGCTTCCCTTTGCAGCCTCCCGTTCCATTACCCGGTCAACATCACGCATTGACTCCATTTATCTATCTCCTTCCGGTTCGGGATTAAATAATCCCTTTTCCTGCCACCCTCCACCATACATATCATACTGTACCAACTGCTGGTAATAGTGGTTCATGGTATTCGGCGCATTGTAGAGGGCAGTCACCATGTACGCCCTGATGTTAGTTATCTTGGTTGTGGTTTCCTTCATGCAGCCAATCACATACTCCAAATGGGAGCTGTTCAGCTTCAGGAATTTTGACTTCACAAGCTCATAAGGGTAATCCTCCCCATTAACCTTTACCGTCCTTCGCTTCACGCACACAATCTCGCAGATCACCTCATAAAGTTCCTCATACAGCCCCTTTTCGCTCCAGTCACCATATTTCATGTGATGCTCATACTCAATATTTTCTTTGATGATTTCCATGTAGGCGTTGGCATCATCCATCACATCAATCATATCATTATCCGGCTTGCCCTGTTTTTCTTTTATCTCCTGTGCAGATTGATTGATTGGATAGGATTCTCCGCCAGAAATATTTGCAGAAGTATTTGTATTTGTCCCCCCGTTTTGGTGCAGACCTGTATCTGTTTTCGGCAGGAGGGTATTTCCCATTTCGTCATGACCTGTATCCAAGTTTGTCGATACCTGTGTCCCGTTCCGGATACCCCTCCCTCCCAAAATTTCCATAGGGGCATCCGATTTTGTAGGGAGTCTCCCTCCCGTTTTATCATCAGACGCACCTGCACCTGAATCGTCCAATCCGTCCATTGCAGGGATTTCCTCTGGAAATGTCAGTTGGTACAGCATATCCGGTTTCAGTTCCACATACATCACATTATTACAGACAAGCCCATCTCCATAACTGACTGTCCGGAACTCCCTCCTGATTACCTGTAATTTTTCCAATTTATCCATTGCGGTTTTAATTGTTTTCTTAGATTCTCCAAATAAATCCGCATAATACTGATAGCTCTGCCTTAGAATATCCTCAGAAAATTTCTTTTTCCAGCCGAGGATATGTCCGGTTCCCTGATCCCGCACCTCAGAAGGGCGATACCAGTAAACAATATCTGCCAGAATAACAATCGCAAGGAGATATGGTTTCCCATTCTCCTTTGTGATTGTCCTGTACCAGACAGCGGGAATAATGTTTCCGGTAATATTTATGGAACCCATTGCGTCAACAATTATGTTTCCGCTTGTTAAGTATCCCATTATCAAACAGCCCCTTCCTCTTTCCATTTATCAAGAAGCGAAATAATAATGTTTTCAATCTCCTCATTGGAATAGCTGTCTGAAAAGTATTCGCCAATCTTGTCTGATTTTATTGTGATCTTTCTTTCCTTCGGCTTTTCCTCTGTCAGTATCAGACGCACCATTGCAAAGGTAAGTTCGCCGCTTTTGCCATATTCTTTAAGTTTTCCGGACTGCACCATGCTGACACTGCATCCCTGTTCTTCAATGACAGCCTGTACCCACTGCTGTGCTTCCTCTGTCAGAAAAGATATATCCACGCCCTGTGAAAAACCGAGCTTTTTACTGTCCACCATAATAAGAAGTTCTTCCGACAGGCGTGAAAGCCATATATACCGCTGAACCTTTTTCGCATTCTCCCCGGCAGCTTCCCCGACTTCATCAAGGGTGTTCTTCCCTGACTTTTTTCCCTGATGTTTCATGGCTTCATACTTCATTTTGTAGGCTCTCGCCTTTTCGCTTGGTAAAATATCCTCCCTCTGAATATTGGAGTCCACCATGATAATTGTCGCTTCATCATCGGTGTAATTGCGGACAATCACTGGCATCTCCGTTTTTCCGGCAAGCTCTGAACCCCTTTTCCTGCGGTGTCCGGCTATGATTTCATAGCCGCCGCCTGCCCTCGGTCTTGCAATGCCCGGAACCAGCACACCGTACTGGCGGATACTCTCCGTTGTTTCCTCCATCTTCTCATCATCCACCACCCGGAAAGGGTGGTCTTTGAATGTATGAAGGTCTGCAAGCGGCGCATTGATAATCTGTTCTACGGAGCTTTCCTGCCCCGCAGAACCGCCGAATAAATCCTCAAATTTCTCTATCTTAACTTTTGATGCGCTTCCTGCTTTTGCATTACTGCCCATTTCCAAGCACCTCCTTTGTCAGAGAATCATAAGCTGCCGCTGCCTTCCCTTTTGGATCATGCCTGTAAATGCTGACGCCTTCCGCAGAAATCTCCGCCGCCCTTACCGAAATAGGGATACTGTTCGTAAATATCCTTACACTGCCCCCATAGGCTTCCTTCAGCATGGCACTGATGTCCTTTGCATAGTTCGTCCGGCTGTCCACCATTGTCAGCAATATGCCCTCAATCTCCAGCTTCGGGTTAATCTGCCGCTTTACCTTGCCAACCGTCTTAATGAGCTGCTGCAAGCCTTTGACGGGCAGGTATGCCGCCTGTACGGGTATCAGTATGCTGTCGGCACAGGCAAGGGCATTTATGGTAATCATGCCGAGTGAAGGCATACAGTCTATCAGGATATAGTCGTAACTCTCCCTGACTATCTCTATGTATGACCTCAGTATTGTTTCCCGGCTCATGACATTCACAAGGGAAACCTCCAGACCGGATAATTCGATATTCCCCGGCATAAGGTCTATCCCTTCCTCATGGTGCAGGATACCCTCCGTCGGCTCTACTTCCTCGTCATTGATTAAATCCCCCATAATGGTTGCAAGCGTGACTTCCAAAGTATCCGGTTCTGTATATCCTAAACTCGCTGTCAAACTGCCCTGTGCGTCTGCGTCTATCAGCAGGACTTTTTTACCCTGTTTTGCCAGTCCGATTCCTAAATTGCTTGTTGTGGTGGTCTTGCCCACTCCGCCTTTCTGGTTTGCGATTGCGATTATTTTACACATGATTAAACTCTCCTTTGCTTCTGCTATGATTCTTTTATGTTGCTTTTTTTGACTTCCACATAAGCCCTGTAATATTTCTTTGTCCCTTTGTTCGGGAACAAATCAGAAAACTCCGTCACTTCGATTTTGGAATTTCTCTGTAAAATCTTCCCAAACCACTTAATATCGTTCTTTGTTCCCATAAGCCTGACTTTTAACATTAATCCTGTCCTCCAAACATGGCATACAGATTGTGGTTATACGTTGCGTACTCCGGATACCGTATCTGTACCGCCTGCCAAAAATAAGGTGCGTAGGCACAGCAGAACAGTTCCTCCACTGTGTAATTCCTGCACTCGTCCACCTGTTTCTCCGCATCATCGTAATCAAGAACGCTTGGCGTACCATTGCAGTATAGGTTGAACGCCATTCTGACCACCTTTACGCTTCCGCTGGTCTGCCAGCCTTCATGCAGGCATTCTGTTTTTACACAGCCTGTCTTAAAATCATAAATGCTTTTAATGTTCCTTCTTGTGTCATTGCTGATACCAAGACAATAGACAAGCGCCTTGTGATACACATCCTGATACCTGACCTCTTTCAATTTCTCATAGTAGAACTTCTCATGTGCTTCGCTGATAAAAATAACCGCTTTCTCTGCTCCTAACGCTGTACTGCTCATTCTTTTTTCCTCCATTTCTTATTTTGCTTTGCTGACCATAACAAAAAAGGACACTTCCCTAAAATTTCTCTTAGAAAAATGTCCTTAACGTACAAAATATTGAATTGGATTTATGAGTACAACTATTCATTAACGCTTATTATTCTTCGTTATGCGTTGTAAAATTGTTGTAAATTTGTTGTAGTTCGCAACTTCAAATACCGCAAACCCTTGATTTTACTGGACTTTTTAATCGACTGTTCGCATTGTCGGGAACAACAAAACATCCCTGATCGCCGGTGAATCCGTCAGCAGCATCACCAAACGGTCGATACCGTATCCAATCCCCCCGGTAGGCGGCATCCCGATCTCCAGCGCGTTCAGGAAATCCTCATCCGTATGGTTCGCTTCCTCATCGCCCGCCGCAAACGCCTCCTCCTGGGCCGCAAAACGCGCCCTCTGGTCGATGGGGTCGTTCAACTCGGAATAAGCATTGCACATCTCCCGGCATGTAATAAACAGCTCAAACCGCTCCACATAATCTGGTTTATCCGGCTTTCTCTTCGTAAGAGGAGAGATTTCCACCGGATGATCCATGACAAACGTAGGCTGTACCAGATGTTCTTCCACAAATTCTTCAAAGAACAGGTTCAGGATATCCCCTTTCTTATGCCTCGCTTCATAATGCACGCCTTTTTCGTCCGCTATCCGTTTTGCCTCTTCCGTATCTTTTACCAAATCAAAGTCCACGCCCGTATATTCCTTTACAGCGTCGATCATCGTCACCCTTTTAAACGGACTCCCCAGATCGACCTCCACCCCGCCATAAGTAACAGTCGTCGTGCCGCATACTTCCTGCGCCACATGGCGGAACATATTTTCCGTCAGATCCATCATGCCGTTATAATCCGTATAAGCCTGGTACAGCTCCATTAACGTAAACTCCGGGTTGTGCCTCGTATCCAGCCCCTCGTTGCGGAATACGCGCCCGATCTCATAGACCCTTTCCATCCCCCCTACGATCAGCCTCTTTAAATACAGCTCCAGGGAAATCCTCAGTTTTACATCCTCATCCAGCGCATTGTAATGCGTCTCAAAAGGCCTTGCTGCCGCTCCGCCCGCATTGGATACCAGCATGGGTGTCTCCACTTCAAGAAAACCCTGTCCGTCCAGATATCTTCGGATAGAACTGATAATCTTCGACCTTTTTACAAATGTATCTTTCACTTCCTCGTTCATAATCAGATCCGTATATCTCTGGCGGTAACGGATATCCGTATTCACAAGCCCGTGGTACTTTTCAGGAAGAATCTGAAGGCTTTTGGAAAGCAGCGTTACTTCTGAAGCATGAATGGATATTTCTCCCGTCTTCGTCTTAAAAACCTCGCCCCGGATGCCTGCAATATCTCCCACGTCATATTTTTTAAAATCGGCATAAGCCTCTTCCCCGATGCTGTCCCTGGCCACATATGACTGGATATTCCCCTGGATATCCTGTACATTGCAGAAAGATGCTTTTCCCATCACCCGCTTGGACATCACGCGCCCGGCTATGGAAACAACCTGCCCCTCCAGGCTGTCGAAGCTGTCTTTTATTTCCAGGCTGTGATGCGTTACATCGTATTTGGTGATCTGAAAAGGATCTTTGCCATTTTCCTGAAGAGCCGCAAGCTTCTCTCTTCTCACCTTTAACAACTGGTTAATATCCTGTTCCTGTGCATTCCGTGCTTCTCCCACCGCTGACACTCCTTTTTCTTCTATAATTTATTGGCTCTAGTGATACGCCCGACTGCTTTGCCGCACGAATCAGTTATTGGAGCGCTGGATCTCCAAAACCTTATACTGCAATACGCCGACTTGCGTTTCCACACTGACCACGTCATCCACTTTGGCTCCGATCAAAGCCTTTCCTACCGGCGACTCATTGGATATCTTCCCTTTTAAACTGTTCGCCTCCGTAGAACCTACGATCTTATATTCCAATTCTTCCTCATATTCCAAATCCAGAATCTTTACCTTGCAGCCGATATTGATTTTATCCAGATCGACTTCATCCTCTACCACTACTTCCGCATTTTTCAGGATTTTTTCCAGTTCCTCGATTCTCGCTTCAATATCGCGCTGTTCGTCCTTCGCTGCGTCATATTCCGCATTTTCCGACAAATCCCCCTGTTCCCTGGCTTCTTTAATCTTCTGTGCCACTTCCTGCCTTTTTACTACCTTCAGCTCATGAAGTTCATCCTCATATCTTTTGAGACCCTCATAGGTTAAAATATTCTTCTTCTCTTCCATTTGAACATTCATACTCCTTTCGCAGTTTTGTAAGTAACGCTTAGCGCAAATCCTGTTATCGCCTGGATTTCTTTTCATTCTCTGATATGCGGTCCAATACCCTCGCGGCATTCTTGCCTGCGGGAATTAACTATGGTATTATACCCATTTTTCACCAGAGTGTCAAGGAATTTCACTACTGATATATATCGGATATCTTCACGTTCTTTTTCTATCCTTTCCCTTTTCCCGTCTTCGCACCAGAAATCCACATAAGAAGCCCTGTACGGAATCGCCTGAAGCGCCGGTTCCCTCCCTCTGCCCCTGTCCAGGATAACCGTTCTTCCATCTTTCCCATAGGGCCGGTCCATCTTTGCCACCACCGCCGTCGGAATGCCATATTCATCATATATATAATCCGTAAATTCTTCATATCCTTCCGGCCTGCCCGTCACTAAGGTAAAATGATTGATTCTTGCCAGATAGGGGGACAGGAGATAAAACAGCAGCCGCCTCTCTTCCCGGAATTCTTCCTCTTCCCATGCGCCCCTTTTCTCCCAGCTTCCTCCTATATAAACCAGATATTCCATACAAGGCGACTGGCTCAGAACTTTTTTCAGCAGCATTTCGGGAGGCATTTTTTCATCCACTCCCGCCAGGCGGGCCAGCCTTGGCTGCAAATAAAATTCTTCTGCCCCCTGCTCTTTCATCATCCTTCCCATGGCATCCCTTAGCCTGTCTTCCTTCCATGCGCTGTTCTTCCAGTAGAATTCCGGTACGCCGCAGCATCCAAGCATCCCCTCCTCCCCTATGCCAATATCTTTTACCGGCATCTTTCCCGGGTTCCACCTATGCTTTTTCCACTTCTCCCCTTCTTTCAAATAAAAGTATAAAATCTTTCCTCCCTCCACCGCTTTCCTGTCTCCTGCCATCTATTAGAACAACGTATGATAAAAAGACGCTTCTTATTCACAAAGCGCCCTTTTATTCCCGCGAGCAACGAGCCAAGTGACTGCCGCGAGGGTCCAAAACCGCCCCTCGGGGCGCTGCAAGTTTAATGCCCCGCTGTTTGCGGCGGGGTTTTGGACTTTCCATCCGGATTCTGACGGAAAATTTCCTCTATTCCCTTTTTCAATTCTTCCATATCTTCTATTTCATTGATCCTGCCCCGGAACCTGGCAGAATGGGGATACCCGGCCGTATACCAGGCAATATGCTTCCGCATCTCGCGGATCCCGGTATACTCTCCCTTATACCTCACCTGTAGGTCGGCATGGCGCAGGATCGCCTCTTTTACCTCTTCCGGCTTGGGAGGCGGTACTTTCTCCCCATTTTCCAGATAAGCCCTTACCTCGCGGAATATCCATGGATTTCCTTTGGCCGCCCGCCCGATCATGACCCCGTCGCAGCCTGTTTCTTCCATCATGCGCCTGGCCGTCTCCCCGTTGGTAACATCCCCGTTCCCGATTACCGGAATACAAACCGCTTTCTTCACCGCCGCAATCACAGACCAATCCGCCTTCCCGGAATAAAATTGCTCCCTCGTTCTGCCATGCACCGCTACAGCTGCAGCCCCGGCTGCTTCCGCCGCTTTGGCAATCTCCACTGCATTCGCATGTTTTTCATCGAACCCTTTTCTAATTTTTACCGTTACCGGCTTGCGAGTTGCCTTTACCGTTTTCGCTATAATCTTTTCTGCCAAAGCAGGATCCTTCATCAGGGCCGAACCCTCTCCATTATTCACTACTTTTGGCACAGGACAGCCCATATTAATATCGAGAACCGCAAAAGGCCTGTCCTCAATCCGTTTCGCCATCCCGCTGATGATATCCGCATCCGAACCAAACAACTGCAAGGATACCGGCCCTTCCCCGGGATGGATTTCCATCAAAGCCTCCGTATTCCTGCTGCCATACATGATCGCTTTCGCGCTTACCATCTCCATTCCCAGAAGGCCCGCCCCCTGTTCCTTGCACAACAGGCGAAATGGCAGGTCGGATACGCCTGCCATGGGAGCCAGAATCACGTTGTTTTCCAGAACAACGTTCCCTATTTTTAATTGTTTTAACCACTGTCCCGCCATCGCTATTTCCTGTTCTTGTCATAAATCATCCGGAGCCCGTCCAAGGTAAGCGTACTGTTATAAAACTGAATGCTTTCCGTTTCCTCAGAGATCAACCTTCCCAGCCCCCCGGTCGCTACCACTTTGAGATTATCATAACCGCTCGCTTTCTTCACCTGACTGACAATATACTCCGTCTGTCCGATCTGTCCGTATATCAAGCCCGCCTGCATACTGGATATGGTTTCCTGGGCCAGAATGGATTTGGGCTTTTTAATTTCCACTTCCGGCAGCTTGGCCGTTCCTTCCCATAATGCTTTCGCGGATATCCGTATGCCCGGCGCTATAATACAAGCTACAAAGCTTCCGTCTTCCGAAACCAAATCATAAGTGGTGGCCGTTCCAAAATCCAGCACAAGAACCGGCCCGCCGTATATCTCATAAGCAGCCACCGCATCCACGATACGGTCAGCCCCGATCTGTCTCGGATTTTCTGTCACGACCTTGATCCCCGTTTTCACTCCCGGCCCGACAATAAGGGGCGGCGTCTTCAGATAACGCGTCACTGCTCCCGTCAGGGAATGCATCACATTCGGAACCACGCTGGCGATAATCGTTCCCTCCAGATCCTCTTTTTCCACCGAATTGATCCGCAGCAATTCCATGATACTCATCCCATATTCATCGGAAGTGCGCGCCTGTTTCGTCGTCATGCGGAAAGTCGCCACCAGCTCTTTTTCCTTGTATACTCCATATGTTATGTTTGTATTTCCCACATCGATTACTAAAATCATTTCCTGTTTCCTGCCTTTCCGCCGTCACCTTTACAGGTTCCGTAGGGTCTTATTTTTCTTCGTCCAATTCTATATTTTCATGCAAAATAAACACCTTGTAGTAAAGACGCAGCGCTTCGAACAGTTCCTGCCTGTTCCTTCTCACTTCACGCACCAGCAGACCGCTGCCGATCTCATCGTACAAAAAATCATCCTCTGCATAATCCGTTTCCATCACAATATCTCCGCCCTTTTCAAAAGCAATGGTAAAAATGCCTCCGATCTCTTCCGTAAAAAGGACGCAGATGATATGAAGCTCGTCCTGGATGGACTGTGGAATTCCCCGAAAATCTTTGTTAAAATAATATTTCCGCTCATAAGCGTTAGCGCCGCAAAGCACGATCCTGCCATCAGACATACCCATAGATCCCCCTTACCGATACTTCTCCCGCATACACCTCCGCCGTCTTTCCATCAGGCGTTTCCACCAGCAGTTCGCCGGAAGCGTTGATTCCTCTTGCAATTCCTTCGAACTCGCCTTTCGGATCCAACACCCGTACCTGCCTGTCCCTGTTGACCAGATATCCATTATACGCTTCCAGCATACGGCTCAAATCCTGATCCTTTTCATATATTTCGTAATTGATCTCAAACCGCTCCAGCACCTTTTGTAAAAGTTCCGCCCTCGCCGTTTTTTTCCCGCTCTCCAGCAAAATAGACGTAGCCGTCTGCGCGATCTCCTCCGGCATTGCATCCAGGTTCACATTAATGCCCACGCCGATAACTATGTGCTGGATATAGTCTGTTTCCATTGTCATTTCCGTCAAAATCCCGCATATTTTCTTTCCGTTTAAAACCACATCATTTGGCCACTTGATTCCCGCTTCCTGCCCGCAGCATCCTTTGACGGCTTCCGTCACGGAAAGAGCCATCACCAGCGTAAGCCCGGATACTTTATCCGGGGCAAGCTCCGGCCTCAGAAGGATGGTAAAATAAATATCTTTTCCCGCCGGCGATTCCCAGGATCTTCCTCTTCTTCCCCTTCCCGCATTCTGCTTATCGGCTACTACCACCGTCCCATGGGCCGCGCCCTCTTCTCCCAAGCGTTTTGCATCGATATTCGTGGATCCGGTTTCTTCATAATAATAAATATCCCTGCCCGCCCAGCGATTCCGAATACGGCTCTTCAATTCGCTGGAAGATAATACATCGGGCGTTATTTCCAAACGATATCCCTTATTCTTCACCGCCTCGATCCCATAGCCTTCTTCCTTCAGCTGATTCATTACCTTCCAGACTGCCGTTCTGGAAACGCCGAATTTGCTGCAAAGCTCCTGACCCGAAATATAATCTCCGCTTTCCCGAAGAAGCTTTAAAATCTCTGTTTTCATCATATTTTCCGCCTTCACCGCTATCGCCGCGCATCGCATCCGTCCGGTACGCCGAGCGTGGCCGCCATCACAGCTTTTATCGTATGCATACGGTTTTCCGCTTCCTCAAAAACTATAGACGCTTCCGACTCAAAAACCTCGTCCGTCACTTCCATCTCCGCTATGCCGAATTTTTCACTGATCTCTTTTCCTGTTTTCGTATTCAAATCGTGGAATGCCGGGAGACAGTGCATAAATACTGCTTTTTTCCCTGCCAGTTCCATCACCTTCCGGTTCACCTGGTAAGGGGAAAGCTCTCGTATACGTTCTTCCCATATCTCATCTGGTTCTCCCATGGAAACCCAGACATCCGTATAAATAACATCCGCCCCTCTCGCTCCCGCTTCCACGTCTTCCGTCAGGGTAATCGTCGCCCCTGTATTCCTTGCAATTTCCCTGCATTCTTCCACCAGCCTTCTGTCCGGGAAATATTTTTCCGCCGTACAGGCGGTAAAATGCATTCCCATCTTAGCACAGGCCACCATCAGGGAATTTCCCATATTATAACGCGCATCCCCCATATAAGTAAAATGGATATTTTCCAAATATCCGAAATGCTCGCGGATCGTCAGCAGGTCCGCCAGCATCTGGGTCGGATGGAACTCGTTGGTCAGGCCGTTCCATACCGGAACTTTCGCATACTTTGCCAGTTCTTCCACGATATCCTGCCCAAAACCCCGGTACTCGATTCCCTCATACATGCCGGAAAGAACCCTAGCTGTATCTGCAATGCTTTCTTTTTTCCCGATCTGGGAACCGGACGGATCGAGGTAAGTCGTTCCCATTCCCAAATCATGGGCCGCCACTTCAAACGAGCATCTCGTCCTTGTACTCGTTTTTTCAAAAATAAGCGCCACGTTCTTTCCCTCATGCCACCTTGTCAATATTCCCTTTTTCTTTTTTTCCTTTAAATCTGCCGCCAGATCCAGCATATACCCGATTTCTTCCGGGGTAAAATCCAGCAGCTTTAAAAAGTCACGGCCTTTCAAATTCATGATCCTTCTCCTCTCCCAAACGTACTACAGCATCTTTTACCCGTATTTTATATTCCTTTCCCCACCCCCATACCGCAGCCCTGCCGCGGCCCAAATCCCTATGAAGAATGCCCGTACTTTGGGCATTCTTCGGTGTGAGACTTAGTACTTCTTAGCGAAATGCCCTCTGGCATGAGTTTTAGAAGTACTTCTCACACTAACCCCCATGCCGCCTCCCGGCGGCACAAACCATCAACGGGAAGAACGCCGTATTTCTGGCGTTCTTCGGCGTGAGATTTAGAACTTCTTGATGAAGCACCCACTGGTGCAAGTCTTAGAAGTTCTTCTCACGCTACATATCTAAAATCCGGCAGCCGGAATGCTTCTTCCAACTGCCGGAATATATTCTCTCTTCAAAGAATTTTTTATTTATCTTCTACCACAATTTCCTTTAAAGAAGATGCCAGCCCCGCCAATCCCTGTATCTCGGAGGGAATGATGATCTTCGTTGCTTTGCCGTCTGCCGCTTTTTCAAATGCTTCCAGGCTCTTAATTGTAAGCACCGCCTGGTCTGCGCCGGCTTCGCGGATCATCCGGATACCGTCTGCAGTCGCTTTCTGTACTTTCAGGATCGCTTCCGCCTCGCCTTCCGCTTCCCGGATCATCTTTTCTTTCTGCGCTTCTGCACGGAGGATCGCAGACTGTTTTTCCGCTTCCGCTTCCAGAATTACGGACTCCTTCTGGCCTTCCGCTACCAAGACCGTGGATTTCTTTTCGCCTTCCGCACGAAGGATCGCTTCACGGCGTTCGCGTTCCGCTTTCATCTGTTTTTCCATCGCATCCTGGATAGCTGCCGGCGGAATAATATTCTTAAGCTCCACGCGGTTTACCTTGATCCCCCAGGGATCCGTCGCTATATCCAGCGAAGCGCGCATCTTCGTATTAATCACTTCCCTGGATGTCAGCGTCTGATCCAGCTCCATCTCGCCGATAATATTCCTGAGCGTCGTAGCTGTCAGGTTTTCAATCGCCATAATCGGATTTTCCACGCCGTAAGCAAACAGCTTGGGATCCGTGATCTGGAAGAATACGACGGTGTCAATCCTCATCGTTACATTATCCTTCGTGATTACCGGCTGAGGCGCGAAATCCACAACCTGCTCTTTTAAGTTTACCCTTTTCGCCACTTTATCGATAAAAGGCATTTTAAAATGCAGACCCACCGACCATGTTCCTTGGTACGCTCCCAGCCTTTCCATGACATATGCATATGCCTGCGGCACTATCTTGATGCAGGAAACTAAAATCAAAATAATTAGAATCAGTATAACGATCATTACAATTCCCATAATCCACTCCGTTTCTGCCTGTTCGACCCGATCAGGCTTCTATCTCTTTTTTCTCTTCCACAATTAATTTTACCCCGTTAATAGCAATAATATTAACCACGCTGCCTACGTCCAGCCTGATGCCGGCCTCCGCCGTACGCGCCGACCATTCCATTCCTCCCACAGTCACCTGTCCGATTCCCTGAAGGTTATCTATCTCGCTGATCACAATCGCCTGTCGCCCCACAAGGCTTTCCGCATTTGTTTTTACCCTGTCTTTATTAAAATATTTTACTGCTATGGGCCTTGTAAAATACAGCAGGATAAAAGATACTGCAAAAAACAGAACAATCTGTGCTGCCAAAGGCAGCCCCAGCGCCGATGCAACCACCGCCAACAGAGCCCCGCCGGCAAACCATATGGTCGTCAGCCCCATTGTCGCTATTTCAATAACAATAAACAGCACCAATGCCACCAGCCAAAAAATCGTATAATCCATATGAATAACCATGCCCTTTCCGAAGTCGGCAAACTTTATGCCCGCTTCCCTATTATCTTACTATACTTTCCTATATTATTCAATACAGGCCAAAAAGATTTTTGCGCAGGAAGCTGCAGCCTTGCCAGTTTTTACCAAAATACATGGTCTCCGATTACAATCCCTTCATGGGCGCCCGCTCTCCGGAAATGAGTCGCCGTACCGATATTCGTCGCCCCGTTGATCGACTCCTGTGCCGCCGTGATGCAGCTGGCCGGAATATTACCGCCATACACTCTCGCCACTTTGCCGTTCAATGCCGGGGTAAACTGCCCGGAAGCATAAATCACGCTGTAAATCGTGTTGGGATATGCACCGCTCCTCACGCGGTTCATAACCGTCGCGCCTACTGCCAGCTGACCCTCGTAGCCTTGGTTTCCTGCCTCACAGTAAATCAAGGCCGCCAAAAGCCTTGTATCATCCGCGCCTACCGCTACCGCACCCTGGTTTGCCGTAAGCTTCGCCTTTGCCTCCGCTTCCGCCTTTTCCCGCGCTTTGATCGAAGCTATCGTTTCCCCTTCATCGATATGGAAATCCAAATCCACGAATTCAGCAGAAACATAGCCTGTCTGGTTATCATATTTTACGCTGATCCATTCGTCATCCATCACTTCGATCACATCCAGCTCGTCATCCTGAGCCATCAATGCAAATATCTCGGATTCCGTGCTCGGCCCCTTTCGGATCCTCAGCGCGTCCGTATCAATCGTCACAATAAGATTCCCCACCTCATCAGCAAGCTCTTCCGCATCTTTGCCGAACAGCAGATATTCATCCTTTGCCCAGCCTACCAGATCGCCGGATCTTAACTTTGTCCAGCCATCCTTTCTTTCCAGGATCCTGCCGCCGCAGTCCTTATACAGCACGCCCACTTTTTCCGATTCTTCATCGGCCTTTGCGCGGACGTTCAATGCATTCTGTACATCCGCCATCACCAGATCCGATTCTTCTTCCTGCTGCTCTTTTCCGGTCTGCAGGCTTTCCCTTACGGTTTCCTCCGTCACCCGGACTCTGGATGCGGAATTATCCGCCATCAAATCCCCGGGTACGGCTTTCTCTCCTTCGTTATTGCTTTCTTTTAATCCCTTTCCCTCATCTGTATCAGGCGCAAGTAGTGTTGCCACTCCCACATTTAAAGAATCCAGATATTCCTGGCTGCTGACTTTGTCTTCACCGGCTACAGCGGTCATACCCACAGCCATCATCATTACCAGACTTAAGACCAAACCTGACAGTAGATGCAACGGCTTTCTGTTTCCTGACATTTCCTTTACCTCCAACGAGTATCCGATCCGCTCTTCCGACACGGCCGGACATTTTTTTCCTTTCTATTATTGTATATAATTATTACGAAATTGTTAATTTTATTACATAAATAATATCAAAAGAAACGGGAATTGTCAAGTTTATGGATTTTTACGGGCAGGAGAGCCATTTTCCTTTGCCGGGCAGCCGGCCGCGTACGTGCTGTTCCGCCTTGGGAAGCTATGGCTTTCCGGCTGTTGCATCCCATCAGCAATTTCACTTATAAAATGGTCAAAAATCAAGGGCAAACTTGCCATGGATGGCAAGTTTAGGAAGCACGGGCATGGATGCCCTTGCTTCCGCCCCGGACGGTTTGATACTTTTTATCCATTTTATTAGTGAAATCTGATGGGATGCTCCAGCCGGAAAACCATAGCTTCCCAAGGCGGAACAGCACGTACGCGGCCGGCTGCCCGGCAAAGGAAAATGGCTCTCCTGCCCGTTTATCCCATTACAATTTCTTTGATTTTTCTACACAGGCGCCGACCGCTTCCATAACAGCGGCCCGCATTCCTTTTTCCTCCAATACCGCAACGCCTTCTATCGTCGTTCCTCCCGGCGAGCAGACCATATCTTTCAGTTCTCCGGGATGAATGCCTGTTTCCAATACCATCCTGGCGCTGCCGGCTACCGCGCTTGCGGCAAATTCATAGGCCTGTTTTCTGGGCATCCCTGCCTTTACCGCGCCGTCCGCCATGGCCTCTATCAGTAAAAAGACGAAAGCAGGGGAGCTTCCGCCGACCGCTCCCGCCGCGTCCATCAGGCGTTCCGGGATTACGATCGCCCTTCCGAAGCTTTCCATCAGCTTCAGGCAGAATTCTTCATCTGCTTTTTCCGCCAGGGAATTCATACATACCGCCGTACAGCCGGCTCCTACCAAAGCAGGGGTATTGGGCATGCACCGGATCAGCCGGATTCTTTTTCCAAACTCCTTTTCGATCCATTCCATGCTCTTCCCTGCCGCGATGCTGATCACCAATTTTTCCTCTGTCACAGCCTCCCTGATCTCTCCGATCACTTCCGGGAAAAAAACAGGCTTGACGGCCAGTATTACCACGTCTGCACATTCCGCCACATACCGGTTGCTTTCAGCAGTTACAATATGAAACTCATTTTCCATGCGGTCCCGCGTTTCCCGGGTTTTTGCCGATCCTATGACATCTCCGGCTTCCATGATCCCTTCCCGTAGCATTCCTCCAATCATCGCTTTCGCCATATTTCCCAAGCCAATAAATCCTATTTTCATATGCTCCTCCTTTTTCAAATAACCATTCCCCCAATTTCCATCTTCATCCCCGTCTCTGCCTCGCCGCCTCAAAGGCCAGCAAAGATGCCGCCACTGACGCATTCAGCGATTCCACTTTCCCTTCCATGGGAATCTTTATCCGGACATCCGCCAACAAGGATATCCTTTCTGTCAGGCCATTTCCTTCGTTTCCGATCAAGAAAGCGGATCCCGTCCGGTAATCACATTTATCATAACTTTTTTCGCCTTCCAAATGTGCCGCGAATACTTCTATTCCTGCTTTTTTCATCTGATCCACTGCGGTTTCCAAATCTTCCACATAGCAAAAGGGCACTCGGTACACGGACCCCATCGTCGCCCGGATCACCTTCGGATTATAAAGATCCACCGTATCCCTGCTCATCACGATGCCGCTCGCCGCCGCTCCTTCCCCGGATCTTAAAATAGTTCCCAGGTTGCCCGGATCCTGGAGATTTTCCAGCACAAGAAAAAGCGGGTTCTTTTCCCCTTTCAGCATATCCCCCAGCTCATAGCTCCGCTGCCTGACCACGCACAAAATTCCCTGGGGAGCCTGAGTATCCGACATTTTTGCAAATACATCCCGGGACACCGTTTCATAGCCCTTCTCGTCCAGTTTTTCCCTTACCCTTTTCCCGCCGTCTTCCTGCGATTCCAAAAACATAAGGAAATCCTCGGAAATATATATCTCCTCCACGTATTCCTCCGGCGCTTCCAGAAACATCTTAATCCCCTCCGCCACAAAAGCGCCTTCCTTTTTTCTCTCTCCTGCCTTTCTATTCAGCTGTACGATCCTTTTTACCCTTTGGTTCGACGTACTCGTTATCATATTCCACCGCGCCCTTTTCCACAAATTCGCAAACGGACCGGCACATTCCGTACCGGTCCGCCTCATCATCCATTCTCTTTCCCATTCCTGTTCTTTTCACAATCCTTTGCCCAAACGCATGCCCTTAGTTACATGGACAACGCCCGGCTCACCTCATAATGGTATTCAGGAATATGTTTTTCCATCGCCAAGGCTTCTTCAATGTCATAATCCTGGAATTCCCCGTTCCGGTATCCAACCACCCGGTTTGTCTTGCCCTGGCAAAGAATATCCGTCGCATATGCGCCCATGATCGACGCATAAAAACGATCTTTGCAAGTAGGGCTTCCGCCCCTTTGCATATAGCCAAGGATAGTCGCCCTTGTCTCTATGCCCGTTGCCGCCTCGATCCTCCGCGCCATAGAAGTAGAATGCCCGATCCCTTCCGCATTGATAATAATATGATGGGTCTTCCCCTTTTTCCTGTTATTGATAATATTATTAATAATCCTCTGTTCGTTAAAATCATATTTTTCCGGCAGAAGAATATCCTCCGCGCCGTTAGCCACGCCGCACCAAAGAGCAATATAGCCCGCGTTCCTTCCCATTACTTCGATAATGCTGCACCTCTCATGGGAGGAAGAAGTATCCCTTACTTTATCTATGGCCTGCATCGCCGTATTGATTGCCGTATCAAAACCTATCGTATAATCCGTACAAGAAATATCCAGATCGATCGTTCCTGGAAGGCCGATCGTATTGATCCCCTTCCGGGAAAGCGCCTGCGCGCCCCTGTAAGAACCATCCCCGCCGATCACCACCAGTCCGTCAATGCCATGCTTCATGCATATTCTGGCGCCCTTTTCCTGTCCTTCTTCTGTCTTAAATTCCATACAGCGGGCCGTGCCAAGAATCGTTCCGCCCCTCTGGATAATATCCGACACGCTGCTTCTCTCCAAATCTACAATCTCTTCGTTTAAAAGCCCCTGATAACCCTTTTTAATTCCTTTTACTTTTACTCCCTTGGCAAGCGCCTGCCGCACTACGGCACGGATAGCCGCATTCATCCCCGGAGCGTCGCCGCCGCTGGTTAATACTCCTATTGTCCTGATCTCATCCGCCATGCCTACACCTCTCTCATTCATTCGTCCGATGCCCGCCATACCGGTTCCGCTGCATTTTCTTGCTTCTTTTCCAATGCAAACCGCATACAGCACCTTTATTTTAACCCGTTTCCACTGCCTTTTCAATATTTTTTTAATTCAAATGCGTAGAAATGCGCAGAAATCCATTTTCGCGGACGGCATCCTGCGCGGAAGGCGACACCGGGGGCGGGAAGGGGATTTTTGCTGAAGCTTCTAATCAGATTTCACTAATGAAATGGGATAAGATTATAATACCGGCCGGGGCGGAAGCAACTGGGCATCCTGCCCAAAGCTTCCTAAAATTGCCATCCATGGCAATTTTCCCCTAAGTTATCAGCCATTTCATAAGTGAAATTACTGATTATATGCAACAGCAAAAATCCCCTCCCTGCCCCCGGTGCCGCCTTCCGTGCAGGATGCCGTCCGCGAAAATGGATTTCCGTAATTAAACCCTATCTAACCAACGCCTGAAAAATCTTATTTCTAGCGCAAAGTCTAACGTATATGTATAGCAACGGAACTCCCGGCAAACGACCATGCGTGGCGGTTGCCGGGAGTTCCGCCCTCATCCTACGTCACTTTCACATTCTCCTCCCCGTACAAAGCCGCCAGCCCGGCCACCAGCTCCCTGTCCGCCCTCACATTCCAATTCGGCGGCAGATTTTTCACTGCCCTCGGATTTTCTACATAAATGCATACGTTATCCCTTCCATCCGACTCCGCAAGCCGCTCCAACAATTCCTTCTCCGCCGCCTCGTAATCCTCTTTCGTAGCAAATTTGATCCACAATTTCTTGCTGATCTCATCAAAACCTGTCAGCTTCTCGCAGATCAGTTTCCCGTCCTTTTCTTCTTCCACCGATACGCGGCCCTTGATAAATACTTTCTCATCTTCCATCAGCTTCGCGGAATTCTTTTCATAATCCCTCGGGAATACAATGACTTCCACCGTCCCCACCAAATCCTCCAGCTGTAAAAAGGCCATGATTTTATCATTTTTCGTATACTTTATTTTCTTATCCGCGATAATGCCTCCTATGGTGGCGCTCTGCCCATCCTTTACTGCGGTTTCCCCCGTCTCCTCATCCAGAAGGAAATCCGCCGTCGTATTGGTAATATTTTTCTTCCATACCTGGGCATATTCCTCCAAGGGGTGCCCGCTGATATAAATGCCCAGCACTTCCTTTTCAAAGGCCAGGAGCATCTCTTTGGAATACTCCCCTACGTCCGGCATCTTAATTTCATAGTCCCCCTTCTCCTCTTCGGAAACAATATCGAAAAGGGAAAGCTGTCCCGCCATATTATTCTTTTTATCCTGCTGTATTCCCTCCATGATCTGCACATAAACGCTCATAAACTGTTTCCGTGTGCCGCCCAGCCCGTCCAGCGCCCCGGCTTTGATAAAGTTCTCCACCGTGCGCTTATTGATCTCCTTATCCGCTATCCGGGTAATGAAATCCTTCAAGTTCTTATATTCCCCCCGTTCTTCCCTTTCTTTTACGATCGCCTCAATGACCGGATAACCGATGCTCTTAATCGCCGTAAGCGCATAGCGGATTCCTCCGTCAGCCACGGAAAACCCTGCAAATCCCGCGTTAATATCCGGCGGCAGGATGGCGATTCCCATATTTCTGCAAGTCACGATATATTCCGATACCTTGCTCGGGAAATCGATAACAGAAGTCAGCAGCGCCGCCATAAATTCCACCGGATAATAATACTTCAGATAGGCGGTCTGGTAAGCCACTACCGCATAACATGCCGCATGGGACTTGTTAAAAGCATATTTGGCAAAATCCATCATATCACTGTAGATCTGCCCCGCCACCTTTTCATCGATGCCGTTGGCCACGCAGCCCGGCACGCCCTCTTCCTTGTTGCCGTATATAAAATTCTCCCGCTCCTTTTCCATTACCGACTGCTTTTTTTTGCTCATGGCCCGGCGCACCAGGTCGCTGCGGCCAAGCGTATAACCGCCCAAGTCGCGCACGATCTGCATCACCTGCTCCTGGTAGACGATACAGCCATACGTGGAAGAAAGGATCGGCTCCAGCTGGGGGCAGGAATATGTGATATCCTGGTGCGTATTCTTTCCTTTGATATATTTCGGTATAAAGTCCATGGGACCCGGCCGGTACAGCGATATTCCGGCGATAATGTCCTCCAGGCTCTGAGGCTTCAGCTCCTTCATGAAATTTTTCATGCCTCCGCTTTCCAGCTGGAACACACCGTCCGTGCGCCCCGTCCCGATGGATGCCAGCACCGCTTTATCATCATAATCGATCTGATCCATGTCCAAATGGATCCCCTTATTTTTTTCCACATAATGCATGGCATTCTGGATGACTGTCAACGTACGCAGCCCGAGAAAATCCATTTTCAGCAGTCCCAGTTCCTCGATCGTCGTCATCGTAAACTGGGTCGTGATCGAACCGTCGCTCCCTCTGGACAGCGGCACGAACTCCTCCGCCGGCCTGCTGCAGATCACCACTCCCGCCGCATGCATAGACGTATGCCTCGGCAGCCCCTCCAGGCGTTTGCTCATATCGATCAAATTTTTTACCTGTTCGTCCGTTTCGTACATTTTACGGAATTCCGGGTTAGCGCTCAATGCCCGGTCTATGGTGACGTTCAGTTCATTCGGCACCATCTTGGCTATGGAATCCACATAAGCATACGGGAGATCCATGACGCGGCCCACATCCCGAATTACGCCCTTGGCCGCCATCGTACCGAAGGTGACAATCTGCACCACCCGGTCTGACCCATACTTCTTCCCTACATAGTCGATGACCTCCTGCCTTCTTTCAAAGCAGAAATCAATATCGATATCCGGCATAGACACCCTCTCCGGGTTAAGGAAACGCTCGAACAGCAGATTATATTTTATTGGATCGATATCCGTGATCCGAAGGCAGTAAGAAACAATGCTGCCCGCCGCAGACCCTCTCCCCGGCCCTACCATAATGTCGTTCATTTTCGCATAATTGATAAAATCCCACACGATCAGGAAATAATCCACATATCCCATTGTGCGGATGACATCCAGTTCATATTCCAGACGTTTGACCAGGCTTTCTGCATCCGCCTCCCCCGAAACCGCCTCCGACGCTCCGGCATTTTCGCGCTCCTCTCCCCTGGCTACGCCATAGCGCTCATAAAGTCCGTCATCACAAAGCTTATTCAAATAAGTCCAGGAATCATAACCTTCCGGCACTTCAAAATGGGGCAGTTTCGTCACGCCGAATTCAATCTCCACATGGCAGCGGTCAGCGATCCTCTGGGTGTTTTCCACCGCCTCCCAAGCATACGGGAACAGCCCTTTCATTTCCTCTTCGCTTTTCACATAATACTGCCCGCCGAGATAGCGCATCCGATCCTCGTCTGCCAGCTTTTTCGCGGTCTGGATGCATAAGAGGACATCGTGGGATTTCTCGTCTTCCGCATAAGTATAATGCACGTCATTGGTGACTACCAGAGGAATATCCAGCTCCTTGCTCATTTTAAGCAGGGCCGCATTCACCGTTTTCTGCTCCGGGATCCCATGATCCTGCATTTCCAAAAAATAATTGCCCTTGCCGAAACACGACTCATATTTTAGTGCCGCTTTCTTCGCCTCATCGATCAGCCCCTTGGAAATATAACGCTGCACCTCCCCGGCCAGACAGGCCGAAAGGGCGATAATCCCCTCATGGAACTGGTTCAGCACCTCCATATCCACCCGGGGCTTATAATAATACCCTTCCGTAAATCCCCTGCTGACAATCTTCATCAGATTGGCATATCCCGTATTGTTCTCCGCCAGAAGCACCAGATGGTAATATCTGTCCTCCCCGCCTGTCAGTTCCTTGTCAAACCGGGAATTTGGAGCCACGTATACCTCGCACCCCATGATCGGGTTAATGCCCGCCGCCTTCGCTTCCTTATAAAATTCGATCACGCCATACATCACCCCGTGGTCGGTAATGGCCGCGCTGTCCATGCCCAGTTCCTTTACCCTCTTCACATATTCTTTGATCTTATTGGAACCGTCCAAAAGACTGTATTCCGTATGCACATGCAAATGTGTAAATGCCATATACGATACCTCTTATTCTTCCTGTGTATTCCGCCCCTGCCTCCCCGGCTCCGTGGGCCTTATTGATTTCAGACGCACCGGACATGCCTTCCGCCGTCCCATTTTTCCCGGCTCCCCTCCGTGCGTTTATTCTACCGTCACTACCTTTGCCAGGTTTCTCGGCTTATCCACATCCAATCCTTTATCCAAGGACACATAATATGCCAGAAGCTGCAAGGCCGCCGACGCGGGCATCACCATGAACCCATCCTCCATCGCAGGCAGCCGGAACACGCCGTCCCAGGAAGCATTCCCGTCCATGTCAAAAGTCTCCTTTACAAACAGTATAACCCCTGCGCCCCTGGACTGCACCTCTTTTATGTTAGAAAATTCCTTGGACTGCAGTCTGTCCTGCGTCACTGCCGCGACTACCGGCGTATCCTCTGTGACCAGCGCAATCGTCCCGTGCTTTAATTCCCCGGAAGCATAAGCTTCCGAATGGATATAGGATATCTCCTTCAATTTCAGGGAACCTTCCAGCAAAATAAAATAGTCCATCCCCCTCCCCATCATAAATACATCCTTGGCATTCAGGATGGAACGGGCAATATAATGGATTTCCTCCCGTCTGTCCAGTACTTCCTGTATCGCCTCCGGCGTCCGCAACAGCTCTTTTGCAAAATGCTCCGCTTCTTCCCGCCCGAAATTCCCTCTGGCATATGCCATCCGCCCGGCCAGCAGATAAAGCGCCACCAGCTGGGTCGTATATGCTTTCGTGCTGGCGACCGCGATCTCCGGCCCTGCATTGGTATAAAGCGCATAATGGCTGGCGCGGGCCACGGAGGAGCCTCTCACGTTCACGACTGCAAGGGTCCTGGCCCCATTTTTCTCCGCATGTTTTACCGCCTCCAGCGTATCGATCGTTTCACCCGACTGGGAAATCGCTATCACCAGCGTATCTTCATCCACGATTGCATCCGCATATATAAACTCACTGGCTAATTCCACATCCATAGGAATACGCACCAAGGACTGTATCAACGCCTTGCCCACCAGCCCGGCATGCATCGCCGTCCCGCAGGCGATGACGCAGATTTTCCTGCAATTCACCAGCAAACTGTCGGGAATGCCGTCTATGCCCAGATCCGGTATTCCCCCACGGATCCTTGGGGCAATCGTCGCTTTGACTACTTCGGGCTGTTCCATGATCTCCTTTTCCATATAAAACGGATAGCCGCCCTTACCGCTCCTGTCCACATCCCAGTCCACCGTCATCCAATCCCAAGGAGCCTTATCCCCGGACATATCGTACAATTCTATACCCTCTTTTTTTAACACTGCCACATGGAATTCCGGCAGCACAAAATATTCCTTCGTATACTGTCCAAGCGCCGTCACATCGGAGGCGAGCATGCTTCCTTCCTGTGTTCTTCCGATCACGATGGGACTCACATTCCGTACTGCAAAAATAACCCCCGGAATATCTTCAAACATAACGCTCAAGGCAAAAGTTCCCTTTATTTTTAAAACCGCTTTTCGGATAGCCGCAAAAGGATCCCCATTGTAAAAATGGGCGATCACTGCCGCCGCCACTTCGCTGTCCGTCTTGGAACGCAGCATATCGTCCAGCCCGTACCTCTGTATCAGGCTGCGGTAATTCTCTATAATGCCATTATGAACCAGCGTCACTTTCCCGAACTGATGGGGATGGGCGTTCGCATCGCTGACTCCTCCGTGAGTCGCCCATCTCGTATGCCCGATACCGCATGTGCCGCAAAGCCCCGCCCCCTTGCATAAGGCGCGCAGCTCCTTCACCCGTCCCGCACATTTGCTGATCCGTACGCTTCCGTCCGCCTGGCATAACGCAATTCCCGCGCTGTCATATCCTCTGTATTCCAAAATCTCCAATCCGTCCACTAAAATATCTTCTGCTTCTTTTTCTCCTGTATAACCAATAATTCCACACATAGATTCTCCTCATCTTTCTATTTTTCCATATTATCCTTCCAAGTTATGCCGTCTTTGTTTTGCAGTCACCCGCATATTTCCCCGGCATATCACGCACCGGAAGCCGTGCGGAAAGGCATCCGCCGAATTTTCGATCACCTTTCTCCTCGTCAACCTGTCTCCTTCCGACAGGTACATGGCGCTAAATGGGAAGCTATGGGAAATTATTGTATACAGCGAAAGAATGTCCTGTGCATCTGAAATCAATCAGACCGCCACTATTTATTTATCAAGGTTCCGCTGGAAATGCATATATCCGCTCATAGGATTGGACGGCGGGATTCCCCGCCGCCCTCCATATTCTATAAATATTTCTTCAATACGTCCGTCTTGTCAAGCCTCTCCCAAGGCAGATCCAGATCGTTTCTTCCAAAATGTCCGTAAGCCGCCGTCTGCTTATAAATCGGTCTGCGCAGATCCAGCATCTTAATGATCCCTGCCGGGCGCAGATCGAAATTCTCGCGGATAATTTCCACCAGTTTATCGTCTTCGATTTTCCCCGTGCCGAAAGTATCCACCATGATCGATGTAGGCTGCGCTACGCCGATCGCATAGGACAGCTGGATTTCGCATTTATCCGCAATTCCCGCCGCCACGATATTTTTTGCCACATAACGCGCCGCATATGCTGCGGAACGGTCTACCTTCGTGCAGTCTTTTCCGGAAAAAGCGCCGCCGCCATGGCGCGCATATCCGCCATAAGTATCTACGATGATCTTGCGTCCTGTCAAGCCTGCATCCCCGTGGGGTCCGCCGATTACGAAACGCCCCGTAGGATTGATATAGAATCTTGTCTTTTCATCGATCAATTCCACCGGAAGCACTGGGTCAAATACATATTTTTTAATATCTTCGTGGATCTGCTCCTGGGTCACATCCTCGTCATGCTGCGTGGAAAGCACTACTGCCTCCAGGCGCAAAGGATTGCCCTTCGCATCGTATTCCACCGAAACCTGGCTCTTCCCGTCCGGCCTTAAATATTTTAAAGTGCCGTCTTTCCGCACCTTTGTCAGCTGAAGCACAAGCTTATGTGCAAGAGCGATGGAATAAGGCATATACTCTTCCGTTTCGTTCGTGGCATAACCGAACATCATGCCCTGGTCGCCGGCGCCGATCGCTTCGATCTCTTCGTCCGTCATCTTATTTTCTGCGCTCTCATGCTTCGCCTCGAAAGCCTTATCCACACCCATAGCAATATCGGAAGACTGCTCGTCTATCGCTACGAACACCGCGCATGTATTTCCGTCAAATCCGTATTCGGATTTGGTATACCCGATTTCCTTGATTGTCTCTCTCGCGATTTTGGGAATATCCACATACGCGCTTGTAGTAATTTCCCCTGTCACCAGCACAAAGCCCGTGCAAGTCGCCACCTCGCAGGCAACCCGGCTCATAGGATCTTTTTCCATCAAAGCGTCCAATACCGCATCCGAAATTGCATCGCAGACTTTATCGGGATGTCCTTCTGTTACCGATTCTGAAGTAAATAAAAATTTCTCCATTTCTTTCCTCCTTATGATGTAAAATGCTAACCAGGCAGGAATAGCCTTCCCTGCCCTCCGCGCATGGCATGTGCAGCAAAACTGTTGATTTCCCGCACTCCCTTGCGCAGAACTTTCCTGGAACATAAAAAATCCGCTTTTTTATAAGCGGACTCGATATTCGATAATCAAATCCTCTTATTGTTCGATCTACTACGGCTGAATGTTTTCCTCCGTCCGTTACTACTCGCTCAGGCAGGCACCTTCCTTATCAGGGGTTGCCGTGGTTTCTCAGGTCCTATGTACCTCCACCACTCTGAATAAGAGATTATCTACAATATTGAATTTTCATATTTCATATCTGACTACTAACATACACCATTCTGCTTTTATTGTCAATGTATTTATTGACAACGCCTTGTAAAAATTTTATAATTCTATTACGTTAATTTCTAGCTTGAAAGAAGGGTGGGTTCATAAAATGAGAAGGGTAAGTACCAGATCTTTAATGCCGGGCATGATAACGGCAGAAGATATTTTCAGCTTCAGCAATAGTCTGATATTATCCAAGGGAACTGTTTTAACGGATAAAGCCATCACAAAACTGGAAGTGTATTCTATTTTCTACGTGAGGGTCGAAGATGAATGGGCGGAAGTTCCGCCGGAAGAACCGGAAGAGTCTCCCTCGTACGCCGAACGGTTAAAGCAGACTCCGGAATTCCAGCATTTTGCGGAAGATTTTCATAAGGAAACAGAGGCATTCAAAAATTCCATCAATAACGCGATGGACGATATTGCCAATCTGGATGTGGAACAGCTCATCCAAAATTCCATTTCACTTTTATCCCAAGACAACCAGCGCATCAACGTATTCGATATGCTGCATAATATGCGCGAGCTGGACGATTCCACCTATGTCCACTGTATGAATGTAGGGCTGATCTGCAACCTTTTTGCCAACTGGCTGCGCATGAACGAAGAAGACATCAGAACCGCAACTCTCTGCGGACTTCTTCACGACATCGGCAAATTGAAGATGCCGGAAGATATCCTGAAAAAACCGAGCAAACTGACGGACGAAGAATTTGCAATCATCAAGACGCATCCACGGGAAGGCTATAACCTTCTTTTGGAGTCCCCGGTAAACGACCATGTAAAAAATGCCGCCTTGATGCACCATGAACGCTGCGACGGCTCCGGCTATCCCATGCATCTGTCCTCCAGCCAGATTGACCCTTTTGCTAAAATGGTGGCCATTGCCGATGTCTATGATGCCATGACATCCGCCAGAGTTTACCGCGGGCCTTTATGCCCCTTTGTAGTAATCGAGGCATTTGAACAGGAAGGTTTCCTGAAATATGACGCGGAATATATCCTCACTTTCTTAAGCAATATCGTAAATACTTATATGCTTCACCGCGTACGCTTAAGCGACGGCCGGGAAGGAGAGATCGTATTCATCAATCCGGATAAACTCTCCAAACCAACCATCAAATCGGGCAATCAATATATCAATTTGTCCAATGAACGCAATTTATCTATCGTTGCTATTATCTAATAAAAATCTTAGGGGCATGATGCACGAGCAGTTCTGCCCCTTATATTTTTTTCTTTTCCCGCCGGAAACGGTCAGGCCAGGAACCGGTACATATTATATATGTTAATAAAGATAATAACGACCATAAGCCCCATAAACAGAAGATCCACCTTATGGTCATCGATCTTCTTATTAATCTTCCTTCCACAGAAACCTCCAAGAATACCCCCCGCCGCCATCAGCACAAGAATCGCAACGGAGAAAGCCGGCACCGTAGAAGTCACGATCGAATTCAGCAAACTGGTGATCTGGGAAAACAATATAATATACAGGGAATTCTGCGCCGCCGTCTTGGTAGGCATGGAGAAAAAGAAAAACAGCACCACCAGATTGATCGGCCCCCCTCCTATGCCGAGGAAAGATGACATCACGCCGAGAACAAGCCCCACCAGCAGACAGACGATAAGATTTGTCACATGCAGCGTCTTCACCCTGGTTTTATATACGGTATAAACCAAAGTCCCCAAGGTTACCGCAAGCAGACAGCCCGCCTGGATCGCCCCTACATCATTCTGGTCAAAGGAACTCACCAAGGCTTGAAACAGGCTTTTTCCAAGGACGCCCCCTGCTGCAGCCCCCACGGCAAGAGGCGTCCCTATCCGCATATCCACCAAGGACTCTTTTTTCATCTTGGAGACCACAAACGAATATGTACTCATGGCAAGCACCGTGCATCCCGATAAAAAACTGATGGTCTTTACGTCCATCAGGCCAAAAGAATCCAGCAGCGGCTTAATGATCACGCCGCCCCCTATGCCGCAGATAGCTCCTGCTATGGAGGCCAGAAAACTAATCATAAAAAATAATACATATACCATATTCGCACCCTCCTTCAACTTTACGGTAGTGTCAAATCTACCTCTATGTTTTTTATTACAAATCTTATATTTTCAAGGATTACACCGCTTTTTCAAAAGAAAAAGCAATGACCTCCCTTTTTTGTGTAAATACTATTACCCTTTACCAGCAAAACTGTTGGCTGGTCAATTTTATCTGCAGATACATCCCCCTTAAACAGTGGGCTTTTGACGATTCCCATTCCCCTAAATACCAGAAGTTCAAGATTGACGAACTCCCCCTGGTCACCGACTTCCGGCAGGACTGGACTTACAAAGAACTCATCCCTTACTACGAAAAACGCTATGGCAAGAAGATCCGTCCTGTCAGCAGACGCTCTGAATGTGCCATCCCTGATGACTGCTCCTGCCCTCGCTGTGATGCCCCTAAGCCGTTCCTTTACAGGAATAACGGTTCCAAAGGACAGCTTCTATGCAAGGTCTGTGACGCGAGGTTTTCTCCCGGGGAAAGCCGCTTCTCTTCCATGAAGCTGCGGTGCCCTCACTGCGGCAATGCCCTCGTCCCAAAGAAAGAACGCAGGCACTTCATTCTCCACAAATGCGTGAACCCTATATGCCCTTACTATCTCCACAACCTCAAAAAGGTGGACAAGGACGACCTTAAGGAAGATTGCGGCAAAAACAAATATAAACTCCACTATATCTACCGCGAATTCACCATGGATTTTTTCAGCATGGATTTAAACACCCTGCCTAAAAACGCCTCTTCCCTGAAATTCACTAAGCATAACTCACATGTCATGTCCCTGTGCCTTACTCTCCATGTTAACCTCGGGCTCTCTCTGCGCAAAACCTCTCAGGCACTGAAAGACCTCTACAACATCACCATTTCCCACCAGCAGATCGCAAACTACTGTAAGACTGCCGCTGTCTGCATCAAGCCTTTCATAGATCACTATCCTTACGAAAAAGGGGATGTGTTCACCGCTGATGAAACCTACATCAAAATCCGCGGCATCAAAACCTACGTCTGGCTCATTATGAATGCGGCAACACGCTCCATCATCGGCTACCAGGTATCTGACAACCGCGGTGTCGGTCCCTGCATCCTCGCCATGCGCATGGCCTTCCAAGGGCTTACAAAGCTGCCTGAAAAGTTCAAGTTCATCGCTGACGGCTACAGTGCCTATCCGCTCGCCGCCATGGAATTCATTAAAAGGCCTGGCAAAAACTTTTCCTTCAAAGTCACCCAGGTCATCGGGCTTACCAACGACGATTCTGTCTCCGCGGAACACCGCCCGTTTAAACAGATGATCGAACGCCTCAACCGCACCTATAAGGCTTCTTACCGTCACACAAACGGTTTTGACAACATTGACGGGGCTAACTATGACCTGGTTCTCTGGGTCGCCTACTATAACTTTCTGCGCCCCCACAAACACAATAAATACAAAGTCCTCAACGAGGTGGAAATGCTGCAGGGTGCCGACAACATGCCGGGCAAATGGCAGCTTCTCATCTTCCTTGGCCAGCAGACCATCCTGAATATGCAGAAAAACTCTGCAGCAGCATCGGAGCGGAGCGGTTGTCAATAGAACCGTGGAATACCGCAGCCGCCGTCAGGCGGTGAGGATATGCCGCGAAAGTCTGTTGACATAAAGCTCATGGATTATCCTGTCAAGCAGCAAAGGGGGCAACTGCGCCCTTTTCCTGCCTTCCGGCGAGGACGGGTTCGGGCAGAGCCCGAAAATGGGTCAAGGGACTGGTCCCTTGTGGGGATTGGGGCAACGCCCCAAGGTCTTATATACCAATATCTGCAATTTTCAAGGTGAGGGTGAGCCTATTTTTTTTAGCTCTGTTTTTCATAGATTACTTGACACTACCTTGAGTTTGGTTAATAAAAAACGCAAAGGCTTTCAACACCCTTGCGTTTTATTACAAAGAAAAAGCACCACCAAAAATATGTGGCGCAGTTTCAAAGATATTTAATTAGGGGAAGG
>JAETNQ010000041.1 GCA_021772075.1 Lachnospiraceae bacterium
CTGCCCTCTTTCCCCTGCCCCTCTTCCTTCCCGCCCAGCCCCCGACCCGACAAAATGGTTTCCCTGTCCATCAGCCAATCCATCCCCTTATGCATTCCACATAACAGGCATTGGAAAAATCTTTTGCCCTTGCTGCTGACGCTTCTTGATACTTAGCATAGTATTCCTGATCCGTCAGCATCCTTTTGATCTCATCCGCCAAATTCTTTTCTTCTTCGCTGATCTCCGAAGGATCCAAATTTTTTACCGGACTCATATTGGGAATCAATACCCCATAGGAAGCGTCTCCTTTGCGCAGTATTTCCCCGGGGCCGGTCAGACAGTCCGTAGCGATCACCGGAATGCCAAGGGCCATAGCTTCCACCAAAGCGTTCGGAAAGCCTTCATGATAAGAAGTCAGCACATAAACCTTGGCCGTATGAAGATAAGGAAAAGGATTTTTTTTCATTCCCGTAAAGTAAACCCCATCTCCTACGCCCAGTTCCTTTGCCAGCGTCCTGTATTCCTCAAATTCCCCGTCCCCGATAATCATCAGCTTTGCATCCGGCACTTCTTTCCGCACAAGTGAAAAGCTTTTCAGCAAATGCCAGAAACCTTTCACATCGTCCTCCCGCCCCATAGAGACAACCATATTCTCCCTGTCCTCCCAGGGCAGCCTTATTTCTTCCCCGGCGGCATTCCTTTCCAGAGCCTCCACATCCAGGGGATTATATAATGTCACCGCATTCCTGCAATGATATTGGAGCGTTATTTCCTCTTCTATCCTCTTCGAACAGCATAATACCCTGTCCGAACATCTGGAAAATAACCGGATCAGCCGCGCATTCCCCATATCCATGTAACTGCGGATGCCTGTCCAGACTTCCCCTTTTGATCTGGAAAATACATTTACCATATTCGCAGACGGCCCGAAGCTGTAGGCGATGTCGATCTCCCATTCTTTTTTCAGTTTCCTGACAGCAAGGCTCCTCCGGATGACATTCCAAATCTTGCCGATTTTCCCTTCTTTTACTCCAAGATGCAGATCCGTCACATGTAAGCCTTTGATATCATAGGCAATATCTTTGGAATCAAATACCACGATGTATACATCCGCATATGCTTCCAACAAACGCGCCGTCGCCACGCAGACCCGTTCAAATCCGCCCTGGTGGAGCATCGGCACAATCAACATTAACTTTTTCTTCATGGTCTGCCTCGCATCCATAAGATTCCTTCCCCTTTCGGATCAGCTGATTTTCCCTGACAGATAAAATCGTTCCATCCGCCCCGCCTGTTCCCTTATGTCAAAGCCGGCGGCTTCAACGGCCTGGCACATATTTTTTCTTTCATAAGGAATATCCTTGACAATCTGTTCCGCCCAATCTTCTGCCGGAAGGGCGATATCTTTATACGCCACCAGATTTGTAAACCCCGCCTCCGGCGTAATCCGGTCCGAGATGAGGCATTTCAGCCCCGCGGCCTGGGCTTCCACCACAGTCCCCGGCAGCCCTTCAAACCGGGAAGGGAATACAAAATAATCCATCGCTTGGTAATAATCCCAGACTTCTTTCCGATTTCCCATAAAGAATGTCTCTTTTTCTATGCCAAGCTCTGCCGCCTGTTCCTTAGCCGCATCCATGCCGGGTCCTTCGCCGAGAAGCATAAGCGCCGCCTTCATCCCCTTTTCCTCCATCTTTCTTCGTACGGCCGCGAAGATTTTCAGCAGGAATTCATGGTTTTTGGCATAATGGAACCTTCCGACATGGCCTATGACAAAATGATCTTCCAAGCCTGACTCTTTTCTTATCTTATCCCTTACTTCTTCCCGATACACGAATTTCCGGGCATCCACCGCATTCGGAATCACCAAGGCTTTCGACGATTTCTCCCATTTTTTCCCGAATACCGACTCTCCGGCTTCTCTGGAACACGCAAAGCAATAGTCCGCCCGTCCAAGCAGCGGAATTCGTAACAGCCTCGTCACAGCTCCTTTTATCCCCCGATCCACCCCGGCGCTTCTGGCATGGGCTACCCGCACCGGAATGCCAGCTTTCGCCGCTTCCGGCAGATAAATAGCCGCCGTGCTCGTCATATGCCCCTGCACGACACGGAAATCAGGATGCCCTTTAAAAAATTCCCGTGCCGCTTTCCGGTAAGCAAAATAATTATATCCTTGAAACCTGGGCAGGAGATAAATATTTCCGCCCAGCTTCTTCACCTCTTCATCATAAAATTCGGGAACGCGTTCCCCCGTCCTGTCCTGATGCACGAGAAAATCAAACTGTACCTTTTCCCTGTCCATACAGCGGTATAAATCCATAATGCGGCTCTCCGCGCCGCCGAGGCTTAAGCCTCCGAGTACATGCAGTATGCGGACCGGTTCTCCCATAGGCATTTCCCTCCTCTACAAAAACTTCACCAACATACGTTTTAAGGCAGCCAGCAGATATTCCGCGCAATGGCCGGCCCATCCCCTGGGAACCGCCCCTGCCTGCAAATAATCCCCATAAGATATCATTTCATTTTGTTCAAAAATCCTTCGGTATTTTTCCATATCTTTCTGGTCTGCGGTATTGGCATGAACCACCATCGTCGTAAAGCCCTTCTTTTTTTTCAGGCTGCTCTCCAGCCGGAACGAAATCGGATAAAAGCACATTTGCCGCCAAACATACGGCCTGCTTCCAAATCCGTCCGTTATTTTGCGGAATCCGGCCTGATACAAAGCCTTTAATGTATTCTTGTCATAAGAATGGGCGGGTGCCATAAAAATATCCGTCTTTATTCCGTGGGAATCCAGAATTTCCTTTCCTTTTTCCAGCATAACAAGCTGCCGGGGCAAAGGCAGCCCGGCAAATTCCGAAAAAAGGTTCAGCGGGAAAACTCCTCCCTTTTTCTGCGTATAAACATGCTGGTAACCGTGCATGGCAACCATCCATCCCTGTTCCTGCAATTCCCTGACATACGCCCAGAAATCTTCCGGCATCCCATCCTTTTCGCGCTTCCCGTCCTGCCCTCGCTTACAGCCTGCCTCCGTCCGTTCCAGGTTCCCGTCCCGGTTGTCCGGCACTACGCCGATTAACGGCTTTATTCCATATTCATCCAAAAGCGCCTTGAAATCCATGAATTTTTTCCAGTCCATACCCGGCGCGATATCATCCATCCGAACCGCCATCTTCATACTGGTTCCTCCATCCGTCATGGGATTTGCCCGCATCCATTTCCATCCTTCTTTTCCTGCCAGACAGTTTTTACTCCAGAATATCCCCGGCCTTTATCTCCCTGACGCACTCATATCTGTCGACCAGAAGCGAGCCGTCCACCGTCCTTACTACCAGTTTTCCGTCGAAAACATCCGCCACTTCCCCCGGCGCATAAGCGGAAAAATCTATCATCTCATCGAAAGGATGGGCTTCCCATATCGTCACCTTCTCCCCGCCGCACATGGCAAATGCTCCCGGGAAAGGCGCCGCCACGCCCCGGATCAGGTTATAAATATCCCTCGTCCGCCCTTTGAAATCGATTTTTCCGTCCGCCGCCGTTCTCTTAGGATACCAGGAATCAAAATCTTTGGATTCCGTCCGAACCACAATATTTTTTTCTGCATAAGCTTTCAAAAGCTTCCGGATCAGGTTTTTGGAGCAAATCATATTTTTGTATTGCGCCGTCCGGATATCATCATGGCTTGTAATAGAAAACATTTCCGTAGCAAATACATTAGGGCTGTCCGCATTCTCATCATAACGGAATAAATTCAAGTTGAACCTGGTATCCCCCCGGATAATCGACCAATTCAGGGGCGACCTCCCCCTGCCGAACGGAAGATAGCCGCAGTTTCCATGGAACCCGTACACGCCATATGCGAATTTGTCCAGCACATACTTAGGAATCAGCCTCTGCCAGCCCATGGAAACTGCGATTTCGAATTCGTTTTCTTCCATAAATTTTTTCGTCTTTTCATCTGTAAGGAAATAGCTGTCCGCCTCGAATACAGGTATCCCATACCGGTCCTCCAATACCGACAGTCCCTTGAACCCGGAAACCTGGTTTTTATTCAATACCTCTTTGCTGATCGTAATGACCAATTCCACCGGGCATATATTTTTATGGATAAATTCCACAATATTTTCCGACGTGTCCTTTACCCCGAATACCGTTACCTTGTATTTCATAAGTTCTCCTTATACCAGTCGATCGCTAAACTGATTCCCTGTGCAAAATCATACTCCGGATCGTATCCGAGCAGTTCCCTGGCCTTGGAAATATCCGCATTGGAATCCCGGACATCGCCCAGACGCGGAGGCCCGAACTTCGGCTCCACATCTTTTCCAAGCGCCTTGCACAGATCATAGTAAACATCGATCAGATATTCCCTTCCGCCGGCACCGATATTAAACGCATTCCCCGCCGCTTCGCCGGATGCCAGGCAGGCTTTCAAGTTCGCTTCAATGACATTATCGATATAGGTAAAATCCCTCGACTGCTTCCCATCGCCGTTGATGGTGGGAGTCTCCCCGTTCAGAAGCATACGGATAAATTTCGGGATGACCGCCGCATACGCACCGTCCGGATCCTGCCTCCTGCCGAAAACATTAAAATAACGCAGCCCATAAGTATCCAGCCCGTATAATTCCTTATATAGTCTGCCATATTCCTCATCCACTTTTTTTGTCAGGGCATAAGGTGAAATTACTTTTCCCTCCACTCCTTCCTTCTTGGGAAGCTGGGGATGGTCTCCGTATACGGAAGAGCTGGAAGCATATACAAACTTCTTTACCCCGTTCCGCCGGCTCGCTTCCATCATATTCAACGTACCCCTGATATTGATTTCTTCGTATAAAAGCGGCATCTCGATGCTTCTCGGCACACTTCCCCACGCCGCCTGGTTCAAAACATAATCTGCCCCTCTTGTCGCTTCCAGGCAGGTTTCCAGTTCCCGGATATCGCCTTTGATAAAAGTAAATTTCTCTAATTGGGTAAACGGTTCTATATTTTCGTATTTTCCGGTGGAAAGATCATCAAGGCATCGTACCGTATAGCCCAAGCCGAGCAGCGCCTCGCACAAATTGGAACCGATGAAGCCCGCTCCCCCGGTTACTAAAAATACACTGTCTGCATCAAATTTTAAATCTTTATAGCCCATCTTTTTCTTATCTCCTTCCTTCAATATCCCTTCCTCAATCTCAAAAGCAACAAAAAATACCCCGTGTAAAAAGGCGCAAAGCCGTATATCATATATCTGGACAGGCACATAATGGTCATGGATACAGCGCCCACATTTGCCAATATCGCCAAAAGAGCAATCAGCATGACCGGAACCGCAGGATCTCCCGCATCCTTCCTCCAGACAAAAAATACCAGCGCCAAAGCTGATAAATAAATGAAAAGCGCCGCCCAATTAATGACCGGATGAACTACTGCAATGCTGCGGACCGCCCCATAGGAAGCAATCAGCAGATAATTTCCCAGCCATCGGAAAAAACAGCCGGGCAGAATGCCCCGGATGATTTTCCCCGCCGTTTCATCCGCCATCAGATTTTGGATGATATAATCGCTTGTCACCGTCTTATCATAAGTCTGATAGAATACATCTTCTATCATTTCATACTTGATCGTATCGTGCCAGGCTTCGATATGCTCCGTCTTTTCCCGGAGCGAAGGCCCGGCATATTTATAATTGGCCTGTCGTTCCTCGGCCAGATCATACATACGGAAGAAAAATTCCCTGGCCTCCTGATCCTTGATCCTCTCTCCGTCTTCCCGGTCCGCAGCATACAGAATATTCGTCAGCGTGTTGACGGTTCCGTATGTATTGTTGATAAAATGCCCGTTAAATACAAGGTTATAGCTTCTCACCGCAAGCATACGCAGGAGAAATACTGCCGCCGCTATGGCAGCCGCTATCAACAGGCGCGACGCTTTCCACTTTCCGTTCCTCGGCCTCTGCCACGTCCTCCGCCTCCACCGGTTCTTCGGCCACAGCACAATTCTGGCTCCAACCACCGCCAGCCATAGGAAAACCGTCACCATCATCTGCGTCCTGGCCAAAGAAACCAAAAATGCAAGAAGAAGGGAACAAACCACCGCCTTCCGGCATTCCCTTTCCTCTTCTTCCGTAAATATTTTACAGCATTCCATAAAAAACAAGGTGAATAAGGGCAGGCAGACAGCCTCGCTCATCACCGAATTCGTCATAAAAAGATGCAGCGCGGAAAAATATTTGGTCAATATGTGGGGGGCGAGGCAGAGGACTGTCACCACCATTTCTCCTGCGGCTCCCAGTTCAAACCTTTCACTAATATATTCCGCAAAAAGCCATATACTCACCGCCGCAAAAACGTTCTGCAGCACTCCCATGGCAATCAGCCACCCGTTTGGAAAAACCGTTCTCAGGGCGGCCAGAAACAGGGGATATAAAGGTTCCCTGTGAATATGCATTTTTAAATACTGATCCGAATCGTTATATACGCCCGGGCCGAATACGGCGAACATTCCAAGAAAAACCGCCAGCAGCAGCATAAGGAATGCGCCCGACCTTACCCTTTTCCCCATTATAATCTCCAATATAGATAATCTTCCTGATAATCTTTCTTATCCAACAGGCCTTTAATATCCATCAGCACCTTCACTTTATGCGCCGGATTGAAAAACGCCGCGATATCTTCCCTGGACAATTCCAGGAAGCCGGAATGGGCTACCGCGATCACCACCGCGTCCATATCCCGTACCTCTTTGATCTCATGGAACTCAATCCCATAGAGTCTCCCCGCTTCGTCGGCATCCGCCGCAGGATCCACCACGACCGGCCGGATCCCGTATTCCCCCAGTTCCTTATAAATATCGATCACCTTCGTATTTCTTGTATCCGGGCAGTTTTCCTTAAAGGTAAAGCCTAAAATGGCCACCTTTGCCCCTTTCACCGGAATATCCGTCTTAATCAAATTCTTTACCAGGCTTTCCGCCACATATTTTCCCATATCGTCATTGATACGCCGGCCGGAAAGAATAATCTGGGAATGGTAGCCAAGTTGTTCCGCCTTATAAGTAAGGTAATAAGGATCTACCCCGATACAGTGCCCCCCCACCAGGCCCGGGAAAAACTTCAGGAAATTCCATTTCGTCCCAGCCGCTTCCAGCACCGCCTTTGTATCGATTCCCATTTTATGGAAAATAATGGACAATTCATTCATAAAAGCGATATTAATATCCCTCTGGCTGTTTTCGATGACCTTTGCGGCCTCGGCTACTTTGATGGATTCCGCCCGGTAGACTCCTGCCTCCACTACAAGCTCATATACCTTCGCCACCGTATCCAATGTTTCCCCGTCCATCCCGGATACGATCTTCGTGATTGTTTCCAGCCGGTGTACCTTGTCCCCCGGATTGATCCTCTCCGGCGAATATCCGATCTTAAAATCCACGCCGCATTTTAACCCGGATTCCTTTTCCAGAATGGGGACGCAGATGTCTTCCGTCACCCCGGGGTATACTGTGGATTCGAATACAACGATGGAACCCTTCGTCAGATTCTGCCCCAAAAGGCGGCTTGCACCTTCCACCGGCGAAAGATCCGGCGTATGGTCATCGTTCACCGGCGTGGGAACCGCAACGATATGGAATTTCGCTTCTTTCAGCCTGGACGCATCTGCCGTAAACTCTACCTTCGTATTCCGGATGACTTCCCCGCCTACCTCATTGGTCGGATCCACTCCCGCTTTATACAGGTCGATCTTCTGCTTATTCAAATCGAACCCTATCACCTTTATCTTTTTGGCAAAAGCTACCGCGATGGGCATGCCCACATATCCTAACCCTACCAGGGAAAGCTTCTCGCTTCCATCCACTAATTTTTCATACAAATCCATCCCTGTTTCCTCCTTTAATTCAGCACTTCGCTCATATAAGCGTCCACTACAATTTTCCTGTCAAATTCCCGTTCCATTTTTTCTCTGGCCGCCTTCCCCATGGATGCCCTTTCTTCCTTGGAAAGCTCCAGAAACTTTTCCATGGCCCGTATCAAATCGTCCGCATTTCCGGGGGTAAAGCCAAAGCCTGTTTTTCCTTCTTCAAAAGCCTCCCGGCATCCGCTGATGTCGGAAGCGATTACTGGCCTTCCCGTCGCCGCCGCCTCTATAAGAGCGTTAGACATCCCTTCATGAAAAGATGCTACTACGACCGCGTCTGCCTTCGCCAGAAAAGGATGCACCTGTGTATGGAACCCCCACTGGCTGATGACTCCTTTTTCTTCATATTCATTCAACAGTTCCTGGTAATCTTCGTCGCAATATCCCAGAATGGCGAACTCTACGTCCTCCCTGTGCAGCCGCACCGCCGCTTCCAGATATTCCAGAATCCCCCGTTCCTTCATCACTCTTCCCACGAAAAGAAACGTCGTCTTTCCTCCCTGGGGATATTCCTCAAAGCAATGCCTCTCCAGATTCACGCCGGAACCGTTCACCAGCCGTTCCCTCTTTCCACGTATCCCGTAACCGGCAAAAATATCCCTGTTTTCTTTATTCTGGAAAAAAACGCACTCCGCCTTTTTCAACCCCATGCGGTACATCATAACGATCATTTTTAAAAACAGCCCCTTCCGGTCAAAAGCTCCCCCCAGCCCGGTAATCGTCGCAATGTAAGGCGTTCCCAACAGGCGGCAGGCAAAGCCTCCGTAAACATTCGGCTTGATGGTATAGGTGATCACCAGATCCGGGCAAATATCCTTGATCATCTTTCGATAAGCCAAAAACAGCCCCATATCCTCTTTGGGGTTCACGCCCCGCCTGTTAATAGGCGTTGTAAGAATTTCACAGCCTTCCTCCTCCAACTCTTTTACTTTCGTCGTATCGGGAAGGCTGACAACCACCTTATGCCTTTCCAGCAGCCTTACCATCAGTTCATTCCTGAAATCATACAAACCGCCGGAAGAATTCGTTAATACAAGTATTGTACCCATTTATCCGATAATCTCCGTATTTTCCATATCTTTTATCATCACTTCGTTATATTTCATCATGCAGATGCCCGTCCGGTACTCTCCGATGGAAACCTCGTTTTCCCCGCCTTCCAGATTCCGGATCACCTGCGCCGGCATATTCACGCCGCATTCATAGGCGTGGGGATAACCTCCCCCAAACCGGGGGTTCACCTCCGAAATATAATACTCGTTTCCTATTTGAAAGATATCGATATCTATCATACCGATAAACCCGCATTTCTCCACAAAATCCCGAAGCAGGGCAAAAAGTTCCCCATCTTTGGCAGACACCGATTTATCCGTCTCTCCCGCACGCATCTTGATCTTTTTTTTCAGGAAAATGGATGTGCATTTACCGGATACCATATCCACATAAACGTCTGCGCCGAATTCCGTTCCGTCCATATATTCCTGTATCATCAAATCATCGTATAAATCGAATAAAACCTCTATCTCTTTACGCCCATATACCTTATTGATATTGATGCTGGCGCTTCCTTTCACCGGTTTTACAAATACAGGGTAAGAAATCTCCCCTTCTTCCAGGCTCCTGTAAAATTCTTCCTTGTCCACATAACATCTTCCCGTCGGTATCCCCATATCCGTGAGAAGCCGGTACATCTTATATTTATCGAAACAGGTCTCCACCAGTTCATAAGGCGATACGACCGGGCATGCGCCTACTTCCAGAAAACGCTCCCTTTCCTTCGCCAGCAGGCTGAGTTCGGGATCTATCAAAGAAAAAACGCCTGTAATTTCTTCCTTTTTACAAATGTCCAGGATCACTTCTATATATCCGGGTTCCGATATGCGCGGCACAAGATAAAAACGGTCGGCCTCATACACCGCAGGAGCCAGATTGGAACAATCCGTAGCGATTACCTTTCCTTTCCCCGCCAGCTCCCTTTTAAAATACTGGACTACCTTATCCCGTGTCCCAGCGCTCAAAATCAAAATATTCATGACTTCTGCAGCACCTCCTGTTCCGGCTTCTTCAAGCTTCCCGTCTCCTCCAGCCGCTTTTGCCTGATCTGGGCAAAGTTCCCCTCTGCCGCATTGGTATCCTCCGCCACTTCATCGCTATGCCCAAGCACGGTTTTCACCGTCAGCCACAGCACTTTTGCATCCATGGCAAAGGAAAGATTTTTTACATATTCCACATCCTTTTCCATCCGCCTGTCCCAATCGATAAAATTCCTCCCGCTGACCTGGGCCAAACCAGTCAGCCCCGGCCTTACCTGATGGCGCATCCTCTCTTCTTCTGTGTAGTAAGGAAGATAGGAAACGAGAAGCGGACGGGGGCCGATGATGCTCATATCGCCTTTTAAAATATTCAACAGCTCCGGCAGTTCATCCAGGCTGGTCGCCCGAAGCAGCTTCCCGAACCGGGGCAGCCGCTGGCTGTCCGGCAGCAGTTTTCCTTCCGCATCCCTCTGGTTCGTCATCGTCCGAAACTTGCAAAGCGTAAAAATCTTCTCATCCTTTCCCGGCCTCTCCTGCTTGAAAATCACCGGGCTTCCCAGCTTGCACCGTACCAATACCGCCAGTATAAGAAATACCGGGCTTAAAACGATCATCCCCGCCAGGGATAAAATAAAATCCAGCCCTCTTTTTACAAAATGTTTGTACATACGAATCCATGCCTTTCCCACAGCATTCTATCAGCAATTATACGAACAGCCCTCTGACAATGCGGATGATCCGCTCCATATCCTCATCCGTATTCTTAATATCGCTGGGCAGGCAAAGTCCCCGGTTAAAAATATCTTCCGCCAGACTTTTTCCGCCTTCACAAAGGGTAATAAAATCGCGGTCTGCAAAAACCGGCTGCAGATGCATCGGCTTCCATATAGGGCGCGCCTCTATATTCTCCTCCTCCAGGGCATCCAATACCATATCTTTCTCCACTTTGCCGCCCTCCGCTATCGTCATGCAGGACAGCCAGCAGTTAGCATCGCCTTCGGGGTTCAGCGGATTCATCCGGATCTCTCCGATATCGGAAAAGGCTTCCCGGTACTTTTCATAAATCGCTTTCTTCAGCCTTTTATGCTCTTCCAGGGACAGAAGCTGCCCCCGCCCGATCCCGGCGGTAATATTGCTCATACGGTAATTATAACCGATCTGGGAATGCTGGTAGTGCCTTGCCGGATCCCTTGCCTGGGTGGAAAGGAACCTGGCTCTTTGGATCAGCGCTTCGTCCTCCGATACCAGCATGCCGCCGCCTGAAGTGGTGATGATTTTATTTCCATTAAAGGAATAAATTCCGAATTTCCCGAACGTCCCTGTCTGCTTTCCTTTATAGGTGCTGCTTAAAGATTCCGCCGCATCCTCGATCAATGTGGTTCCATGTTTTTTGCAGATGTCCATGATCTCGTCCAGCTTCGCCGGAGTGCCGTACAGATGCACCACAATCACCGCTTTCGGCAAAGGGTACTTTTCAAACGCCCTCTCCAGCGCTTCCGGCGACATATTCCATGTATCGGCCTCCGAATCGATAAATACCGGCACGGCCTTTTCATAAACCACCGGATTGCAGGTGGCAGAGAAAGTGAGCGTAGGCACAAATACAATATCCCCCTCTTTTACTCCGGCCAGCTTTAAAGCCAGATGGATCGCTGCCGTTCCTGAATCCAGTGCGGCCGCATAGGACGCGCCCGTATACTCCGCCAGTTCTTTTTCAAACCCGTTCACATTCGGCCCAAGGGGAGCCACCCAATTCGTATCAAACGCTTCTTTTACAAATTCCTGTTCCTTCCCATGCATCGTAGGGGAAGAAAGATAAATCCTTTTTCTTTCCGTAATCGAGTTCATGACAATGCCTTTCCTTTTTGAATAAAACCTGAACAATTTTCCTGCCCGCCATACCGTCAGCCATAATGGTAGGTCGGCACGATTTCCTGGATCAGGGGCCGGATATCCCCACTTTCATTTTTAGACTCTTCCTTCAACCTCTTGAGCTGGCGGAAGAATTCCATTTCGTCTATTTCAATAGGCTTCCCTACATGAATCAGCTTATTCGCCGTCTCCTTCATTCCCTCTTCATCCATCAGAAGTTCTTCGTAAAGCTTTTCCCCCGGACGCAGACCGGTAAACTCTATTTTAATATCCTCGCCCACCCGGTAGCCGGACAAGCGGATGAGATTTTCCGCCAGATCCAGAATTTTTACCGGTTCTCCCATATCCAGCACGAAGATTTCCCCGCCCTTGGCATAAGCGCCGGCCTGCAGCACGAGGGAAACCGCCTCCGGAATCGTCATAAAATACCGAATAATATCGGGATGGGTCACTGTCACCGGCCCGCCCGCCATAATCTGCTTGCGGAACAGAGGAATCACGCTGCCATTGCTGCCCAGCACGTTTCCAAAGCGCACGGCTACAAATTCCGTATCGTAATGATTGTTAAAAGTCTGGATGATCATCTCGCAGATGCGCTTGCTGGCCCCCATAATATTGGTCGGGTTTACTGCCTTATCCGTAGAAATCAGGACAAACCTTCTAACGCCGTAAAAAGCGGCGGCCTGCGCCGTTTTCCAAGTGCCGAACACATTATTTTTCACCGCCTCGTTGGGGCTGTCCTCCATCAATGGCACATGCTTATGCGCGGCCGCATGATAGACGATCTCCGGCTTATATTTTTCAAAGATCCAGTTCATCCGGTTCGTATTGCGCACAGAAGCGATCAATACGGTCATTCTCAGCTCCGGGTATTTGGTTTTTAATTCCTGCTGGATATCATACACATTATTTTCATAAATATCGAGAATGACCAAATGTTTCGGCCGATGGCTGGCGATCTGCCTGCACAGCTCGCTGCCGATGGAGCCTCCCCCTCCGGTTACGAGTACCGTCTTGTTCTGTACATAGCCGAGAATAGAATCCAGATCCACGCTGATCGGATCCCTTCCCAGCAGATCCTCCACTTCCACATCCCTCAGTTTGCTGACGTTCACCTCTCCGTTCACCAGCTGGTACATGCCGGGCAGGGAACGAAGCTTGCAGTTCGTCTCCTTGCATATCTCCAATATCTTGCGCAGTTCCGACCGGGATATGGATGGCATTGCGACGATAATCTCATCAATGCCATAAAGATCGGCGCATTCGATGATCCTGTCCCTTCCTCCGGCCACTTTGATTCCCTGGATATATCTTCCCCATTTTCCTTTATCATCATCAATAATACAGCGGATTACCATCGTGCTGAAATTGCTGTTCACAATTTCCTTGATAATTACGTTGGCTGCCTCCCCCGCACCGATCACCATAACGGAAATGCCGTTTTTCTTGTTCTGCTGTTTATGCTTCTGGCTCCGCAGAAAACGGTAGGAAAACCGGCTGACAAACATCATGCTGATCAGCACGAACATATAAAGAAAATAATAGCTTTTCGGCACCGGCTGTTCCGATACCTTAAAAAACTGCAGCCCCACGCTGTTCAATACCGCCGATATCGCGCAGGATACCACAAGATTCTGCAGTTCCGTTTCTCCTGCGAAAGCCCACAGGCTATGGTAAAGCCTGAAGATATAAAAAACCAGCAGCGTTAACAGAATATTCACCGGCAAAAAACGGTTGATCGGCGTCAGGAAATGCTCCGGCACCGTATCCAGACGAAACTCATAACGGATCAACACCGCTATATAACTGGAGAAAATCACACTGATAATATCATAAATAATCAGGTACGTTCTCCTATAAAATAACTTTGCATTAAAAGGTTTCTTATCTTTTTTCATTTGCTTTGTCCTTTTTATTTCCCATATCAAAAAGCAAAGGCGCCAATACGAGCATCAGCGTGAATCCTGCCGGATGGCAAAGGTGGAAAATCCATTCCACCAGCCCCGCCATGGCAAACGCCGCGATGGCCGCTGCCGGCAAAGCCGCGCAGGGAACCCTGTCTCTTCTTTTCTTATAGAAAATACATCCCTGTATAAAAGATGCCGCTCCCACAAACAGGAAAACCGCTCCTACTATGAGGCCGTGGTCATAAGCCACCTGCAAATAAATATTATGGGCATGTACCGCTAATTCGCCGTTCGGCAGCGTCGCCCCCATGTCATCATGCCCGGTCAGATTCAGCTGCCCGATATAAGCTCGGAAAATATCCATCCTTCCGTTTGCATATTCCTCCGTCTTTTCATATACGCTCAAATCTTCTTCCGGCTCTTCTTCCGGTTCTTCCTCTATTTCTTCAGGCTTGCTGTTCTTCGCTTCCTCTTCCCGTCTGGCGGCCTCTTCTTCCTCCGCCTGGCGTTCCTCTTCCGTCTTGATACCGATAATATCCAGCTTACGGTCAGACGCATTTTTGCTTTCCGCCGAACCGGCCGCCTCTTCGCCGCCTGCTGCTGTCTGGGCATTTTCCTCCTCATACAACTCATCGATGCCGCCATCCCATACGACCTCGCCCTTGCTGTTATAGCGCCTTGCCCTGTATTTCTGGTATTCTTCGCTTCTCTCATAAGAACTGGAACCGCTTTCCGGTATGCCGAATATCTTATTGTTAAACACTTCTGCAAATCGTTCTATCGTAATATAATACATAGAATCCCACTCATCGCCTCTGGTAATGGCATCCGGGAAGACTTCCACTTCATATTTAAAAATATTGCTGCACAACGCAGGAACGATCCTCTGGGCCGTAAATATCCAAGGAAAGCACCATACAATGCCGCAGGCCATCATTCCGACCAAAACAGCAATATGCTTTAATTTTTCCCTCCCGGCATCCATAGCAAGAAAAACCAGCGTTACTGCCCCCATAACGGCCACCGCAAGGAATCCTGTCCTGGAAGCGGTAAACAGCATATATGTGCCTGACATGCCGAACAGAAGAAGTTCTTTCCAAATACACCGGAACCCTTCCATTCCCTTCGGCCTGTCCGCTTTTTCCACGCAGAAACACTCCTTATACCGGTCTGCCAGTTTAATCAGCGCCGCGCACATAATAAACGTCATATATACCGCCGTCACCGTCACCGTATGGAAAATAAACGGAAATCTCGGATAAATCCACGACAAAAAGGGTCTTCTGACAAAGGAAAACAACATAGAAACCACAAAATTCAGCAACAGCCCGTTACATATATTTTGCAGCAAATACGCCTTTTTATCCCAAAGGGCATAACGGATATAAAATAAAGTAAATGCCGCCGCCAGAGCCACCGTCCACCATCTGGTATTGCGGAATACGATAATCAGCACGAAAAATAAAGCCAGAATAGCGCCATACCACCAGGAAATGCCCGCCATCCTCTTTTTCCGCAAAATCACCCTGACAAGCTGCGCCAAAATATTCACCAAAAGGAAGCCCGACAAGACTACCGCCGCAATCCCCCATCTTAAGATCCGCAGATCCCATTCATCCATGGCAAGGTAATCCACATAAATGCTCCTGTACCAGAGCGTAACGCCCAGCGCCGCCAGAGCATACAGAATGGTCAGCTTATTGAATATCTCCTTCCTTTCACACATAACGATGGCCGCCAAAGCCAGGAACACAATAAACTGCCGCTCCGCCACCCTGTGGTGGATATCATAAAGGCCGTTCATATAATTACAGCACGCCCACACCCCGGCCGCAAGAAAAACCGTCTGCAGCACATTCTGCCAGTTGGCCGCAAATCTTTTTGCCAGAGGCATGTAACCCTGCCTGTCCCGCTTTACATTGATCATATAAAATAAAGCGCTGAAACCGAGCAGGATTCCGACGGTATAAAATAAATTATCCGCCAGCTTCCCGCTGAAAAATCTCCGTATGCTGATATTCCAAACCGCATACGCCAGCCCTGCTCCCGCCAAGCAGTTAGCTGCAAAGCGCAAAGCCTTTTCCACCGTGATCAGCTTGTCCCTGCCGGTCTTCCTATAATAGATCTCCACCGCTCCGACCAGCAGAAGGGCTGCCGCAAATAAAACAGCATCGTATAACAGCACCTTTTCCTTACGAAGGGGTACCGTATAATTATATTCGCCTATGATATTATATCCTTCCAGCTCATCATAATTATAGATCAGCCTGCTGACATAAGGCGTTCCCGCATTTGCCGTCTCTTCCAGGCCGAACCATGCCCGGCTCCCGTTCATTCCCTGCAGGAAAAAATAATAATCCTTGCCCACTTCCAGCTCTTCATTAATGTATACGGTGCAGAAACCCGGAATATCGCAGAACCGCATATCGATCTTTTCCTCAAACATGATCTCCATATCCGAATCCAGCATACGGAATATGAACGAATCCACCCGCTCATCCCTGTTCCATCCGTTCTCAAAATCCACCACATACAAATTAATCGTCCCAAGATGGTCATATTGGGCGATAAAACGCTGCAGCATATAGTCATCACATACGCTGTCGGAAGATCCTGCCAGGATCTGGTTGCTCACGGAAGGAATATTCTCCTCCCATATGCGCAGCGGAAATATGGTAAACATCACGAACAATGCCGTTAAAATAATAAAACTTTGCACTGCCCGGCTTTTTTTTACGACTTTATACATTGAAAACCTCCACGGCGCAGACCGCTGGTCCACGACGCCTTTTTTACTTTTCTTCCTGATACTTGGGTAAGTATAGCACAGTTGCCAGAAGTTTACAAGAACGTTACTGTTTTGGCCTGTAGTAACGGCTTCAGCAACTGCTGTCGTCACGCCTTTGGCATTGGCCGAATCATTGCCCAAGGCAGGGCAAACCAAAGAATCAGCACATATCTTGGCAGATAAGTGGGGCCAAGCACCACGGTCAGCCATAACAAAAAGATCATGGCAAAAGGCAGCAGGCGCCCGTAATCCTTCCTATAAAAAGCATACCCCGCCATAAATGCAAATATCCAAAAAAGAAAACCGGGGGAAAACAGCATGGAAACCAAAGGCACCCGCTGCTGGGCGATTTCCAGCGACATCCTCCGGTACCATTCATTCAGCCAAGGAATCTTGCTCTCCCTCGTTCCAGGCTGTTCCACCTCATAGCCAAAAAAGGAACTATCTTCATAGGTAAAAGTAAATACACTGTTCCCCCTGTACACATCGATCACCGTATCCGGATACCAGAAGCCGTAAGATGTCATCAGCCAGGCATTCCAATACGTAAAGGGGTGCTTTATCCCTGTTTCCAGCCAAAGCTTCCCATATTTTGCAGGGTCTGCGGCAAACACATCGTTCCGGAACCCTATCTTCACCCCGTCGGATACCTTTGGCACATAACGGGACAGGGCATCTTCCGGCAGTATTTCATAAAGCGCCTCCAGCTCCTCCCCGCCCAGGCTTTCCTTATCATATTTATAAACCCTCGCCAGCTGCTGTATGGGTACAGTAAGCATCTCCTGGTTTTCCGAATCCTCTGCGGAAAGGATGCGCGCCAGTCCGGCGGAAACCAAAAAATATGCGGCAAAAATCCCTCCCAGGCAGACAAGCAGTTTTGCCCTGCATCCCTTCATAACAAAGAAAAGCAAAGGAACCAAAGCCAGAAAAGCATACGCCCCGTTATGACGAAAGCACATCATTGCCCATGCGCTGGCACAAAAAAACAACGGCTTCTTCCATCCCGCAAAAAAATCCTTCCGCTCCCTTGCCATCTCATCCAGCGCAATCAGCAAAAGCAGCAGCGCCCCTGTAAAAATTCCATCCTTGGCGGAACAAAGCGTAAACATAACGATCACCGGAAAAAATCCGAAATAAACAGCTGTCGCCGCCCTTGCCCAAAGCCTGATCCCCCGCTTTTCCATATAAGAAACCATGCAGGTAAACACTCCCGCCATCAGGAACATCTGAAAAAGCGTATAGGCCGCAATGCCCGCATTATAAGAACCGCACAACTTATTTACCGCCGATATCACCCCTCCTAAAAGCAGAACATGGGGGAGCGGATGGTGGGTGGTAAAATTCCTTGTCTGCACCTGGATAAACTCATCCTGCGCATCATATACAAAAAAACCAGGGTACACGGCGAGAAATACAGGAAGCCAGCACAACAGCAGAAAGAAAAACAAAACCAGCTTCCGCTTTCCTGCAGACAAACTTTCCCATTTTTCTGGCAGCTTCCGTATCCGCAGCATCCACTCCCCCGCGCGCTTCGCGCTTTCTTCCGGCGTTTTCCCCAGGCCCATAAGATTTCCGGACAAATCCGCCCGTCCTTCCAGAAGTTCCCACCCCTTACCTATCCAGAGGGAAAAAATCGCGGCCCAAACCGCCGCTGAAAACCACATCATCCCGTCGCCGAAATCCACGTTTTCCGCCCGTTCCAAAGAAACTCCGAAAGCCAGGCTCAGAGAAAAAGCTCCCCCTAACAGCACGGCCGCCGTCCTCGTACGCCTGTCCCTTTTTTCTCTCCCGTCCGCCGCCTTACTCGTCAAAAACCATAGGGCAGCCCAAACAAAAACGCTAAACCAGCTATTGCTGATTGCAAGGCTGTTTCCTTTCAGGTTCAGTATATAGGGCAGGCAGAGGGTTCCCAAAAAAGCCAGCGCCGCACCTGAAAATTTGGTTATCCTTCTATTATGCTTCATCATTGATCGTTTCCCTAATCACAAACTGCGGAGAACTGTTTATGGAAATATACATCCTGCCTACATATTCTCCCACCAGCCCCAGCATTACCATCATCATTCCACCCATAAATACAACCGCTGCCATCAAAGAACTGAATCCCATGGGTACATTGGGATTTACCAGCCTTTTCACCACCGTATAAATTCCATACAAAAAACCCCCTGCTGAACAAACCACGCCCAAGGCAGTGGCAATACGCAGCGGTTTCACGCTGAACGCAGTAAAACCGTTAAACCACAGTCCAACCAGCTTCCCAAAAGTATAACCGGAAGTTCCTATTTCCCTCTCCCTATGACAGACCGTTACATTGCTGATCCTCTTTGTCGTCCGAAGCACCAGGCCGATGACATAGGGATAAGCATTGGTATACCGTTTCATTTCTTCCACCACGAACCGCTTTGCCGCAAAATAGCTGGAAACATAAAGATCTTTTGGTTTTCCCAGCATAATATGCGCCATTTCCTCGTTAACCCAGCTCCCGAAGTTGCGGAACAATGAATGCTTCTTATGATCATATTTTGCATATACTACGTCAGAACCTTTTTCGATTTCCTCCAACAGTTTTCCCGCCTCGTCCGCCGGCGTCTGCCCGTCATCGTCCAGACAGATAACCACATCTCCCCTTACATGATGGAAGCCCGCCATCAAAGCCGCATGCTGCCCGAAGTTGCGGGCTAGGTTCACGCCTTTTATCCTCCAGTCTTCCTCACAAAGTTTTCGAATAACAGAAAACGTATCGTCCGGCGAACAGTCATTTACCAGAATTATTTCATAATCGTACGCCTTTCCTTGTTCTTGTAAAGTTTTCATCGTCCCACCGATCTCACCTACTACCTTAGGAAGTGTCAGTTCAGAACAGTAACAAGGAATGACAAAACTGATTAATTTTTTCTTTTCCATACCATTTGCGCATTGTCTGTATTTAGAGCTATGCAGGGACATAAACAGCATATCCTTTCTTTCCCCATCGGAGCATTCCACATTCCTCAAAATTCTTTCCTCCACAAAGCCAACCCTCCGGTAACTTCTGACTGCCGCTTCGTTATCGGTAAACACGCGGAGTACCAACCGCTTCAAACCCATTCGGAAAAATGCATACTCCACGGCCAAACCGGCCGCCTCCGTGCCGTATCCCTTTCCCAAAGCATCATCCTCACCCAGGAAAATCCCGTATTCCGCCTCTTTTTTTTCCCTGTCGATATCCCGGAAGTACACGCTTCCCACCGGACGCTCTCCTTCCTTCTCGCAGATCATGAACTGGACAGCCTTTCCCGTATGGATCATTGTCTCGATCCAGCGGCAATGGCCTTCGACAGTAAAGGGTTCCCGGTAAATAAAGCGGCTCCTCACCCTTTCGCTGTTCCGCCACTCTATGATCCGATCCGTATCTCCATATTCCATCGGCCTTAAGATAATCTGCGAACCTTCTATCCTAATTGTCTGCTCCAGCATCCTTACTGCCCTCCGCCTTTATTCGGTACACACCGATAATTTCCTCTATCCTGTCTACCAGTTCCACCCTTACATCAGTTCCTTTTTCCTGAAAATAAGCAGCAATATCTCCTGCTCCTTTCTCCAGTTCCGCCATCACGTACACATTCTCCTGCTCCAGCAGCCCTTCTTTCATGGAACTTATTCCAAACCGTTCCAGTTTTTTCTTCTGGGAAGGACTTTTTACCAGCCATCCCCCCATCAGGTCGTAATTCGCCGGCCCGTTATCCACCCCGGCAAACATTTTCTCCGAATACGGGGTTCCTGCATAAGGTTCTGACGGATAGGATACCGCGCAGTACACATCCTGGAAATAAAAACAGTCCTTATGCTTCCTTCCATATTCCTTCATTCCCTCATAGACTGCATTGGCCGCCTCCCTGTTCTGGAATTCCCTGTCCACGGCATCTATCCCCTCCGGAACCGCCAGCATTGCCGTCAACGCCAGTATAACAGGAAAAAGGAAAAAATAACCCGCTTCGGGCAGCCTTAGCCAAAACGATCCTCCTACCGCCGTTTCCTCTTTTCCATCCGCTTTTTTCCCTGCGCTTTCTGCCAACAGCATCCCCATTAAAATGCCAAACTCCATCAGATATAAGGAATGGGTAATCCGCACCGGCTCCCTTCCTCTCATCAATATAAACATCCAAAGGGCCGTTCTGACCGCTGCCAGCAAACCAAGGCAAAGAGCATTCTTCCCTATATGGGCCGCCGCTTTCCTGCCCATGCCTTTGCTTTTCTCCAATCCCGCCAGAAAAACAGCCCCATATCCCAAAATCACCATATAATTCCATGGATAATCGTCCGCTTTATGAAAGATCCGGTACAGGTACCACCCCAGCTTCTCCTTCCAAAGCCCTGAAAAGTCCCGGGAAGACTTCCTGACCCCATCCTGATACCGGGCCACGGCCTCCAGGACATCCGCATCCAGGCTATCGTCCAAGCCGAAATTGTACTGGTCCAGAAGCACATCCTTCGCCTTCCCTGTCATCCCCAATTCTTCATACAGCGCCTCGTTTCCTTCATAAGAGGGAATTCCCTGAAAATCATAAAGTTCTGTCCTGCTGTTAAAAAAATCCACATAAGGCCTCCACTCGCCGCTAAAAGCAGCCCTGTTCACTGCCCAGGAAACTGCAGCCCCTGCAAGCACCGCCCCCAGGACGGTGAAATACTTCTTATAATTTTCTCCGGTAAAAATCTTCTCTTCCATCAGCCACCGGTATACTCCGGCCACGCAGAGAAGCGGAAAAAGCAATTCCATCATTTCCGTCCTCAGTTGGAAAGACAAAACTGCCAAAAGAACAGATGGTACATTCCGCCGGATAAATCCACTGGCTCTTCCTTCTTTCCGTGAACCCGGTCCTTCGCCTTCAGCCGAAACCTTTCCGGAAGTCAGGAACAAAAAAGCCGCAGTCGTCGAGAGCAACGCCGAAGTTACTGTATACTGCACAAAAACGAAATGTTCCAGAAAGAGCGCGCCGATCATACCTCCTTCCGCCGCTGCCAAAAGAATTTTTTTCCATGTCCCCCTGCAAAAACAAAGGCTCCTCTTCGCTGCCAGCCACAGGCAGCCGTATTGGCACAGGCATAAAAAGAATCCGTACACCGGCATTCCGGGAAATAACCGGTATATCAGGCTCACCGCCAGACTTAAGGGATACAGCACCTGTATATTATGCCCTTCCGGTTCTCCGGTATATACTCCGGCCATCAGATCCTTAATCAACACATCATCGTTCAAGTCGTAATAATGGTCATAACGAATGCACACGAACGACAACAGCCCCAACAGCAAAACCGAAGCTAATATGAAATTCTCATATTTTTTATAAAAGCCTTTAAAATCCATAAAATTCCTTTACTTTGCCGCTGATATAAGCCGCCTCTTCTTCCGTCAGCTTATAGAACATGGGAAGCCGCAGGATTCTTTCGCTTTCTTTCGTCGTATACTTATCTTCTCCGCAAAAACGCCCAAACTTAATACCCGCCGGGGCTGTATGGAGAGGGACATAATGAAATACCGCCAATATCCCGTTTTCCTTCAGGAAATTAATTAACGCAGTCCGTTCCCCCAGATCCTTGGCCTTAATATAGAACATATGCCCATTATGGACGCATTCCTCCGGGACAAAAGGCAGTTCTATTTTTCCCGCCTCTTCCAGAGGTTTCAACTCCTCGTAATAACTTTTCCACCTTGCCAGGCGGATATCGTTGATTTCATCCGCAATCTCCAGCTGGGCATATAAATAAGCAGCGTTCATATCGCTGGGCAAATAAGAAGAACCATAATTCATCCAGCGGTACTTGTCCACCTGCCCCCGGAAATACTTGCTCCTATCCGTTCCCTTCTCTCTTAAGATCTCCGCTTTTTCCACATATTCTGCATCCCGTATCAGCAAAGCGCCGCCCTCTCCCATGCTGTAATTCTTCGTTTCATGGAAGCTGAAGCAACCGAAATCCCCGATCGTTCCCAACGCCTTTCCTTTATAAGAAGCCATCATGCCCTGCGCGGCATCTTCCACCACAAACAGCCCGTGCTTTTTCGCAATTCCCATAATCTTATCCATCTCGCAGCTGATGCCGGCATAATGCACCACCGCGATTGCCTTCGTCCTGTCGGTAATCGCGTCCTCTATCAGATTTTCGTCAATATTCATCGTGTCAGGACGGATATCCACAAAAACGATCTTAGCGCCCCGGAGTACAAAAGCATCCGCCGTGGAAACAAAGGTATAGGAAGGCATAATCACCTCATCCCCAGGTTCGATATCCGCCAGAAGCGCGGCCATCTCCAAGGCATGGGTGCAGGAAGTGGTCAAAAGACATTTTTCTGTTCCCGTCCTTTCCTCTATCCACTGACTGCATTTCATGGTAAACAAGCCATCCCCGCAGATTTTTTCATTCTCCACTGCTTGTCTGATATATTCCATTTCTTTCCCTGTATAAGGGGGTACGTTAAAATTGATCATGTACTTCCTCCCATTTTAAAGCAACCGGTATATTTTATAACAACTGTTTTCATATATGCACGTATAATGGTATTCCGCTATATAATCCAGGATCAAATCCGTTTTCTCCCCTTCCACTATATCCCTCCCCGGCTCATTATGCAAGATAATATCAGGATTCCAGTCCAGTTCTTCCAAAGCTTTATCCAATGCCCCATAAGTATTGCTGGGAATCTCCGGCCATGTGGTAAAAATAGCCGAAGGCGTATCCAGGATATAACTCAGCCCCGGGGCGTCCCCCCAAAACAGAAGCGGTTCCTCCCCTACGCCGTTCTTTTGGCAGAAATCGATCAATCCCTCCAGACTTTCCGCATTTTCCTTTGTGGTATGCATTCCTTTCAGCACCGGACTGTTATCCACCGTATACAGGCGTTTTTCTCCGTAAATCCCATCCCGGAACACGTAATGACAGCCAAACCCGATCCCCTGGACGAATGTCATGAGAAGAATCAGCGCCGCAAACGCCTGCCATGGGAAATGAATGCTTTTGCTCCGCGTTTTCTTTCCTATGAGCCAGCACATCCATAAGGTATAGGGGGCAAGCAGAAACATGTTATTCATATTCTGGTACGTATAATTATTGCTTCCCAACGGCGTGACGAGCAAAATAACGAGCGCGGCTGCCGACAGGATCCGCTCCTTTAGCCCGCCGGAAACCAATCCTCCCAGCCCGGCCGCGCAGCAGGCCAGCGTTAAAATAAGAAACAGCATCATCCATTGGAACACGCATCCTTCATTGTAATAACGTAGGGAAAACATTCCCCTTCCCAGGTAAAAACGCAGCAAAACGAGGATCCCGCCGCAGTAAAGCAGCTTCTTTGCCCTCTCATACCGGCCTTTTCCAACCAAAAACATCGCAAAGCCCGCCGCCATACAAGGTATCATATAGGCCATCCACCGAAAACCTGCCGCATAAGCGGAAACCGTAGAGGATATCATGCCAGCCAGTGTATAATCAGAGGCTTCCCCTGTCATTCCGAACAGGCTTTCTATCATTCCCGTAAAAGCTCCGCCTCCGTATTTCAACACGATAACGAGCAGCACGCTTCCCAGGCCGGCCAGATAACCGGCCAGGCACAATCCCGTCCACCTTGCCACTGTCGTCCCTTTTTCACGTTTCAGCCAGCCTGCGTACCAGACTACGACGATCAGCGCCGCCTCTGCCAAGTTAGGAAACCGCACCATCACATTCAGCCCCAGGCAGATGCCGGCCAGAAAAAAACAAATTTCTTTCTCTTCCAAAAGAGCCTTGCACAAAAGGACGGCGCCAGCCGAAAAGAAAAAATAGGTCAGATAATTATATAGAATCGTCGTCGGACACCAGCACAGGCTGAGCGCCGTCACTTCCCCCAGAAATACGGCCAGCGGAGGCATCCACCGGGATAAGGCATAATAACAGACCAAAGCGATGGCCGCCGCCAGAAGCCCCGTATAAAAATTCATTCCCAGCAGCGTATTCCCCATAGGAAGCTTCAGCAAAAACGCTCCCGCCACATTGGCCAGATAAGTAGCCAGCACCCAGGTCATATCCATTTCCCCCATAAACCGATAATACCCCAGGGAATAAGTCGTATCCGAAACGTCTATCCCATGATGGATGAGAAGCAGGGGATAAATAAAAAGAACCGCTGGAAATAAAAATTTCTCTGCTATTTTCCTTCCCTTATGCAATTTTTCTTCCGCCGCTCCATTCGCTCCCATTACCGCAAACTCCTTTTACCGGAACTCCCCGTCCACTCCGCGCACCCATGCCGACAGCTTTCCTTTTCCTATATATCTGCCGATAAACCGGAAAATATTCAGCCGTATAGCATCGATAAAACTACCCGCCGCATAAACCACAAGCACTGATACCGACAGGCGAAGCAAAAACCCAAAAACGCCGGACTGCGCCGCAGGCCCCGTAAATTCCTCGATCCATCCCACCCATTCATTCCTTATGTCAATATGCTCATGAAACAAATACACTCCAAAAGTGAGCGGGGATAATTTACAGACCAGCTCTGAAACCTTGCCTTTCGGAACCTTCACATAACGGAAAGCCATAAACAATCCAACCGCCCCGAGCAGACAAAGAATAAAATTATAATGATAAGGAACCTCCATATAATAAGCAAACTGCCCTGTCTTCGCATTTACCATATACAATCCCGTTCCCATGGCAAAAATCAGCAGACAGCATCCGATGTACATCCCCCATGCCCGCTTTGCATCCCGAACCAAGGGACAGCCATACAGTCTGATATATGCCGCCAGAAGATACACGCACAAAAACCAGCCGAAATCGTAACCGAACCGGTCCATGGCGAACCGCATAGGAACGATGCTTTTCACCCCGCAAAACAAGAAAAGCAACCCTCCTATCGTTATCTGCAGCTGCTTTTTGCTCATTGCCTTTGCCGCAGCGTTCAATACCGGCATAAACAGATACAAATATACATAAGAAGCCGCAAACCAATAATGCTCCGACTGAAGCGGAAACAAATACTGCTGCAGCCTGTAAATACCGCCCTCCCCGTCACTTACCGCCAAGCCGGCCCCCATCATAATCAAAGGTATCATCACGGAATAAAAAAGCACCTGGCATACCAGCGTCACAATCCTTTTTGCCTTAAACCCTGCTTCCACCAGAAAATATCCGCTGATCAGCACATACACATTTACGGCTACGATGCAGAAGGACTCCGCCAGCATCCCCAAAACCCTGACGCTTCCTCCTTCTCCTCCCGCCGTCAGGAGCATTCCCGTATGGCTCAAATAATGAAGAGTGACAACCATGAGCATCGCTATGATGCGCAAAAGCTCATAATTCGCCTGCCGCCCTTCCCGACCTCGTTCCTTCCCCATATTCTCCTCATTTCTTCCCTTCATCCGGTTTCTTTTTAAATACGAAAAGCTTGCTGAATACATAATTGGAAATAATGACTACCACATTGCATACGAACTTGGCAATCATATGATGGATGCCCATCTGCTTCACCATGACAAACATGATGATCTGTTCCAGAATCCCCGTAACGACCCTCGCCCCCACAAAAGCAAAAAACTCTTTCCAAACTCCTGTTTTATCCTTTACCTTGCTTTTAAATACGAAAGTCCGGTTTGTCCAGTAAGCGAACAATACTGCTACTACCCATGCAAAAGCCGTGGCAATGGATACCAGCAGCGCCTGTTCATTATCCGCGCCAAGCACCCAGGCGGCCAAAGCATAAGCGGCCATATTCACCAAAAATGCCAGCACTCCGAAAAACAAATAGTTTATTGTTTCCTCATACTTCTTATATATGCTCCATGCAAACTTTATCATTCCCTGTTTTTCCTTTCCGGCTTATCCCGCCGTTTTCATCGCACCTTTGTGACCCTGCCCTCTTCCACCCGATAGACAATATCACATTTTTCAATCGTCTGCAGCCTATGGGCAATAATAATCAATGTCTTGCGCCCATGCAAATGATTGATGGACTCCATAATCGCCGCCTCCGTATCGTTGTCCAGCGCCGAGGTAGCTTCATCCAATACAAGCACCTCCGGGTCTTCAAACAAAGCCCTAGCGATGCCGATCCTCTGCCGCTGCCCGCCGGACAGGCGAATCCCTCTTTCTCCGATTCCTGTATCCAGCCCCTCGGGCAGCCCCCGCACAAACTCGTCCAGTTGGGCTTCTTTCAAAGCCATCCACACCTTCCTATCGTCGATATCTTCATCCGCGCAGCCGAAAGCAACGTTCTTCCTTATGGTGGAATCGATCATAAAAATTGTCTGGGGGATATAACCGATATTTTTCAGCCAGGATTCATAATGTTCCCTCACTTCCACGCCGTCCGCCAATATCCCGCCGGACTGCAGCCGTAAAAGCCCCAGCATAATATCCACCGCCGTCGTCTTCCCTGCGCCGGAGGTTCCGACAATGCCCACCGATTTCCCCACCGGTATCCGCATCGTCGCCCTGTCGAAAATCAGCACATCCGAATTCGGATATTTATAAGTGATCTCCTTTAAAAGAATCTCCTTCTTAACGGGAAGCTTCTCCACATCCTTTTTCTTCCGGTAAGCTTCCTCATCATAATTCACGCTTTCATCCCTGATTTCTTCCTGCAGGTTATCCGTAACTCCCATAAAGAAAGGTTCAAAATAAGCGATAGAGGTCAAATAATTATTGATGCGGTTCGCGCTTGGGATCAGCCGCATCGCCGCCACCGCCAGCGTCGTCAGCTGGGGCATGATCTCCGTCACCGGCGTTCCATTCGCGATCCTGAGCATCATATACAGGATCATTCCGGCGATGGCCACCGTCTCGATCAGAAGCCTTGGGGTGGCATTATAAAGATTGTACCTCTGCACCGCATTCACATATCCCGCTCCGCATTTGCAATATTCATTGATAAAATAGCTTTCCTTATTCGCTACCTTGATTTCCTTGATACCCATTACCGACTGGTCGATCCATTTATACAGGCCGCTGTAAAAATCCTGGTTTTCCTCCCCGGCCCTGCGCATAATCGGCTTTAAAATGCATTTGATGACCACCAGCACCACGATCAGCAACGCCGCCACCGTCCCCGTCATCACCACATCCATCGTCAGGCAGTATACCGTCAGAAATACGAATACGATCATCTCGCTGACCAGCTGCAAAAGATTCAAAATCAACCCGTACATATTATTCACATCGGAAGTAATGCTCCTTTGGATCACCGAAGTATCCGCATTCAAATAATATTCATACGGCCTTTGCATGAAATTGATCATCATCCTCCGGGATGTGGCGAACTGGTTGCTGTACACAAACTTAAACTGAAGTTTATTCTGGAAAAAAAGATAGGCGTTCTTCAGGGCAAATACTGCCACAAGAGCCCCCATAATAAACATGGTGAACTCCGTCATATTTTCCATATGAAGCATATGGTATACTTTAGCCAGCGTCCTGCTGTTCGTAAGTATATCAGGATCCGTAATGATCCCCGCCGCCTGATAGACAAGCCCCACGCCCAGCAGTTCCAGCGCCGCGCCGATAAGCATGAAAAAAATGAGAAGGAACATAGTCCTCTTCTGCTTTTTATCCAATAAAATATTCAGTTTCTTCAGAATTTTTTTCACGGATTTTTACCTCTGTTTATTTTCTTTGCCTTGCCTGCCGCAGTTTGCCGCGTTTTTGCTTAGCAAAATATTCTTATATTTTATCACAGGGGAGGCTGGATTGGCAATGATAGGAGGGATATTTTTCACGACAAACGCATGAATGTGTATCATAACTAAATCCCCACATCTATTTGAAAAATTACAGGTTCATAATCAGTTCCAGATGTTTTTCAGGATTTGTCCCTATTGCATACCTTTTC
>JAETNQ010000042.1 GCA_021772075.1 Lachnospiraceae bacterium
ATATATGTACTATTATACAACATATACAACAAAAAGTAAAGAAAAATTTGACAAAAAAATACCGCATTTCTGCGGCTTCTAAGGATTTTATTCAGTTACAAGTGTTGAAAACCCGTGTATTATGTTAAAAATAGGAAAAAAGTCATAAAATAGCGAAAACTGTATTGACATACAATAGCGCTTAAATTGTTGCATAGGTATGGCACAATATGGTATAATGTTTGAAAACAATATACTGGGCAGAGAGCAATTCAGGGTATAGAGTTTGGACAATAATCCAATGAAAGGGATGAGTGGTATGAAGTTTGTTATAGTAGGCAAGAACATCGAAGTGACACAAGGATTAAAGGCGGCAGTAGAAGAAAAGATCGGGAAGCTGGAGAGGTATTTTAATCCGGAGACGGAAATACATGTGACGTTAAGCGTGGAGAAAGAGCGTCAGAAGATAGAAGTGACCATTCCGGTAAAAGGAAGCATTATCCGCTCGGAGCAGGTCAGCAACGATATGTATGTTTCTATCGATCTGGTAGAAGAGATCATTGAAAGGCAGATCAAAAAGTATAAGAATAAGCTGATAGACCAGAAGCAGTCAGCCGGCTTTTTCAAACAGGAGTTTATTGAGAAAGACTATATGGATGATGAGGAAGTAAAGATCATCCGTACGAAGAAATTCGATATCAAGCCGATGTATCCGGAGGATGCCTGCGTGCAGATGGAACTCCTCGGCCATAGTTTCTTTGTTTTTTATAATGCGGAGACAGGCCAGGTAAACGTAGTGTATAAGAGAAAAGGAAACACCTACGGACTGATCGAACCCGAAGTATAATGGGACAAGCCGGAATAAAAAATATAAAAGGTGCGTGGCATGGCCGCGCATCTTTTTTCATATATTGCAATGAGGCTGACTGGGCGGTATGGAATGCATTATATGAAAAAAATAAAGAAGGCAATATTGGTCGAAAGCATACTGTTGGTATCGCTGTACACCGTATTTATGACGGACAAATTGAAAGGGGGAGTGAAAGAAGAGCAGACACAGGCAATAGAAGTGGGTTCGGTGGGGGAACGGGAATATATTAAGTGGGTGGATTTTAACGTTTCTTATGAAGCTTTGTGCGAGGCATATCGATGGGATGTGGAGACGTATGAGGAGGCGCTGGAAAAGGATGCAGTACATGTGGATTGGATCGAGCTGCTGGCTTATACGGGAGCCAGGCATGGCGGGGAATTTCCTTCCGGCACGGTTTCGGAGATCGCCCGGACGGCGGAAAAGCTGAAAAGCGGGGAGGCAACGATGCAGGAACTCGCCGGGGACATGAAATATTACGCTTATTACCTGGAGGCGTACCGGGCCGTGCTGGGCGGTTATGTAGGGGAATATGAGATACAGAAGGAAACGGAGGACGGAAAGGTGGAATGGAAGAAATGTTACGGCCTGAAAGCCTTTTCCCCTATTGCAAAAGGATTTGAATACAATGACTATGATGATTTCGGGGCTTCCAGAAGCTATGGGTATGCCAGGCCGCATCTCGGGCATGACATGATGGGCCAGATTGGAACTCCGGTGGTGGCAATTGAGTCCGGTTATGTGGAGGCCATCGGATGGAACCAATACGGAGGCTGGCGCCTGGGCATCCGTAGTTTTGATGGGAAAAGATACTATTATTATGCTCATCTGCGCCAGAATTTCCCTTACTATAAAGGGCTGGAAGAGGGCAGCGTGGTGACGGCCGGACAGGTGATCGGCTATATGGGACACACGGGCTACAGTAAGACGGAAAATGTAAATAATATCAAAGTCGTCCATCTCCATTGGGGGCTGCAGCTTATTTTTGATGAATCACAGAAAGAGGGCAATCATGAGATATGGATAGACTGTTATAATTTAACGAGATTTTTGTATAAAAACCGCTCGGAAACCGCAAAAGATGCGGAGACAAAGGAATGGTACCGCATATATGAGATGAAAGATCCGGCGGTAGAAGAGTATATAAAAGGGAAGAATGCGGGGGAAGTGACAGGCGGGGAATAAGTTCCATGGTTTTGAGAAACTTCCTCCCCGCCTTCAGCGGCAGAACAATTTCCAGCTATTGAGTCGATGAGGCATCCATTGTCTGTTCGATAATGCTCTGCATAATCTCCTTAGTGATCTGGCCGGTGACGTACCCGTATACGTTGCCGCTGCTGTCGATCATGAAAGTGGTGGGGTAGGCGCTGATGCCATAATAATAAGCCAGGCTCCCGCCGGTATCCATGACGACGGGGTAGGTATAGTTGTTTTCCTCGAGGAAAGCGGCGATGCTTTCGGCGTTCCCTTCCCTTCCCGTATCGGGGGAAGCGACGCCGAGGATGACCACATCGGATTGGTTTTCCCCATATTCTTCATAAATTTCCTGGATTTCAGGCATTTCTGCCCGGCAAGGAGGACACCAAGTGGCCCAGAAATTGAGGAATATGGTTTTTCCTTTGTAATCGGCCATGGTGTGTATATTGCCGTATTGGTCTTCCAAAGCGAAGTCCGGCGCAGGGACGGTTTCCGCATCTGCGCTGTCTGCCGTACCGGAGCTTTCTTCGGCAGCGGAATCTTTTGTCTCATCGCTTTCTGCCTTTTGTTCGGCATCCGTGTCCTGGCTGATAGAAGTATTGCCCGAAAGATAAGTGCTGATGTCGTTCATCCACCCCGTAAACATCATAACTCCGATAAAGATCATGAGTATGCCCCCGATCTTTACCGTATATTTTACGGCAGAGCGGTATTTTTTAAAGAAATCCAGCAGGGCTTTGGTAAACAGCCCGACCGCCAGGAAGGGCAGGACAAAGCCCAAAGTATAGACACCGATCAGCAGGAAGCCGGTTGTCTGGGAAGATGCCGAGGCGGCCAGGAGCAGTACGCTGGCAAGAGCCGGCCCGACGCAGGGTGTCCAGGCAAAGCTGAAAGTAAAGCCGAGAACCAGAGCTGTGAAAGGGTTCAGGGCAAGGCTGTCCGGCTGAAAATGAAAACGATGTTCTTTGGATAAGGAAGAACTGCCGAACATTCCCAGCTGATAGAGTCCGAATAGAATGACGATGATTCCTCCGATACGCGTAAACCATGTCTGATAGTTATGAAAAAATTTCCCGACAGCGGTAAAGCTGAAGCCAAGAAGGAAAAAGGCGAAACTGATGCCAAGAACGAAAAACAAAGTATTTCTCATGACCCGGCTTCTTTTATAAGTGATATTCCCTTCTTCGTCCGTCGTTTTTGCCCCGCCGGACAAATAGCCGATGTACAAAGGGATCAACGGCAGCACGCAAGGGGAGAAAAAGCTGATAAGCCCCTGAAAAAAGACGGTAATGGAGGAGATTCCTGTTTCGAATGTAAGATTCATATCATATTTCTATCCTTTCCAACCAGTATATTCCCTATCATAGCATGTGGAAGAACGGAATGTCCATATGTGAAATCTGATTTCCCTGTCTGATTGGAAGCTCCAGAAAAAAAATATCCGTCCTATGGCCGCTCCCCTCCCAGCCTTGCCATCCCTGCCTCCGGCGCATAATGCCGTCTGCGAAAATGCCCCTATTTTCCTTAATTCGCCCACGCGATCTGCTGAGAGGTGGTCAGGGGATAGGTGCGCAGAATATCGGAAACAAGATTTTCGCGATGCATATCGACGGCTGTGATCTGATTGTTCCCATAGGTTTTGTAATAATAAATTCCTTTGACGGCATTCATGCAACAGGAGTAGGTAGTGATATCATAAAGTTTCTGCGGGGTGATGACGCTTCCCCGGATCATGGACACGGAATCCAGTATATGGAAAAACTGGGAAATGCTGCTCATCTCATCTTTTTCGCAGATGGAGTTTAGGTTGAGATAGGCGGCTTTGACAAAACGGGAGGCGGGGGAATAGTCTCCGGGCAGACCGACACAGCCGAGACCCTGGCCAAAAGGAGCGAGGCCTTTGATCGAGCTGAAGCAGTTCGTCGGGCAGCTGGAAGTAAGGTTCATATACTGGCAGAGGTTAGTCGTCTGGAAACTGAAAGCGGGATTATTCGTCAGCACTCCAATTGGATTTTCACATAGATCCATACCGCTTTTCGTATTTTCCAGGACAAGGGATCCGGTGCTGTCCGCGATGTGCCAGTGCAGGGGGGCAAGAGGAAGCGAAGCACGGAAAGGGATGTCGACCAAATGGGTGGAAGCAAGAAGGTTTTTGGCTTCTTCTAAGGAAGAGCATTGGCCAAGTACCCAAGGGATCAGTTCGAAAGGGGAAATATTTTTGCTGTCGCTGTCCTCTTCCGACGGGTAGTAGGCTGTGTCGGGGAAATTCAGCCCTGCCATGCAGAGTCCTTTTTCGTTGACGGCTTCGGCATAAAGAGGATAACCTTCCATGACTGTTGCCATGCCGAGCATAGCGTAGTGTTTATCCATAATGCTTGTTCTGCGGAAAGGAAGCGGATAATTCCTTGGCGTAAAAACGACGCATTCGTCAAAATTGTATTCAAAGTCCATGGTGCGGCCGAAATAGAAATCATTTGTTGTCATTGCAATACTGGTACACATGTACAAGACCTCCTTTGTGCCGGTAACGGCAGTTTATAAAAGTGTATTCTCCTTTTGGAAATATTATACTCCGCTTTTCCTTTAGGCGGAATCTTTTTGGATAGGGAAGGAGATATTTTTGTCAAAAACACATAAAATACCATAATATTTGCCTTTTCTATCCGTATCTATTCCAGATGATACCATATGTCAGCGAAAAGGGAGGAAGAGTTATGAAAAGAAAGGGAATGGCGAGAGTGCTGGGCATTGGCATGGCAGTGTGTCTGTCCATGGCAGGATGCGGCAAAAACGCAGCGGAATCGGCTGAGCCGGCGGAAGAAGCGCCGGCTTTCGACACCGCATATGAAGAAAACGGATACGAATGGGCGGGGGAAGAAGGGATCGCAGGAGGAACCGAAGGGAATACGGAGGAGTATTCACAACTGGAGGAGACGGGGTATGCATCGGTATATGATAAACCATTGTCTACATTTTCGGCGGATGTGGATACGGCTTCTTACAGCAACTTGCGCAGATTGATACGGTCTGGCTATGGAATCGCCGATATTCCGGAGGGAGCGGTCAGGATTGAAGAAATGATCAACTATTTTTCCTATGGGGATTTGAAAGAGCCGGAGAAAAAAGAACCTTTTGGAGTGACAACGCAGATTATGCCCTGTCCTTGGAATGAGGAGGCGCAGCTTCTTCGTGTGGGGCTGAGGACGGAAAAGATAGATTATGATGATTTTCCGCCGTCCAACCTGGTATTCCTTCTGGATGTGTCCGGCTCTATGTATGCGGAGGATAAGCTTCCCCTGCTTCAGGATTCTTTTGCCGTTCTGGCAGAAAATCTGACGGAGAAGGACCGGGTATCCATCGTGACCTATGCCGGGGATGATACCATCGTGCTGGAAGGCGTGAGCGGCGATAAAACAAAAGAGATCTGCCGGGCGCTTTTTGACTTGGAAGCGGGAGGCAGCACCTATGGGAGCAAAGGAATCAAAACGGCATACCGGCTGGCGGAGGAATATTACATAGATGGGGGAAACAACAGGGTGATTCTGGCGACGGACGGCGACTTGAACGTGGGACTGACTTCGGAAAGCCAACTGGAAGAATTGATTACGGAGAAAAAGGAATCAGGGGTTTTTCTTTCCGTGCTGGGATTCGGAAGCGGGAATATCAAGGACAATAAGATGGAAACATTGGCAGATAAAGGGAATGGGAATTATGCCTACATCGATTCCCTGAGGGAAGCGAATAAAGTGCTGGTAGAAGAAATGGGCGCGACGCTGCTGACCGTCTGCAAGGATGTGAAGTTCCAGGTGGAATTTAATCCTGCCGTGGTGGAGGAATACCGGCTGATCGGATATGAAAACAGAAGGCTTGCCGCAAAGGATTTCGAGGACGATACCAAGGACGCGGGAGAAATCGGCGCAGGATACTGCATGACGGCGCTGTACGAAATCGTGACGAAAGAAAACGTGGGCGGAGGCGGCATTCCGAGGGATCAGTTGAAATATGCCGATTTTTACGGGGAGGAAAAAGAAAAGGATGGAACCGGGGGAGAAAACGGCGGAAATTATATGGAATACGAATGGCTGACCGTCAGTATCCGTTATAAAGAGCCGGAAGGCACAGAAAGCAAGCTGCTGGAATATCCGGTAGATTATGCATCTTATGTAGAAGAGCCAAGCGAAGATTTCCTGTTTGCCGCAGCTGTTGCGGAGTTCGGGCTGGCGGCGATGGACAGCCGATATAAGGGAGAGGCTTCTTTGCAGCATGTGGAGGAAACGCTGGAAGGACTGGAGCTGGATGATGAATATAAGGCGGAATTTGCGGAGCTGGTGGGAGAGCTGGACAGGAACACAAGGGATTGAATAATTGCATACAATGATACAAAATTGGATTTTTTTTATGAAAACCTATTGCAATTAGAAAAAAGATGTGATAGTATTTGGCTCATATAAAACAGATACAGATAAGGAAATGCAGAGAAGGAGACTCTTGTTAAGGAAAGCGACAGGAATACGGCGTCACCGACTGAGAGCGCTGTTTGCGGGAAATAACAAAGGGAACACTCCGGAGCAGATTTTCTGAACCGTCCGGAAAGTTGATGATTGAATAAGGAGAAGGGCGATAGGAGGATACGTTTACGCGCGTTAAGCGTAAGAGTGGGCAAGGCGGTTCACACATCTTGATGGAGATGTCGGCTTGTCAATGCGGGTGGTACCGCGGGTATATTTTATTGTTTATCCGTCCCGGAATGCAGATAGCTGTGTTCCGGGATTTTTTATGTGCAGGGGCGCACAGATGAAAAAAGGAAAGGCAGGTAAAGTTATGGCAAAAGAAAACATTTACAGGGATGTTACGGTAATAAGTCTGGATGAATCTTATATCGGCAAAAATGTAAAAGCGGCGGGCTGGGTGGAAAATATCAGGGATCATGGCGGGGTGTCTTTTCTTGACCTGCGGGATATGTACGGAGTTCTTCAGGTGGTGATAAGGGATGGAGAGATGCTGCGGGGGATTACGAGGGAAGCCTGCGTCTCGGTGGAAGGGCCGGTGCGGCAGCGGGACGAGGAAACCTATAACCCAAGGATACCGACGGGAACGATCGAACTGGAGGCACGCGAAATAACGGTCTGGGGCAGGGTTTACCAACAGCTCCCTTTTGAAGTGATGACATCGAAAGGGACGAGGGAAGAAGTCCGGTTAAAATACCGCTATCTGGATCTTAGAAACGCGAAAGTAAAAGAAAATATTATTTTCCGTTCCAAGGTGATCGGCTTTCTGCGGGAGAAAATGACGGAAATGGGGTTTTTGGAGATCCAGACGCCGATCCTGTGCGCGTCGTCGCCGGAAGGAGCCAGGGATTATATCGTTCCGTCCAGGCGGTATAAAGGGAAGTTTTATGCGCTTCCCCAAGCGCCCCAGCAGTACAAACAGCTCCTGATGGTATCCGGTTTTGATAAATATTTTCAGATCGCCCCCTGTTTTCGTGATGAGGATGCCAGGGCGGACCGGTCGCCGGGGGAATTTTACCAGCTGGATTTTGAAATGAGCTTTGCCGGGCAGGAGGATGTGTTCCGCGTGGGGGAGGAGGTGCTGACGGCAGTTTTTGAGAAGTTCGCGCCGGAAGGATCGGACGTGACGAAAGCGCCTTATCCGGTGATCAGCTACCGGCAGGCGATGCTGGAGTTCGGCACGGATAAGCCGGATCTGCGCAACCCGTTAAGGATTATGGATGTCACGGAATTTTTCCAAGGCTGCGCTTTCCGCCCGTTTATCGGAAAAACGGTAAGGGCGATAAAAGTGAGCGAGGAAATGTCCAAAGGGTTTCATGAAAAACTGTTGTCGTTTGCCGTTTCCTTGGGAATGGGAGGGCTTGGCTATCTGGAGGTAGGGGAGGATCTGGGCTATAAAGGCCCTATTGACAAATTTATTCCCCAGGAGAAGAAAGGAAAGCTTTTGGAACTGGCCGGGCTGGAAGCCGGTGATACGATCTTCTTTATTGCGGACAGGGAAGAGAGGGCAAATTATTATGCGGGGCAGATCCGGACCGAACTTGGCAATAAGCTGGGCCTGTGCGAGGAAAAGGCTTTCCGGTTCTGCTACGTGAACGATTTCCCCATGTTTGAGAAAGACGGGGAGACAAAACAGATCGGATTTACCCATAATCCTTTTTCCATGCCCCAAGGGGGACTAAGGGCGCTGGAGGAAAAGGATCCGCTGGATATTCTCGCCTATCAGTATGATATCGTGTGCAACGGCGTGGAACTGTCTTCCGGGGCGGTGAGGAACCATGATATAAAGATCATGGAGAAAGCTTTTGAAATTGCCGGATATGATAAGGAGACGCTGGAGAAAAAGTTCGGCGCGCTCTATCAGGCATTCCAGTTCGGAGCACCGCCCCATGCGGGAATGGCTCCTGGGATCGACCGAATGATCATGCTGCTGCGGGGAGAGGACAATATCAGGGAAGTGATTGCTTTTCCGATGAGCGGCTCCGGCCAGGACCTGATGTGCGGCGCTCCGGGGGATGTGACGGAGACGCAGCTTCGGGAGGTTCATATTAAGGTCAGGGAATGACCGGAAATGAGGTGGAAAATGGAAAACAGGATTAATGATGAGATGATAGAGCATATCGGCATTCTGGCGAAGCTGGAGCTTTCGGCAAAAGAGCGGGAACAGGCAAAGGAAGATATGGGAAAGATGCTGGGCTATATCGATAAAATGGAAGAGTTGGATACTTCGGGCATAGAGCCTTTGTCCCATGCGTTCGGCATACGGAACGTATTCCGGGAAGACGAGGAGGCCAATGGTAATATGCGGGAAGATGTTTTGAAAAATGCGCCGGAGGAAAAAGACGGGATGTTCCTGGTTCCTCGGACATTTGAGGGATAGAGGAAGGAGGCGGAAGGGATGGAACTGCTGGAATGGACGGCGCTGGAGCTGTCAGCAAAAATAAAAACGGGAGAAATCAAAGCAAGGGATGCGGTGCTGGCGGCGCTGGAACGCATAGAAGCCGGAGAGGGGATATACCATTGTTATATTACGGTGGATGCGGAGGGAGCGCTCAGACGGGCCGAAGAGGTACAGAGAAGGATGGACGGCGGGGAGCTGTCCGGCCCGCTGTCCGGAGTGCCTGTGGCAGTAAAGGATAATATTTGTACGGAAGGCCTGCTTACCACTTGCGCTTCTAAGATGCTTGGCAATTTTGTCCCGGCTTATTCGGCGGAGGCGGTAAGGCGGCTGGAGGAAGCGGGGGCAGTGATCCTTGGAAAAACGAATATGGATGAGTTTGCCATGGGTTCCACTACAGAGACATCGGCCTATGGGGAGACGAGAAACCCATGGGATATCGGAAGAGTGCCGGGCGGTTCTTCCGGCGGTTCGGCGGCCGCAGTGGCGGCAGAGGAGTGTTTTCTTGCCCTCGGGTCGGACACTGGGGGATCCATCCGCCAGCCGGCGGCCTTTTGCGGCGTGGTGGGAATAAAGCCCACGTATGGGACAGTATCCAGGTACGGCCTGGTGGCTTACGGCTCCTCTTTGGACCAGATAGGCCCCATCGGCAGAAACGTATCGGACTGCGCGGCCATGCTGGAGGTTATCACCTCTTATGATAAGAAAGATTCTACTTCCATAAACAGGGAGGATACGGACTTTACTGCTGCTCTTACGGACGATGTGGAAGGAATGAGAATAGGCCTTCCCAAGGATTATATGGGAGACGGCTTGGACAGGGAGGTCAGGGAGGCCGTTTTGGAGGCGGCCAATGTACTGGCAGGGAGGGGCGCTTTGGTGGAGGAATTTGACCTGGGATTGGCAGAATATGCAATTCCCGCCTATTATACGATCGCATCCGCAGAAGCCAGCTCCAATCTGGAGCGTTTTGACGGGGTAAAGTACGGATACCGCGCGGCGGAATATGAAGGGCTTCACTCTATGTATAAAAGATCCCGTTCCGAAGGATTCGGGCCTGAGGTAAAAAGAAGGATTATGCTGGGTTCCTTTGTCCTGAGTTCCGGTTATTATGACGCTTATTATTTAAAAGCATTAAAAGTAAAAGCCCTGATAAAGAAAGCCTTTGACGAGGCCTTCGCAAAATATGATTTGATCCTTGGCCCCGCCGCCCCGACGACGGCTCCGGTGCTCGGGGAAAGCCTGGCGGATCCGCTGCAAATGTATTTGGGCGATATTTATACGGTTTCTGCCAATCTGGCGGGCCTGCCGGGCATAAGTATTCCCTGCGGGAAAAATTCCGAAGGCCTTCCCATTGGATTGCAGATGATGGGGGATTGTTTCCAGGAGAAGAAAATGATCCGTGCGGCGTATGCTTACGAGAAAGCCAGAGGAACGTTCGGGAGGCCGACATTAGCGTCCGGCACCGACGGCGCCGGACGCGGAGTCTGTGCCGAAGGGGAAGGAGGAAAAAAGAGTGGGAAAACGATATGAGACAGTGATCGGACTGGAAGTCCATGTAGAACTGGCAACGAAGACGAAAATATTCTGCGGCTGCCCTGCGGCGTTCGGCGGCGCGCCCAATACCCATGTCTGCCCGGTCTGTACGGGAATGCCGGGGACGCTGCCCGTATTGAACAAGAAAGTCCTGGAATACGCCGTGGCCGTAGGACTGGCGGCAAACTGCAAGATCTCGGAATATTGCAAGTTTGACAGAAAAAATTATTTTTATCCCGATAATCCGCAGAATTACCAGATATCCCAGTTATACCTCCCTATTTGCACCGATGGAGGCGTGGAGATCGAAACGGAAGCAGGAAAGAAAACAGTAGGCATCCATGAAATTCATATGGAGGAGGATGCGGGAAAACTGATCCATGACGAATGGGAAGATTGTTCCTTGGTGGATTATAACCGTTCCGGCGTCCCTCTGCTGGAAATCGTGTCCCGGCCGGATATGAGGAATGCGGAGGAGGTCATTGCCTATCTGGAAAAACTGCGGATGATGATCCAATATCTCGGAGCGTCTGACTGCAAATTACAGGAAGGCTCCATGCGGGCGGATGTGAACCTGTCGGTGAGGGAGGAAGGCGCGGAAAAGTACGGCACAAGGACGGAAATGAAGAATCTGAATTCTTTCCGGGCGATCAGAAGAGCGATCGAAGGGGAGAGGGAACGGCAGATGGAGCTGCTGGAGGCCGGAGGCCGGGTGATACAGGAAACGAGGAGATGGGATGACAATAAAGGGGAATCCTATGCGATGCGGAGCAAAGAAGACGCGAAAGACTACCGCTATTTTCCCGATCCTGACCTGCCGCCGATCGTCATCGACAAGGCATGGCTGGAGGAGATGAAAAAAGCGCAGCCCGAATTCCGTCCCGAAAAAATAAAAAGATATCAAAAGGAATATGATATTCCCGACTACGATATCGAAATTATTACCGCTTCCAAAAGGATGGCTGATATATTTGAAGAAACCGTGGAACGATGCGGCCAGCCGAAAAAAGTTTCTAACTGGCTGATGGTGGAAACCCTCCGCCTGTTGAAAGAAAACGGGATGGAACCGGAAGATATCCGATTTTCGCCGGAAAATCTGGCGAAGCTGATCAAGATGACCGACGCAAAGGAGATCAATAGTTCCGTAGCCAAGGAAGTATTCGAGGCCATGTTCGACAGGAATGCGGATCCGGAAAAGTATGTGGAAGAACAGGGGCTGAAAACGGTGAATGACGAAAGCGCGCTGAGGGAAGCCGTGGAAAAAGTGATTGCCGGAAATCCGAAATCGGTGGAGGATTACCGCAACGGGAAAGAGAAAGCGATCGGGTTCCTGGTTGGACAGACGATGAAGGAGATGAAGGGGAAAGCGGATCCGGGGGAGGTAAACAAGCTGCTGCGGGAATGGCTGCAGGAGATGAAAGAATAATGGAAAAACAATCGGGCGGACTTGTTCCGCCCGATTGTTTTCATGGGTGCGCCCGGCGGAACGCGTTTCCCCTGTAAAAATTCTTCCCCCTTCCTTCCTTGAAAAAAATACCAAATTATGGTAAATTATGGTAAGTTTACCAATAATATTGGTATTTTTTTCGGAGGCGCACAAAAGATGACCAGGGAATATGAAGAGAAGGATGTATACGAGGCGCTGCAGGAGCGTCTGAAATTTCTTTTTGAAGAATTTGACAATATTTACATATCTTTTTCCGGCGGCAAGGACAGCGGCCTTTTGTTGAACTTGACGCTGGATTTTCAGAAAAAATTTTACCCGGAGAAAAAAGTAGGGGTGTTCCATCAGGATTTTGAAGCCCAGTATACGGTGACGACGGAGTATATAGAACGCACTTTTGAAAGGCTGAAAGGGGAGGCAGAGCTTTATTGGGTATGTCTTCCCATGGCTACGAGGACGGCCCTGAGCAGTTACGAGATGTTCTGGTATCCCTGGGATGAAACAAAAAAGGATGCCTGGGTGAGGGAAATGCCGGAACACGAGTACGTGATCAATCTGAAAAACAATCCCATAACAACTTACCGTTACCGGATGCACCAGGAAGACCTGGCCAAACAGTTCGGCAGATGGTACCGGATTTCCCATGAAAATAAAAAAACCGTCTGTCTGCTCGGAATGAGGGCGGATGAGTCTTTGCAAAGATACAGCGGGTTTGTGAATAAAAAATATGGTTATAAAGGAGAGTGCTGGATCAGCCGGCAGTTTAAAAATGTGTGGTGCGCCTCTCCTTTGTATGACTGGAGTTTGGAAGATGTATGGCATGCGAATTATCTTTTCGCATACGATTATAACCGCCTGTACGATTTGTACCATATGGCAGGGCTGAAGGTTTCCCAGATGCGTGTGGCTTCGCCCTTTAACGATTATTCCAGGGACAGCCTGAACTTGTACCGGGTGCTGGATCCGGAAATATGGGCAAAACTGGTGGGGAGGGTGCAGGGGGCGAATTTCGCCTGCATTTATGCCCGTTCGAAAGCGATGGGCTACCGCAGCATTACCTTGCCGGAAGGGCATACATGGGAATCTTATACCAGGTTTTTGCTGGATACGCTGCCCATCAGGCTTCGGAATAATTATGTAAAAAAATTCAACACTTCCATAAGGTTCTGGCATGAAAAGGGCGGCGGCCTGGAGGAGGAGACGATCAGGGAACTGGAAGAACACGGATATAAAATCAAGCGAAACGGGGTTTCCAATTATACGTTAAATAAAAAATCAAGGATTATTTTTATGGAGAAGATTCCGGATAATACGGATGACATAAAGTCGAGCAAGGATATTCCCAGTTGGAAGAGGATGTGCTACTGTATTTTAAAAAACGATCATATATGCAGGTCTATGGGGTTTGGGCTTAACAGGCAGCAGCAGAGGGCGATTGATATGATCAAAAAAAATTACAAAGGATTGGAGGAAATCAATGGAAAAGCGTAAAAGTCCGGTTTATAATGTAATTGCAGTACCGATACAGAAAATCAAGCCTAATAATTATAATCCGAATTCGGTTGCCCCGCCGGAAATGAGGCTGCTTTACCGCAGCATCAAACTGGATGGATATACGATGCCGATCGTCTGCTATTATAATAGGGAAGAGGATGAATATATTATAGTGGATGGTTTCCACCGTTACAGAGTGATGCTGGAACATGAGGATATTTTTGAGCGGGAGGGAGGAATGCTCCCTGTATCCGTGATCGATAAGCCGATCGACCAGAGAATGGCGAGCACCATCCGGCATAATAGGGCAAGGGGGAACCATAACGTGGACCTGATGAGCAATATTGTAAAGGAACTGCATGAAATCGGGCGTTCTGACGCATGGATCTCCAAGCATCTGGGAATGGACAGGGATGAAATATTGCGTTTGAAGCAGATCACCGGGCTTGCGGCGCTTTTTCAGGATGTCAAATTCGGAAGGGCATGGAGGCCGGTGGAAGAGGATGGGGCGGAAACGGCTGAACAATAGGGAAAGGCATGGGGATTGGAATGGAGGAGCAAAGAATATTCGAGGTATTGGGAATCGGGGAAACAAAGGACGCGGAAGAGATCCGAAAGGCATATAGAAATAAACTTCTTTCAGTGAATCCGGAAGACAATCCCGAGGGCTTCCGGAGGTTAAGGGAGGCTTATGAAAGCGCCCTTGCCAGATGCAGGCGGGAGGAAGATCCGGAGGAGGAAGAGGACACGCCGGTAAGCCTGTATCTGAAGGAAGTGGAAGCGGTATACAGTTCTTTGTCCAGGCGGCTGGATGAGGAGGAATGGAAACGGCTGGCAGGCCACGAGCTGTTGGATGACCTGGAGATGGAAGAAGAGGTCAAATGGAAATTGTTCCGGTACCTGGCAGACCATTTCCGGCTGCCCCCATCCATCTGGAAGATTCTGGACGGAACTTTTGGAATCGTGCAGGGGGAAGGAGAGTTCAAGGAGCGCCTGCCGGAAGATTTTGTGAATTTCATGGTATGGAAATGCTCCGAGGAGGCGGATGATTCCGATTTTCCTTTTCATAAACTGGAAGGGGAAGACCGGGCGGATTATGATGCCTTTATTACCAATTATAACCAGCTGGCAAGGATCTTCCGGGAGGAACCGGAAGACCGCGAGGGATGGCTGAAAGAAATAGGACAGAAGATCGCTTTTATGGATACGCTTGGGATCGCCCATCCGTGGTATGAGATGGAAAAGGCCAGGTATGCGTTGCTGCGCGGACAGGGGGAAGAAGCAGAACGTATGGCCAGGGCGCTCTGGGACAGAGGGGAAAAGGACAGCCGTATGCTCTTTTCCGGCGCATATATTTTAAAGGAATGCGGAAAAGGGGAAGAGGCGGCTGCTGTTTATCAGGAACTGCTGAAGCGGGAGGACATGACGGATAATGATATTTATACCGCGTCCATTGCTTTGGCCGAAATCTTTGCGGAAAGGCAGGAATGGGAAGAAGCCAGGGAACATGCCCTGTGCGCCAGAAGGCTTTATGTTACGCAGCAGTCCATTGATTGGATGAACCGGTGCAACGAGGAAGTCATCTCTCTTTATACAGGAGAGAAGGAAGCAGAGATCGATACGGAAAAAGGCATTATGCTGGCATGGTGCTATATCCAGACCGACCGGTCAGGGGAAGGGATGGAATTTTTCAAAAAGCACCCGGTATTATCGGAAGATACTGCGGAGTGCCATAGAGCGAAGGCTATGCTGTATATCATGGAAGAAATGGATGAAGAGGCGGAAGCGGAGACAAAGCTTTGGAGGAAAAGGCTGGAAGAGCAATGTTTGGAAGAGAATCCGGAGGGAGGAACGTACCGGATGTCCCAGTCCTATGAATTGGAAGGCAGGGCGCTCCAGATCCGTTTGAAAAAGCTGGCAGATAAAGAGGGGGAGGAAGCGGCGGCCTTAAAAGAGGCGGCGCTGGCCGCTTTTGACGAGGCGGCGGAGCGGATGCCGGAGGAGATCGACTTTTTGATGGCCAAATTGAATTTCTTGCGCGACCCGCTTTTCCATGAAGGCAAATGTTCGGATGAGGATAAGGTGTATGGGCAGATCCTGGCGGTCTGCCACAGGATCAAGGAGATAGATGACGGCTATTACTGGGCATATTTTTATGCGCAGGAGGCTTATGAGAAGATGGGGAAGGCGCAGGAAGTCGTGGATACCTTTTATGCTGCGAAGAAGATTTATGCAGGAATGCCGGAAATCTATGAACGGGCGGCCAGGGCTTTCTGGATATACGGCCAGTTCCAGGAGGCAAAAAATATCATTGCCCAGGCGGAAGAAGCGGGCGTAAACAGCTATTACCTGAGAACCAGGAAGCTGGAAATGATGCGCAGGGAAGCGGAGGACAAAGAAGCGATGAAAGCTGCGGACGAATACGCGGAGCAGCTGATGGAAGAGATGGAAGGGAAAGGGGATGCAGAGGATGCTCTTTTGTCCGATGTCTATCTGCAGAGGGCGTTTATCCATGATAATGGATATGCCGACGAATTCCGACAGGTGGATGAAATGGAGCGCTGGGCGGAGCGGTCAGTGGAATTAGAGGACAGCAACAGGAACCGGTATTTCCTGGGACGGTTTTATGAGGTATACAAGGAGGAGCCAAGGAAGGCATACGAGCATTTGAAAAAGTGCGAGGAACGCGGGCTGGACTTTGAATGGATGTATTTTTATATCGCCCAGTGCCACGAAGACTTGGAAGAGTGGGACGAGGCCATCGCTTATTATAAAAAGGCCATGGAAAAAAATCCGGAAGAAAGGGATTTTGCCTGGAGGGTCGGCTGGCTTTACCGTAAGAAATTCGACCGGACGGGACAGAGAGAGTATTACGAAGAAGCAATGAAATATTTGAATCTCCAGATAGAAAAGTTCGGGGAAAATCCCAGGGAATTATGGCAGTTTTCGGATCTTCATGGAAATAACAGGGAGTATGGGACGGCGCTGGAAGAGATCGACAGGGCGCTGGAAAGGGATCAGCAATGCAGGAATTGGGGACAGAGAGGAATGCTGCTTCAAATGCTCGGCAGGGCGGAAGAGGCGGTCGAAAGCTTTGAGAAGGCGATTGAAGCAAACCGGAAAAGAGGATATGATTATAACTATTCTTATTCCCGGATGCATGATTATTTCTGCGGGCGGCGTAAATATGAGGAAGGCCTTAAGTGGTTCCAGGGGAAGCTGGACCAGGTATTGACGGAGACGCAGCGCAGCAAGGTCCTGCAGTATATCAAGGATTATTATATCGCGATGAAGGATTGGCCGAAAGCGCTGGAAATGCTGGAGCAGATATACGGCGGGACGACGTTGGAAGATTACGTATGCGGAGAATGGAAGACGGAGGGGAGACGCATCAATGATCTTTTGGACCTGTATCAGTTTTACCTGTCCGAAGAGGAACTGCGCCGGAAGACAGAGGAAGCGGAAGCCCTGCTGGAAAGAGGCGGCAAAGAGGGGATGAAAGAAGACTATGACGACATAAAAACGGCATATATGCAGATCGCCTACTGCTATGATGAGTATTTGTCCGACAGCGAACGGGGGCTGGCATACTTCAGGAAAGCGCTGGAATATGAAGGGATGGTCGGGAACGGAACTTCCGATTACCGTTTGGTGCTGGAGGAAATTATGAGAAATCTTTGGCGGAAGGGCAAAACGGAAGAGGCGAAAAAATACCGGGAGCTATACTGGAAGAGCCTGGAGGAATCCTATAAGGAATGCGCCGGTCTTGGCAAAAGCCCGGAAGAACTGCATCTGGGGAAATGTGCCAGCCGGAGGTCAAGCCTTTACGACCTGTTCGAAATATACTATTATTGCGGGGAATATGAGGAAGCCAGAAAATATCTGCAGAAGATGGAATCTTGCGAATGGTGCAGCTTCTGTATGCTGGGGGAATGCTCGGAGGAATGGGAGTGCAAGGGATATATGGCGCTCCATGACGGTTCCAGGGAAGAGGCGGCGCGGTGTTTTGCACATGCGGTGGAATGCTGCCTCAGAAGAAATGACCAGGCAAGGCATGAACTGAGATTGCTGGACAGGGAGAGGCGCTGAAGCGGATATTTTATAATTCAATCAAGCATACCGGCGGACATCCCCCTGCAGGAACCGTTATTGGAAAAGCTCGATGCTTTGCCCGCAGGATAAGTAGTGCAGCCCCTGCATGTATTGTTCCATGAATGCAAACTGCTTTCTGCCGGTGCAGTGGCATGTATAATATTCGGTGCGGAATGCATCCAGATATTCGGCAAAGCTTTTCAGGGTATCGTCAAGAGGCAGTTTGGAAAAGTGGAATCCTCCTATAAGGACATCGGGGCGGAACCAGTCGGCGATGTCGAGAATTCCTTTGTGGGAGCAGCCGCTGAACAGCACTTTTCCGCTTTTTCCATCCGCTGCCCCTTCTGCCGGCTCTTCGACGAGCAAATACTGTTCATGGCGGAAATCTTCAGGGAGGAATCCATCTTTCCCCAGAACGTTCAGGCCGGAACTTATGAGGCTGTGTTTCCGTACTTTTTCCTTGCAGGAACAGAGGGTCAGCCCGTTCCCGATGATAGTTGTGCCGTCGGTAAAAACCAGACGCTCGCTGCCGGAAAGAGAAATATCCAGCCCGATATATTTTTCCGTGCCATGGTAATGAGGTTCAAAGGCATGGCAGCTCAGATAGACGGGAGCTGTTTGATTTATTTCCAGAAAAGTTTTAAGGCCGCCGCCATGGTCGTAATGCCCGTGGGAAAGGACGGCGATGTCTACGGCCGAAAGGTCGATGCCAAGCGCGGCGGCATTTTGGGCAAACAGGCCGGTCTGCCCCATATCAAAGAGAATCTTGTGTTTTTCCGTTTCTATATACAAACTCAATCCATGTTCGGTGAGCATATCTTCCCGTTCCGTTGTATTTTCAAGCAAAGCAGTGATTTTCATTCTTTTTCCATGTCCTTTCTTGTTTTTGGTGTTTTAGGAATTATAGCATGCCATCGGCGGGAGGAAAAGGTAATATTTAATAGAAAATTTGCATTATTATCTATTCATTTATGCACAATCACCAATTTTGTTGTGCTTTCTTCCTGTTTAGTGATATAATAAGAAACGGAAGGAGGAGATAGGGAATGAAGAATCTGAGTGTAAAGGTGAAGATGGCGGTTATTGGGATTATGATGATCGCATTTGTGCAATTCAGCGTTAATTTTTCCGTTATTAATATGAGGGCGATCGATGAACGGATCCTTCAGGAGGAAGAGGAGAATATCCGCAAGGATTATGACGATAGCATCAGGCAGCATGTGGAGATGGCTGTTTCTCTTCTGGACTCTTATAAAGCTGATATTGATGCCGGCGTTTATACTATGGAAGAGGGAATGAAGCTGGCTGCAGATAAAATCAGGGAGCTTCGGTACGGCGAAGACGGATATTTCTGGGTGGACCGGTCGGACGGGCTGAACATCGTGCTTCTGGGAAATGAAGTCGAGGGAACGAACCGTATGGGCATGAAGGATGTGACAGGTTATGAAATGGTAAAGGATTTTATCCAGGGGGCCGTGGCGGAGGGGAGCTGTTATACCGATTACCAGTATCCGAAGGAAGGTGAAACGGAGCCTATGCCGAAGAGGGCGTATACGCAGTATTACGAGCCTTTTGACTGGGTGGTCGGAACGGGGAATTATGTGGATAATATCGATAAACAGATCGCGGCATCCGCAGAATCCGCAGACCAGTTTACCGGGCAGAGAATCAAAGTGTTTTTGGTGGTATGCCTTGTGTTCGGGGCTTTGATCGTTGTATATCTATTTATGACTATTTTAAATATTACAAAGCCGTTGAAACTGATGGGAGGAGTACTCCAGAGCATGGCCGAAGGGGATTTTACCGCGAAGATCGACGGCGCGGTTTTGAAACGCAGGGATGATTTTGGCAGGCTGCTGAACATTCTGGAGAAGATGAGGACAGGCATCGGGGGCTTGGTCAGCGATGTGAAAAAAGAGACCGGCCTGACGACGGAAAGCGTCAATGGAATGGCGCAGGACATGGCTCGTTTGAACCAGGAGGTGGAAGACGTATCCACGACGACTACCCAGCTTTCCGCTTCGATGGAGGAAACGGCGGCTACGGCCGGCAGTATTGATGAAATGACGAAAGAGATCGAATATGCGGCGAGAAATATCGCGGAGCGCGCGCAGGAAGGGGCAGGGCGCGCCGAGGTGATACATAAGAAGGCATCTGACGCAAAGAATGCGGCGGGGGAAAGCAAGCGCAGCCTGATGGATCAGAAACAGTCCATTGAAGGAAACTTGCAGGAGGCTCTGGTGAAAGTGAGGGTGGTTTCCGAGATATCTACTTTGGCAGAGTCTATCATGGAAATTACCGCACAGACGAATCTGTTGTCTTTGAACGCAAGCATCGAGGCGGCAAGGGCGGGAGAGGCCGGAAAAGGGTTTGCGGTGGTGGCGGATGAGATCCGCAAGCTGGCCGATCAGTCCAAGCAGAGCACGGAGAACATCAAGAAGGTGACGGAACAGGTAAATGAAGCGGTAGGAAGCCTGGCAAGGGATGCGAAGTTTTTGCTGGCATTCATTGATACCCGGGTAATGGAAAGCATCGGCTTGTTCGAGACGATTGCGGGCGATTATAATGAAGATGCCGGAGAGATCGATTCCCTTGTGGCTGATTTCAGCGCGATTTCCGAGGAACTTCTGGCATCCATCAATAATATCACGGATTCTCTGGAAGGCATCTCGCAGGCAGCGCAGCAGAGCGCCGAAGGAACGGCTAATATTGCGGAACGCGTGCTGGATGTGGTGCAGATATCGGATTCTGTGAATACGTCCTTACAGGATACAAACGGAGTGGTGGGCAGATTAAACGATGCGACCGGGAAATTCCGGTTGTAGAGGTATGACAGTAAGAGAAACTGTTTAGCGGGATATGCTATACAAATTTTGATAGTTGTGGTAGGCTTATATAAGCAAAATCACTAAAGAGCGAGGAGAATGCGGGGGGTATTAGTTAAAATGAAAAGCATCAGGGTGAGGTTAACAGTAATGTTTTCTGTGATTTGTGTCGGATGTCTGCTGATTGCCATGATAAGCGCAAGCTTTATCACCAAGGACAGTCTGACCAAATCCAATGAAACGCTGCATGGGCAGCAGGTTGAATATTATGCGGCGGTGATCGACAGCTGGCTGCAGGCAAATACGAGAGATGTAGATGCGGCGTGTTCGTACTTTGAAACATTGTCATCGATTGATGATGCTTCTATCCGTGCTTATATGGAGCGGCTTACTGCAAATAATGAGAATGCCAGCGATATTAATGTTGGTTTTGACAATAAGCAGTTTATTGACGGAACCGGCTGGTATCCTGATGCTGACTGGGACTGTACGGGAAGACCATGGTATACGGATGCTGTGTCAGCAGGGGGAGAAAAGTTTTTCGGCGAGCCTTACATAGATGCTGTTACTGGAAATATGGTTATCAGTGTTTCCAAGTCCTTTGAGACGGCTTCCGGTATGAAAGGTGTTGTCAATATGGATCTGACGCTGGTTACCCTGTTTGAAACAATGAATGAAATTGTTGATTCCGAGGATGGCAGTTATGGATTTTTAACCAATGCAAAGGGCGTTATCCTGATGCATCCTAACAGTGAATTTGTTGCAGACGGAGAAGTCCAGTATTCCACCAGTGAAATTTTAGGCGGCAGCTATGAAACCGGCATAAAAACAGGAACAGCCATTGTGGATTATGACGGTGCAAGCAAGTATGTGAAGAGTGCCGGCGTAGCTTCAAATGGCTGGCAGGAAGTTTTGGTTATGCCTGCCGCGTCCTATGAGAGTTCTATTAACCGGATATCTGCCGTATTATTGATTGTTACTCTGCTTTCCACTGTTATAACTGCTGTTGTGGTTATTATTTATGCAGGAAGCATTACAAAGCCGATTTCCAGGATCCATAGGCAGATTAACCATTTAAAGGAGCTTAATTTAAAGGATATTGACGTTGCAAAGATAAAAAATAAAGATGAATTGGGAAAAATGAACAGGGCCGTATTGGAATTGCAGAGTACCTTAAGCGCTATTATTCAGCAGATGGAAAGCTCCGCCGTTACGTTGTCCGCGCAGTTTGAAAATGTAAATGATTCCGTAAATTCTCTGATTACCAATAATACAGTAGTAAGGCAGACCATAAGTGAAATTTTTTCGGCCATTGAGGAGGAAGCGGAGCAGATACAGACAGCTAATATTTCGCTCAATGATGTTGCTGAGGAAATTAATAAGATTGTGTCCAGTACGGAAAGTATGAACGAAAGCGCTTCAAAAACCATGAGCCAGAGTGTAAATGGCGTGAAATCCGTTGCGCAGCTTTCGGATCAGATTGGCAGGACAAGGGATATTCAGGATGAAGCATATCATACTGTATCCAAGCTGGAAGAGCGTTCCAAGACGATTGATGATATTTCCCAGACTATCAGCGATATTGCAGAGCAGACTTCCCTTCTTTCTTTAAATGCAAGCATTGAAGCAGCAAGGGCAGGAGAGGCAGGAAAAGGCTTTGCTGTTGTTGCGGAAGAAATTGGCAAGCTTGCCCATGAAACAAGTAATGCTACTACCAATATTACTTCTATTATTACCGAGATCCATAATGAGATTGGGGCGGTCAGCAGCCAGATGTTCTCCATGAAGGAGGAAACTGAAAAATGTATGGACGCCATGAATACGACCAGAAATGTATTTGAACAGATTAATCGTGAAATTACAGGGGTCGGAAATGACATTCATGAACTGGAATCTGCTGTTGAAATATTAAATACAAATAAAGATAAGATTGTAGACCAGTTCTCAGATATTTCGTCAGAAACACAGGAATTGTCTGCATCCAGCCAGAATATCCTGGTTAAAGTAGAAGATGAAAATAAAGAAATGTTGAAAATTGAAAATGCAGTTTATGAGCTGAGTCGGGTAATTGATCAACTGAATGATATTATGAACCGGTTTACGATTTAAGTTTTAAAGAGAATGGGCTGCCGCATTACGGAACTATTGCGCAGCTCCTTTTTGTGGAGAAAAACGTAAAATAAGGTACGCGTATGAAAATGAAAAAAACATGGAAGCCGGCAGGAATTATTATTTTTTCCGCTTTTCTTTTTATGGCGGCTGCATTAGCCGGGTTTCGGCCGGAGGATGAAGAGCCTATGCCGTCAGGGCTGCCGAACCAGGTGGCATATAAGATGGATGAGAATTGGATGATGGTCAGGCTGGATGATACGGATACGCAGGGAACGGAATGGAAGGAAGATGGAGAAATCCGGAATCTGACCGGAGATGCAATAGAAAAGGGGAAATATCAGGAGGTAAGCCTGCCATATGTGGAAGATGGCGGGGCTTCCGGGATACTTATTTTTAAAAACACGCTGTTGGAAATGAACGCGGGATTGACGATTGCGTTTTCTTCGTCGGCTTCCAACGTATATGTTTTTATGGACGGCGAGATGATTTATCAATATGAAGCTGGCCTTGAAGCCCGGGAAGAGGAAGAAAGCCATGAGAATATTGTGAATCTTCCTTATGTTGCTGACGGCAGGGAACTGTTGATTGCGCTGGCGCCGGTTGACCCGGAGGCTCCGGTGTCCCTTGGCGGGATCGCAATGTATACACATGATATAGTAGTAGTCGGAATAGTGGGAGATAGCGTATTGGATGTCGGCAGCTGTCTTTTGCTTGTGATGTCGGCGATAATTATGTTTGTAGTGGCTCTGATCAGGAAATATACAGGGCAGCCTTCCAGAGGAGAATTATTTTTAGGATTGGCGGGACTGATGGCAGGAGCCTGCTGCCTGATCGGTTCCGATACATGGAGTATATTTTACAATGTGCCAAAGGCGTATGTGGTACTGGAGTATTTTACGTTGCTGATTCCATTGTTTCTTGCGTTATATCTTGACCAAAATTTTCATAGCCTGTTCCCGCGCCGTTTTACCCTGTTGCAGTGGTTTGCCTGCATGAATGCGGCGGTACAGGTTCTGCTGCATGCATCGGGCGTCCGTGCATTGAAAGAGATGGTGAATATATCTGCGTTTGCGGTAAGCGCGGCCTGTCTGGCGGCTATTGTGAGCCTGATACAGTATAATGGAAAAAAGAAGAATTACCAGGTTTTTATGTCTGTGCTGGCTATGGCCGTATTGTTGGCGGGGGAAGCGGCCAATGCCGGCATAAACATGGCTGTCGGAGGAACTCCTGTCAATATGGCGGGGCGGGGAGGAATGACGGTTTTCGGCATCATAATGGCTGCTGTGCATATTTTCCAGCTTTCCAAAGAGTATCTGGCTGACGCGGAGGCAAAGGCAGAAGAGACGGAACGGCAGAACATACAGCTGGCCCGGGCAAAACAGGACGCGGACACGGCCCGGTATGAGGCGCTGGCCGCCAACCAGGCAAAAGGAAAATTTCTGGCGCATATGTCACATGAAATCCGTACGCCGATCAATGCGGTGCTTGGCATGGATGAAATGATTCTGCGCGAGACGAAGGAACAAAATATCAAAGAGTATGCGACGTATATTTATACAGCAGGCCGGACGCTTCTTTCCCTGGTGAACGATATTCTGGATTTTTCGAAAATCGATTCCGGTAAAATGGAAATTGTTCCGGTAGAGTATGATGTCAGGAGTCTGATCCACGATTTGTCCAATATGGCTTTGCAGCGTGCGGAAAATAAACAGATCCGATTTGAACTGGAGGCGGATCGCGAAGTCCCTTCCCGATTGTATGGAGACGATATACGCCTCCGCCAGGTGTTAACGAATATCCTTACGAATGCGATTAAGTATACGCATAATGGAACGGTTTGGCTGAGGCTTCAATGCCGCAAGACAGACGAGACGGCAGTGCTGAGGTTTGAAGTGGAGGATACGGGAACAGGGATTAAGGAAGAGGATTTGGCCAAACTTTTTGCGGAGTTTGAGAGGATTGAAGAGGAAAAGAACCGCAATATCGAAGGCAGCGGGCTTGGAATGAATATCACGATCGAGCTTTTGGCTCTGCTTGGCAGCAGACTGCAGGTTGAGAGCACATATGGGAAGGGATCGAAATTTTATTTTGAACTGGAACAGAAGATTATCGACCATACGCCGGCGGGGGATTTTGATTCCGGGGCATATTGGGCCGCAGAAAGCTGCAATTATAATTATCATGCGGAGTTTTGCGCGCCGGAAGCCAGAATACTTGTGGTAGATGACAATGCAGTCAATCGTAAAGTGTTTTGCAATCTGCTGAAAAAAACGCGGATCCAGATCACGGAGGCGGAAAGCGGGGCGGAGTGCCTGGAACTGGTGCGGGAAAACCATTATGATCTGATTTTCCTGGATCATATGATGCCGGAAATGGATGGAGTGGAAACGCTCCGGCATATCAAGGAAATGTCCGATGATCTGTGCCGGGATACGCCGGTTATTATGCTAACCGCAAATGCCGTGTCAGGTGCAAAAGAAAGGTATCTTGCAGAAGGCTTTGATAATTTCCTGTCCAAACCGATTGTGCCGGAGAAGCTGGAGGATATGATAAAAAGGATGCTGCCGGAGGAATTGCAGCAGGAAGCTGATCATATGGAAGAAGAAACGGCGTTGCCGCAACAGGATGAAACGAATGGAGGAAGAAATCTGCCGGAGGATCTTCCGGTGGTGGATGGCTTGGACTGGCAATATGCCTGGCTTCATCTGCCGGATAGGAAGCTGCTTCAATATACAGTAAAAGAATTCTATCATCAAATAGATACTGCTGCTGATAAATTGGAACGGGCTTACGAGCGGATCAAAGAACCGGGGGGACTGGAGCAATACCGCATTCAGGCGCATGCGATGAAGGGTCTGGCGGCAACGGTAGGGATTATGCCGCTATGCGGTGTTGCAAAGATATTGGAATATGCGGCCAAAGATGGTAAAATAGATGCAGTCATGGCTGTCACGGCTCTTTTTTTAGAAGAATGGCGCAGTTACCGGGAAAAATTACAGGGAGTTTTCGGGATAGGAGAAGAAGCGGAAAAAGAAGAGGCGGACTATCCGGTTATTCAGGCTTTGGTGGAAATGGTGCGGCTTTCTGTGCAGGAAATGGATATTGACCGGGCAGACCAGCTGATGGAACAGTTGAGGTCATATAAATACCCGGATGAAATAGAGAGAAATATCGGCGGGCTGGCAGGAGCAGTAGCGAATCTGGATGAGGAGGAGGCAGGCCGGTTTGCGGATATGCTGACCGCGCAGATGGCGGGCAAGTCCGTGAAAGAAGCAGAAATGGGGTAAAAATGAAAAAAATTTTATTAATTGGAAAGTTCAACCAAGTGGTAAAGGAAATGAATCAATTTTTGGCACAGTTTTTTCATGTGCAGCTTTGCTCGGAAAATGCGGGCGTCCTGGAGGGCATGATGAAGATTGTCAATCCGGATTTGGTCGTGATCAGCCTGATCGGGGCGTATGACATCGATACTTCCATATTTTTCATGCTGAGCAACCAATATGCGGAGATTCCTGTTCTGACTATCGGAACAAAGGAAGAGAGCGATACTTTTTTTAAGTATTATGAAAACAGCCAGTTTGAAAATCTGATCCGTCCCGTAGAAAATACGGCAATTTTGAACGCGGTATGCGCAAGGCTCGGCTTGGATGTGGAAGAGGCGGAGCGGGATGCAGAAGAAAAAAGAGGGGACAAGGACGGCAGGAAACGGATTTTGGTGGTTGACGATAATGGAACCGCGCTTCGGACGATGAAAGCTATGCTGGAAGAGAAATATGAAGTCGCCGTGGCGATTTCAGGCGCACAGGCGATGACTTCTATTGGGAAAAAGAAGCCGGATTTGATTGTGCTTGATTATGAGATGCCGGTCTGTGACGGGAAGATGACGCTGGAAATGATACGGGCGGAAGAGGATTTGAAAAATATTCCGGTTATTTTTCTGACAGCAGTCAATGACCGGGCCAATATTGAGGCGGTATTAAAATTGAAGCCGGCAGGGTATTTTTTGAAACCGGCAGCAAAGGACAAGCTGCTTGAGGAGATCGGCAGGATATTGAGTGCTGGGTGAAACGATTTTTCTCTATCAAGGATAGTGTTAATCGGAAGTGATTACCGAGTGATAGCATTGTTTCAGTGAAGTTGCAAGAGAAAACAGAAAAGGAGATATTACATATGGTTTTTTATTTTACCGGTACGGGCAACAGCCTGTATATAGCAAAACAAATGGAAGAAACACCTATCAGTATTCCGCAGACCATACATAGGAAAACGCAGGAGTATTCCGCAGACAGCATTGGCATAGTGGCGCCTGTTTATGGGCATGAAGTTCCTGCTATGGTCAAAGAATTTTTAAAGAATGCCGTTTTTCATACGGACTACTTCTATATGATCCTGACCTATGGCAACCGCCATGGCGGCGCGGCGGAACTGGCGAAGCAGCTCTGTGACGAGTGCGGCATTGCGGTCAATTATATCAATGTGATTGTGATGGCGGATAACTGGCTGCCGGGTTTTGATATGAATGAGCAGCGGAAAATGGATAAGAGAGTCGAAGAAAATATGGCGGCGATTCTCGCTGATCTGGCTGAGCGCAAGGATATGATTTCAGAGGTTACAGATACAGACCGTGCCGCGCATCAACAGTTCCTTGACCGTATGAGCCAGATGCCTGCGGATGCCTGGCAGCATCTTTTACGGGTGACGGAAGACTGTATTGGGTGTGGAATTTGCGAAAAGGTATGTCCATCGGCTTCCATTCAGGTAATAGACGGAAAAGCGGTACACGTTCCGGGAAATTGCCAGACTTGTCTGGCCTGCGCCCATGCCTGTCCGCAGAAGGCGATACGCCTTACCATTCCGGAAGTGAATCCGGAGGCCCGTTACCGGAATGAGCATATTTCGCTGCAGGAGATAATGGATGCAAATTGCCAAAGATCAAAGAAAGAATGAGGTGGCGGGATGAATCGTGAAATGATTGCATTTTGCTTTCTTTTGGCTCAGGGCGGCTGTGAAAACCAGCTCCGGGGGCATGCTGCCGGGAATTTCAGCGTTGGCAATAGTAAAGAGAAGCTTTCCCGGGCGGGCAAAATAACTGCGGGTTGCTCCGGCTGCGAATGGTATCCGTCTGGTGTATACAGTAAATCACAGGGAATAATAGGAGGCGGAAATGAGAAAGGGCGTGTATTTCATTTTTTGTATGTTTATACTTCTGGCGCTGGCATTGAGCGGATGTGCCGGCAACAGGAAGGATTTTATTACTTATTCCGAAGCAATAGTATTTTTAATCAGTTCTTTTCAGCAACCCGATATGTTAAGAAAATATCTATAACTATCAGCATTGCCCATACTCCTAAAACAGATAATAAGCAAGGAGTACCTTTCATAACGATACAAATGCCTATTATTATGATTCCACCAATGATAAAGGAAATTCCTCCTATATGTTGGCTTTTTTTCCATGTTGCTTCATTTTTCATGCTCCAATGTGTCCTCAATCCTATCATAGAGTTCATCCGCAACTTAGGCATGAGATTTCCTGTAACAATCATTAACATACCAATGATGCCAAAAACAAGCTGACCAATATCCAATGAAACAAATGATAAATTTTCTACTTTGTTAAGGATTGTGTATAGAGAATAGATATTCAAAGCATTAAGCAATAGCAGCACTAAAATACCCACAATAATTGTAACATTTTTATTGTTTTCCCCATGTTCTTCCTTTTTCGCCGCCAGCTTTGCCATTCCAAGCAGAAAATATCCCATTAAAATACTTACTACCGGAAATAACAAAGACTCATATTTACTCCCCCAACGGTCAACCTGATTATC
>JAETNQ010000043.1 GCA_021772075.1 Lachnospiraceae bacterium
CGCACTGTTTCCAGATAAGTATGCCCGTCAAAATCCGGCTTTATTTTCTTTCCGTACCTTCGGATTGCGGAAAAGATGTTATTCCGGTCAATAAAGGAACGGGTTCGCTTAAAAGCGGTTTTCCTGCCTTTTAAGTCCATGTAAACATTATTCCCTGTTCCTTTCCCGGCAAACCTGCCATAATCGCCAGTCCGCAACAGATAGGACAGCACCTCCAGCAGCTTTTCTTTTGACGCAATCTCCTGATAAGGGGAACCGCTAAACTCTATCCTCACAAATCTTAATGGGCAGCTCCCCTTTGCAATCTCCCGTTCCATTACCCGGTCAATATCCCTCATGGACTCCATTTATCTATCTCCTTCCGCTTTGGGCTGGAACATCCCTTTTTCTTCCCACCCGCCGCCATACATATCATGCTGTACCAACTGCTGGTAATAATGGTTCATGGTATTAGGCGCATTGTAGAGGGCAGTCACCATGTACGCCCTGATGTTGGTTATTCTGGTTGTGGTATCCCTCATGCACCCAATGACATACTCCAAATGGGAGCTGTTCAGCTTTAAAAACTTTGATTTTACAAGCTCGTAAGGGTAATCTTCCCCGTTGACCTTTACCGTCTTACGCTTCACGCAAACAATCTCACAGATGACCTCATACAGTTCCTCATACAGCCCCCTGTCACTCCAATCGCCATATTTCATGTGATGCTCGTATTCGATATTTCCTTTGATGATTTCCATGTAGGCGTGGGCATCGTCCATCGCATCAATCATACCATTATCCGGCTTGCCCGGTTCTTGTTTTTCTATTCCTCTATCCGATTGATTGATAGGATTGGTATAACTCAGATCAGTATAATTAGTATTGTTATAATTAGGGTTCGATTCCCGAACTTCCGCAAGTTCGGTTTCCGAATCTCTTGAAGTTTGATTTCCGAACTCCCGCAAGTTCGGTTTCCGAATCTCTTGAAGTTCGATTTCCGAACTTCTTGAAGTTTGATTATCGAACCTCTTGAAGTTCGGTTTCCGAACTTCTGCGGAATTGTCAGCATTATCAAGGTTTTCCGGCTCTCCCTCCGGTTCTTTCCCGGCATCCAGTGTCGCAAAATTCTTCACATAGATAATATCCGGCTTGCCCAGCCCCTGCCTTTTCTTCTCAATCAGACCGATTCCCTTTTTACTGTCAAGCTCCGCAATCACTTTAGCGCATTTCTCCCTTGCGCATCCCAAATCCTCCATTATGTTATCCAGCGTGTAATGGATATACACCCTGTTTTCTTCATCAAGCCAGCCATTCTTGATTGACAATGACAGCCTGTCAAGCATCAGACCATAAAGGAGCTTTGCATCGCTGGACAACTCTTTAAACCTTGCGTCTTTTATCAGCAGCCTCGGAACCCGGTAGAAGGAAAACTGTTCCGCTTCGATGCCATAATAATAGTCAAATTTTATCGTGCCATCCACGCTGATGCACCTCCCCTCTACTGCTTTTTCTTCCATTCATCCAGAAGCTGAATGATGATGCCCTCTATTTCCTCACTCGTGCAGTCCTCCGCAAAATACTCGCTGATCTTGTCCGCTTTCAGCGTCACCTTCCGTTCCTTTGGCTTTTCCTCCGTCAGTATCAGGCGCACCATTGCAAGGGTAAGCTCCCCGGTCTTTCCATATTCCTTAATTTTAGCCGACTGCACCATGCTGACGTTACAACCTTTTTCCTCTATAACCTCCTGTACCCACTGCTGCGCTTCCTCCGCCAGAAAGGAAATATCCACGCCCTGTGAGAAGCCGAGCTTTTTATTATCCACCATGACAAGGAGTTCATCGGACAGGCGGGAGAGCCAGATATACCGCTGAACCTTTTTTGCGTTCTCTCCGGCAGCTTCCCCCACTTCATCAAGCGTGTTCTTCCCTGACTTCTTCCCCTGATGCTTCATGGCTTCATATTTCATCTTGTAGGCTCTCGCCTTTTCGCTTGGCAAGATGTCCTCCCTCTGAATGTTGGAATCCACCATGATAATTGTGGCTTCATCATCGGTGTAATTGCGGACAATCACAGGCATTTCTGTCTTTCCGGCAAGCTCCGAGCCACGCCTGCGGCGGTGTCCGGCTATGATTTCATAGCCGCCGCCCGCCCTCGGTCTTGCAATCCCCGGCACAAGCACCCCATACTGCCGGATACTTTCTGTTGTTTCCTCCATCTTCTCGTCATCTTCCACCCGGAAAGGGTGGTCTTTGAATGTATAAAGCTCTGCCAGCGGCGCATTGATAATCTGCTCTGCCCCGTTTCCCTGTGCGGCACTCCCGCCGAATAAATCATCAAATTTTTCCAGCGTAATCTTTGCTGCGCTCCCTGATTTAGTGTTACTGCCCATCTGCGCTCACCTCCTTGCTTTGCGGAGCAAAGTGCGAGTCACCCTGACGAGCAGAGGTGATTACCTCCTTTGTCAGAGAATCGTAGGCTGACGCCACTTTCCCCTTTGGATCATGCTTATAGATGCTGATGCCCTCCGCTGAAATTTCCGCCGCCCGGACAGAAATAGGAATAACATTGGTAAATATCCTCACCCGGCTTCCATAGGCTTCCTTCAGCATAGAGCTGATGTCCTTTGCGTAGTTCGTCCGGCTGTCCACCATTGTAAGCAGAATCCCTTCAATCTCCAGTTTCGGGTTAATCTGCCGCTTTACCTTGCCGACCGTCTTAATAAGCTGCTGTAACCCTTTGACGGGCAGATATGCCGCCTGTACGGGTATCAAAATGCTGTCGGCGCTGGCAAAGGCATTTATGGTAATCATGCCGAGGGAAGGCATACAGTCAATCAAGATATAATCGTAGCTCTCCCTGACAATCTCTATGTATGACCGGAGTACCGTTTCCCGGCTCATCACATTCACAAGGGAAACTTCCAGACCGGAAAGCTCAATGTTCCCCGGCATTAAGTCTATCCCTTCCTCATGGTGTAGGATACCCTCTCCCGGCTCTACTTCCTCGTCATTGATTAAGTTCCCCATAATGGTTGCAAGCGTGACTTCCAGACTGTCCGGCTCCGTAAAGCCTAAACTCGCTGTCAGACTGCCCTGTGCGTCCGCATCAATCAGAAGTACCTTTTTTCCCTGTTTTGCAAGTCCTATGCCTAAATTGCTTGTGGTGGTGGTCTTGCCCACTCCGCCTTTCTGGTTTGCGATTGCGATTATTTTACACATGATTCTATTCTCCTTTGCCTTCTACTGTTTTTCTTTTACATTGCTTTTCCTGACTTCCACATAAGTCCTGTAATATTTCTTTGTCCCTTTGTTTGGGAACATATCGGAAAATTCCGTCACTTCGATTTTCGGGTTCCTCTGTAAAATCTTCCCGAACCACTTAATATCGTTCTTTGTTCCCATAAGCCTGACTTTTAACATCAATCCTGTCCTCCGAACATGGCGTACAGCTTGTGGTTATATGTTGCGTATTCCGGATACCGTATCTGTACCGCCTGCCAAAAATAAGGTGCATAGACACAGCAGAACAGTTCTTCCACTGTGTACATTCTGCACTCGTCCACCTGTTCCTCCGCATCATCGTAATCAAGGACACTCGGCGTACCGTTGCAGTAAAGGTTATACGCCATCCTGACTACTTTCACGCTCCCGCTGGTCTGCCAGCCTTCATGCAGGCACTCCGTTTTTACACAGCCTGTCTTAAAGTTATAAATGCTGTTGATATTTCTTCTCGTGTCATCGCTGATACCAAGACAATATACAAGCGCTTTGTGGTACACGTCCTGATACCTGACCTCTTTCAATTTCTCATAGTAGAATTTTTCATGTGCATCGCTGATAAAAATAATCGCTTTCTCTGCTCCTAACGCTGTACTACTCATACTTTCTTCCTCCAATTCATAAATTTTTAACTATAACACAAAAAGGACACCCTCCTAGTTTTCACTTGGAAAGTGTCCATTTGATACAAAATTTTATGAAATTGGATTCACTCACATCCTGCCAAAAACGCATTATCACGCATTATTCAGCATTATGCTTTGCAAATTTGTTGCAATTCTGTTGCAAAGTCCGTTCTCAAAAGCTTGAAAGCCTTGAATTTACTGGATTATTCGATGATTGTCGCAACACGACCAGAACCTACTGTACGTCCACCCTCACGGATAGCAAACGTAAGCCCCTGCTCCATAGCGATCGGATGGATCAATTCGATCGTCATCTCTACATTATCGCCAGGCATGCACATTTCTGTGCCTTCCGGTAAGTTACATACGCCAGTTACGTCCGTTGTTCTGAAATAAAACTGAGGTCTGTAGTTATTGAAGAAAGGAGTATGACGTCCACCTTCATCTTTGGTCAGAACGTAAACCTGAGCTGTAAATTTCTTATGGCATGTTACAGAACCGGGTTTGGACAGAACCTGCCCTCTTTCGATTTCCGTTCTCTGAACACCACGAAGCAGTGCGCCGATATTATCGCCTGCCTGAGCTTCGTCAAGCATCTTACGGAACATTTCGATACCGGTAACAACCGTTTTCTTTGTTTCTTCTTTAATACCAACGATTTCAACTTCCTCGTTCAGATGAAGCGTACCACGCTCAACACGGCCTGTAGCAACCGTACCACGGCCTGTGATTGTAAATACGTCCTCGACAGGCATAAGGAAAGGCTTATCCGTGTCACGCTGCGGATCCGGAACATAATCGTCAACCGCCTTCATCAGCTCAAGAACCTTGTCGCCCCATTCGCTGTTAGGATCTTCCAGAGCCTTCAAAGCGGAACCCTGGATAACCGGAATGTCATCGCCCGGGAATTCATACTCGGACAGCAGCTCTCTGATTTCCATTTCAACCAGCTCAAGCAGTTCCGCGTCATCTACCATATCGCATTTGTTCATGAATACTACGATATAAGGAACGCCTACCTGACGGGACAGAAGGATGTGCTCTTTTGTCTGAGCCATAACACCGTCCGTAGCTGCAACAACGAGGATAGCGCCGTCCATCTGAGCTGCACCTGTGATCATGTTCTTTACATAGTCAGCATGCCCAGGGCAGTCAACGTGTGCGTAGTGTCTCTTCTCTGTTTCATACTCAACGTGAGCTGTGGAAATTGTAATACCACGTTCTCTTTCTTCCGGAGCCTTATCGATCATATCGAACGCAACAGCTTCGCCTGTACCAAGCCTTACGTTCAATGTCTTTGTAATTGCAGCGGTCAAAGTTGTTTTGCCATGATCAACGTGACCAATGGTCCCAATATTACAATGGGGTTTGTTTCTTTCAAATTTAGCTTTAGCCATTTCTAAAGTCCTCCTTTAAACTGTTCTAAAAAAGTTTCCAATTATCTTCGATTTTCTCGCTTCTTTGATTATATTAAATAATGCCAAGTTTTTCAAGCATTATTTCGTTTTAGCTATCTGCGCCTTTTCCGGCAGGATCAGATTCTCCGGCTTTTATTTCATTTTAGCTGCCAGCACTTTCTCCTGCACGCTCTTCGGCACCTGCTCGTATTTCTCGAAGAACATCGAGTAGTTGCCGCGTCCCTGTGTTCTGGAACGAAGGTCTGTGGAATAGCCGAACATTTCAGCCAGCGGAACAAAACCTTTTACCAATTTGCCGCCGCCGATGTCTTCCATGCCTTCGATGCGCCCGCGGCGTGAGTTAATATCGCCGATTACATCGCCCATATACTCTTCCGGCATCGTAACTTCTACCTTCATAATAGGCTCAAGCAGCACCGGATTGCCCTTCTTCATCGCTTCCTTGAATGCCATGGAACCGGCAATATGGAATGCCATTTCAGAAGAATCGACTTCATGGTAAGAACCATCGTATACATTGGCATATACGCCGAGTACCGGGAATCCGCCCAGAATACCCGCTTTAGTCGCCTCTTCAATACCTTCTCCTACTGCGGGGATATATTCCTTCGGAATAGCGCCGCCCACAACAGTAGATTCGTATTTGAATGTTTCTTCGCCGTTCGGATCCATAGGCTCGAACTTAACTTTACAATGCCCATACTGTCCACGTCCGCCGGACTGTTTCGCATATTTGTATTCCTGGTCCACCGGCTTCGTAAAGGTTTCTTTGTAAGCAACCTGGGGAGCTCCTACGTTAGCTTCCACTTTATACTCGCGCAAAAGCCTGTCTACGATAATCTCCAGATGGAGTTCTCCCATGCCGGCAATAATAGTCTGGCCTGTTTCCTGATCTGTATGAGCGCGGAAAGTAGGATCTTCTTCTGCAAGTTTCGCCAGAGCCTCTCCCATTTTTCCCTGCCCCGCTTTTGTTTTCGGCTCGATCGCAAGCTCGATAACGGGTTCCGGGAACTCCATGGATTCCAAGATAACCGGATGCTGTTCATCACAAATAGTATCGCCCGTCGTAGTAATTTTAAACCCTACTGCAGCAGCGATATCGCCGGAATAAACCTTGTCAAGTTCCGCTCTCTTATTCGCATGCATCTGAAGGATACGCCCCACGCGCTCTTTTTTATCCTTTGTTGCATTCAATACATAGGAACCGGAATTCATAGTGCCGGAATAAACCCTGAAAAATGCCAGCTTACCGACAAACGGATCAGCCATGATCTTAAATGCCAAGGCCGAGAAAGGTTCATCATCGGATGAATGCCTCTCTACTTCATTTCCTTCCAGATCCGTTCCTTTAATTGCAGGGATATCGATCGGTGAAGGCATGAATGCCAGAATAGCATCCAAAAGTTTCTGCACGCCTTTATTCCTGTAAGCCGTTCCGCAGCAAACCGGAATCGCCGTACATTCACAAGTCGCTTTTCTCAGGCCTGCTTTCAGCTGATCGTTAGAAGGTTCTTCCCCTTCCAGATACATCATCATCAGGTCGTCGTCCAGTTCGCTGATCTTTTCCACCAGCTCCGAACGGTAAAGTTCCGCTTCGTCTTTCATATCATCCGGAATCTCTACGATCGAAATATCTTCGCCTTTTTCATCGTTATAAATATATGCTTTCATCTCAAACAAATCGATGATTCCCTTGAATTCATCTTCTTTGCCGATAGGAAGTTGGATGCAGATAGCATTCTTCCCAAGCCTTGTCTTGATCTGCTCTACCGCACCATAAAAATCCGCGCCTAAAATGTCCATCTTATTGATAAATGCCATTCTCGGCACATTGTAAGTGTCAGCCTGACGCCATACGTTTTCCGACTGAGGCTCTACTCCACCCTTTGCACAAAAGACGCCTACTGCGCCGTCAAGTACACGGAGTGAACGCTCAACTTCCACCGTAAAGTCAACGTGTCCCGGTGTATCGATAATATTGATACGGTGTTCCAATGCACCCGGCTTCGGCTTGCATTCTTCCTGTTCCGTCCAGTGACATGTCGTAGCGGCTGATGTGATTGTAATTCCTCGCTCCTGCTCCTGTTCCATCCAGTCCATGGTAGCAGTTCCTTCATGAGTATCACCAATTTTATAATTAACGCCGGTATAATACAAGATACGTTCCGTAAGAGTCGTCTTGCCCGCATCTATATGAGCCATAATACCGATGTTCCTGGTTCTCTCTAATGGATATTCTCTTCCAGCCAAGGGTTTTTCCTCCTTTAGAATCTGTAATGCGCAAATGCTTTATTAGCTTCTGCCATCTTATGCATATCTTCTTTCCTCTTCACTGCAGCTCCTGTATTATTCGCCGCATCAAGGATCTCGTTTGCCAGTCTGTCTTTCATCGTTTTCTCGCCCCTCTTGCGGGAAAACATGGTCAGCCAGCGAAGAGCCAGAGCCTGACGCCTATCCGGCCTTACCTCGATCGGAACCTGATAGGTCGCACCGCCGATACGCCTTGCTTTTACTTCGAGGACAGGCATAATATTATTCATCGCTTCCTCAAAAACTTCAAGCGCCGGTTTGCCAGCCTTTTCTTCTACTGTAGCAAATGCACTGTATACGATCTTCTGGGCAACACCTTTTTTACCATCCAGCATAATATTGTTGATAAGCTTGGTTACTACCTTATTATCGTATAAAGGATCTGCCAATACATCTCTCTTCTGAATATGTCCTTTACGTGGCACGTTTCTTCCCTCCTTATTAATTTGTAACGATTTCATCGTTACAAATCGAAATTTGCCTTTGGCAAATTTCCCATCGTATCCTTATAAACGATGATCCATCTGGCAAATTTTCCTTTGCACCGAATTTCGTTACCTGAATAATTCAACGGTACTCACATGTTGAGATACTAATGTGTTCGTGCGGTTTTCTAGTCAAGTCGAACAGGCCGATTTTTCCTGCTCATTGCGTAGCCCACATACGTATAGCGATGCGCTTTTCCGCACGGGCCTGTGCATAACAAGGAATGCCCTATTTTGCGGGTCATCCTTATGTCAATATAGGCCGCCGCCATAAGCAGCTTCCCTTATTTCACACATGGTGACGCATACTGCAGAATTCCAACACAAATTAGTTCTGTTTTGTGGTACAAAAATCCTAATTACTTACCAGCCTTAGGTCTCTTAGCTCCGTATTTGGAACGGGCCTGCCTTCTGTTAGCGACTCCTGCTGTATCGAGCGTACCTCTGATTACATGGTATCTCGTACCGGGCAGATCCTTTACCCTTCCGCCCCTGATCAGGACAACGCTGTGTTCCTGCAGATTATGTCCTTCACCCGGAATATAGCTTGTTACTTCGATTCCGTTAGAAAGGCGTACCCTGGCGATTTTTCTAAGCGCTGAGTTAGGCTTCTTAGGAGTTGCTGTCTTAACAGCCGTACAAACACCTCTTTTCTGAGGAGAAGAAGTTTCGATGGCTTTCTTATGAAGGGAGTTATAACCTTTCTGAAGAGCCGGCGCTGTTGACTTCTTAACGGATGTCTGACGTCCTTTTCTTACTAACTGATTAAATGTTGGCATTCTGTTTCACCTCCTGTGATATAAACTGTATAAAATGTGTTTGTTCTGTGCGCCGTATCCTGCCAGTTTATGCGCTTTATACATTTTCATGCGCACAAAAAGATGATGCATTCACATGCACACTCCGTTAGTATAAGTGCTTAAGAAAGCGTTGTCAATAGGTTTTTGGGAAAATTCATGGAAATCGTTTTTAAAGTCGATCATAGAGCAGGGAAGATTTCTTCCCCTACTCATCGTTCGGGACGCGTACTACAAAGCAGCCATATAAGTTATGCGCCCCTGGGTATAAAATACCGGCGTGGAGGCTCAAAATCCTATCTGCCTCCACGCCGGTATGCCCGTCAGCAAAAATCATGCTTCGGCCAAAAGACGATCTTCCGGCCATCATCCGCGCTTCTTATTCTATTTCCCCGTCCATTTCTGTATCTTCGTCGATTTCCGAATCATATCCTTCATCCGAACCGTGTGTTCGGTCCGAACCGTGTGTTCGGTCCGAGCCGTACATTCTGTCCGAGTCTATATCTTCTTCGAATTCCATCTCTTCCCCTTCGTTTTCGAAGTTTTCGTCTTCAAAGTCTTCGCTTCCAAACCCTTCCTCATCATAATCCTCTTCCGCAAAGGAAATGGTTCCCATCAGATTATTGTCCGTATCCAGCACGGTATTCCGATATCTCTTCATTCCAGTGCCGGCAGGAATCAACTTACCGATGATCACGTTTTCTTTCAAGCCGATCAACGGATCGATCTTTCCTTTGATCGCCGCTTCCGTAAGAACCTTGGTGGTTTCCTGGAAGGATGCCGCTGATAAGAAGGAATTGGTCGCCAGAGCCGCTTTCGTAATACCGAGCATTACCTGTCTGCCGTCTGCCGGTTCCTTTCCTTCCGCAATCAGCCTTTCGTTCATATCTTCATATTCCAGAATATCTACCAAAGTGCCCGGCAGGAATTCCGCATCACCGTTATTCTCAATGCGCACCTTTTTCAGCATCTGGCGTACGATGACCTCGATGTGCTTATCACTGATATCAACACCCTGCAGACGGTATACCCTCTGAACTTCGCGGAGCATATAATCCTGAACCGCGCGCACCCCTTTGATCTTCAGCAAGTCGTGGGGATTGACGCTGCCCTCTGTCAGCTCGTCTCCGGCTTCCAGAACTGCCCCGTCCATGATTTTAATTCTGGAGCCATAAGGGATCAGATACGTCTTAGATTCGCCCGTTTCCTCATTGGTAATCACGATCTCCCGTTTCTTCTTTGTATCCTTGATCGTCGCCAGGCCGCCGAATTCCGCGATGATCGCAAGACCCTTAGGTTTTCTCGCTTCAAAAAGCTCTTCGACACGGGGAAGACCCTGTGTGATATCGTCGCCCGCAACGCCTCCTGTATGGAAAGTACGCATGGTCAGCTGGGTACCCGGCTCGCCGATGGATTGCGCCGCAATAATGCCGACCGCTTCGCCGACTTGAACCGCTTCGCCCGTCGCCATATTTGCTCCGTAGCATTTCGCGCAGATACCGTTATGGGAACGGCATGCCAGGATCGTACGTATCTTTACTTCCTCGACCGGTTCGCCTTTTTCATTCACGCCTGCGCTCAATATCCTTGCTGCGCGGCTGGGCGTGATCATATGGTTCTTTTTAACAATAATATTTCCGTCCCTGTCCCTGATTTCTTCACAGGAATATCTTCCGGTGATCCTGTCTTTTAATCCTTCGATGGTTTCCTTCCCGTCCATAAACGCTTTTACCGTCATGCCCGGGATCTCGTCCCTGCCCTCGCTGCAATCCACCTCGCGGATAATCAGTTCTTGGGAAACATCCACCATACGCCTTGTCAAATAACCGGAGTCCGCCGTACGCAGGGCAGTATCCGACAGACCTTTACGCGCGCCATGGGCGGACATAAAGTATTCCAGAACGTCCAATCCCTCACGGAAGTTAGACTTGATCGGCAGTTCGATCGTTCTTCCCGTCGTATCCGCCATCAGTCCGCGCATGCCCGCCAGCTGTTTGATCTGCTGGTTGGAACCGCGGGCGCCGGAATCCGCCATCATAAAGATATTGTTATATTTATCCAGTCCTGACAGCAGCACGTCCGTCAGTTCTTTATCCGTTTCATTCCATGTTTCCACTACCGCACGGTATCTTTCTTCCTCCGTAATCAGACCCCGCCTGTAATTCTGGGAAATCCTGTCTACCGTCATCTGCGCCCTGTCAAGCATCTCCTGCTTCTGCGCCGGCACCGTCATATCCGAAATGGATACGGTCATCGCCGCTTTTGTGGAATATTTATAGCCGGTCGATTTGATCAGGTCGAGTACTTCCGCCGTCTTGGAAGCGCCATGGGTATTAATTACTTTTTCCAGAATTTGCTTTAACTGTTTCTTTCCTACATGGAAATCAACTTCCAGTTTCAGCAGATTAGCCGGATCCGACCGGTCTACAAAGCCCAAATCCTGAGGCAGGATCTCATTGAAAAGGAAACGCCCTAACGTGGACTCCACATTGCCGCTCACCATTTCCCCTTCTTCATTGCGCTTGCTGATCCTTACCGTAATCTTGGAATGCAAGGTACAGCATCCGTTCTCATAAGCCAAGATCGCTTCATTTACATTTTTATAGAAATTCCCTTCGCCTTTCGCCCCAGGCCTTTCCTGCGTGAGATAATAAATACCGAGTACCATGTCCTGGGAAGGAACAGCCACCGGTCCGCCGTCGGAAGGCTTCAGCAAGTTGTTCGGGGAAAGCAGCAGGAAACGGCACTCCGCCTGTGCTTCCACGGAAAGAGGAAGATGCACCGCCATCTGATCCCCGTCAAAATCGGCATTAAAAGCCGTACATACGAGGGGATGCAGCTTGATCGCCTTGCCTTCTACCAAAATCGGCTCAAACGCCTGAATTCCCAGCCTGTGAAGCGTAGGGGCGCGGTTCAGCATAACGGGATGTTCTTTGATGACTTCTTCCAGGACATCCCAAACCTGCGTATCCAGTCTTTCCACTAATTTTTTAGCATTCTTTATATTCTGCGATATTCCTTTTGCCACCAGTTCCTTCATAACAAAAGGCTTGAAAAGCTCAATCGCCATCTCTTTTGGCAGACCGCACTGGTATATTTTTAATTCCGGCCCAACCACGATAACCGAACGCCCGGAATAATCCACACGTTTGCCGAGCAGATTCTGCCGGAAGCGCCCGGACTTTCCTTTCAACATATCGGAAAGGGATTTCAGCGCCCGGTTGCCCGGCCCCGTTACCGGCCTTCCTCTTCTGCCGTTATCGATCAAAGCGTCCACCGCTTCCTGAAGCATTCTCTTCTCATTGCGGACGATAATATCCGGCGCGCCCAGTTCCAGAAGCCTCTTCAAACGGTTATTTCTGTTAATGATTCTTCTGTATAAATCGTTCAGGTCCGACGTTGCAAAACGCCCGCCGTCCAGCTGTACCATAGGGCGCAGATCCGGCGGAATGACCGGAATAGCATCCATGATCATCCATGAGGGCTGATTGCCGGATTCCCGGAAAGCTTCCACAACTTCAAGCCTTTTAATGATCCTGGCCCGCTTCTGTCCCGTGGATTCCCTCAGACCCGTTTTCAATTCTTCCGCCTCTGTTTCCAGATCAATAGCCTCCAGCAGTTCCTTGATGGCCTCCGCTCCCATGCCTACGCGGAAACGGCTCCCCCAGGTTTCCCTCGCATCCTGATATTCTTTTTCAGACAGCACCTGCTTGTAATCCATGTCCGTATCGCCGGCATCCAATACAATATAGGATGCAAAATACAATACTTTTTCCAGCACTCTCGGCGACAAATCAAGGATCAGCCCCATACGGCTGGGGATGCCTTTAAAATACCAGATATGGGATACCGGAGCCGCCAGCTCGATATGCCCCATGCGCTCCCTCCGTACGCTGGCCTTGGTGACTTCCACGCCGCAGCGGTCGCAGACAACGCCTTTATATCTGATCTTCTTATATTTGCCGCAATGACATTCCCAGTCTTTGCTCGGTCCGAATATCCTCTCACAGAACAAACCTTCCTTTTCCGGTTTCAGCGTCCTATAGTTAATGGTTTCGGGCTTAGTTACTTCGCCTCTGGACCATTCCCTGATCTTTTCCGGAGATGCTAAACCAATCTTAATCGCGTCAAATGTCATTGGTTGATACGTTTCCTGTCTTATTTCTGGCATCTTCACACATTCCTTTCTTTTCGGACTGCTATTAATTTATTACTCATCAAAAGATTCCACATATTCGGCCTCGTCGTCCAATGCCAATTCCAGATCGTCTTCCAGATCATCCTCATCCGCATTGACTAACTCTCCGCTGTCCTCATCGAATTCCTGTTTCTGATAACCCATAGAACCCAAAGATTCCTGCTCGTAATCGTAATTCCTGGAATCCCCTTCCATCTCGTAACGATAATCGGTATCGCCGTAATCGATCGTTTCCATGATCTCCACTTCCGTATGGTCCTCACGGAGAACGCGTACGTCAAGCCCTAATGACTGCAGTTCCTTCAAAAGAACCTTAAAGGACTCCGGAATGCCCGGTTCAGGAATATTATCGCCTTTGATGATAGCCTCATAGGTCTTTACGCGCCCGATCACATCGTCGGACTTCACAGTCAGGATTTCCTGCAATGTATAAGATGCTCCATATGCTTCCAGCGCCCAAACTTCCATTTCACCAAATCTCTGCCCGCCGAACTGCGCCTTGCCGCCCAAGGGCTGCTGTGTTACTAAGGAATAAGGGCCGGTGGAACGCGCGTGGATCTTATCGTCTACCAGATGATGCAGCTTCAGGTAATGCATATGGCCGATCGTTACCGGACTGTCAAAATATTCTCCGGTCCGTCCGTCGCGCAGCCTTACCTTTCCGTCCCTGGAAATAGGCACTCCCTTCCAGACCTCTCTGTGATCCCTGTTTTCGTAAAGGTAATCCATCACTTCCGGAAGCAGTTCATCCTTATGCTTTTTCTCAAATTCTTCCCACTCCAGATTGACATAATCATTCGCAAGATCGAGCGTATCCATAATATCTATTTCATTCGCGCCGTCAAATACCGGCGTCGCCACGTTAAATCCGAGCGCTTTCGCAGCCAGGGACAAGTGGATCTCCAATACCTGTCCAATGTTCATACGGGACGGCACGCCTAACGGATTCAATACAATATCCAAAGGCCGCCCGTTCGGCAGATACGGCATATCTTCTACCGGAAGCACCCTGGAAACAACACCTTTATTTCCATGGCGGCCCGCCATCTTATCGCCTACGGATATCTTCCTTTTCTGGGCGATATAAATACGCACTGCCTGGTTGACCCCGGGAGAAAGCTCGTCGCCGTTTTCCCTCGTAAATACCTTGGCATCCACGACAATGCCATATTCCCCGTGAGGCACTTTCAAGGAAGTATCCCTTACTTCCCTCGCTTTTTCACCGAAAATAGCCCGCAGAAGCCTTTCCTCGGCGGTCAGCTCCGTTTCGCCCTTAGGCGTCACCTTGCCTACCAGGATATCTCCGGCACGCACTTCCGCCCCGATACGGATAATGCCTCTTTCGTCCAAATCTTTCAAAGCATCCTCGCCGACTCCGGCAACATCCCTCGTGATTTCCTCCGGCCCCAGCTTGGTATCTCTCGCTTCTGCTTCATATTCTTCTATATGAACGGATGTATACACATCCTCCTGTACCAGTCTCTCGCTTAACAATACCGCGTCTTCGTAATTGTACCCTTCCCATGTCATAAAGCCGATGAGCGGGTTTTTCCCTAACGCCAGCTCGCCGTCGGATGTAGACGGGCCATCTGCAATCACCTGCCCCTTTTCCACATGGTCGCCTTTCAGCACGATAGGCTTCTGGTTATAACAGTTGGACTGATTGCTTCTTGCGAATTTGGTCAGGCGGTATTCATCCCTTTCACCGTCGTCATAATCGATCTTAATAATCCTTGAAGAAACATAGCTTACCGTTCCTGCCTTTTTGGCGATTACGCAGACGCCGGAATCCACCGCCGCCTTCGGCTCCATACCCGTGCCCACCACCGGCGCTTCCGTATCCAGAAGGGGAACTGCCTGGCGCTGCATGTTGGAACCCATCAGAGCGCGGTTCGCGTCATCATTTTCCAGGAAAGGAATTAATGCCGTCGCCACCGAAAATACCATCTTCGGGGAAACGTCCATATAATCAAACATTGCCTTCGGATACTCGGAAGTTTCATCCTTATAACGGCCGGAAACGGTATTCCTCACAAAATATCCGTCTTTGTCCAAAGCCTCGTTTGCCTGTGCCACATGATAATTATCTTCCTCATCCGCCGTCATATAGACCACTTCATCCGTTACGCGCGGATTCTCCGGATCGGTTTTGTCGATTTTACGATACGGAGCCTCTACGAAACCGTATTCATTGATTCTCGCATAGCTTGCCAGCGAGTTGATCAGCCCGATATTCGGACCTTCCGGCGTCTCAATCGGACACATCCTGCCGTAATGGGAATAATGCACGTCTCGTACCTCAAATCCCGCCCGGTCCCTGGAAAGGCCGCCCGGCCCCAAAGCGGAAAGACGCCGTTTATGCGTCAGCTCGCCAAGAGGATTATTCTGGTCCATAAACTGGGACAGCTGGGAAGAACCAAAAAATTCTTTGACTGCCGCCTGCACCGGCTTAATATTAATCAATACCTGCGGGGATATCTCCTCCGCGTCATGAGTCGTCATTCTTTCCCTGACTACCCTTTCCAGCCTGGACAAACCGATACGGTATTGGTTCTGCAGCAGTTCGCCCACCGCCCGGATACGGCGGTTGCCCAAATGGTCGATATCGTCATGGTTTCCGATCCCATATTCCAAATGAATATTATAATTGATGGAAGCAAGAATATCTTCCTTCGTAATATGCTTCGGTATCAGTTCATGCACATTCTTCTGGATCGCTTCCGCCAATTCTTCCGCATTATCGGCATACTCTTCCAGAATCTGTGCCAGAACAGGGTAATATACCAGTTCTGTAACGCCCAGTTCCTTCGGATTGCAGTCCACAAAATTCGTAATATCCACCATCATATTGGAAAGAACCTTTACATTCTTCTCCTCCGTCTGGATATATACGTAAGGCACCGCCGCGTTCTGTATCTCGTCGGCAAGTTCGGCCGTCGCTTTCGTCCCAGCCGTTGCCAGCACCTCTCCCGTCGTCGTGTCAACCACGTCTTCTGCAATGATATGCCCTCTGATTCTGTTCCTGAACGCTAACTTTTTATTAAATTTATATCTTCCGACTTTCGCCAAATCATATCTTCTGGGGTCAAAAAACATTGCCGTGATCAGGCTCTCCGCGCTTTCTACGCTCAACGGCTCGCCCGGACGTATTTTTTTATACAGCTCCAAAAGACCTTCCTGATAATTCTCAGCAACGTCTTTTCCAAAGCTGGCTTCAATTTTCGGCTCGTCACCGAAAAGCTCCCTGATCTCATCATTCGTGCCTACGCCTAAAGCCCTGATCAATACGGTAATCGGCACTTTTCTCGTTCTATCTACACGTACATAAAAAACATCATTGGAATCCGTCTCGTATTCCAGCCATGCCCCCCTGTTCGGAATAACCGTGGAGGAAAACAATCTCTTACCGATCTTGTCATGCCCGATTGCATAATAAATGCCCGGCGAACGAACCAGCTGGCTGACAATAACACGTTCCGCCCCGTTAATGACAAACGTTCCCGTCTCGGTCATCAATGGAAGATCGCCCATAAAAATCTCGTGTTCGCTGATTTCTTCTTTTTCTTTATTATAAAGCCTAACCCTGACCTTTAACGGCGCCGCATAAGTTGCATCTCTTTCTTTACACTTTTCAATAGAATATTTCACGTCTTCTTCGCACAGCTCAAAGTCCACAAATTCCAGACTTAAATGGCCGCTGTAATCTGCTATCGGAGAAATATCGTCAAAGACTTCTTTCAAGCCTTCTTCGAGAAACCACTGGTAGGAGTGCTTCTGCACTTCTATCAGGTTTGGCATTTCCAGGACCTCTTTTTGCCGTGAATAACTCATACGTATATTTTTGCCTGCGGCAATGGGACGTATTCGGTTTTTTTCCATTGACATTTCACCCCGTTCTTTATGATTTTAAGCCTATTTATCGGTGATTGATATATCCCCATCCACATTTTTGTTGGTACAAAAAGGAAAGGTAAGCACACCTTACCACAATAGTGCATCATCCATTCTACTACAAAAGAATTGGCACGTCAAGATTTTTTTGAAGATCTGGGATGATGACAGGGGATGATAAAAAATATCGGCGACAGAAAACCGTATGATGATTTTCTTGCGCCGACATTTTGTTTTTATTATTATTTCGCTTCCCGTTATGGTTTCACTATTATTTAACCGTAACTTTAGCTCCTTCCGCTTCCAGTTTGGTCTTAACTTCTTCAGCTTCTTCCTTGGAAACGCCTTCCTTCACCATCTTCGGAGCGGAATCAACAAGGTCTTTTGCTTCTTTCAAGCCGAGGCCTGTAGCTTCACGTACGACTTTGATGACTTTAACCTTATTCGGGCCTACTTCGGTAAGTTCTACGTCGAATTCTGTCTTTTCTTCTACTGCCGCTCCAGCATCTGCTGCTGCAGCAACTACAACGCCTGCTGCTGCGGATACGCCGAATTCTTCTTCACAAGCTTTTACTAAATCATTCAATTCCAGAACTGTTAACTCTTTGATCGCATCGATAAGTTCCTGAGCTGTTAATTTTGCCATTATCATTTACCTCCATGATTCCATTTTATACAATTTGTTTTTTCACTGATTTTTTATTTCCGCTTGTATTACTCTGCGGGGGGTTCTTCTGCCGGAGCCGCTTCTGCTGCCTCTGCGGGAGCTGCATCCGTTGCTTCACATGCAGATGCACCGCCTTTTTCCGCCAGCTGGTTCATAACGCGGGCGAAGTTGGTGATCGGAGACTGCAGACTTCCAAGCAGTTTGGAAATAAGTTCTTCTCTTGAAGGAATCTTGGCAATCTCAGCGATTCCTGCCGCATCGTATGCAATCCCTTCAACCATTCCGCCTTTCACTTCGAGTTTGCTTGCTTCCTTCGCGAATTTGCACAGTATCCTTGCCGGTGCAGTCGCGTCCGAATCGGAAATGGCAAGCGCGCTGGGACCTTCCAGATACTGGGTAAGCGCCTCGAAATCAGTTCCCTTAAACGCGAAATTCATCATCGTGTTTTTGTAAACCTTGTAAGTGATCCCTGCTTCGCGAAGTTCCTTGCGCAGCCTTGTGTCCTGCTCAACGGTAAGTCCGCGGTAATCCACAAGAACGATCGACTGCGCATCTTTCAGGTTTGCAGAAATCTCTTCTACGACGGGTTGTTTCAATTCAATTTTTGCCACTTTCTTTACCTCCTTATAGATTTGTCGGAAACCGGTATTTCTAACGGTTCCTCTGCGCCGAAAGGAGTTTTTATGCCAGTATAATATAAAAACCTTCCTGCCCGGAATACTCCAAAGACAGAAAGGCATAAAGTCATACCAAATAAACTCTTTTCCTCGGCAGGCGTCTTGTCCTTACGCTGTTCCTACAGCACCTGCTGTCTTCGGCATCTATTACTATATTCTATATCGGCCGTTCTGTCAAGGAAAAAAATATGATGGATCAAGGGAAAATCCATTTCCCGGAGCCGGCACGGTGAAACCATCCCTAACCTGTTCCCCGCCGTTCTTTCCCTGCCCTCTTCCTTTCCACCCAGCCCCAGCCTGACAAAATTGGCACCCGTTGCTATTTTTCTGAAATATATCCTTCTTCGTCAATATCAATCTTAGGAGAAATCGACCTCATATAATTGAGCACTCTTGCCTTCTCCTCCCCATGCAGCATGGAAGTTTTGCATCCTTTTTGCAAAGCCGGCACAAACTGCAGGGATTTCAGCCCTTCTTCCCCCACCACCGCTTTTACCAGGCAGGTATCCAGCTCTTTGGAGTTAAACCAGAAATTTCCAAGGCTGTATACTACCGGTACGCCGTTTACATATTCTATGGGCTGCAGGCAATGGGGGTGGTCGCCGATAATCAGATCGGCGCCCGCATCCGCGATTTTCGGGGCCTGATCCAGCTGCAACCAGTCCACTTCCGCCGTATTTTCCGTCCCCCAGTGGATATACACCACGACAAAATCGCTGTTTTCCTTTGCCTCGCGCACCGCCTCCAGCAGATGGTCAGGATTCAGGCATCGGAATACGCCGGCAGATCTGTCGTCAGCCCCTTTTGTATCAGGATTGTCCAGCCGCTCAATCTGCGTGGCGGAAACAATCGCTATCTTCATATCCCCGGCTATAAAATAAACCGGTTTCGACGCTTCTTCCAGATTCCTCCCCGCACCCACATAAGGCATTCCGATACCGGCAAGGGTGTCTATCGTATCTAGGAAAGCTTCCTCCCCATAATCGTATGCATGATTATTGGCAAGGGATACAATATCCACCCCCATCTCTTCCAGGATAGAGGCGGATTCCGGCCTGGCCCGGAACGTAAACTGCTTCCCTTCCGTCGGAATCCCTCTGCCTGAATAAGGAAATTCATTATTGATCATCATAATGTCCGCATTTTTCATTTCATCCATAAGATCTTCGGAAATACTGTCATGAATGCCGCCGGCCCTTTGCAGCAGGCTTGCCATTACGCTGTAGGAAGGATCAAAAAGGATATCGCCGCCAAACGCAAGAGTAACCTCCCCCTCCTTCGACGTTTCTTTCTCATAAATATTATTCTCCGCCATATAAACCGGATCGCTAAGAATTTCGGCATATTTCCCTTTGGGTTCTTCTCCGCTCTCCTCCGTTTCCTGAACGGATCCCAGAAGCCCTCCCTGCCCCTGCGTGTCTTCCATCCCGGCCAAATCCTCCTGCGGCTCCTCCTGAGGAATATTTTCCGTTATCCTTCCAAGGGCATTTGCCGCCGGATCTCTTCCCGCTATTTCACCCTCTTCTTTTTTTCCCGCATTCCGCCATACAAGGAAAAGCAATATCCCCAGGATCAGGACACTGCTGAAAACTAACAAAAAAGTTAGCAAAGTATTTAAAAAGTAATTTTTTTTCTTCCTTTTTCTCTTTTTTCCCTTTTTGGCCATATCATGCTTTCCTATGAACAACAAACCCTGCGCCGCGCTTCGCGAGCCAGCTTATTGCAACAAACGCCGCCATGCTTCGCAAGGCAGCTTATTGTAATCCAAAGACCATCTGTAGAGTTTCCTATACAGATGGTCTTCCTGTTTTTTAACAATGCTTCATTAATATTTCGCGACGTTCACCTTTACGCCGGGACCCATGGTCGAAGATAAGGTAATGCTCCTTAAAAACTGCCCCTTTACTGCTGACGGCCTTGCCTTTACGATCGCTTCCATCAGCGCATTGAAGTTCTGCTCCAGCTGTTCTTCCGAGAAAGAAGCTTTTCCGATCGGAACGTGGATAATATTGGATTTATCCAGCCTGTACTCGATCTTACCTGCTTTAATGTCCTTAATCGCCTTCGTTACATCCATCGTTACTGTTCCCGCTTTCGGGTTCGGCATCAGGCCTTTCGGTCCCAAAGTCTTACCGAGGCGTCCTACCACGCCCATCATATCAGGCGTAGCGACTACAACATCGAAATCAAGCCATCCTTCGTTCTGGATCTTCGGGATAAGTTCATCGCCGCCTACGAAATCCGCTCCTGCCGCTTCCGCTTCCGCCAGTTTATCTCCCTTGGCAAATACCAGCACCTTTACTTCCTTGCCAGTGCCGTTCGGCAATACAACAGCGCCGCGGATCTGCTGGTCTGCATGACGTCCGTCGCATCCTGTCCGAATGTGGACCTCGATGGTTTCATCAAATTTTGCAGTGGCTGTCTTCTTAGCAAGCCCGATCGCTTCCAACGCTTCATACTGAACGGAACGGTCTACCTGCTTTGCAGCCTCATTATATTTTTTTCCATGTTTCATTATTAATTCCTCCTATGGTTCAACCGACAGTCTTGTATTCGATTTGTTCGCCGCTGTCTCCCAATTCTATCTTTTTCTTGATTATTCTTCTACCGTGATTCCCATGCTTCTTGCCGTTCCTGCAATCATGCTCATCGCCGCTTCTACGGAAGCCGCGTTCAGATCCGGCATTTTCATCTCTGCGATCTCTCTCAGTTTTTCTTTGGAAACCGTTGCAACTTTTGTCTTATTCGGTACTGCGGAACCAGACTTGATGTTGCATGCCTTTTTCAAAAGCACTGCGGCAGGAGGAGTTTTCGTAACAAAACTGAAACTTCTGTCTGCGTATACTGTAATAACAACAGGAATAATGGTATCACCCTTATCTGCTGTTCTCGCGTTGAACTGTTTTGTAAATTCAACGATGTTCACACCATGCTGTCCAAGCGCGGGACCAACTGGCGGAGCCGGTGTTGCTTTGCCGGCAGGAATCTGTAATTTGATATAACCTTGTACTTTCTTTGCCATCTTGGCTACCTCCTAAAATATTGTGGTATGGCGCAGCCGCCCGATATGGCGCTGCTCCCACTGTCCCGGCGCGATTCTCCGGGACTTTACATACTGCTGTTTATATTTAAACCGTAAACCGGTATAAATATCACATTTTTCTTACTTCTGCAAAACCTATTTCCACAGGGGTCTCCCTGCCGAACAGATCTACGTTTATCGTCGCCGTCTGTTTGCCATAGTCTATCTTCTGGACCATGCCTACCGTATCCTTCCATACCCCGGCGACAACTGCGATCGTATCGCCTTCGGCAAAATCCACAGTAATATTCTCTGTACGGATGCCAAGCGGCTTCATCTCCGCTTCCGTAAGCGGCACCGGCTTGCTTCCCGGACCGACAAATCCGGTAACGCCCCTTGTGTTCCTGACTACATACCATGTATCGTCATTCATCACCATATTAATAAGGACATAACCCGGGAACAGTTTTTTCTGGACATTCTTCTTTGCCCCGTTTTTCATTTCCACCACGTCCTGCATGGGGACGCGGACTTCCAGGATCTCCTCTTCCAGATGCCTGTTCTCGATTGTCTTTTCAATATTGGCTTTGACTTTATTCTCATATCCTGAATAAGTATGCACTACATACCAGTTTGCCTCTGCCATTCATTCACCCTCACTCTACAATGTCGTCAAGAAATCTATGCCGTATTGGAACAGGAAATCCAATATAGCGATAATTGCTCCTGCCACGACCGAGATGCAGACAACCGCAACGGATTGTTTAAAAAGCGAATTCTTGTCCGGCCATGCAATCTTCTTAAATTCAGTCTTCAAACCTTTAAAAAAGCTCGGTTTCGGCGTCTTATCTGTCTTTGCGGAACCTCCCATGTGCTACTCCTTTCAACAACTGCAAGGACAACCTTATTTCGTTTCCTTATGCATCGTATGCTTCCTGCAGAATTTGCAATATTTCCTCGTCTCCATCCTTTCCGGGTGTTTCTTCTTGTCTTTCGTCGTATTGTAGTTACGCTGTTTGCACTCTGTACATGCTAATGTAATTCTCGTACGCATTTATTTTCCCTCCAATTTTTGAGCATAAAAAAAAGACCTGAATCCATCTTGTGAAATAACAATATCACAAGATCACTCCCCCGTCAACTGATTTTTCACAATACTTTTTCAATTTTCTTACCATTTTCTATTATTTTTCCCCTTCCCTCCTCCGATATATGTGGTATAATATACATAAAAGCAAGCCCCATACGCGGCATCCCAAACCGGCTGCCACGCAGGAACTGATTCCTGCGGATGTATGTTTTCATGGAAGAAAGGAGGGGTGTATCATGGCATATAATACTGCTATTCTTAATAATGTCTATAATTATTATATGACGACTTATTCTCCAAGGTCTTCGACCCGCTATGATACCCATAAGAAAAGCGAGCTTCGTAATATATACAATACGATTGTAAAGCTGAACAAAGAAGCTCCTTTATACAAGCTGGATACGAGCAAAGCGGCCAAAAGCTTTGCTGTCGGAATCAAAGAAGACGCACGGGAACTGCGCAATGTCATTGCTTCCCTGGGCGGACTCGACGAAGAACAAATCCTGAACAAAAAGGCTTCCTACTCCAGCAACGAGGACATCGTGTCAGTCAATTATATCGGCGAAGATCCGGAGAATTCCGAAGTACCCACTTATGAGATCGAGGTTTCTTCCCTCGCCTCCGGCCAGGTAAACATGGGAACGTTCCTTCCCGATGCCAAACCTGCGCTGACGCCTGGGACGTATTCTTTCGATGTTATGATCAACGATTTGAATTACGAATTCCAGTATAATATACGGGAAGGAGAAACAAACAGGGATATCCATGACCGGCTGGCGAAACTGATCAGCAACGCGGATATCGGCCTGCAGGCCGACGTGATCGAAGACGGAAAAGGCAACAGCGCATTGCGCCTCCGCTCTTCTACTGAGGGAACGAAAAATAATAATTCCTCTCTTTTTCATATTTCCGACGACCACACCAGCAAACAGTCCGGATCGGTCGCTTATTTCGGATTGGATTATATGACGCGTCCCGCTTCCAATGCAGAATTTATACTGAACGGGGAACGGCATACTTCTGCCTCTAACCGCTTTACCATCGATAAGCTGTTCGATGTCACTTTGAAAGGCATAAGCCCTTTGAAAGGTGAAAAAACTACATTCGGGCTTAAGACAGACATCGAATCCTTAACCGAAAATATCAGCACCCTGACCCGCGGATACAACAATTTTATTACAAACATGGCGGCTTACCGGGATAATTTTGCGGGCAGCCAGAAACTTCTGCGGGAAATGAACGGAATCATCAACCGGTATCACAGCGAGCTGGATGTGGTAGGCCTGAACCTTCAGGAGAACGGCACATTAGAAATTGATAAAACCGAACTGCAGAACGCGGCTTTGTCCGAGTATGCGAAGGAAGATTTTTCTTCCATCAAGAACTTTGCCAACTCTCTCGTCCGTAAGATGAACCAGATCTCCATCAATCCGATGAATTATGTTGACAAAACAATCGTCGCTTATAAAAATCCGGGAAAGAACTATCCGACACCGTATATTACAAGCGCATTCAGCGGGATGTTGTTTAATTATTATTGCTGATAAGATAATAAACTGATTGATATCATCCCCCGAAAAAGTCAGCCGCTCGGTACACCCTATATAAAAAGGGGTGTACCGGGCGGCTTTTTATCTCCATTAAATATTATACGAATGTAGCGGGCAGAATACCCTCCGGTGCGGGCAACAGTTAAATTGTCACATCTACTATTTGGAAGAACAGACGTTTATTTGTCAATATTTCGCAAATATATTGAAAATCAGCATACGAAGTGCTATAATCGACATATGTCGGAAAGGAGGGGAGGTATGCCAAGACCACAGAGATGCAGACGAGTTTGTACGGAACCGCAATTTCTTTGTTTTTCGCCGGATGGCGTAGATCAGCCGGAAGAGATTGTTCTTTCGGTAGACGAATATGAAGTGATTCGCTTGGTTGACTATGAGAAAAAGAGTCATGAGCAATGCGCCGTGGTGATGGACATTTCCAGAACAACGGTTACAGAAATTTATGAGAAAGCCCGATATAAGATTTCTGAATGTTTGGTTCAAGGAAAACAGCTCAGTATATCCGGCGGCAATTATAAAATCTGCCCAGGGCAAAAATCCTGCTTCGGGCAGCCATGCAGAAAAGAAAAAATTTTTTCAGAAAAAGGAGGAGGGCATATTATGAAAACTGCAGTTACCTATGAAAACGGAGAAATATTCCAGCACTTCGGCCATACCGAGCAGTTCAAAGTCTACGATATTGAAGATGGTAAAATTGTATCCTCGCAGGTTATTGGTTCTGATGGCTTAGGTCACGGCGCATTGGCAGATTTCCTGGAAAGCAATAGTATCGAAGTTCTGATCTGCGGAGGTATCGGCAGCGGTGCGCAGACTGCCCTTGCGAATGCAGGCATTAAACTGTACGGTGGTGTTTCCGGCAATGCGGATGCTGCGGTACAGGCTTTCCTTGATGGCAAGCTGGATTATAACCCTGATGTGAAGTGCCAGCATCATAAACAGGAAGATGGTCATAGCTGCAGCAGTCATGGCTGTGGGAATCATGAGTGTCATTGATGAAAGCACAATTAATTATTTTATATTAATTATACGGTGCAACCCTGTTTTTGGGTTACACCGCATATTTTTGTCGGGATATTGCCTATAAATTAGTATTATGCATAAATCAAATCCGTATTGACAATCTCTTCCGTGCAGCAACTTCTTTTTTGCTCTTTCTTTCCGGCATTATGCCTCCGACTCCGCCATATCGAGAGCCGCCGCGATCACTTTATCCATATCATAATACCGGTACTGCCCCAGTCTGCCGCCAAACAGGATATTCCCCTCTTCCTCTGCCAGCTTCTTGTATTTCCGGAACAATTCTTCATTGCGTGCATCATTGATGGGATAATACGGCTCGTCCCCCGGCTGCCATTTCGCCGGATATTCCCTGGTAATCACAGTTCCCGGCTGATCGCCGAATTCAAAATGCTTATGCTCGATCACCCTCGTATAAGGCACGCTCCGCTCCGTATAATTCACCACCGCATTTCCCTGGTAATTGGCGCAGTCCGGCATCTGCTCCTGTTCAAATCTTAAGGAACGGTATTCCAAAGCTCCAAGTTTATAATCAAAGTATTCATCAATCATTCCTGTATAAAGCACTTTATCGAATGTGATTCCCTCCGCGCCGCATCTTTTTATAAACCTCTTATATTCCGTATTGGTCCGCACCTCTGTCCCTTCCAGCATTTTTTCAGCCATTGCCGTATAACCGCCGATGGGAATCCCCTGATAACGGTCATTAAAATAATTATTGTCATATGTAAACCGGAGCGGCACCCGCTTAATAATGAAAGCCGGAAGCTCCCTGCAGGAACGTCCCCACTGCTTCTCCGTATAGCCTTTGATCAGTTTCTCATAGACATCCCTGCCCGCCAGCGACAACGCCTGTTCTTCCAGATTCTGAGGCTCGGAAATATTCAGTTCCCTGATCTGTTCTTCAATTTTCGCTTTCGCCTCGGCGGGGGTTTTCACCCCCCACATCTTATGGAAAGTATTCATATTAAAAGGAAGATTATAAAGCTCCTCCCCATATACCGCCACCGGCGAATTGATAAAGCGGTTAAATTCCGCATACCGGTTCGCATACTCCCAAATCCGCTTATCCGACGTATGGAAAATATGGGCTCCATATTTATGTACCTGAATGCCCAGAATCTCTTCCGTATAAATATTGCCCGCGATATGCTCCCGCTTATCGATCACCAAACAGCGCTTTCCCTTCTTTTTCATTTCGCAGGCAAATACAGAACCAAACAGCCCGGCTCCAACAATTAAGTAGTCGTAATGCATGAGCGCGATCCCTTTCCTGTCTATTCCTTTACCTGGTATTTTTCCAACTGTACGTAATCGTCCATCATTTCCAATATCTTCTTGCGCCCTGTCTTATTCAGCTTAACATAATACTGCATTACCCGGTTTTCCAAAATCTTTTCGCCCAGACTTGCTCCTTTCTCCAGCGATGTGAAATCCACCGGGTTTAAATTCAGCCTGTCGCACATCTTGATTACCGTTCCATAGGCCATTCCTTCAATTCCTCTATCCAATGCCGTTACCAATGTGCTGTACGGTATCTGCATCTCGATAGCAAACTGGCGCACGCTCTTATACTGCGATAAAATCTCCTTTTTCAAAATCTCTGCTTTTGTCATACTTACACTCCTCCTGCTACTCTTTCCAAATTGCTTTTACTTAATTAATACTATATTTATCCAGTCGCCCAGATGGATATATTATAACACATACACGTTTTTACGTCATTGATTTTTTAAAATGTATACGAAAAATTAAGAATATTTAATATTTTTTTATTCCCGCGAACAATGAGCCAGGCGACTGCGCAGCAGCCGTTTGGCAAATGCCGCGAGGATCAACCCCGCAGCCCGGCTGCGCTGCAAGTTTAATGGGGGCGTTGCAAAATAGATGAGGAATCATCTATGGAGCAGCGCTCCATTTTTCTGCCCAAAAACAGAAAAGCAGGCTCCGAAAAGCCTGCCATCCGTGGTATAATAAGATATGTCGCTGTATCAGGCTTACTCTGCCAAAGGCAGAAATCCGGCAGTAGACCCAAAGACCATGTTCAAGATCCTGACCTATGCTTATTCTCAAAACATCTATTCTTCCAGAAAGATCGAAACCGCCTGCCGCAGGGATATCAACTTCATGTGGTTACTGGCAGGTCAGAAGGCGCCGGATCACAGTACGATCGCCCGGTTTCGGACAGGGTTTTTGGCAGATGCCTGTGAAGACCTGTTTTATCAACTGGTACGCCGTCTGGGTGAAATGAATGAGATTTCCAAAGAAACTGTTTTTATTGATGGGACGAAGCTGGAAGCCTGTGCCAATAAATATACTTTTGTGTGGAAAAAATCAGTAGGCAAGTGGGAAGAGAAAATGTATTCGAAAATAGAAACAGTTATCAGTCTGGTAAATCAGGAATACATGCAGGGTTTTGCACTTACGAAAGAAAACCGTACAGCAGATCTGCAGAAAATTATGGATTTCCTGGATGATTACTGTAAGAAAAACAACATTTCTTTTGTATATGGCCGTGGAAAAAGAAAAAGTATCCATCAGAGATACCATGAATTATTCCGGCACTTTCTTGACCGGCAGCAGCTGTATGATCTGCACCACTCAAGATTTGGAGACCGGAACAGTTATTCCAAAACAGATGTAGATGCAACCTTTATGCATATGAAGGATGATCATATGCGCAATGCACAGTTAAAGCCGGGATATAATGTCCAGATCGGAGTCGACAGTGAATACATTGTTGCCGCAGATATCTTTTCAGACCGTAATGATGTCTGGACACTGGTTCCATTCTTAAAGGCCATGGAGCAGAATCTCAGATTTAAATATCCAAGCGTGACTGCTGATTCAGGATATGAAAGTGAAGAGGGCTATGAATTCCTGAAAGAGAATGGTCAGATTCCATATATAAAACCCCAGAGTTATGAGAAATGGAAGAAACGCAGTTTCAAGAAAGATATCAGCAAACGGGAAAACATGGTTTATGATGAAAGATCCGACCATTATACTTGTCATGCAGGAAAGTTTCTGAAACCAATATTTATAAAAACTCAGAAAAGTAAAAGCAGCTACCGATCAGAAGTAACGGTATATGAATGTGAAGACTGCTGCGGATGTCCGTATAAAGAAAAATGTACAAAAGCAAAAGGAAATAAGCGGCTTTATGTATCAAAGAACTTTATTGCCAAGAGGGAGGAATCGTATAAAAATATCATAAGTGAAACGGGAATCAAATATCGTATGAACCGCTCCATTCAGGTAGAAGGAGCCTTTGGGGTATTAAAAAACGACTATGAATTCCAAAGATTTCTGCTGCGTGGGAAAACGAAAGTAAAACTGGAGATTCTTTTACTGTGCATGGGATATAATCTGAATAAGCTGCACGCAAAAATACAGAATGAACGGACGGAAAGCCATTTGTTTCCAGTAAAAGAAATCGCATAACAACTCCAAAAATCAGAAGCCTTATTAAGGTACGCAAAAAATCCAGAAAGAATCCGCAGATCAAAAAATTCTTTCTGGATTTTTGTATAGATAGAGCGAGGGCATCGCCCAATCATCTGATTTGATGATTTTGCGACACCCCC
>JAETNQ010000087.1 GCA_021772075.1 Lachnospiraceae bacterium
CCGATATTCCCCACGCGGTTTTTCACGCACATATACAGGGCGTTATAGCCGTATTCCGTCGCTTCCCCGCTTTCCAGGTTTTCCCCCCTGCTCAGGTATCCGGCCGAGTCATAGACGTACCGCCTGGTCACGGCCTCCCCCGTTCGCTCTTCCGTCAGGTTGCCCCGTTTGTCGTATCCGTAATGGTAATCGATGCCGTTTTCCGTCCTCTTTACCAGCTGGTTCATCCCGTTGTACTGGCAGGAAGCAACGGCAGTTCCGTCCACGCTTTTTGCCGTCCGGTTCCCAAGGGCGTCGTACCCGTAGGCCTCCGTCGCCAGCCCTTCTTTCCAGGATAAGAGCCTGCCCAAGGCATCATAGGCATAAGCAGCGCCTGTAGGCAAGTCAGGGACATTCCCCGTCCTCTCCGTGCCGGTAATGCGCCCCATGGCATCATAGGAATAGTTTTCCTCCATAAGGGTGCCGTCGTCAAACTGGTACGCTGCCTTTACCGGCAGGCCCTTTTTATTATAGGCATAGGAGGAAATGCTGCCCGGCAGTTGGATAGAAGCGATACTCCCCATAGGGTCATACCGGTACGCCGCCGCCTTTCCTTCCGCATCCTCCGCCTTCACCATGCGGTTGTTTTTGTCAAAGGCATAGCTTGCCGCGCTTCCGTCAGGGTAAGTAATTTTGGTGGTGTTCCCGTCACTGTCATACTCTGCCGTTTCCACATGCCCGTCAGTATCTTCTACGGACGCAACCCTTCCCAGCTTGTCATAAGCAAAACAAGTGGTTTCCAGATCGGTTTCGATGCTGCTGATCCGGTTTTCTTTGCCATATGTATAAAAAATAACCGTACCTTCCTCGTCCGTCTTTGTCAGCAGATTGCCGTTCTCATCATAGGCATAACTTACGCTGCTGCCCAAAGCATCCGCCACGCCCACGATGTGCCACACGGCATTGTAGCCGTAGCTTGTCTGATGATCTAGGGCATCCGTGACCGTTTTTACCCGGCCCGCAGCATCATAAGTATACTTGGCCAGCCCCCTGCCGCATCTTTCACTTCCTTCAGCTGGCTGGCCACGTCAAACCAGTAAGTCGTTATGCCGCCGTTTTTATTCGTCCATGCCGTGTAGTTGCCGAGAGCATCATAGGAATAATCCTGATGGAAGCCGAGAGGATCCGTTTCCTTCACCAGTCCGCCTCTGGCATCATACGCGAAGGAATAGGCATTGCCCATAAAGTCCGTCGCCAGGGCGATCTGTCCCATCCCATAGCTCTGCCAATTTTACTAGTTTAATCTCAAAGCGCTATACTCAGCTTAAAATTTTGTTAATACTTAAAGAAAGGACTTACTTTAAAATCAATATTAGCTTCTTGTAATTTAGAAATTACAACTTTTATTTCGGATGCTCTTGCTTTTAATATACATGCTTCTTTTTCCTCCAGCATCCGTTTCGCAATAATAAAACTGACATTGGCGATTTGAGCTATAAGTTTTATTTTTTTTCTATCAATTTCCGATGCGTTTTTAATAAAAAGACTATATTCTGTCATATCAAGATTAATATCATCAATGTATGTTGTTATAACACTCCATCCACAAACAGAACAGAACCATCCCTGTATAGAGCCATCCACTTTCCAGTTCATTTTTGCTCTGCACCTTTCACATATCATTTGCTAATGCCCCCTGGTATAAATGTTTTAAAAATTCCGATATCTTTCATATTCGGCCTATTTGAATCAATCATTCCTGCCACAAAATAATTACCATCTGGTGTTACCCATAAATAATTTGTAGGCGCATAAACTGCTACATTCATCCTATTTGCTAAATTTTGTGCAAATCCGCTATCCAAAGAACCAGTATTGCAAGACAATAATCTAATCGCCTGTCCATTATATCCATCTGAATTTTGAATTAGACGAGCTGCTATCCTGTGATCTACTATTATATGTTTGCCATTATGAGTAATTTGTATTCCATTTGGTGTTCCATGTGCAACAACATCATAATATCCTTTAGGATCCACATCACTCCTTCGATTAATGCCTTTTAAAAAACCATCATTTTCATCCATAAATTTAGCATCTCCAACAGAATATCTACTACCTTTATCCCCCCGAACATCCTTTATACTATCCTTCAGAAACCCAAAAGCCTTCCCGGCTCCATAAAACGCCGTACCAGCCAGGCCGCCCATCACGCCGCCAACCGCCGCTTCTTTCAACAGCCCCAGCATACTGAAGCCTTCCTTCTTCCTGCGTACATTTCCTGCCCTCTTCAGGGAACCAACATCATACCGGTAGCCATACGCCATAGGCTCCCCGACTCGGTTCGATAATGGGCTGTGTACCCCGCATCCTCTCCTCGGGTCGCGGTTTTTGCTATAAGGGGAAATTGCCATCTGCCCTATCGCTTGGGCTAGGCCAAGGACGCTTCCGGCCAGGTCGCTTCCTCCGTCGTCCCAGTCCCTTGCCAGATAACGGATTCCCGCCGTCGCCGCGCCGCTTGCTGCTCCTTTCAGGAGTGCATCCCCGAAGCCCTTCAACGGGCCTTTTCCATAAATGGCCCCGCTTACCGCATTCGTCGCTCCGCTTACCAGGCTCTCCTTCAGGCTGACCCTGCCGCTTCCTATCTTCTGTTCCAGCGCGCTTCCTGCCGCTCCCCC
>JAETNQ010000044.1 GCA_021772075.1 Lachnospiraceae bacterium
AATATATGTACTATTATACAACATATACAACAAAAAGTAAAGAAAAATTTGACAAAAAAATACCGCATTTCTGCGGCTTCTAAGGATTTTATTCAGTTACAAGTGTTGAAAACCCGCTGAAGACTGAACTGTTACAAAAAGCAGGGAGAATATGCCAAAAAGTGTTGCATATCAAGGGCGGGTGTATTATACTAAGCATATAAGGAAAAGTGTATCAAAGCGGCATAAGCGAGAAGATCTTATGTTAGAAAGGAGAGGTTATGAGGATATCGGCGATCAATGGTTATAATTCCATATATGGCAAGATAGCCAGCGGGAAAAGGATCCAGACTGCAGCTGACGATGCGGCGGGACTTTCCATTGCGAATATTATGAAGCGCCAGAGCAACGGACTGGACGTGGCGGCTGATAATATTATGGACGGTATCGGCGTTGCCAATATTAAGGACGGTGCATTGGGCACCATGCAGGATTCCCTACAGCGGATTTATGAACTCAGCATTAAGGCATCGAACAGCATGTACGGAGATTCGGAAAAACAGATGATCCAGGATGAGGTTGACCAGCTTTTGCAAGATATAGAAAGTACGGCGGTAGGAACCAGATATAATGAAATGAAGCTGATGGACGGCAGCATGGCGGATATGCATATCGCGTCCAATGCCGATGGCACGGGCATGAAGATCCAGATGGAGAATGTGACATTAAAGGCTCTGGGAATTGACGGATATGATGTTACAGGCAAATTTGATCTTAGCAGAATCGAGTCGGCGATGGATAAGATCAGTTCAGCCAGAAGCGCGACAGGAGCAAGGACGAACGCTATGGAATATGCATACAATTCCAACACAAGAACGTCTTTGGAAACGGTCGGGGCCAGAAGCCGTATTGAAGATCTGGATATTCCGAAGGCGGTTTCGGAGCAGAAAAAGAACAAGATCCTGCAGGATTACCGCATGATGTTCACCCGCAGGAAGATGCAGAATGATTCCATGATAACGAGGCTGTTCGGCATGTAGGATGCCGATGGTAATTGGAAGATGGGAAAATGGATGCTCTGGACAGCGGTTTGGCTGTTCAGAGCATTTCTATGCGCAGCCCCGCGCAGTGGAAGTTTGCCGCTAAAGCGGCGCGCGGATCGCGCGGCGGGCAGGGAGAAAAGCTTTCCCTGATTGATTGTGGAGGATTGGGATGAGAGGACAGCGGAAAAGTGGAAACAGGAATCGGAAGAGAGGCGGAAGAAACAGGCGCGGGAGGGGGAAACGCGTATTTTTGTGGGCTTTTGCGGCTTTTGCAGTGGTGCTGCTCGCAGGAGGCGCCGTTTTAGGGTTTCTTTTCTTGAATAAGGAGAGAGGATGGAAGAAGCCGCCGGAGCTTTTAATGGAATATATGGCCTATATCCCGAACGGGGAGTATGAGAAAATGTACGGGATAGTGGATGCGGAAACTTCGGGAAATGTGAGTTTGGAGGATTTCGTAAAACGGAATGAGGCAATTTATGAAGGAATCGAAATCCAGTCCCTGGAGATAAGCGGGGTGGAGTACGATGAAGAAAGGATGGCAGTCAAGTACCACAGTTCTTGCGAAACGGCGGCGGGAAATATCAGTTTCGACAACGAAGCATGTTTTATAAAAGGCGAGGAAGGATATTGGCTGTCATGGAACGACGGACTGATTTTTCCGGGGCTGGAAAAAGGAGATAAGGTCAGGGTATCGGCGGAACAGGCGGAAAGGGGCAGTATTTTTGACAGGAACGGAGTGCTTCTTGCGGGAAAAGGGGTCGCTTCTTCCGTTGGAATCGTGCCGGGCAGGCTGGAGAACAGGGATCAGGCAATCGATGAGATTGCGGAGCTGCTGGAAATGAAGCGGGAGACAATAGAAAAAAATCTGTCGGCTTCCTGGGTGAAGGATGATTATTTTGTTCCGGTCAAAACGGTAGCTAAGGTAGAAGAGCTGGATCTGATGGCATTGGAACCGGATGAGGACCTGGTAAGGGAAAAAGAACGGCAGGACAAGCTGCTCGCTATTCCGGGAGTCATGATCTCCGACACGGAAGTAAGGGAATATCCTTTTGGGAAGATCGCGTCCCATTTGATTGGTTATGTGCAGAATGTGACGGCGGAAGACCTGGAAAAACATGCGGGGGAGGGATATACGGCCAACAGCGTGATTGGAAGAAGCGGGATGGAGAACCTTTTTGAAAAGGAATTAAAGGGGAAAAACGGCTGCCGGATTTATATAGAAGATGAAAACGGAGGAGTGAAACAGGAACTGGCCGACAGGAAGGTGGAAAATGGCTTTGATATCAGGCTGACGATTGATATACAAGTGCAGTCTCTTTTATATGGACAGTTTAAATCAGATGAAAGCTGCAGTGTGGCGATGGATCCTGAGACGGGAGAAGTGCTTGCGCTGGTCAGCACACCGGCATATGATAATAACCAATTCATTTTGGGAATGTCCCAGACGCAGTGGGATGCGCTGAATGGGGATGAAAGGCAGCCATTATATAACCGGTTCCGCCAGGTATGGTGTCCCGGGTCTTCTTTTAAACCGGTGACGGCGGCGGTCGGGCTGGAAAGCGGGACAGTCGATCCCGAAGAGGATTACGGACAGGAGGGGCTGCGCTGGCAGAAGGACAGTTCCTGGGGGGATTATTATATCACGACGCTTCATGAATATGATCCATCGGTTTTGGAGAAGGCGCTGATTTGTTCCGATAATATTTATTTTGCGAAAGCAGCCTTAAAAATCGGGACGGAAAATATGGAGGCATATTTGGATAAACTTGGTTTTAATGAAGCGGTTCCTTTTGAAATAAGCATGTCTGCTTCTAAATATTCCAACGGGGAGACGATAGGAACGGAGATACAGCTGGCGGACAGCGGATACGGACAGGGGCAGATGTTAGTGAATCCGTTGCATCTCGCCTGTATTTATACGGCTTTCCGCAATGGGGGAGATATGATAAAGCCTTATCTGGTATATCAGGAGGAAGCGCAGGCACAGCAGTGGATACCTGGGGCGGTTTCCGCGGATACGGCGGACCGGGTGCTGGAAGGGCTGAAAGGAGTAGTGAACGATGCGGAAGGGACGGGATACGCTGCCCGCAGGGATGACGTGGTTCTGGCAGGAAAGACGGGAACGGCGGAAATCAAAGACTCCAAGGAGGATGCATCCGGCACGGAACTTGGCTGGTTTGCGGTGTTCAGCACCGGGCAGGATGTGGAAAACCCTATTCTGATCGTAAGTATGGTGGAGGGTGTGAAAGAGAGGGGAGGAAGCGGCTATGTGGTGGAAAAGATCCGCCAGGTACTGGATGTATGGTTCCGTAAGGAGTACCAAGGCGGGAAAACGGAGGATTCCGCAATGAATCCAATCGGGTGATTCCATCCGATGAGAACGCGGAATCCACGCGGTATGTAGAAAAATTGGTTTATCTTGATACGAATACTACGCCGAAAGCTTCCGGGCCGATGTGGGCGCCGATCGTGGCTCCTACCTGAAGTCTTTGGCTGACAGCATAGCCGTTTTCCTGGAGTTTTTCTTCTAAAAGGCTGCAGTTTTCCGTGCCGTGGGTATATATCGTATATAAAGGGAAGGAACTGTCTGCCCCGGTTTCCTGTACATGTTTGAAGATCTGGGCAATGGCTTTGTTTTTGCCGAGGCATTTCCCGAGGATGCCCACGGAGCCTTCTTTTGTCACGGTGATTACTGGTTTGATATTGGCCAGTTCTCCGATGGCGGCGGCGGATTTGGAAAGCCTCCCTCCTTTGCAAAGGTATTCCAGTGTATCCAGCCCGGCAAAAAGAGTAACCCGGGATCTTAATTCCTCCACTTTGGCAACGATTTCGCCTGCGGGTATATTTTCTTTTGCCAGCACACAGGCGTAGTCGGCCAGAATTTTGATCATACAGGAGGCGGCCAGGGAATCAATGATATGGATGTTGTCATAGTCCGCCATTGTCTTAGCGATCTGGGCGCTTTGGCATGTGCCGCTTAAGGAAGAGGAGAGGAGGATGCACAGAAGGGTATCCTTATTTTCCTTCGCCGCTTTAAAAATGTCGAGAAACGCCTGAGGGGAAGGCTGGGAGGTTTTCGGGAAGCCCCCGCTGTTTTCCAGTATTTCATAAAATTCATCCTTGCCCATGGAAATTCCGTCGATATAATCTTCGTTTCCAAGGGTGATGTGGATAGGGACGAATTCAAAATTTTTTTCCTTGATTTCTTTTAATTCATAATCCGAAGAAGAATCTACTAATATTTTAATCATTGTTATCCTCCATAATTTCTTCTGCCATATCGGCGATAAAAGTGAAGAGTTCCATAGCAGCTTTTGATTTTTCCGGCCCCGCTTTTTCAGCAAGCATATCAATAAGCTGTAAACTTTTGGCATGCTGCTCCTGGAAGGATTTTGCATTCGGATTCAGGGAAATAAAGACCTGTCTCTTATCTGTGTCGGAACGGCGCCTTGTGATAATATTTTTTTCTTCCATGCTTTGCAGCGTCCGGTTCATCTGTGATTTCAGCATTTTTGTCTGCCGGCACAGATCGGTAGCGGTCGTCGTCCCGCTTTGATCCCGCCGCTGGCGCCGGTACAGGATATTGCAGATAAGCGCTTCGTTATAAGGCATTTCAGAAACGATCCTGTTGTTGCATAGTATGGTGGAAAGCCTGAGCCATGATTCCAATAATTCCTCGTTCATGATATTCCCTCCTCTTTTGATATAGGCCAAAAAGTTCATAAAGTGAAAAGTTCACAATGTGAAAAACAATGTTATCATATAGCAGTTGGCAGGAATTGTCAACAAAAAATTGATTTTCGTGTATTTTTCCAAATGTATGTGATTAAATACAATAAATAGCGGGGAAGGCAGTTGCATATAGAGGCCGGCGGTGTTATAATGAAGCCAAAAGAAATGGTGCATATCTGCCGGCCGGGCGGTATGCGGGAACAGTGCGAAAAGAGTATTATGATTGGAGGTTATTGGTTATGAAGAAAACAGTTATGGCAGGGCTGGTATGTTTAGCGGCGTTTTCCATGTCCTTACCGGTATCTGCGCATGGGCAGTATCATTGCGGCGGTCAGAATTGCGCTGAGAACTACTGTTTTATTGATGAGGACGGAGACGGTATCTGCGATAACAGCCGGTGTACGGATGCAGATGGAAACAGTGTATGCGGCCACGTGGACGGTGCCTGCAGTTATTTTATTGATGAAAATGAAGACGGTATCTGCGATCACTGCGTGAATCAGCAGGTTTATGCACAGAGCAGCCGCTCAAGCAGAAGCGGCCGCCATGGGGGACATCATGGGAGAGGACACCACTAGAAGAGGATTCGGTGTTAAGCAATAAGGCAGGGGAAGAAATCTTTCCTGGCCGATTATAAAAACAGATAAAAAACAGTCCACAGGCTTGGGAGTAATACCGGATAGCCTATGGGCTGTTTTTTTGTCTGTCTATGCAGGAGTGCCGCTTTTATTGCAATTTGGAATATCCATATCCGTTCACAAGCGCGTTGATCGGCGCCCCTTGCTTGCAGAGAGGGCATTCGTTGGGCCTGTAGCTGGCGTAGTTGGGAATGTCCTGCGTGGAAAAAATGGATTCAATAGGGATTCCGTCCATTTTCGTAATGGCGCTGAATACGGCGGAAATGCCCGCCACTTTGCCGCCATGGTAAAGAACGCTGTGGTAGCAGTTTTCCAATGATTCCCCGGTGGAAGCCGTGCCCAGCAGGATAAATACATTTTTCTTTTCCAGCATAGGCTTATAATTATCGCGGAATACGATCTGTCCGCTGATGATTTCCGGTTTGATGACGTATATGGTCTGGTGGGCGTTCATGGACACAATGCCGGTTTTCGTAAGTTCTGCAGCCAGGTAAGCGCCGATCACTTCCGTGTTGTCAAGGCAGACAATGGTATCCACGATCGTCTGCATGCTGTAACGCTGCGCCAATGTCTCGGCAACGGCCGAAGCTTCCGAGGCTCTTGTTTTCAAAGTAGTCATATCAAGGTAGCGTGTGATATGAGAGTGGGGAGTAACGAAGTGGCCGGTAAATACCTTCATTTGAATTCGGCGGTCCGCTTTCGCAAGAATTTTCTGCATGTTTGCTTCCATATGTAAACCCTCCTTTGACTTGTTTGGAATATTTTCTATTATACCATAGATGGAGGGAAACTTATAGAAAAAAATGTACTGGCAGGATGAAAAAATTACTGTTTCCGTATTGGCGATTTTACATGGTTTTTACATGGAAATGCCTTTGATTTTACATGAGTAATATAGAATGAAAAAAATGAGAAACTAAAGGGAAACGGTTTTATGGCTGCAGCGGGCGGCGGAATGTGAGGGCATTATGGACTTTTTTGGGATTCTGACTATGATAGGAGGACTGGCGTTCTTTTTGTATGGGATGGATGTTATGGGCAGCGGGCTTTCCAAGGCATCCGGAGGCAGATTGGAGATGCTGCTGGAGAAACTGACGAACAGCCGATGGAAAGCGGTCCTGCTTGGCGCGGGGGTGACGGCGGTGATCCAATCGTCTTCCGCGACGACGGTTATGGTGGTCGGCTTTGTCAATGCGGGGATTATGAAATTGTCATCGGCAGTGGGAATCATTATGGGGGCAAACGTGGGGACGACAGTGACGTCCTGGATTTTGAGCCTGACGGGGATCGAAAGCAATAATTTCTGGATGCGTCTTTTAAAACCTTCTTCTTTTGCACCGGCGCTGGCAGCGCTTGGAGCGGTATTTTTCCTGTTTTCTAAAAAGGAAAAGCTGAAAAATGCGGGGATGGTTTTTATCGGGTTTGCAGTACTGATGTCCGGAATGGAAACAATGTCGGGAGCCGTGGAGCCTTTGGCGGAGATACCGGAATTCACGAGGATATTGACCGCCTTTTCCAATCCGGTGCTCGGGGTGCTGGCAGGGCTGGTTCTTACGGCCGTGATCCAGTCTTCGTCGGCATCGGTAGGAATTCTGCAGGCGTTGTGCGCAACGGGCGCGGTATCTTACGGGGCGGCTATTCCGATTATTATGGGACAGAATATCGGCACCTGTGTGACGGCTATGATTTCCGGGATCGGAGCCAGCAGGAACGCGAAGCGGGCGGCCTTGATACATCTTTATTTCAATTTGATCGGTACGGCGGTCTTTATGCTTGTTTTTTATGGGGCGAATGCCGCAGTAGGCTTCGATTTTATGGGGGATAGCGCAAATGCGGCAGGGATAGCGGTAGTGCATACCGCATTCAATATTTTTGCCACGGCGGTTTTGCTTCCTTTTTCTTCATGGCTGGAAAGACTGGCTTGTCTGACGATCCGGGAGGAAGAAGAGGCGGAGGCCGGCGGCCGGGAGGAAACTTTACAGATATTGGACACCCGTTTCCTTGCAACGCCCGGCTTGGCGCTGGAGCAGTGCCGCGCGGCGGCAGCGGATATGGCGGATTGTTCAAGGGAAGCGATTTTTCTGGCTATGTCGCTGATTTCCGGTTATAATGAGGAAAAAGCGCGGCGGGTGGAGATGCTGGAAAAGAAGGTGGATGATTATGAGGATGAACTGGGTTCTTATCTGGTAAAGTTAAGCGGCGGTGACTTGTCGGCAAAGGAGAACCGCATTTTGTCGCTTCTGCTGCACAACATCGGCGATCTGGAAAGGATTTCCGACCATGCTTTGAATATTAAAGAAGCGGCGGCCGAACTGGAGGAGAAGCAGCTGTGCTTTTCCAATAAGGCGTCGGAGGAACTGAAGGTGTTTTCCCAGGCGGTAAGGGATATCGTGGATCTCGCATGGAAGGCGTTGCAAGAAGAGAATCTGGAGATGGCGGGAAAAGTGGAGCCTTTGGAGGAAGCCGTCGATGCTTTGAATGCGGAAATAAAAAGGCGGCATATTAAAAGGCTGCGGAAAGGAAAATGCACGATCGAAATGGGTTTTATCCTTTCGGATATTACGACGAATTATGAGCGGGTGGCGGATCACTGTTCCAATCTTGCAGTAAGTCTGTTCGAGGTCACGGAGGAGGAATTCGGGGCGCATGGCTACCTGGATCTGATCCGGGGAGAGGACCATCCGGAATTCGGCGAGGATGTGGAACGGATGAGGGAAAAATATATTTTACCATAAAGGAATGAAAAGGGATGGCTTTGGTATATATTGTAGAGGATGATGGGAATATCAGGGAAATAGAAACATTTGCATTAAAGAACGCGGGATATGAAATCCGGGACTTTGCGTGCGCGAAGGATTTTTACCGTGAGACGGAGCGGGAGAAGCCGGACATTATCCTGCTGGATATTATGCTGCCCGACGAAGACGGCCTGACGGTGCTGAAGAGACTGCGGAATTCGGCGGGGACGAAAAATATACCGATTATTATGGTGACGGCGAAAACGTCGGAGATCGATAAGGTAAAAGGGCTGGATACAGGGGCTGACGATTATATGACGAAGCCTTTCGGGGTGATGGAACTCATATCGAGAGTAAAGGCTCTGCTCAGGCGGAGCCATATATCAGAGGAAAAGCTGCTGCAAATAGGGAAGGTCTGCCTGGATGAAGAAAGGCGGCTCGTGACGGTAGAGGACGAACCCTGCGAACTCACTTATAAAGAATATGAGTTGTTGAAATTGTTAATGAACAGAGCCGGTATCGTGACGACGAGGGATATGATCCTGGACAGGGTGTGGGGAACCGACTTTGAAGGGGAGTCGAGGACATTGGACATGCATATTAAAACCTTGCGCCAGAAATTAAAAGGGGCAGGGGAGATGATCAGGACAGTGAGAAACGTAGGGTACATGTTTGTGATGTAGCCATGGAGGCGGGATGAAAAAAAGGATTTATTCACAGATGACGGCGATCGCGGCCATCGCCAGCTTCGCGACGATGCTGCTGGTGGCCTTTGTCTGTTATGAACTGTTTTGCGGGCAGATATTGGACGATCTGAGGACGGATGCTTATCTGCTGAAAGAGGCGGATAACCTGGAAGGCATTTTAAAATCCGATGAGATTGTTTCCGGCGGATTGTTACGGGTGACATGGGTGGACGGCCGGGGGGAGGTTATTTTTGAAAATAATGCGGATGCGGCGGGGATGAATAACCATAGCGGCCGTCCTGAAATCGTACAGGCGCTGGCGGAAGGGGAAGGACAGGCAGTACGGAAATCCTATACAGTGCAGAAAAGTTCTTTTTATTATGCGGTCAGACTCGAAGACGGAAGCGTAATCCGCGTAGCCAAGGAGGCGGACAGCATATGGAGTGTTTTTGCAGGAATTCTTCCGGCCGTGCTTGTGGTTTTGGTTTTGCTGCTCGTTCTCTGCATGGTGATCGCCCGTTTTTTAACGAAAAGCCTGTTAGCGCCGATCGAAAAGATCGCGCAGGATGCGGAGCATCCCGTGGAAGAAGAGACGTATGAAGAACTTGTGCCTTTTGTGGAGACCATACGGAAGCAGCATGAGGATATTTTAAGAAGCGCGGGAGTACGGCAGGAATTTACGGCGAATGTATCCCATGAACTGAAAACGCCTTTGGCGGTCATATCGGGTTATTCGGAGCTGATCGAGAACGGAATGGCGGCGGGGGAGGATATTGTCCGTTTCGCCGGAGAGATCCATAGGAATTCCAACAGGCTTCTGACGTTAATTGATGATGTCATACGCCTTTCTGAATTGGATGCATCGGAACGGGAAGAAGAGTTTGGCATGGTTGACTTGGGGGAGATTGCGGAGACTTGTGTGGATATGCTGCAAGTCCATGCGGAAAAACACGGGGTGGATCTTCGGTTTGAAGGGGAGCGCTGCTTTGTGTATTCGGAAAAACGGATGATGGAAGAGCTGGTTTACAATTTGTGCGATAATGCGATCCGCTATAACCGTGAAGGGGGGAAGGTAAGGGTAGCGGTAAAGAACGAAAACGGCCAGCCTGTTCTGTGTGTGGAGGATACGGGGATCGGGATCGGAAAAGAACATCAGGAAAGGATATTCGAACGTTTTTACCGGGTGGATAAGAGCCGGTCCAAATCCACGGGAGGAACGGGGCTTGGACTGGCAATCGTAAAACATATCGTGGCAAAGAACCGCGCCGTGCTGGCGCTGGAGAGCGAACAGGGGGAGGGGACGAGGATAACAGTTACCTTTGAGGCCGTATTTTATCTTGGAGCAGGAAGAGGGCCAGGACATTTGGGAGAACCATGACGGCGTTGATCAGATCCGTGCATTCCCATACGATGTCTAAAGGGATGACTGCGCCGATATAAATCATGACGATATAAAGCAGTTTATAAACGCCGATATTCCGTTCGCCCCATAAGAAAGCGAAGGCTTTTTCGCCGAAATAGGACCAGCCGATCAGGGTGGTGATGGCAAAAGCGGCCAGGGAGAGGGAAAGAAACTGGCTGCCGCCGAAGGGCAGATAGGAAAAGGCCGCGTCGGCAAGTCCTGTTTCATTTACGTTAAGCAAAGATTCCGGATGTTTCAGCATATTGGCGACGATCACTAAGCCGGAGAGGAGGCACATGACCACGGTGTCCCAGAATACGGCGGTCATGGATACATAAGCCTGCCTGGAGGGATTGCTGGTGCTGGAAGCGGCTGCGGGGATGGAGGAAGTGCCGATGCCGGCTTCGTTAGTAAAAAGTCCCCTGGCAATGCCGTATCTGGCCGCCTGTTTTAAAGTATAACCGGCAATGCCGCCCAAGGTTGCATCAGGGGCAATGGCGCATCTCAGGATCAAAAGGACGGACTGGGCAAGGACGTCGCGGTGGAGGAAAAGAAGGACGCAGCAGCCTCCGATGTAGAGAATTCCGAGGAAGGGGACAATCTTCATGCAAATATTTCCGATGGAACGGATGCCGCCCAATATGACAAGGCCGGAAAGAAAGGCAGCGGCAATTCCTACCAGATGGGGCGAGAGACCCCAGGTAGAAGAAGTCGTCTGCGTCAGGGAGTTGGCCTGGGTGGTGCATCCTACGCCGAAGGCGGCGCATACGGTGCATAACGCGTAGAATTTGGCCGGTATTTTACGGTTCAGGCCGTTTTTCAGCACATACATAGGGCCTCCGATGAAAAGCCCCTCCGCATTTTTTTCTTTATATAAAACACTTAAATAACATTCGGCATAAGAGGTGGCCATGCCGAGGATGCCGGTGAGCCAGCACCAGAAAACAGCGCCGGGGCCGCCCAAGGCGACGGCAGTGGAAACGCCGATGATATTACCGGTGCCGAGGGTGGCGGCCAGCGTGGTGGCCAAGGCTCCGAAGGCAGACAGGTTCCGGCCGGAATTTTTTCGGCCGGGTTGTTGGTTATCTTGTTTTTCCGGTGTAATGGAGTAAAGCAAGGCTTTTCCAATATGGCGCTGAGGGACTTGCAGCTTTAAGGTAAAAAACAGATGGGTTCCCATAAGCAGGAATAAAAGGGGGAAACTCCATAGGAAATCGTTGATCAAGGATAATGCTTTCAAAATATAACACCTGTACGTTTAGTTATTTCTAATATATAAGAGTGACTTGTAATATATGTTTCCTTTTGATATGATTAGTGTGGAAAGAAGTTCTAAGGCTCACAGCAAAGGCTGTTTCGCCAAGAACTTCTAAACTTGCTTCGCAAGTTTTTCCACACCGAAGAACGCCAGAAATACGGCGTTCTTCCCATGGGTGGTTTGTGTTGTTATGAAGTGGTATTATGGAGGTTGGTATGGACGGGCGGGAGATAAAGGAAGCGGTGGACAGGCTCGGCAGGGGGGCTGGGGAAAGCGGAGAATTCCTTGAAGAACTGGCGGAAGGCCTGGCGGCTTCGCCGGCGATAGGGGAGGAGTTCCTTTTTTATGTGGAAACAGGGGATTTTTCCTGTAAGACGAAGATAGAAGGATATACTTTAGTCGATATCATGGTATGGCAGATCGACCATTTTAAGGCGCAGATGGACAGGGGAAATACAGGCATGGGGAATAACGGAAGCAAAATGGTGCTGAGAGCTTTCGATACGATGCTGAAGATGGAAAGGGAACCGGAGCGGTATAAACTGCTGATGCAGACGGAGACAGGGACCGATTATCCGGAAAAATATTAAGGGATGGAATTATGGGAGTAATTGACAGTCAAAATGTAAATGAAATCATTCGGAGGACATTGAGTATTATTAATCCTAAAATCATAGAACATGGGGAGATTGTAGGTTATATGCTCTATAAGATGCTGGAATTCGAGAGACGTTATGGGGAGCAGGAGCTTTTGGATTATACAATGCTCGGGATGCTGCATGATATAGGGCTTTACAGGGAAGATGGCCTGCACAATGTGGCTGATTTTGAGACAGCGGGAAGTCCCTGGTCCCATTCCATCTATGGTTTTCTTTTTTTGAAATATTTATCCCCGATGGGGGATAAGGCGGAGGTCGTGTTATACCATCATTTGGATTACAGCCGGTATGGGATGGTAAAAAACAAGTATTCCCATGTGACGGAATGTCTTGCGCTGGCAGATAAGATGGATAATTTTATGCGCTGCAGGGAAACGAAGATAAAGGATAATTATTTTTCCAAATACCGGAATATCCAGTTTTCCGGGGAAGCGCTGGATCTTTTCCATAAAGCGGAAAAGGAATACGGGATAACGGCGAAGCTGGCAAGCGGGGAGTACAGGCGCGAACTGAGTGATATTATGTCCCGGGGCGTATTTTCCGAAGAATACAAAAAGGGATTTTTGGAGATGCTCGTTTACAGCATTGATTTCCGGAGCGAGCATACGGTGGTACATACGATGTCAACGGTGAATTTTGCCATGCAGCTGGGGCGGCTGATGGGGCTGGGCGCGAAGGATCTGCAAAGTTTGTATTACGGCGCGCTTCTGCATGACTTGGGCAAGGTGGCGATTCCCCTCGATATACTGGAATCGCCGGGAAGGCTGGATGAAAAAGACATGCGGGTGATGAGGGCCCATGTGAGAATCACGGAGATGATTCTTTCGGGGCTGGTGCATGAGGATGTGCTGGAGATTGCGGCAAGACATCATGAAAAGCTGGATGGAACGGGATACCACAGAGGGCTTTCAGAAAAGGACCTGACCCTCCCACAGCAGATCGCGGCCGTGGCCGACATCTTAAGCGCTCTTTATGGGAAGCGCAGTTATAAGGATTCTTTTGACAGCGGAAAGATCCGGAAGATTCTGCAGGAGGATGCGGATAACCATAAGATCAACAAACAGACGGTGGACTGCCTGATGGAACATTACGATGAAGTGATTGCGAAGTACGAGGAACAGAAAGATGAAACCATAGGGCTTTATTTAAGCATTAAGCAACAGCATGAGGAAATAAGGAAAAGGCTGGAAGGGATTGCGCCTTAGGGGGAGGATGTTATGCAGATCATTATTGTGGGTTGTGGGAACGTAGGCTCTACGATCGTGGAGAAGCTGAGCAAAGAAGGGCATAATATAACGGTCATCGATGTGAAAAATGATGCGATTAAAAATATTATCATCAACTATGATGTCATGGGAATCGCCGGTAACGGAGCCAGTTATTCCATACAGAGGGATGCCGGGATAGAAGATGCGGATCTGATGATTGCCGTGACCGGATCGGACGAGCTGAATCTGTTATGCTGCCTGATTGCGAAAAAAGCGGGCGGATGCCATACAATTGCGAGAGTCCGTAATCCGGTCTACAGCAGGGAAATTAATTTTATTAAGGAGGAATTAGGACTTTCCATGGTAATCAATCCGGAAGATGCGGCGGCCATGGAAATTGCCAGGGTGCTGAAGTTTCCGTCGGCGATCAAGATCGATACCTTTGCAAAAGGACGGATCGAGCTGGTCAAATACCGGATCGAGGAGGGGTCTTTCCTTTGTGATAAGGCATTAAAAGACGTATCTGCAGGAATGAAGTGCGATGTGCTTGTCTGTATGGTGGAGCGGGAAGAAGAGGTATATATTCCCGACGGTAATTTCATACTGCGGGCAAAGGATGAAATTTCCGTAGTGGGATCGGTAAGAAACAGCATCCAGTTTTTTAAGAAGCTGGGCGTCCCTACGATGAGGGCAAAAAGCACTTTTATTGTGGGAGGAGGCGAAACTGCATATTATCTGGCAAAGCAGCTGATCTCTATAGGGGTGTCCGTAAAAATTGTGGAAAGGGATAACGAGAGGTGCGAGGAGTTGAGCGAGCTGCTGCCGCAGGCGATGCTGATCTATGGGGATGGCACGGACAGGGATCTGCTGATGGAAGAGGGACTCCCAAAAGCGGAGTCCTTTGTGGCGCTGACCAATTTCGATGAGGAAAATATCATGCTTTCTCTTTTTGTAAAAAGCATTTCCAAGGCGAAGCTGATTACGAAGGTGCATAGGATCGCTTATGATGAAATTATCGGCGGGCTGGAGCTGGGGACGGTTATTTATCCGAAATATATTACGGCGGAGTCCATTGTCAAGCATGTCAGGGCTCTTCAGAATTCCATAGGAAGCAATATTGAAACGCTTTACCGTATGAGCAACGACAGAGTGGAGGCTTTGGAATTCATCGTGAAGGAAGACTCTCCGGTGGTGGGGATTCCCTTGCAGGAACTGCGGCTAAAACCGAATATGCTTATTTGCAGCATCAACCATAAAGGAAATATCATAACGCCGGGCGGACAAAGCAAGATCGCCGTGGGGGATACCGTGGTGATTGTCACGACGATAACGGGGCTGCATGACATTAAAGACATATTAAAACCTTAATGGGTGAAATGACTTGATGGAATAGAGGGAAGAGATATGAATTATTCGGTGATTCGCTATATTTTATTCAGAGTGTTGGAGTTTGCCGCGCTGTTTATGGCATTGCCTTTTCTGGTCGGGCTGGCTTACGGGGAAAACAGTGCATTTTGTTTTTTATATGTTATGGCGGGCTGCCTGGCAGTCAGCCTGGTGGGCAGAAGGTTTAAGCCGAAAACCCAGGTGTTTTATGCCAGGGAAGGATTTGTAACGGTATCTTTAAGTTGGATTCTGTTAAGCATGGTGGGAGCGCTGCCTTTTTATCTGAGCGGAGAGTTCCCTGCTTATACGGACGCTTTATTTGAAACGATATCCGGCTTGACAACGACCGGGGCGACAATATTGGCGGATGTAGAAGGACTGTCGAGATGCATCCAGTTCTGGAGGTGCTTCACCCACTGGATCGGCGGCATGGGGGTGCTGGTGCTGATTCTGGCGGTGCTGCCCTTGTCCGGGAGCTATAATATGCATTTAATGAGGGCGGAAAGCCCGGGACCCAGCGTGGGGAAACTGGTGCCCAAGATAAAAAATACGGCGATGATCCTTTATGGAATTTATCTGGCCATCACGCTGATCGAGATCATGGCGCTGATGTTCGCCGGATTAAATTTGTATGAAGCGGCTACCCTTACGTTTTCCACGGTCGGAACAGGCGGGTTCGGTTTGCTGAATTCCAGCATTGGAAGCTATCCCGCAGGGGTACAGACAATATTTACCATATTTATGATGTTGTGCGGCATTAATTTTCAGATATTTTATTTGCTGCTGATAAAGAAACCAAAAGAGGCGCTGGCCAGCGAAGAACTCAGATATTATCTTGGAATAGCTTTAGGTGCTGCTATATTGATTGCGCTGAATGTGAGAGGGTCGTTTGCAAGCGGGCGGGAGGCGTTCCATCATTCCATGTTCCAGGTGGCGTCAGTGATGACTACCACCGGCTTTGCAACATTGGATTATAACGTGTGGCCGGAATTTTCCAGAGCCGTGCTTTTTCTCCTGACATTGCTGGGAGCCTGCGCGGGAAGCACAGGAGGAGGTTTTAAGGTATCCAGGCTGATCGTGCTGCTTCGTTCCGTAAAGAACGAAATATTTTCTGTGGTTCATCCAAGGAGCATTAAAAAGCTCCATATGGACGGACGCATTGTGGAAGACAGCGTGATTAAGTCGATCCAGGTGTATACGATGATTTATGTTATGATATTCCTCGGCTCGTTCGTGCTGCTGTCATTGAATGAATTTGATTTTTTGACGAATATATCGGCGGTGGCGGCGACTTTTAATAATGTAGGGCCGGGGTTTAATATGGTAGGGTCTGCCGGGAATTATTCCGCTTTTTCCGTTTTTTCCAAATTGGTTCTGATGTTCGACATGCTGGCGGGAAGACTGGAGCTGATTCCGATGATGGTGCTGCTGTCGCCGAGGACATGGAGAAGATAAGAAGCGCGGGAAGGGACGGACATAGGGACAGAGAGGATAAAAGAGGATGGTAAAAGAGGAAATACGGATAAAAAAAGCGATTGTGCATATTCTGGATTCCACGGTGGGAATGCCGGTATTGTCGGACGGCGAGCTGGAATTCGGATCGGAATTTGCAGATTTTTTAAAAGAGCATATTGCCAGGGTGTTTTCCGGGGACGATGGAAAAAGCTGCCGGTTTTATAAGGAAGAGTCGGAAGTCTACCGGATGCTGACACAATATTCCGATGATTTTTTTGTGGATGCCAGCAAGGATATGGCAGAATTCTTATATAGCATTATGAACAGCAACATCGATATTCCGCCCGCCGATCTGATCGTAGTCCGTTTCCGGTATGGGGAGGCGGAATATCTCGGACTGCTGAAAATGAATTATAAGTCGCTTTATACGCACCGGACGCTGGCTTTGGAAGAGGGCGGCAATACGAATGAAATCATCCGCCATAAATCCATCCTGCCGCCGGAGTCCCAGAGGCTGAGCGAGGCGGCTGTCATACGGCTGGACGATCTGTCGGTGCAGGTGGTGGAAAAAAAGTATGAAGTGAACGGGGAGAAAACTGACTATTTTTCTTATTTATTCTTAAAATGCTCCTCACATATGTCGCATAAATCCAAATTATCCATCGTGACAAAGGCGGTGGAGGCCGTGCAGAAGGAAGGGTACGGGGAGGCCGGGCAGTATGAAGCGCAGATGAGGGCCAAAAGCATTATCCAGGAAGAACTGGAGGAAAAAGGCGGTTTTGTAGTGGAGGAGATCGCAGAGAGGATCTTTGAAGAAAAACCGGAATTAAAGGCGGCGTTTCAGGATAAAATGGAAAAATATAATATGGTAAAGGAAGAGGTTCTTCCGCAAAGCGAAACGACGACGAGGAAATACCAGAAACAGCATTTGCTTACGGATACAGGGATCGAGATTAAGATTCCCATGGAACAGTATAAAGATCCGGGGAGCGTGGAATTCATAACGAACGAGGATGGAACGGTTTCCGTCCTTATTAAGAATATCGGGCATTTGGAGGCGCGGTTTTAAGCATGGGCACAATATTGGATTATATCAAAGAATATGGGGATTATACGTTTTCCGAAAAGCCGCTGAATGAGGTGGACAGCCTCGTTTTATGCCAGTTCGCTTATTTGAAATTTGACGGAATCGTCCCGGAAGCCGGGGGGTATGCGGCTTCTGTTTCCATGGGCTTTTTGGAGGAACATCAGGATAAGGACAGGCTTTTTGCGGATGAAAGATACCGGGAAAATAATACGGCGCTGTTTCGGCGAATGCTGGACAGCGCCCGTTTTTCCACGCTTCGGATGAATAATTATGTGAATATTATTGAAACGGATAAAGAAACTCAGTTTTCTGCTATTACGTTTTTTTTGGAAGACGGGACGATATATGTGGCTTACAGGGGGACGGACGAGACGATCGTCGGATGGAAGGAAGACTTTAACCTGGCTTTTTCCGAACCGGTCATCGGGCAGCTCAGAAGCGTGGAATACTTGAACCAGGCGGCTTCAGAATTTGAAGGATCTTTTTACACCGGAGGGCATTCCAAAGGAGGGAACTTTGCGGCGTTTGCGGCGATGAACTGCAGTGAGGAAATCGGCAGGAGGATTGTAAAAATCTATAATCACGATGGGCCGGGCTTCCGTCCGGAAATAAGAAAACAAGGGAACTATGAAAGAATCGCCGAACGGGTGGTCAAGATTATCCCCCATTCATCTCTGGTGGGGATGCTTTTGGAGTCCCATGCGGCAGGATATATAGTGGTAGAGAGCAAATCCTTCGGACTGCTGCAGCATGACCCTTATAGCTGGCTGGTAAAAGAAGATGAGTTTGTCCGGGCAAAGGATATTTATAAAGGCAGGAGGTTTATGGATGAAACGCTGAACGAGTGGATTTTGTCCCTGAACGAGGAACAAATACATTCGTTTGTGGATACGTTATATGAAGTAGTTTCGGCCTCCAAAGCGGCTACTTTAATTGACTTTACTGCGGATTGGAAGAAAAATATGACGGCCGTTGTAACGGCTTATAAGGAATTGGACGAAGAAACCGCTTCCATGATAAAGAAAATCATTGCCTCTTTATTTGAACTGGCCGGGGAACGGGCCAGGGAAGAGATCAAGGGCGGTTTTCAGATCCGCGCCGAAGGGAAGGCCGGTCCGGAGGAGGGCAGGCCAAAGCGCAGGAGGAAAAATCCCGCCGCAGAAAGAAAAAGCCGGAAGCGGTTTCAGGAACCGGAAGGGCATAGGGACAGAAAATAGGAGAAAAGGAGCCTTCCGTCTGCGGGTTCGTCTGCAGGATGAGGAAAGGGGGGACAGCATCCCCGGCTGAAAAACAACCTTTCCGGATGCCATTGCACTCCAAGGATAGGAAGTTTGTCATGGATGATTCCTTCGACAATACCATCGTCGGCGGTTTGGATAACCCGCAGTTCCCGTCCGAGCCGGTTTATAGCCTGATGGTGGGCGCTGTTAGTGACTATGCGTTTCCCGTAGAGTTTTTCGAGAAAAGATCCTTCCTGCACGGAGGTGGAATGCAGCTTATCCCCGTTTTCCCATGCGTGGCGGGAGGCTTCTGCCATATCCTGGATGATCGTTCCTCCGAAATAGACATTGATAACCTGCATTCCCTTACAAATGCCAAGGACAGGCCGTTTTGACTGGTAAAAAATATCCAGAGCCTGAAGCTGGATAATATCCAGTTCAATATCGATGTTTCTGGAACCATGGTTCTTCTGCCCGAAAAAGGCCGGGGCGATATCCCCCCCGCCGGGAAGCAGAAGCGCGTCCATATCGGAAAGCTTTCCCGGATCCATCGTCGTCAGATAATGGACGCCCATCGCGTCCAGAGCTTTTTCATAATTCAGCGTATCTTTATTTCTGCCTACAATGGCGGTACGAATCCCTGTGGAATAATAATAATCGTGACTCATGATAAAGTCTCCTGCATTTCTTGCCGGTATCATTGTTTTTATTTTATGTATTGCGGAGCTGGAAAATTCCAATCTATATTGACACAAAAATAAGCAAGAAGGTATAATAATCTTATAAGAACAAGTAAAAACCTGAAAAGGCATAAGGAAGATCTGGAGAGGTTGAAAATGAGAGAAAAGCGAAACAGGAGCAAAGCGGACAGGGAGATTCCTTTGCTTCTTTCTATTATATTAGTATTCTGTGTTTTGGGAGCGGTAGTATTTTCCGTGGCACGGAAGATATCCGCAGAGATGGCTTCGTCCGCGGTTCAGAATTTGAGCGAAAGCCTGGATTTGATGAAAGGCACGATCGAAGCGGTTTTAGTAAAAGAAGCGGAATTCCAGAAATTAATGGCGCAGGAAATAGCCACGATAAAAGATCCGGAGGAATTTATCCGCTCTTATGAAAAAAATAGGACAATGGTAAGAATATCATTGGTACCAGCGGGCGAAACGGAAGGGGTATCCAATATGGGGGATGTTTTTTCGGAGGGGGAGCTGGATTTTTCCGCAGGAGGAACTGTGGAAGGACTGCCTGTTTCCCAGTCTTATCTGAACTATATGGGGACGTGGGCTTATTCGATGAAATGCCCTGTCGTGAAAGATGGCAGGGAGATTGCAACGCTTTATGTGGAATATATTTATGATTCCTTTGATGAATCCCTTCCCAACGGATTTTATAACGGAAGAGCCATGCTGTATGTCATGGATGCAGAGACGGAACGGATGGTGCTGAAGCCGAAGGGAATGGGGGAGAGGGATGCCGGCCATTTGAATTTGGAAGATTTTTACCGGGCGAATAATATTTTGGAGGAGGATCTTAAGAAAGAAGTTGCCCAATGCATCGAAAACGGGGAGAATATTCTTTTTTATCATGATGTGCAGAAAAAGGATGCCTTGAATTATATGTGGGCTGTAAACGGGGGGACGATTTATCTGATCGGCTATGTACCGATCGGGGCGATCCAGCAGGAAGGAAAAACGGTAAACCAGAATATCCTTGTCGTGGTAGGCGTTATGCTGACCGCTTTTTTCGTATGCTGTATTTTGTATTATTTGAACCAACGCCAGCAGGACAGAGTCAGGAGGGAGCGGGAAGCCGAGAGGGAGATCCATAATAAGCAGCTTGCAGAAGCCCTGCACGCCGCCCAGATGGCAAGCAATTCAAAAACCATGTTTCTTTCCAATATGTCCCATGATATACGTACGCCGATGAACGCGGTGCTTGGATTTACGGCATTGCTTGCCAGGGATGCGGAAAATCCGGATAAGGTAAGGGAATATACGAAAAAAATCATGGCTTCCGGACAGCATCTGCTTAGCCTGATCAATGATATTTTGGATGTGTCCAAGATCGAGAGCGGGAAAGTCGTTCTCAGCGTAGAAAAGTTTACTTTAAATGACTTGGTGTCTTCCATAGATGCGATCATACGTCCGATGGCAAAAGCGAAGAACCAGCAATTCCATGTGGATGTAACGGGGATCAGGCACGAATATCTGATGGGGGATGAGACACGGCTCAACCAGATAGTGATCAACCTGCTTTCCAATGCGGTAAAATATACGCAGGAGGGAGGCAATATCTGGTTCCGCATGATTGGGTTGAAGGAACGTTCCGCACAGTTTGAACATATCCGGATCGAAGTAGAAGATGACGGTTACGGAATGACGCCAGAATATTTGGAGACCATTTTCGATGCTTTTACCAGAGCGGAAAACAGTACGACGAATAAGGTACAGGGCACGGGGCTCGGCATGGCGATTACCAAAAATATCGTGGAGCTTATGGGCGGAACCATCGACGTATCCAGCGAAATAGATAAAGGAAGCATTTTTAAAGTAGAACTGGAATTCCGTGTGCCGGAAGACCAGATGGATAAGCAGTTTTGGAAAAAGAGCGGGATTGCCAGGATTCTGGCGGTGGGCGCCAGCGAAGAAGCAGGACGCGGGATTCAGGCGCTGATGGAGGATATAGGGGTTTCAGTGGATATGGCTTTTCATTTGGATGAGGCGGCAGACATGCTTCAACGGAAGGCCGAAGAATACCAGACAATTTTGCTGGATTGGAATACCTGCGATGCCGTCGGGATCGAAGGGATAGAAAGACTGCGGGAAGCGGCCGGAGATACCGTTCTGATTCTGGTTTTGGCAAACCATGATGCGGAGGGGCTGGAAGAAGTACTCCGAATAAAAAATACCGGGATTTTAAGCAAACCATTTTTTGTGTCCGCGTTGAAAGAGAAAATCCTGGAGATGCGGGAAGATCTTGCGGGAAAAGAAGAACCGAAAGCAGAAGAGAGCGGAAGTTTGGAAGGGCTGCATTTTCTTGCGGCAGAGGATAATGTAATTAATGCGGAAATATTGGCGGAATTTTTAGCAATCGAAGGAGCCAGCTGCGAAATTGTGGAAAACGGGCAGTTGGCGGCGGAACGTTTTGAAAATGCGGCAGAGGGTGAGTTTGATGCTATTTTGATGGATGTACAGATGCCGGTGATGAATGGTTATGATGCGACGAGGGCGATTCGGGCATCGGGGCGGAAAGACGCGGCGGAAATTCCGATTATTGCCATGACGGCGAACGCTTTTGCAGAAGACGAAAAAGCGGCTCTGGAGGCCGGTATGAATGTCCATCTGGCAAAACCGATCAATGTGGAGCTGTTAAAAAAGGTAGTAAGCAAATATGTCAAAAAAAGAGAACCGGGGGTCATGGAATGAAAAGAGGGATTATGAAAAAAGGAACGGCAGTCTGCCTGGCAGGAATAGCGCTTTTTGCATTGATAGGATGCGGCGGGAAAGACGGGAGCAGGAATCTTCTTGATTCCGAAGATGACAGCGAGAGAATCGTGAATTTATTCGGGCCTATGGAGAAAACGAATCCGAATGCGAAGAATGTGGCCAGAAGCGCTTTTGACCTTACGGTGGCTATGGCGGAAGAAGAGCTGGGCGTGAGGGTGGAATATAATACTTATACGGCGGAGAATTACAAGGAGAAAACCTATGACGATGTAACGCTGGACAGGGCAAGGAATGATATGGATGATTTTTATTTATTAAATCCGGATACCATAGAAGCCTTGGGTTCTGAAGGGAAATTATTGGACTTGTCAGGGCTTGCCTGTGCGGAGAATTTAAGGGATGTTGTAAAAACAGCAAATACTATCGATGGAAAACTGGTGGCGATTCCACAGGAAATCGTAGTATATGGCCTATTCGTCAACAAGGATATGTTTGACCGGTATAACCTTGATCTGCCGGAAACGCCGGAGGATTTTCTGGAGTGCTGCAGGGTATTCAAAGAAAACGGGATAGAGACTCCGGTCGGAGCGAACCGCTGGTGGCTGGAAACTTTTGTTTTTGCCCAGGCATATGCGGATTTATATAACGGGGGGAATACGGAGGCGGAGATAGAGGCGCTGAACAGCGGGGAGAGCAGATACAGCGATTATATGCGCCCTGGATTTGAATTTCTCCAAGAGTTGATCGACTGCGGTTATATTGATGCTAAAACAGCCTATACTTATGAGGCGATTGAAGGAGAAGGGCCGGATTTTCTGGCTCAGAAAACGCCGATCGTCATGGCGTACTGGGGGGCGGCGAATACAGAGACTGCCTATGGAAACCCGGATTTTGAACTCCGGGTGATCGGTTTCCCGAGCAGCAGGGGGCCCATGCCTGTCGTGCCGATAACGGGATATGGCGTTGGATCCAATGCGGAGCATTTGGAGGATACAGTGGATGTTCTGGAAGTCATCCTTTCCGACGAAGCGCTCCAGCTTTATGCGGAGACCAATAAGGTGATCTCTCCTTCCAAAAATGTGGAAGTGGATTGTATTCCGGCGCTGGAGCCTTTAAAAGACAGAATAGAAGAAAATGTATATGTCCTTGGATCAAATGCAGGGATGAAGGTAGAACAGTGGGGCAATACCTGCCTGATTGTGCGCGAACTGTTAAACGGGGCTACGGTGGACGAATGCATGGCGGAATTCGACAGGCTGCAGGATGAGGCGCTGGGGAAATAGGCGGCGATGCCTGAACAGAAGCCTAAAAGCTCATAAAGTGCTGTGCCGTATTCCCCCGGGGAATACGGCGGTTTAAACGGAGGAGAGCATGTTACATGCTTTTCCGGTACATACTTGGAGTTTGGTTTTCCCATTTTTTAAAAGTATAGCAAAAACTACTAAAAGTTTGAAACCCGCATTGTGCCCCGATTTCTTTTATAGAAAAAGAGGTAGATTTCAGTAAAAATTTAGCGGCGGATATCCGTGTGGAAATCAGATATTGATAAGGAGTTACACCTGTTTCTTTTGAAAAGATTCTTGTAAAATAAAAAGGGCTTAAACAGGCATTTTTAGCAAGGTCATTTAAAGTAATGGGTTCAGAAAAATGCTCATTGATATACGAAATGGAGTCTTTAATTGGTTCATGGGAAGACTGTATATCATTTGGGGAGAGTGCAATTAGATGATTCAAAATAGAAGTAATTTTTTCGGAGATCAGTATTTCGCTGATGGAATTTCCGGATTGAAAAAAATAAAGCATTTCTTTGATTTCCATATAAATCATATGAAATCCTGTTGGTTGAACGCAATTCCCAAACTTTTCTGTTAAATAATCATAATAGTTTCGTGCAAGTGGTCCGTCAAAGTGAAACCATAAAGCTTTCCAACTGGAGGCACTGCCATATTCATGAGGCGCATAACAGTCAATAAGCACAAGGGATCCTTTATTTGCATGAAAAGATTGTGTGTTAAGTTTTACATCGCATTCCCCATCTAAAATTAACATTATTAAAAAGCTGTGAAAGTTGCTTCGTTTTAGGTAATAGTTGCTATTATAGTGATAATATCCGATGTGTGTCAGATAAAAAAATAGTTTTTTGGCAGTTATACTTGGAGTATAAACATAATATTCCGAAATGGAATTAATATTTGGCTCATGTGTTTTCATTTTGAAACTCCTGCTTGCGCATCAGCGCAATTCATTATACCATGTGTCACCAACCGCCAGGTTGATGACCTGCTTGCGCATCAGCGCAATTCATTATACCATAAAATTTCGAAAAAGGAAATTTTATAGAGAGCAATTTTTAGAAAAAGAATAGCAAGATGTGAAATTGAAAAATAAAAAAATAAGGATATTATTGAATCTAATAGGAAACTAATTGAAAGCAATAAATTGAAAAAGAAGTTCAAAATGAATCGGGTGAAAATTTGGGAAGAAGAAGTGATCATTCCGACTTATGAAATAGGAGAGATTCTTTAAAATAATAAAATTAGTAGGAGAGAAAAAGTATGACGGAATTAAGAATGGAAAAGAAGAGAATGGAAGTTGCTGATTTAGGTGAAGAATGCTGTGTGCCGGATTTGTCAGGGGAGTATATTTTGCAGAATCATCTGGAATTTCGCTTATCAGAAGATGACGAAATATATGAGGGATATGGGAAGCGAAAGAATGCGTATCCATACAGGCAATTTAACAGTTATACGAGAGAACTGAAGGAAAAAGAAGTTTTAACGGCAATTTTAGAAAATCAATATTTAAAGGCAGTTTTTTTGCCGGAGTATGGCGGAAGACTTTGGGAATTGTGGGATAAAACTACAGAAACGAATCTTCTTTATACAAATGACGTCATCAGATTCAGCAATTTGGCTACAAGAAATGCATGGTTCAGCGGAGGGGTTGAATGGAACATTGGAATCATTGGCCATACACCGTTTACAACTTCCCCGTTATATGTGGCAGTTACGGAAACCGAAACAGGCGTGCCGGTTCTTCGGATGTATGAATATGAAAGAATACGGAAAGTACCATACCAGATGGATTTTTGGTTGGAAGAAGAGGACCGTTTTTTAAATTGCAGAATGCGAATTGTCAATGAAAGTGAAAAAGTAATTCCAATGTATTGGTGGAGTAATATGGCTGTTCCGGAATATGAAGAGGGATGTGTCGTTGTTCCGGCGGAAAAAGCATTCACATATGCGGGCGGTGCAGTTTTTAAAGTGTCCATTCCAATTGTTGATGGGATTGACATTACAGATTATAAAAAAATCCCAAAATCTACAGACTATTTTTTTGATATTGAGGAGGAAAAGCCAAAGTATATCGCAAACTTAAACAAAGACGGATACGGACTTTTACAAAAATCAACCAAAAGGTTAAAAAGCCGAAAGCTTTTTTCATGGGGAAACGGACCGGCATCTGATCATTGGCAGGAATTTTTGACGGATCATGCAGGAAGATATGTGGAAATACAGGCAGGACTTGGAAAAACACAATATGGATGTATTCCTATGCCTCCGCATACGGCATGGGAATGGCTGGAGCAGTATGGAGCAGTTTCTCTTCCAAGGCAAGTGAAAGAAAGCTCTCATGAAGAAAGAGAAAAAATGCTGACAGATATGCTGAAGGAATCAAAAAGTTCCGAGCATATGGAAAGAATTTTGAAAAAAACGTCTTTTATGGCAAAAAAAAGAGCGAAACTTGTAATGTCGGGAAGCGGATACGGTGCATTGACAGAACAAAGGAAGTATTCTGAACACTTGGAATTTGTTTTGGAATCAGAGTCTTTAAAGAAATGGAAACATTTTTTTGATACAGGAATCCTGCATCAGCCTTCTGTTGAAAAAATACCGGATGAGTTTTTGATTGATCGTGAGAATCTGGAATTTTTAATTGGAACATTAGATGGGGAAAATAAAGAGAATTGGTATGCTTTTTATCAAGCGGGGTTGGGATGCTTCCAAGAAGAACAGTATGAAAAGGCAAAGGCATTTTTGGGCAAATCATGGGAGATAAAAGAAAATCCATGGGCATGTCATGGAATGGCATGCGTTTGCAGATTGCTGAAACAAGATAGGGAAGCAGTACAGTGGGTGCTTCAGGGTTTGAAGCTGGAAAGTAAGAATGTATCTTTTCTAAAAGAGAGTCTGAAACTTTTGTTCCTTTGTAATGCAAATTTGGAAATCATAGATTTTGTAGAACATCAGAATCCAGAAGCACGAAAAATAGGAAAGCTGGCATTTTATTATATTTCTGCATTACATAGAACTGGAGAAGATAAAAAGGCATATGAACTTTTGGAAAAAGACGGAGGTCTTGTGATTGATGATATACGCGAAGGAGAAGATTCTATTGCTCAGCTTTGGAGTGAATTATATGAAAAACTTTACGCAGTGAAAGGAAGGGTTCCATATCGCTATGATTTTAAAGCATTTTAATGAAAATTTATTCCCGCGAGCAACGAGCCAAGTGGCTGCTTAAAGTCAACCTTTGGTTGACTTGGACATATTGGCGACTGCCGCGAGGGTCAAATACCCCGCTGCTCTGCAGCGTTGCAAG
>JAETNQ010000045.1 GCA_021772075.1 Lachnospiraceae bacterium
GCTTCCCCGCTTTCCAGGTTTTCCCCCCTGCTCAGGTATCCGGCCGAGTCATAGACGTACCGCCTGGTCACGGCCTCCCCCGTTCTCTCTTCCGTCAGGTTGCCCCGTTTGTCGTATCCGTAATGGTAATCGATGCCGTTTTCCGTCCTCTTTACCAGCTGGTTCATCCCGTTGTACTGGCAGGAAGCAACGGCGGTTCCGTCCACGCTTTTTGCCGTCCGGTTCCCAAGGGCGTCGTACCCGTAGGCCTCCGTCATCAGCCCTTCTTTCCAGGATAAGAGCCTGCCCAAGGCATCATAGGCATAAGCAGCGCCTGTAGGCAAGTCAGGGACATTCCCCGTCCTCTCCGTGCCGGTAATGCGCCCCATGGCGTCATAGGAATAGCTTTCCTCCATAAGGGTGCCGTCGTCAAACTGGTACGCTGCCTTTACCGGCAGACCCTTTTTATTATAGGCATAGGAGGAAATGCTGCCCGGCAGTTGGATAGAAGCAATATTCCCCATAGGGTCGTACCGGTACGCCGCCGCCTTTCCTTCCGCATCCTCCACCTTCACCATGCGGTTGTTTTTGTCAAAGGCATAGCTTGCCGCGCTTCCGTCAGGGTAAGTAATTTTGGTGGTGTTCCCGTTGGCATCGTATTCATAGCCGACCGTATAGCCGTTGTGATCCGTCGTCTTCCGGAGCTTCCCCGTCCTGCCGTATTCCATCACCGCAGTACCGTTCCAGTCCTGCATCTCCACCAGTTCCCCGCGCTTGTTATAGCGGAAAAGGGCTTCCCTTCCGTCGCTGTAGCACATGCCCGCCGGCCTGTTGTTCAGGTCGTACCTGACCGTCGTTTCATTCCCGTCCTCGTCCAGGATGGAAACGATATTCCCGTTGCCGTCATAGGCGTAGGTCTTCTCATCCAGCAACGGATTGATTTCCTTTACCATCCGGCCCAGCTTGTCATACTGGTAGAGCGTGGCGCATGTCTGCCCTTCCCCGCCGGACAAGCATTCCCTGATCTGGTTGTTCATGGCATCGTATGCAAAAGCAGTCACATTCCCCAACGGATCCGTCACCTGGGTCAGGTTGCCGCATCCATCGTACTGGTAGCTGGTCGTTCCTCCTCCCGCGTCCGTTACCGAGGCGATCCTTCCATTCGCCGTATAAGCGAACACTGTCTGGTTCCCCAGCGCGTCCGTCATGGAGGTGGCATGCCCCAGGCCGTCATATTCATAAGAGGTGACTCCCCCAAGGGCATTGGTCTGCGTCAGGATCCTCCCCAAAGCGTCATATGTATACGATACCTTGCCGCCTTCCGCATCCGTCACGCTCAGCAGATTACCCGACGGAGAATATTCGTATGCCGTCATATTGCCGTTTGCATCCGTCTGCGTCAGCACTCTTCCCCGGCTGTCATAAGTAAAGCTCAGGCTGTTCTCCAGCGCGTCGCAGATCTGTGTCAAACGCCCCATGGAATCGTACTGGTATACTGTTTCCGCACCTTCCTGGTCCGTTACCGAAGCGATTTTTCCTGCTGTCGTATAAGAAAAAGCAAGGCTTCCATCGTTTCCGTCCCTTACGCTGGTCAGACGGTTCAAAACGTCGTACTCATAGCTCCACCGGTTTCCATTGGCATCCGTATAGGCGGTCCTGTTTCCATTGGCGTCATACTCATAAGTACAACTGTACCCTTCCGCATCCGTGCTCCCCGTTAACCGGTTCATGCTGTCATACGTATAAACCGTCTCGCCCTCCAGGGGATCCGTCACTTTGGTTCGGTTGCCGTTCCCGTCGTAGGCAAAGGAAGTCTTTCCTCCCCTGGCATCCGTCACGGAAAGAAGATTCCCGCAGGCATCGTATTCATAAGCCGTCTCATATCCTAAGGGATCGGTCTCCTTTACCAGGCGGCCATTGGCATCATACCCGCATGTGTAGATATTTCCCTCCGCATCGGTAATTTTGATGCAGTTTCCATTGCTGTCATATTCATAAGAAGTCTTTCCTCCGTCCGGCCTGGTTTCCTCTGCCAGACGGCCCGAAGCGTCATAGGTATAAACCGTACGCCGGCTTTCTTTATCGGTAAATGCCGTGGCATTTCCGTCACCGTCATACTCTGCCGTTTCCACATGCCCGTCGGTATCTTCTACGGACACCACCCTTCCCAGCTTGTCATAAGCAAAACGGGTGATCCCAAGATCTGTTTCGATGCTGCTGATCCGGTTTTCCTTGTCATAAGTATAGGAAATGACCGTGCCTTCCTCGTCCGTCTTTGTCAGCAGATTGCCGTTCTCATCATAGGTATAATTTGCGCTGTTGCCCAAAGCGTCCGTCACGCCCACGATACGCCCCACGGCATCGTAGTCGTAGCTTGTCTGATGGTCCAGGGCATCCGTAACCGTTTTTACCCGGCCCGCAGTATCATAAGTATACTTGGTCAGCCCCCCTGCCGCATCTTTCACTTCTGTCAGCTGGCTGGCCGCGTCGAACCGGTAAGTCGTCGTTCCGCCGTTTTTATCCGTCCATGCCGTGCAGTTGCCGAGAGCATCATAGGAATAATCCTGATGGAAGCCGAGAGGGTCCGTTTCCTTCACCAGTCCGCCTCTGGCATCATACGCGAAGGAATAGGCATTGCCCATGAAGTCCGTCGCCAGGGCGATCTGCCCCATCCCATTATATTCCATGCGCCGGGAATTGCCCATCCTGTCCGTGATCCCGGTCTGGTTGCCGTTTTCATCATAAGCAAAGGTTACCGTTCCATCCCCGTCCACGATATGGAGCAGATCCCCTGTTTCCCCATACTGGTAGGTCGTCGTCCGGCCGGTCGGCGTGGTATAGGAAACAAGCCTTCCGATCGCGTCATGGACGTAAGAGTAGCTGTTCCCTTCCGGATCCTGCGCCCGCTCTATATGTCCATTCCCATCATAAGCATATGTCCAGACATTTTCCTCCTTATCCGTATAAGAGATCAGGTTATCCTCTTCGTCATAGGAATACGAACAGATATTGCCCCTCTCATCCCTTGCCGTAAGGAGATTGTTCCTTTCATCATACTCATAAAAGCTCTCGCTGCCGTCCCGGTTTACCATCCGTACCGGGCAGTTTCTTTCATTAAAGAAAACTTGTTCTTCCGTTCCGTCATGATAGGTCACCCGGTTCATGCGCCCATGTTCATCATACGCCATTTTCGTAGAGTTGCCAAGCCCGTCCGTCTGTTCTGTCAGCCGTCCGTTTCCGTCATAGGTACTCTGTATGCCGCTGCCGCCCTGCTCTATGCCGGTCACGCATCCATTTTCGTCATAGCTGTACTTCGTCTGGTTTCCCAGTTCGTCCGCAAATACCGTCGTCCTCCCCTCTTCGTCATAAGAGGCATAGCTGCTGCCCCTGCCCGCTGTATTCTGTGCAACGACTCTGCCAAAAGCATCATACTGGCAGCTTAAATAGCTCTTGCCCGCAAAATCCGTGATCTCCAGCAGATTGCCTTCATCATCATAAGCAAAGCCCATGCTTCCGCCGCCGGGATTCGTCATGGAAACGAGAAGATCCCCTTCATAATCAAAAACCGCCGTATTTCCTGCCGCATCCACTGCACGGACAATATGTCCTCCCCCATAAGAAAGCGAAATGGTTCTTCCATGCCTTCCCTCAATACGGATGATCTGCCCCTCTTCGTCCGCACCGAAACGATATACTGTCAGTCCCCCTTCTACAATCTCTTTCAGGCATAAATCGCTGCCGAACACATACTCCGTGCCGTCCACATCCCTGACAAAATAAGACTCATCCGCTTTCCTTCCCATCACATAATCGCTCTGCATTCCCTCCGCCGGAGTAAAGCTGCTCTTTTCCCCATCCATGGCAAAAGCGGCCACTTCATCATAGGGAGTGCTGAAATATGCGTATTCATCGTCCATATATAACAAATAATTCAGGGAATAGGTCCATTTCTTTCCAAGCGCCTTCGGATATTCATCCCGCTTGGAATCGTACATTGCCGTAAAATGCAGGCTATCTTTCCCATAGTCTTCCAGACAGGTATAACTCCATAAAAAGGCTCCTGTCAAAGCGTTGACCGGATCCAGCCCCACATGGCCTACCCTTCCGTCCAGGTATCTCCTATATCTTCCGCCGGACTTCACATTGGGAAGCCGTCTTGGCTTGAAGAGCTTTGTCCTGATAAATCCAAGCGGACTGTACTTGCTGGCTTTAATGCTGTTTCTTGACCTGACGCAATAAGTATGCTGAGTGTTCGGCCGCAGATTATGGAAGAAAATATAGTTGTTTCCCTGGCCGCCCGCCCTTGCGGCGCGCATCTTTCTTGCAGCCGTTCCTGCCACACTGTGAAGTATTCCGTCAAACTCCACTTCATAGCTTTCGGCTCCTTCCACCGGATCCCAGCTTACCCTTACGCTGTTAAACGTGGATGTGGCTCTCACATTGGCCGGAACCGGAGGTGCCGCGCTCAAAGTCATGATGGACTCTTTCTTGCTGTATTCGCTGTATACCACGTCGTTTTTCGCGCAGACTGCATAGGTGTATTCTTTTTCATCCTCCAGCCCGGTGAATGTCCATGAAGTTCCCTTTACAGAATAAACCGTTCCGTTAAACTTAATATCATAGCCTGTGGCTCCTTCGGCCACGTTCCAGCTGACCGTAACACTGTCCGTGGTCGCTGTTGCCCTTACATTCAGAGGCGTATGCAGCATCGTCCTTATCGTCTGTGTTTCGCTGTACAAACTTGTTCCCGCCCGGTTCCTGGCACGAACTGCATAGCGGTAATCCGTGTTCGCATTCAGACGGCTATGTGTCCAGGAAGTTCCTTCTGTATTAAACATTGAATTGTTCCATAAAATATCATAGCTTTCCGCCCCTGTCACCGCATTCCACTCTACCGTCACGGTATCCACTGTAGCGCTCGCCCGGACGCCCGTAGGCACCGTAGGAGGAACCGCGTTTGTCAGCACCGTCTGTACCGCGCTGTACGCGCTGGAACCGCCCGCATTGTTAGCGCGAACCGCATAATTATATTTTGTATTCGGCGTCAGGCCGGAAATCACCTGCGAAGTGGAAGTCGTCCTGTATGTTTTTCCGTTAAAAGAAACATCATAGCTTGCCGCGCCGCTGACGGCCCCCCATCTTACGGTAACGCTGTCCGTCGTCGGAACCGCGCTAATATTCGTAGGAACCGCCGGAGGCAGCATCTGCGTCCTGACCGTCTGCACTGTAGAATATGCGCTCGTTCCCCCATTATTCTTCGCCCTCACCTGATAGGAATAACTGGTGTTCGGCGTCAAACCGGAAATTGTTTTTCCGGTGCCATTTACCTCATATACTTTTCCTCCAAACAGCAGATCATAACTTTCCGCGCCTGACACGCTGTTCCATGTGACAGAAACAGAATTCGTTGTCACGCTCGCGCTGATGCCTGTTGGCACGACCGGAGGCAGCTTTAATGTCCATACGGTTTTCATCGAAGAATAACTGCTGGATCCGCCTTCGTTATTGGCGCGGACACGGTAGTTATAGCCGCTGTTCGGGGATAATCCCGTCATCGTTCTTGATAAACCGGTAGTATTATAAGTTTTGCCGTCAAAATACAGGTCATAATCCTTCGCTCCTGCCACCGCTCCCCAGCTTACCGTTACCGAATCGCTCCGGACGCTCGTGCTGATATTCGTGGGCATGGCAGGCGGGTTGGGAATAGTAGTAATTGTTTTTGCAGCGCTGTAAGAGCTGGAACCCCCGGCATTATTGGATCGAACTGCATAAGTATAGCTCGTCCCCGGGGCAAGCCCGGTCACTGTCTTGGATGTTCCTGTTACTCTGTAAGTTTCCTTATTGAAAAGAAGATCATAACTGGTTGCCCCGCTGACGCTGTTCCAGCTTAAGGCAACGGAATTCGTCGTCGCCTTTGCCGTAGGAGCCGCAGGGGGAACCGGCGCTGTCTTCGTGGACTTGGATGTGCAGTATGCGCTGGCCCCATCCGCATTCTTGACACGCACCTGATAGGTATATCCCATATTCGCAGACAGTCCGGTAAAGGTCTTGGATGTCCCGGTCACAGGATAAACGGTTCCGTTAAAGAGAACATCATAGCCCGTCGCGCCCGTCACCGCGCCCCAGCTCAAAGTCATGGAATTTTCATTCGCCGTCACCGTTACTGCTGTCGGAGCCTTGGGCGTCGTCCTGACCGTCTGCTCTGCGCCATACTCCCCAGCCCCATTTGCATCCTTGGTACGCACCTGATACGTATAGGCCGTATTCGGCGTCAGCCCGGTAAACGTCTTAGACGTTCCGGTCACGGCATATACCGATCCGTTAAACCGTACATCATATCCCTTTGCACCCGTCACCGCATTCCAGCTCACCGTGGCGGAAGTATCCGTAGAAGTCTTTTTCACGCCGCCCGGAGGATCCGCCAGCTTCAGCTTCGTCTTGATCGTTCTCTGCGTGCTGTAAGACCCTTCCCCATCCGCGCTCCTTGCGCATACCTGGTAAGTATGGGACGTATTAGGTTTCAAACCCGAAGCCGTATACGATGTCTGCATCGTCAGAATCGGGGTACCATCAAACTTTATCATATAAGTTTTTGCCCCTGTCACTGCATTCCAGCTGATCGTTATGGAAGAATCCGTACTTGTCGCATTGATCGTTGCCGGAGGCTTTGGCGCTGTCGTCACCGTCAGCACTGACGTATAAGCGCTCGCCGCATCCGCATTTTTGGAACGGATCTGATAATTGTAAGTTTTCCCCGCCGTAAGGCTGCTGAAGGTTTTTGACGTGCCCGTCACCGAATACGTCCTGCCGTCAAACTGTATATCATACGCCGTGGCATTCGTCACCTTTCCCCAGCTTATCGTTGCGGAAGTCTCCGTGACCGTCTTCGTAATGCCCGAAGGAACCGCCGGGGTAAAAGGCTTTGTCGTAATCGACTGTTTCGTGCTGTATGCGCTCGTGTAATTCGTATTTTTCGCCCGAACCGCATAAGTATGGCTTGTCTTCGCGCCCAGCCCCGTGAATTTCTTGCTTGTCGCTTTCACGTTATATTCAGTATTGTCAAATAAAATATCATAGCTTGTGGCATATTTCACCTCGCTGAACGATACCGTAACCGACACCGTATCCGCCACCGCTTTTACGTTCTGGGGAACCGCCACGGGCTGGTTCAGGTAGAAATCCGACGGAAAGTTAAACCCTATCGTTTTTGACTGGATAGCTTTCGAATTGCTGTTATATGCAATTACACGGATTTCATACCTCTTGCCCGCCGCAAGGCCTGCCTTGGTAGTAAACGTAGTTACCCTCAAACCGTAATTGATATACTCCTGATTATTCGCCTTATAGATTTTCAACTCCCCAAAATACCTCACCGCCCCCGGGATGCTGTCCCAGTTCGCCGTCACAGAGCCGTCCTTATTAATCGTCCATCTTAAATTAAATTCTGCCATATTTTTTCCCTTTCTCCTTGTAATTTTGGATATCCTTTCTTTTTTTTTTCACCGGTTATATAGTAATAGAAAGAAAAAAAGGAGAAAAAAGTAAATGCAGAATAAAAAAATACCTCCGACTATAACGGAAAAGTCAATCCGACTTTACAGGCTATTAAAAAAAATCCAAACTTTTACTAAAATGGAAAAGAAAACATACAACAGAGAAAAGGGGGAATTCATATGAAAAATTCTTGCTATGCCTTTTTAGGAATGCGGCTGAAAAAAGAGAGACTGAAGCAAAATATCACACAGGAAAAGCTTGCTGAACTGGTAGGCTGTTCATCCGCGCATATTTCCCACATCGAAACCGGCAATACCATCCCCAGCCTCCGCATCATTCTCAAGATTATCAACCAGCTGCATATTTCCAGCGATGCCTTGCTATGTGATTATGTGGATAACGCGGATGCTTACCGGAATGAATGGAGTGACTTCCTGCAAAGCTGCACCGATAAAGAACTCAAATTGATTGTTGACATTTCCAAGACACTACTACAGAATTTTCAGAAATATAAAGATTAAAACTATAACGCGCCGAAGGATAAACGAAAAACTATGAGATCAAACGAAGATTTTTTTAACGATATGTACCAGAAAACAATTCGTCCATTGAGATCATACATAAGAAAACATAGCTGCCATCCCGACTTCGTGGACGATATCTTACAGGAAGTATACTTGGAGGCGTTCCGCCATATCCAGACTTTGCGGACACATGAAAACTGTATCGGCTGGCTCTATAAAACAGCCTCCTATAAAACGCTCAAATTTAACAAAAACTATTATGCAAATGCGGCCCGAGAAACCGTATACGACGAAAAAAAGACGGAAAACTTGATTCCTGTATCCGAAGAACCAGCCATTATCCGATTCGGGGAATACCGGTCCGCCCTTTCCCAGGAAGAGTATGACCTTCTTTTAAAAAAATACAGGGACGGCTTCCCTTATCATGAACTGGCCAAAATAACCCATACCAGTATTTCGGGAAGCAGGGCGAGGCTCTGCCGGATTAAGAAAAAACTGCGGAAGCTCCCTCTTTTACCTTGACACTTCTTTATACCGAATGTATTTGGGTATCTATTCTTCCCCGGTCAAGCGTATTTTGATTACCCTGTGCTGGTGCAGTCTGATTTCCAATCCAGGAAAAATCAGCACGGGGGATTGAGGTGGCTTTATGGCTTCCAGCGGTATCATATCGGCAAGAGCAGATATAGCTTTCTCAACCGCTTTTTCTTCTGTGCCATTGAATGTAAACATAATTATTTTACCGACAAATCTCACCTCCCATTATATAGTCTGTCCGTCCAGCCGAAACTGGAACAGGGCAACAATGTTTACCGCAATAAAGCCATACTTCCAGTCAATTTATTAATTTTCTTCTTTGCTCCCTGTCCTGTTGTATTCAGAAAGAAACAGCCCAGCAAGAGCTAATATCGTTCCTGTTATGGAAAGAAATGTAACCGTTTCTTTCAGAACCAGCATAGACGTTATAACGGTTATGACAGGAACCATGTATATGTAAATGCTTGTTTTAACTGCTCCTAATACTTTTACAGCATAATTCCATGTTACAAAGCAGAGGGCAGACGCTCCGATTCCCAAATACAAAATATTGAGTAGATTTTTCATGTCGGCAAAACGCAATACATCTAATTGGAAATCGAATAGGAATAGTGTAGGTGTCATAAATAAAATGCCATAGAAAAATGTTCTGCGTGTAGTAAGGATAACAGGAAGCCCGAAACTGCCTATCTCTTTTGTCAAGATAGAATAGCAAGCCCACACAAAAGCGGCGGCAAAAATCATTTCCTGTTTCCGACTTAATCTCTTTATATGGTGCGGATATGCTATCAGCAAAACCAAATAGCCCATAATAAAGCGGAAAAACAAGATTTCCACAGGCTGAAAGTCTGTAAGCAAGATTTTTGTGGAAATAAAAGTAGTTCCCCATATAAGGATTGTGAGCAGAGCCGCCAAATGCCCTGTGCGCTTTTCTGTCACCATTCTATTCACCGCCCTTATCTTTTTCAAAAAAGATCTCACGGTACACTCCCGGTGCAAACCCCATAAAGCTGGTAAAATAATTTGTAAAGTGGCTTTGGTCGGAAAAGCCTGTCCTTATTGCTGCATCAAGCGGAGATACACCGTTTGACAATAATTTCTTTGCTTCATTGATGCGGATTGTTTCTAAATAACGATATGGGGTAATTCCCTTTGACTTTATAAACGCCCTAAGAAGCGTTGATTTGCTTAGTCCTACTTGGCGGCAAATCTGGTCTAAATAAATGCGCTCTGTAAAGTGCTGCTCCATAAACATACAAGCTTTTTCAATTTCCTGTCTGCACTCTGGAATACAGCTTTCAAAAGGCTGGCTGTAATTCTGAATTAGGCTGGACAACAGGAACAACAAATTTTCTTCTTTTCCGAAGTCGCTGTTTCCATTCATCACCATTTCATGCAGTGGGTGCAGATAGCAACACTTCCCTGTCCAATCGTATAGTCTATGTTTCTGCAAGACAGACAGCGTTCGCCATTCTCCACAAAACCAATCACATAATGCTCATGGAAATGGTTGGGAAACGGCTGGACGATTCCCTCAAAGCGGTAGGCTTCAATCCGCAATGATTCATCATAAACAACCGTTCTGATTTCTTTCTTCATTTAAATTCCCTCCTTGCCAAAAAACATTGTAAATCAAAGAATTTCAAAAGTCTTGTAAAATATCTTCATTTTTCGGTAATATGGGCTGTCATGCCAACGGCATTCAAAGTCCGTTCATCTTGACCGTTGGCTGGCTCGACTGGTTTTACTATTTACTCATTGCGATAAATCTTAAAGTCCGAATTTTCCCCAAAAACAGGGTAATTTTATTCTTTTTCCCGTGCCAAGAAAATTCCAATGATTGCACCAATAAGGATAATCGGTGCTGCCCTGACAAACAGCCATTCAAATGAGTGAAATGCTACTCCGAGAACAGCGGTTTCTGGGTCACTATAATTCCACCCCAAGTAGGGGCTTTCTAATGCCGATAAGATTGCAAAAACTATTACTATGATTGTACATAACGAAATAAGTGACCAATGAATAATTTTTCTTCTCGTGGTTTTCCTTTGTGCCAGTTGCAAGTTTATCACCTCCAATTTTTCTGAAATGGCTTTTAAAGTATCCGCTTCCGTTTCGATAACAGTTTCTCCCAACAGTGTTCTTACAGGTGTTTCAAGCACTTCCGATAAGGAGATTAACATATCAGAATCGGGAACTGACAGTCCTTGCTCCCATTTAGAAACTGTCTGTCGCACGATGTTTAGCTTGACAGCAAGCTCTTGTTGTGAAAGTCCCTTTGATTTTCTGATTGTTTTAATATTTTCGTTGAGCATTAGTGATAGCCCCCTTTCAATTTTCACCATTATTGTAGGCTAAACTGCCCGTTGCTACAAGCAACGCATTTTAACATTTTCAGAAAAATAGCAAATTTCCCTTTGTCTTACGGAATAATGGGATGCTGTCTATTAAATTCTTGTGTGTTACTTTATCGTACATGAGCTTTGTGCCAGGGAGGAAAAATCTGGTGCTTTACGGGCTGGCAGGGCAGGCATTGGGAAGACCCTCATGTCGGTTGCGGCTGGTATAAAAGCCTGTAGTCTTGGTTATCAGACAAAGTTTTATACTGTGACAGAGCTGTGCTGAAACTGGCGGAAGCCCGTAAAAACGGAACGCTGGAACGGCTTAACCGTGAAATCAAACGGCGGACAAAGGCGATCGGTGCCTTTCCAGACGGGCAGAGTGTCCTGATGCTGGTATGCGCAAGATTACGTCATGTAATGGTTAGTCAATGGGGCACTCGCCGGTACATGAACATGGATCATCTCATCAAACCGGAGGATGAACCATTGTCAGATATCATAGCTGGCTGATTACCGGATACCAAATGGCTGGAATTAAATTTGCGAAAAAATCTTGACACTATCAAAATATATGATATATTACGTTTATATTTAAAATATATCTGTTATAATTTAAATATGAATAGGGATGATTATATATAATTACTTAAATAAAGTCTATTGTTAAAGAGTATTGTTTTTTAAAAGATTAGAGAAAGAAAGGAATGTTAGTTATTATAAAAATTCGAGAAGGTATGCCGCCTTGGGATTATTAATTATAATGTGTTTATCTAATGTAAGTATTTCTTATGCGGAAGAAAAAGAAAATTATGTAACGGCTTTTCAGGTTGATGAAAATAATTTGGATTCGAAAGCTCAGACATATAATATGCCGGATGAAGTGAAAGATTATATTGAAAAAATATTATCAGAGGATAAAAATGCAGAAATTACAGTATATTCTCCTGATGCTTCAAACGCTCGTGCATCGTCTGGCACTTGGAGCAGTACTCGTTCATATTATATTTGGAAATAGTACAACCATTTACACTGGAAGCGGAGATAAAGCATCAGCAGCTGTTAAGTTTACATCAGATACAAAATTTACATATGTTAATGTAGGAGGGAATTATCAATTAGGGGCGAGAACCAGCAAAGCAAAACTTGAAAGCATTACATGATATTATTATTATGATAAAACTCATAAAGAAAATAGTGGTACAAAGGCATATAATAAGACCTATACAAGTAGTTCATATAGTTTTCCCGATGCAAAAGCTATATCCGGGACAGGAATAGGTGGATATTTGGAAAGTCCAATGAGTATAAAAATAGGAGATTTTACATTTGTGCTTGAATAATAATTTGAAAAGAGGTATTTTCATCACTATATCCGTAATCGGAGTTACCTTGATACTTTCAGTATTGCAATATTTAATTTACTATTATAATAATCCGATTGAGAAAGAAGTAGACTTTACTACAACCGGATGTATAATATGGAATCCAAAAGGTACTGAATGGGAAAATGTTGATGTAGAGGTTAGAGGAAAGAGTCTGCATTATATTTTAAAAAATCGTCGGGAAGCTATGCAAGGGAATATACTTATTAACGGATATAGTATTTTTGGAAATTTTGATAATAGAGATGAGTATATTGGTTTTTATACGGAATTTTACGGGGAAGGTTTTGGATGTGTAGAAACGAGCGGCGATCATGTCCCTTGTGAAATTATTGCCTTATCAGAAGACTTACAATTTATAGTATGCGGAGTTCATATGAGCCTATCTGCCTCTGGCAGAGGGGAAACAGAACGAAATGGCCAGGCATTGTTGGTAATACCAGGAAATGATATAGAGTCCGCAAAGAAAATAATTAAAAATGCCTCCCTAAATTCAAAACAAATGAGCGATTGGTTATTGGAAAACGGATGGGATAAACTGATAGAGACAAATCAATAAAGAGAGAATAATTTTGCCGGTTCAACGGCAATGAACCGGCAATGATCTCCCTTGCTACATATAAGGTCATATCGTATTTCGTCGCAAGCGTCCATTTGACAAGGCGGATGCATTTATGTGCAATTTCAAACAGGTTATACAACGGGGATGGTCGCAGCTTTCGCTTTATGCTTTCTGGTATAGTTTTTAGACAGATTCCTCGTTCACGCCGATTTCTGACAATAAATGTTTGCAGCGGATTATGTCCAGGGCATTCCGTGGCATTTTCATTTTCTCCCGCAACACGGACTCTGCCGCTTGATCCCCAACTCTAGACGATATTCCTATAAGTACATCCCACAAACTTTCTATATCGCTGTATTCACGGAACATATCAAAAATATGGTCTATAGCAGATCGATACGCATCTTCATCCAGTTCCGCCCGGTCGTCTATTATTTTCCGGTACCCCGCCAACTGCTCGTCTATGCTTTTTTCCCCATTCTGTTTCTCAATAAAATTATCTCTGTTATGAGAATTTATATTCCCAACCATATCCCATAACTCTTTTCCATATTCTTTTAAGCCATTGTTTTGCAAGGCATCAAATAAAGCGATCACTCCCTCCTGAGAGTGGAAGTAATCCAATTCCTTTTCTTTTATTTTCTTTTCTATCTTTCGTAATAATTCCTGTGCTTTATCGTCTCCCAGTCTATAAATGACACGTAACCGCCTCACATCCGAGGCAATTTCAAAAGGGCTTCCTTCGATAAATTCCCTTTTGCTTTGCTCCTGAAAGGTGATAGCCGGGTGGTTCCCATATACCATTTCCACCATTTGGTCGCTCCCCAGCACCTTTACCAAGTTAGCGATCTGCTGCCCTAACTGCTTCTTATCCTTATAATAAATGATGGTTTCTATCTGCGGATGGGTAATCAGTTCCCTTAAAACATCTCCATCCGTTTCATTCAGGGAATGTCCAAAAATATACAATTTATTTTCTTCCTCTTTCCCTAAAGCTATATTCGTATCGATTTGATCCAGCCATTTCTTATATTCGTTCCCATTCTTTTTGTATATCCGTTGATAGTATTTCTTAAACCCAATAAAATCCGTTTCTTTATTTTTTCTGTCTCCTGTCAGATACTCGTCTATTCCTAAGACCATATTATTCCTATCCGCAGTTTCCCGCATCCACAAATCCCATTCCTCTTGCGTGTCCTTTTCGATTCTCAAAGAACTTATATGATCAACCGCTTTCCCATGTATATAAGAATAGTCGATGTCTTCCCTGTCAAATGCGTATAAACGCCTATATGTATCGGAGTAATTAAAGCTCAATATTTTATCGACATTCATCTTTTCTATATCAGGATTGTAATATTGAATTTCCCTGTTCCCTATATCGTCCCATATATAGATTTCCAGCGCTTCGGTCAGTCTGTCTAAATCCCGCAATAAGTCAGGAATTCTCTTCTTAATGCTTTCAATGGAAAAGAAATGATCTATATATTTCAGCCTTCGCTGGTAATATTCTTTCAGACTTTGGTTTTCGCTTTCCCCTGTCGCTCTTCCTTCATAATATTTAGCCAGTCTATCCATAGACCGTATCACTTCTGAAATTTCATTCTCAAAATCTACCCAGTTCTCCTTCTCCGCCAGATTTTCCTTATAGGCTTCCTCCAAATGATTAATCCACACATTACGGTTCAACAGCCGATATAACGCTTTCACTCGGTTTTCCGATTCCTTCTCCCAAAAAATATGCCTTAAATATTCGTCCTTTATTCCATCCAGCTCATCCAATATGCCCATAGTCTGATTATGCATAATTCTGAAATTCTTGACAAATTCCAAAAAATCCACGTATTTCGTCGGCAGACCGTGTTCCAAGTCAAACCCGTTTCCAACCACAAGTATATTCATAACCGTTTCTCCTTCCAATTCCCGCTTAACCGAAAACGTCTGTCTGTGTATAACAAAAGCCGCTAATGTTTCCACTAACGGCTTTCTGTTTTTATAGCCTTTTCCGTTTCCCCTTTTATTCTTCCACCGTTTTTGTGCCAATACTCATCCATTTCAAATAGGCATTGATAAACGGATCCAGCGCCCCGTCCAATACCGCATCCGCGTTGCCGGATTCTTCGCCCGTCCTGTGGTCCTTCACCATTGTATAGGGCTGCAATACATAGGAACGGATCTGGTTCCCCCATCCGATCTCCTTCACTTCCCCCCGGATATCGGAAAGCTTCTCCGCATTTTCTTCCTGTTTCAGCAGATACAGCTTTGCTTTCAGCATCTGCATCGCCTTATCCTTATTCTGGAACTGGGAGCGCTCGTTCTGGCACTGCACTACAATTCCGGTAGGCAGATGGGTGATGCGGATCGCCGAGGATGTTTTATTGATATGCTGCCCGCCCGCACCGCTGCTTCGGTAAGTATCGATGCGCAGATCATCCTCGTTGATGTCCACGTCCATGTCTTCCTCGATATCGGGCATAACATCCAAAGATACAAAAGAAGTCTGTCTCTTTCCCTGGGCGTTAAACGGCGAAATGCGCACCAAGCGATGCACTCCTTTTTCCGATTTCAGATACCCATAAGCATTCTCCCCGTTTACCTGGAACGTTACTGATTTGATGCCCGCTTCGTCGCCGTCCAGATAATCCAGCACTTCGATGGAAAAGCCTTTCCTCTCCGCCCACCGCGTATACATGCGGTAAAGCATGCTGCACCAGTCGCAGCTTTCCGTTCCGCCGGCTCCTGCATTCAGCTTAAGGATCGCATTATCTTTATCGTATTCCCCGGATAGCAGAGTGCTGATCCGGATCGCTTCAAACACGGAAACAAAAGAGTCCAGCTCGGAACGGATCTCCGCTGCCATCTCCGCGTCTTCTTCCTCATAACTCATTTCAATCAGATCCTTGATATCCCCATACTGGCGTTCCAGCCCTTGCATCGTATCTACCGTATCCTTCAGGTTTTTCAGTTCCTTCATTTTACGGTTGGACATCTCCGGGTCATCCCAAAAGCCGGGAGCCTCCATCTCCCTTTCCAGTTCCTCCACGCGCCTCGACTTATTCGCTAAGTCAAAGTGAATCCCTCACTTCCGCAAGCGGACTTTCATAGGTCTGCAATTCTGTTTTCATTTGATCCAATTCTACCACTTAACGTTCACCACACTTTCTTTTTATTTCTAATTATATCTACCGCCTGCCGCAGCACTGTTTGTACTTTTTCCCGCTTCCGCAGGGGCAGGGCGAGTTCGGATATACTTTTTCCGTCTCTCTTTTTACCGGCCCCTTTTGCAGAGAATCATCCTTATTGGTTCCGGTCACTTTTGCAACCTGTTCTCTCTCCACCTTCTGCTCGATGCGCACATGGAACAAAAGGCGCACCGTTTCTTCCTTAATATTCTGGGTCATCTCATCGAACATTTCATAACCGCTCAGTTTATATTCCACCAGCGGATCCCTCTGTCCGTAAGCCTGCAGGCCTACTCCCTGGCGGAGCTGATCCATATCGTCGATATGATCCATCCATTTCCGGTCAATCACTTTCAGAAGGATCACCCTCTCGATCTCGCGCATCGCCTCAGGATTAGGGAATTCCGCTTCTTTCGTTTCATACAGCTTCACCGCCTCTTCCTTCAGCTGCTGTTTCAGGCTGTTTTTCTTCGGTTTTAATACGCGGCCTGTATTGACCGGGCGCAACGGTATCGTAGGCAGCAGGAGCGTATTCAGCTCCCCGAAATCCCAGTCTTCAATATCCGCATCATCGCTGATACAGATATCCACGGCATTCTCCGCAATATCCGTAATCATCTTGAAGATGGAGTCCCTCATGCTCTGGCCGCTCAGAACCTGTCTTCTCTCTTCGTAAATAATCTCCCTCTGCTCGTTCATTACCTGGTCATATTCCAACAGATTCTTACGAATGCCGAAGTTATTATTTTCTATCTTCTTCTGCGCCGACTCGATGGCCTTCGTCAGCGATTTATGCTCGATCTCTTGGTTTTCCGGTATTCCCAGAGCATTGAACATGCCGATGAGCCGCTCCGAACCGAACAGGCGCATCAAATCGTCTTCCAAGGAAATGTAGAACTTCGATTCCCCGGGATCGCCCTGCCGTCCGCTTCGTCCGCGCAGCTGGTTGTCAATACGCCTGGACTCATGGCGCTCCGTGCCGATAATCTTCAGGCCGCCCGCCGCCCTCGCTTCGTCGTCCAGCTTAATATCCGTACCACGCCCCGCCATATTGGTAGCGATCGTGACCGCCCCATGAACGCCCGCATCCGCAACGATCTCCGCTTCCAGTTCATGGAACTTAGCGTTCAGCACCTTATGAGGGATGCCGTTCTTCGTCAGCATCCGGCTGAGTTCCTCCGATGCCTCGATCGTGATCGTGCCCACCAGCACCGGCTGGCCTTTGGCATGGGCTTCTTTTACCGCCTCCACGATGGCATGGAGCTTTTCCTTCCTCGTTTTATACACCGCATCCTGCAAATCTTTTCTGATCACAGGCATGTTAGTAGGGATTTCGATGACATCCATCCCGTAAATATCACGGAATTCTTTTTCCTCCGTCAGCGCAGTACCTGTCATCCCTGCCTTTTTATCAAATTTATTAAAGAAATTCTGGAAAGTTATCGTCGCCAGCGTCTTGCTTTCCCTCTTCACCTTTACATGTTCTTTCGCCTCAATGGCCTGGTGCAGCCCGTCCGAATAACGCCGCCCCGGCATAATACGCCCGGTAAACTCGTCCACGATCAGAACCTGCTCGTCCTTCACCACATAGTCCTGATCCCTGAACATCAGGTTATGCGCCCGCAGCGCCAGATTGATATTATGCTGGATCTCCAGATTTTCCGGGTCAGCCAGATTCTCGATCTGGAAGAACCGTTCTACCTTTGCCACGCCTTCCGCCGTCAGGTTGACGATCTTATCCTTTTCATTGACGATAAAATCCCCCGTTTCTTCCCGTTCCACGCCCATGATAGCGTCCATCTTCGTAAGGGCTTCCATATCCGCCCCCCGTTTTAACTGCCTTGCCAGAATATCACAGGCTTCATACAGCTTCGTGGACTTCCCGCTCTGCCCGGAAATAATCAGGGGCGTCCTCGCCTCGTCCACCAATACCGAGTCCACTTCGTCGATAATCGCATAATGAAGCTCCCTCAGCACGAGCAATTCCTTATAAATCACCATATTATCCCTCAGGTAATCGAACCCGAGTTCATTATTGGTCACATAGGTAATATCGCAATTATATTGTTCCCTGCGTTCGTCGGATTTCATATCGTTCAGCACCACGCCGACCTTAAGGCCCAGAAACTCATGCACTTGGCCCATCCACTCCGCATCGCGCTTCGCCAGATAGTCATTGACCGTTACCACGTGTACGCCTCTTCCTTCCAGAGCGTTCAAATAAGCCGGCAGCGTGGACACCAGTGTTTTCCCTTCACCGGTCTTCATCTCCGCGATACGGCCCTGGTGAAGAATAATGCCGCCGATCAGCTGCACCCGGTAATGTTCCATATTCAGCACGCGCCGCGCCGCCTCTCTTACCGTGGCATACGCCTCCGGCAGCAGATCGTCCAAAGACTCTCCTTCCTGCAGCCGCTTTTTGTACTCCTTCGTTTTCTCCCTCAGCTGTTCATCCGTCAGCTGCATCATAGAGGGCCTCAAGGACTCGATCTTATCCACCGTATCATTGATCCGCTTCAATTCCCTCTCGCTATGAGTTCCAAAAACCTTATTTACAATATTCATCCCCAAACTCCTATGCTATCCGTTGCTTCCATGAATCGGCAGCTTCTTTCTTTCATCCCATCGCTGCCATTTATCTGCATAATTCCGCCGTTTACAAAAATCCACTGTTTATTGTAGCAGATTTGCATCCGATATTCAACTACTGCATCGTATTTTCCATGGAAATCAGATCAGCCGTTATCTTCTTATGGTTTTTCTCCCTTTTCCTGTCAAAAAGATTCCAGCCCCTGATGCCGCCAGCATTGCCCATATCCATGCATAGGATGTATCATCGCCCGTTTTCGGTACATTGTCCTTCTTATTGCCGTCCGCTGTCGGAATATTGCTGATCGGAACGCTGCCTGTATTCGTGCCGCTGTTGCTGCCGGCCGAAACATTGCCGCTTCCGCCGTCTGTGCTGCTTCCGCCAGCGCCGCCGTTATGACTGCCGTTTCCAGTTCCGTCTGCTCCGCTGTTGTTTCCGCTACTTCCAGTTTCTCCCGTTCCGCCGTTATTCCCGCCGCTTCCATTTCCTCCCGTTCCGCCGTTATTCCCGCCGTTTCCATTTTCTCCTGTTTCTCCATTATTTCCGCCATTTCCAGAATTCTTTGCGGCGATTGTAAATACCGTGTCCGCCGCGCCATCTGTCCACAGCATTTCAAAATTATGGCTGCCTTCTGCCAGCGTATTTAAGTACGCGGCCTTTAATGTAACAATAGTAGAACCCGGCTGTACCTCATAATTTTCTTTTGCAAGCAGATCTCCGTCCACCCTCGCTCCCTCAAACTTGGCAAAGTCTCCACTTCCCCTGATTTTCAGGCTGCCTTCTTCTTCCAACATCCACTCGCCGTTCGCGCCGTCCAGAATCTGGTAAGACGGAGCATCCGGCTCGGAAGGAACCGTTCTCTTTGCTCCGCAGACGTTGCAGTCAGCATCCTTATCATTATCATAAGCATGCTCCCCATAAGCATCCATCTGTGCATGGTCTGTGATACCGCAAGCCTCCCCCGTGCAGACGTGCCAGTGGTGTGCATCATCAAACGTCCATGTATTCGACCATGTATGAATATGGGAATGCGGTTCAATGCTGACATAAGCATTGCCCCAATATGTTTCATCCGTAGGCGATGCTATGATATCCGCATCCGCTTCGCCGTTTCCCGCCTTTACGATAACTTTATAACCATTTACAAAGCTCGGAGCTAATGTAATTGCGTTTATGCCGTCAGCCTGCCCCGCTATGGCAACCAGCGTGCCGCCGGATATCTCCAAGTTGTTTGTCCACAGCCCCACACTCCAGTCTGCCGCACCTCCCGCTTCTGCACGGACGCTGCCTCCATTGAGCTTAAACGCGGCGGCGGACAGGCCGTCCGATTCGGTTATCGCATCCCTTCCTTTTGCCGTCATAGTGCCGTTGTTGATTTCCAGTTCCGAACACCATATTCCGGTACTGTAATTTCCCGTATCCGATTCCGCAGTAACCGTGCTGTTATTCAACAAAAGCTTATCAATAGATAGTCCCCAGGAACCCCCTCCTGCAGAAGTTCCTCCTTTCGCTGTCACACTGCTGTTATCATTTAATTCCAATTCCTCGCTCCATGCGCCTACACTGTTGCCGCTGCTCTGCGCACTTCCTGATTCCGTGGCAATCCTGCTGTTATGAAGTACCATCCTGCCAATGGACAGCCCCCAGGAGCCTCCTCCTGTCGAAATCCCTCCCTTTGCTTCTATACTGCTGTTATTTAATTCCAGCTCCGTGCTCACGACCGCCGTGCTGTTCCCGTCTGCCTCGCCGGAAACGGCGGTTACATTGGAATCGTTTACCGTCAGCTTAGACCCATTCTGGCATGCCACAGCTATACTGCCCCCGCTGCCTCTGCCGCTGGTAAATGAAACGCTGGAATTACGGATATCCAGTCCTGCATTAGTATAGATTCCAAAAGAGTGCAAACCTTCGCCGGATTCCGCAATAACCTCCGCATTCGAGATTTCTATTCTCTCCGTCGTCATAATCGCTGCGGATTGTGCCTTTTTTGTAGCACGGCCTGCTCTGGCTGTCAGCTTCCCTCCTGTAATGCGTACTGCCTTGCTGACGGCTACTGCCTGAGTCGTATATGCGGCCGAAGTATTTTTTGTATAATTCCCAACAATTGCCGATACCGTGCCGCTCTGCAGCTCAAAATTGCCTTCGCACTTAATGGCATAACGGTTACGTCCTGACGTTATGTCCGGCTGACAGGCAATTTCCACACTGCCATCTCCGCAGAAAGTAAGATCCCCTTTGCTGAAAACAGCGCATATCATAGGATAACCGCTGACCGACTCATTTTTAATCGCATTCTGATTCAGCAACTGCACCGTCAAGGCGTCCCTTTCGCTTCGCAGAGAACCTTCTTCCCTCGCTTCGCATACAATATTTGCCCCATCCAAGGTAAGGATCCCGGTATCCGGATTATATTTGACCTTTCCATCATTTTCCGGATCACCAGCAAGTACATTATCCGCATTCCGGCTGGTCACTTGTACGCCTTTGACCCAAATTTCATACTCGGTCACATCTCCGGCAGCTCTTGCCATATACTGGACCGGAACAACGGAGCCGCTGACCGTCTGGCCGCTGACTGTCAACGCTTCCCCATTTTCTGCCTTCCTTTCTTCCCCATCGGACAGAGTATCCGCCACCTCCCGCCCCGGAGATAAATTCCCCCCATCTGTCTGTGCATGCACCGTATCCGGCAGCGCCATCGCCATCAGGCACAAACCGAACAAAGAAAACAGCCATTTCCTTTTTTCTGAAACACACCCTTTTTTTAACCGTCTCTCCAATTATCTCTCCTCCTTGCCCCTTTCATTTGGAAGGGTTATCGTAAATCTTAAACTTATCTGCTGCAAATAAGTCCGTTGCTTACTACAATATATATCACAAAAATCTCCAGGCAGAGATGCCCGGCTACGAATCGCCCTCCAAACGTATCGAATCGTTTTCCGGCCGGAGAAAAATCTATGGAATCAATTTTTACCGGCTGCGAGCAGATCCTGGCAGGAAAGAAAAAGGGCGGCGGCAGGCAGGGGGAGCTGATGGGGAATGGCTTTGCCGCTGCCTCACGCAACGCAGCTTTGCGTCGGAAATATGATTTTCTTAATATTCCGTTCGACGGGCAGCAATTTGGTGACACGGATGTCACCAAAAGTCCGCAATGAGCCTGGATGGCGAATCGCGGACGGTTGCGTCCGGCTGGTACAACGACACCGGAATATTTAGAAAATCCATTTCCCGAAGCCGGCACGGCAAAGCCATTCCCCATCGGCTCCCCCTGCCTGCCGCCGCCCTTCTTCTTTCCTGCCAGGCTCTGCCCGCAGCCGGCAAAAATTGATTTCCCTGAAGAACTCCGTCCCCCCTTGACCTTAATTATAAGAAGTGTTATTATTTTAACGATTAGTAAAGTTGTACCCTAATTGTAAGGTAAAACACAAAAATTCATGAGTACGAGGTGCAGACAAATGAGCAAAACTTTTGACGATTTAATTTCCAAGGTAAAAGAAATCCCCATGAAAAAGGTTTCCGTTGCTGTTGCGCAGGATTCCGCTGTTCTGGAGGCCGTAAGGGCGGCTAAAGACAGGAAGATCGCAGACGCTATCTTAGTAGGGGACGAATCCAAAATCAAAGCCATTGCATCTGACATCCAGACGGATATCAACGACTTTGAAATTGTGAACGTAGAGGACGATATCGAAGCTTCCCTGGCAGCAGTCAAGCTGGTCCATGAAGGCAAAGCCGATATGTATATGAAAGGCCTTATCGATACGAAGCATTTCTTAAAAAGCGTCCTGGACAAAGAAGTCGGGCTTAGGACAGGCAAACCTTTATCCCATGTATGCGTTTTCGACGTGGAAGGCATCGATCATCTGCTGTTTTTAACGGACGTAGCTTTTATCCCCTATCCTACTCTGGAAGACAAAGTACATATCATTAACAATACACTGGAAATCACAAAAGCATGCGGCATTGAATGCCCGAAAGTAGCCCCCCTCGCCGCTGTGGAAGTCGTTAATCCGAAGATGCCCGCTACCGTGGAAGCGGCGGAACTCACTCGTATGAACAAAGACGGGGAGATTACCGACTGCATCGTAGACGGCCCTCTTTCCCTCGATCTTGCCATCGATGCGGAAGCGGCAAAACATAAAGGCGCGACCGACAGGCCGATCCAAGGCGATGCCGATATCCTTCTTTTCCCGGATATCCATGCCGGCAATCTGGTTTACAAGGCAATGGTGCATACCGCGAACTTAAAGAACGGCAATATCCTGACCGGAACGAAAGCGCCTGTTATCCTGACTTCCCGTTCGGACTCCATGGAAGTCAAGGTAAATTCCCTCGCTCTCGGCGCGGTTGTGGCAGAATACCTGAAATAAATAATATTTTAATTTTCAATATAGAAAAAGGAGAATAAGCTATGTCAATCAAAAGTTTAATTATCAATCCCGGCTCCACTTCCACGAAAATCGGCGTATTTGAAGACGAAACTTTATTATTTGAAGAAACCTTAAGGCACTCCACGGAAGAGATCGCCCAGTACGCTTCTATCGTAGACCAGAAAGATTTTAGGAAGAACATTATTTTAGATTTAATGAAGGAAAAAGATTTCGACATGAAGTCCCTCGATGTCATCGTCGGACGCGGCGGCATGCTCAAACCCGTAGCGGGCGGCACTTATCCTGTTACGGACGATCTGCTGGAAGATCTGAAAGTAGGCGTACAGGGGCAGCACGCTTCTAACCTGGGCGGCATCCTTGCCAAAGAAATCGGGGATTCCATCGGCGTTCCTTCTTATATCGTAGATCCCGTAGTCGTAGACGAGCTTATGCCCATCGCAAGATACTCCGGCGTTCCTGAATTCCCCAGAGCCAGCATCTTCCATGCGCTGAACCAGAAAGCAGTAGCAAAGCGTTATGCCAATGAGCAGAACGTTCCTTATGACTCCCTGAACCTGATCGTTGTTCACATGGGCGGCGGCGTATCCGTAGGAGCGCATGAAAAAGGCAAAGTAGTGGATGTATTCAATGCCGTTGACGGCGACGGCGCATTTTCCCCGGAAAGGGCGGGCGGCGTTCCTACCGGCGCATTGGTAAAAATGTGCTTCTCCGGAAAATATACGGAAAAAGAAGTTTATAAAAAACTGGTAGGAAACGGCGGCTTTAATGCTTACCTGAATACCAACGATATGCGCGACGTAGATAAGATGGTGGAAGAAGGCGACGAAAAAGCGGCAGAGATCCGCGAGGCATTTATCCTTCAGGTTGCCAAGGATATCGGCTCCATGGCTTGCGTCCTGAAAGGCAAAGTAGATCAGATCATCATGACCGGCGGCATCGCATACGACAAAGCCGTAACGGACGGCTTAAAGGAACGGGCCGGATTTATTGCTCCCGTTACCGTATACCCCGGCGAAGACGAGCTTCTTGCCCTTGCCCAGGGCGCGATCCGCGTTATGACCGGAAAAGAAGAGGCCATGGTATATTAATACCGCAACTGAAACACATTCGGAAGTCCATAAGATATTTTTACGGCTCTTGCCCGCCCGGCAAGAGCCGTTTTTTTCTCTTTTAATAGAATATTTTGAAAAAATATAAAAAATACTTCATTTTTATACCATTTAGTGATAGAATTCTTTTGTATTTATACATAATTATACATACTCAAAAGAAATGGGGTACATAAAATGAAAACGCAAAAGAAAAAACTGTTTTACGGAGCAGGGGTTTTATTGCTCTGCATGGCGCTTATGCCTCTTACCGCATTTGCCGCGGAAGCCGAAGCGGAGTATGTTCCTGGCATGTACGCTACCTTCTGGGCGCTCGTTCCTCCTATCGTGGCTATCGTGCTGGCTCTGATCACAAAGGAAGTCTACAGCTCCCTCTTCATCGGGATATTGGTGGGCGGGCTGTTTTATTCCGGTTTTTCCTTCGAAACCACGCTCACGCATATTTTTAACGATGGTTTTGTCGCTGTGCTTTCCGATAGTTATAATGTAGGAATCCTTATTTTCCTCGTAATACTGGGCGCTATGGTAAGTCTGATGAACCGGGCCGGAGGATCGGCGGCTTTCGGGCATTTTGCCAAAGAAAAAATCAAATCGCGGGAGGGCGCGCAGCTCGCTACCATCGCCCTCGGCGTCCTGATTTTTATTGATGATTATTTCAACTGCCTGACGGTGGGCAGCGTAATGAAACCGGTAACGGACGAACATAAGGTATCCCGCGCCAAGCTGGCCTATCTGATCGATGCCACAGCGGCTCCCGTCTGTATTATCGCTCCGATCTCTTCCTGGGCGGCGGCCGTATCCGGGTTCGTGGAGGGGGAAGATGGCTTCTCTATCTTTATCCGTGCCATCCCTTATAACTTTTACGCTATTTTAACTATTCTTATGATGGTTTCCCTCGTCCTTATGAACGTGGACTTCGGTCCGATGAAATCCCATGAAGCCAACGCGCTGAAAGGCGACCTGTTCTCCATGGGCGAAAAAAATGCCGGAAAAGAAGCGGATCCCGTCAATCCCAAAGGGAAAGTGGCCGACCTTCTCATCCCTATCATTACTTTGATCATATGCTGTGTCATCGGCATGATTTATACCGGAGGATTCTTCGAAGGCGCCGGCTTTGTCGCTGCCTTTTCCAACTCCGATGCCTCGGTGGGACTCGCCCTAGGCAGCATCTGCGCTATCATTATCACGATTATCATTTATCTTATCCGCAGGGTTTTGAATTTCCAGGAATGCATGGAATGCCTTCCGAACGGTTTTAAAGCGATGGTACCCGCTATCCTGATCCTCACCTTTGCATGGACGTTAAAAGCGATGACCGACAGCCTCGGAGCAGCCGTATTCGTAGCCGACATCATGAATCAGAGCGCAGGTTCCCTGATGAACTTTTTACCAGCCATCATTTTTCTCGTTGGCTGCTTCCTCGCTTTTTCCACAGGAACCTCCTGGGGTACCTTCGGCATTCTCATTCCGATCGTAGTGGCAGTATTTGCAGAATCCAATCCCCAGCTTATGATCATTTCCATTTCTGCCTGTATGGCGGGAGCGGTATGCGGAGACCACTGTTCTCCGATCTCCGATACGACGATCATGGCTTCTGCAGGAGCGCAGTGCAACCATGTAAACCATGTGTCCACCCAGCTTCCTTACGCAATTCTGGCGGCGGCTGTTTCTTTCGTCACCTACATCGTAGCCGGTTTCACGCAAAGCGCTTGGATTTCTCTGCCTACAGGAGTCATACTGATGCTTCTGATATTATATATTCTTAAGCGGAACAGCAAAAAAATGAAGTAAAAAGAAAAACCGGCCCGGCAAACTCTTTCTTTTGTTTGCCGGGCCGTATTGGTTCCAAAAGCTTTCACCCGTTTATTTCCTGTTTTCGGGAGGATTCTCCGAAGACTTTTCCTTCTTTTCAAAAATTTCCTGAAAAGACTTTTCATACGGGGCTCTGGCAATGGTAAACGGTAGATAGTCCGTACCTATACAAAACTGGAGCAAACCTGTATGATAGAAACAGATTTGCTCCAGTCTTTATTTCACTTCACTTTTATCAGGCTTGCGGCAGTTCGCTGG
>JAETNQ010000046.1 GCA_021772075.1 Lachnospiraceae bacterium
CAGACAGACAGACAGACAGACAGACAGACAGACAGACAGACAGACAGACAGACAGACAGACAGACAGACAGACAGACAGACAGACAGACAGACAGACAGACAGACAGACAGACAGGCTGAGTCTGCTCTTTTGGTATATCTTTTTACATATAGCGTTATTGATGGAACCGCCGGAGGCGGGAGTTCCAGGCAGGTCTATTATGCCCTGCGGAATGCCCCGTTTCCCGGCGGTCTTTTTGCGTACGAACCATAAGCCTCGCAGCATTCGCCAATATGTTAAATACGGCACTTGGCTTATTGCTTGCGGGAATAAAGGTTTGCCATAAAAGATAGAAGAATAGGAAGTTTTCTTCACAAAAAACAGGAGGCGGATATGAGAAAGATAAGGAAACGCATACTTGCGGCGGTGCTTGCGGCGGCTGTGCTGGTCACGATACCGGGGACAGCATCCTATGCAGAAGCGGAAAATATTTCCGAAGGTACCATGGAGCAGGCAAAAACTGATGAAGCGGCAGAGGCAGAAGAAACAGAAAATGCAGAAAAAACGGCAGAAACAGAAGAAGAACCGGCAGAAGCCGATGTGGCATTGGAAACAGACAAAACCCATGCAGAAGAACAGGCGGCGAATGGGGAGGAAAAACCGGAAGAGGAACCGCCGGCCGACGCACCGAAAGAAGATGCAGCAGAATGTATTTGTGAGATATTATGTGCGGAGGACAGCAGAAATGGGGACTGTCCCTTGTGCGGGGCAGAAGGGGCGGACCTTTCATGCTGTAATGGGGAGGAACAGGAAAAAATTTCCGAAAAAGATATAGAACCGGATGATGCGGATACGGAGAATGCAAGGGATACGGCGGATATAGAACAAGGAGATGCAGACATAGAGGATGCCGATACCGGCCTTTGCGCGCATCACAAAGAGCATACGCAGGACTGCGGTTATCGTAAGGCGTCAGAGGACGGTGAAGGAAACCTGTGTACTTATGAGTGCCGCATCTGCCCCATTGAGGACTTGATTGCTGCCTTGCCTGATGCAGTGACAGAGGACAATACAGATGAAGTGCGGGTACAGCTTGATGAAATCCTTGCCCGCTTTCAGGAACTGACCGAAGAGGAACAGGAGCAGATAGACATTTCCCGCTGTCTGGAGCTGCAAGAGGTCTTGGATGTATCCAATGGGCCGGCTCCGGCGGAGGAGAGCCAGCCCGATTTGGAGCTGTTTGGGCAGAAGGTCAGCAGCGGCGACAGCGGGGAGGGCTGGAGCTATGCAGACGGTGTTCTGACGCTGGACAATTTCCGTGCCGATAATGCCGCCGAATGTTTTATCCATGTCATCAATGCCCCATTGGATTTAACGATTTATTTGAAGGGGGAAAATCACATAGAAACCAGTGGTATAATTTCCTATGGCAATGTGCGCGGATGCATGACGATTACCGGCGACCAGGGGGCGCGGCTCTTTTTGGCGGGGAAAAATTGGAACGATAATGACATTGTTGTCCGCGGTGTAAATGTGGATGTCACTACACAGGGAATGATTTTCCTTGCCCAAGGCATGCTTATCGATCATGCCACAGTGAATATTAACATGAATGGATCCAACGGATATATTTACACGACGCACAGCGGTCTGACCGTACAAAACGGCAGCAATGTGGCCATAATGAATTCGTCGGGCGATGCTGATTACTGTGTTGCCGCCAATAAGGCCGATATTACTGACAGCACATTGCATATAACCAACCCCGGCGGATTTGGGTTGTATGTGACGGCGATATCCACACAGGTGTCGGAGTACAAGGCGGTTATTGCCAATTCCACGATATCGGCTGATGTCCTTGATGCCGGTATCCATTGTGAGGATGAGGTGTCCGTTGCCAATTCACAGATTACAGGCAGCGGCCAATTCCTGATTCGTTCTAAAAAAGCGATCACTGCAGATGACAGCAGCACGATGGAGGGAATTACCTATGAATTTTTCAAATCCAGTACGGGAGCGGTATATCAGGTCTATGGCGCCCACACTCTTGCAGCTGGTTTGACCGTAGCAGCGGACGGTTCTTTCGTAATCCCGGAAGGCGCTGCGCTGACGATTCCCAATGGTATCACATTGGAAAACAACGGTACGATGCGCATTCACGACAAGGATTCCCTGACCGGGGCAGGCGTTTTGACCGGAAATGGAGATTTTCTGGCTGATGTAAACGAGGATATGATTTCGGTTCCGGAAGGACTGGTTTATACCGGAGAGGACTATACAGACCAGATTACGCTGGAAGGGACAGTTATTGTTTGCGGAGTGGAGTTTAGCGCGGATACAGAGGGGTGGACGCGTCACTTGGAACCGGAAGCTGTAAAAGATGCGGGGGAATATACGGTTACTTATACGAACGGTGATAAGAGCATCAGCAAAACCTTTACCGTGGCAGAGTGCGCACATACCGGTCTTGTTTACCGGCCTCTGGCGGGCGGCGGGCACGGCGGCATTTGCCCGGTCTGCAAGGAAAATGTGACAAAGGAGTGTACCTATAGCGATAAATGCACAAGTACCGCCGGAGGCCATGTTTATACTTGTACGGTCTGCGGCGGTACAAAGACCGAAGCACATACCATTAAGTACACCGCTGCGGCGGACGGGAATACCGTGACGCTGAGCGAAGGTTGTGATATCTGCGAGTATGAAAATACCGTGGGCAGCGTGACTTTTGCCCTCCAAAATCTGGTCTACGGGAATCCGGAGGCCAAGGTGAAGTGGACAAAGAAGATTCCCGATAACTACTTGGTAACTTTGTGTGTGGCACCGGGCGGCGGTATATGGAGGCAATATGATTTTACAGAGACAGAAGAAAGTCTGGCGCGGCTGTATGACAGCACAAGCAGCTCGAAAATACCTGCGGGAGAATATACGCTGAAGGTGATATTTATCAATGAATCAGCAAGAAAAGAATCAACCGAATGCAGTCTATCCTTCACCGTTGCCCCCGCCCCGCTGACTGAAGATATGGCGGCGCTGACCTCGGCGGGCGTCACCTACAACGGCACAGAGCAGAAGCCGGGAGTAGCCGTCACGCAAGGGAAAACCATGCTGATAGAGGGAACGGATTATGATGTCAGCTACGCCCGTAACGGTGCCGCCACCACTGATTTTACCAATGCCGGAACGGTGGCAGTCTCCATGAAAGGCAAGGGGAATTATAAGGGCACGGTTACGAAGGAGTATACAATCATTCCGGCTGCGCCCGTGGTGGCGTGGGATGGCACAGTGCAGGAACTGGTCTATACCGGCAGTCCGGCAGTCATTACAGCACCGGCGGTAACGCTGGCAAACGGTGAGAGCTTTAGCGGAACCATACGCTATTCCTACAAAAAGCAAGGGGAAACCGCTTATAAAAATGGTCTTCCCGTCAATGCAGGAACTTACGCAATTAAGGCTCATATTGATGCAAAGGGCAACTATTCCGCCGCCAATAGCACCAATGAGCTGGCACTGACCATTAAAAAAGCGGAAGGCACATTGACTGTTCCTGTGTCGCCAGTCCAAAAGACCTTTGCCGATCAGGAGTTTTCCTTAGGCTGTTCTACAAACGGGGACGGGAAGATATCTTATGTCTCTTCTGAAGAGAACGTGGTTTCCGTTTCTGTAGATGGAACAGTTCTGGTAAAAGGGGTGGGAGAAGCCATAATCACAGCTTTCCTTGAGGAAGGTACGAACCATACCGGCGGTGCAAACCGGACGGTCAGGGTGATTGTGGAAAAGGCCGCCGCACCAGCTGTCAATAATGAAACAAGGTATTACACTTATCGCAACGGTTCTAACGGGGCTGTTGCCATTGACGTGGCAGGAAAACTCCCGAAAGACCGGGGAAAAACAGAATATACTGTTATTGCGGCGGATGAAAAAAGCATTCTGTCCGATATATCTGTGGACGGTAGCGGAAAACTTAATTTCACCGTGCCGGGGAACCAATCAGCAGGAGATACTGCATCCATTACCGTGACGGCGAAAATGGCAAATTATGAGGATGCCGTATATGCCTTGAACATTGAACTTGTGGTAAAGAAGGCGGTAGAACCGCAGCCCGGCAGTGTATTCATAAACGGCAGTTCAACCCTCACCTACGGACAAGCGCTTTCGGCTCTTAAGCTGGGTGATGTGATTTTCGTAGAGCAGGGAATCGGCACCAAAGTGGAAGGAACTCTTGCATGGAAAAACGGTTCCATTGTCCCGGATGTGGGGACGACGGAAGCAGAATGGATATTTACGCCGGCAGACGGCATGGAATATCAGGAACTGGCCGGAACAGTGCCGGTTACGGTAACAAGAGCCGCACCGGATGTGGTAACACCTGTGGCCGATGCCATTACTTATCATCCCTCGGGGAAGCTGGGCAGCGTGGGGCTGACCGGCGGCAGCGCTGTATGGACGGTGGGCGGAAGCACAGTGACCGTGGAAGGTACATGGAGCTGGAAGGACGGTTCCGTCTTGCCGACAGGGGGGAATAGAGGTTACCGCGCTGTATTTACGCCGGATGATACGGATTGCTACAATACCGTGGAATGTGACATAACTGTAACGGTAGGAAAAGCAATACCGTATATAGAAGAAGGCAAGGTCAGCGCAGCAAAGATTACCTATGGGGATTCCTTAAGCAAATCTGTCCTGACAGGCACGGCACAGTACAGTAAATCCGACAATACTCCGGTTTCCGGCAGCTTTACATGGAAGGACGGGACGATAAAGCCTGCGGTGTCGGACAGCGGCAGCACAAAATATACCGTAGTATTCGTCCCGGACGAGGAAAATAATTACAGCGGCGTGGAATGGCCGGTTACGCTGATAGTGGAAAAAGCGGAGAACGGGTCCGATATGCCTTCCGACACAACGAATGTGCCGGAATCTGTTCCAGAGCAGCCCTCAGAAAATCATACAAACAGCAATACGGCAGCCATAAGCAGGCCGGAAGCGCCAGCGCCGGCACTGGGCAGGATTTCCGGGGCAGGAACCGGAAATACAGTAAAACCGGGAACAAGGTGGAAACTAGGAGGCACGGAAAAACCGGAAAGCGGCACGGCATGGGATACCAGGCCGGACACCAAAATCCCATTTATCAAAGGGGAAGATGGCAAGATTGGCTGGGATATCATCCGTGCAGAGGAAGAGCAGGCAAAAGAGGGCGGCGTCATCAACGTGGATATGAACGGAACCACTGTCGTCCCGGAGGATATCTTTGACAGCATCAAGGGCAGGGATATCACTATCACCTTTGATATGGGCAATGGCATGCTCTGGAGTGTGGACGGAAAGAGCATCACAAGGGATGTATCTTTGGACAAAACAGGCGGCATTGACTTTGGTTTGGAAACGGGAGTAAGCGCTGTTCCGGTGGACATTGTGAACAATGTTATCGGGGAAAGCTACAGCATCCAGTTAAGTCTTGCCTATGAAGGGGAGTTCGGCTTTACCGCAGTGCTGTCCATCAATCTGGGCAGAGAGAACGCAGGATATACCGCAAATTTGTATTATTACAATAAAAGCATAGGGGAACTGGAATTTATCTGTGCGGACGAAGTGGCAGAGGACGGAACGGCTTTCTTTGCTTTTACCCATGCATCGGATTATGTGATTGCAATAGACGGGAATGAGGAAGAAGAAAGCGGCATAGGGGAAACGGCACAGCCGCAGGCCCCGGCCGGAGCGGGCGAAGGTGCTGTGGAAGTACCGGAAAGCGCGGAAAACGGGTGGACAGGGAGAATGTGGTGGTTCATTGCGGCTATCCTATTGGCAGCTGTCATTGGTACAGGTACGGTTTTGAAAGGAAGAAAGAACGGGAAGGATGAAACCGGCGGACAGTAAACAAGGGAATGGATAAAGTCGTAAAGATTACAAGGAATTTTTATATAGATTTCCCTGGCCGCCTGGTCGTAAATGTTGACATTACATTAACTTCGATATAAGATTATAATCGGAAAAGGAGGAGGGCAGAATGCAGATTTCAAGCAGATTTACAATAGCGATACATATGCTGGCCTGTATGGATGTATTTCAAGATGAGTATAAGATAACCAGTGACTTTCTGGCTTCCAGCATTAATGTCAACCCGGTTATTATCCGGAAAATTTTGTCGCAGTTAAAGGACGCAGGGCTGATAGAGGTAAAACGGGGACCGGGCGGCGCAACGATTGCAAAGCCTTTGGATGAGATCACATTTTTTGATGTGTATCAGTCAGTAGACTGTATAGAGGAAAATACGTTATTTCATTTCCATGAAAATCCGAACATGGATTGCCCGGTAGGAAAAAACATCCACCAAGTTTTGGATGATAAGCTGCTTCGGATTCAGGCGGCAATGGAACAGGAATTGAAATCAATAACGCTGGCTGATATGGCTTCGGATCTGGAAAAATGTTTGGAAAATAAAATCTGACGGATGTTATATCTAAGAGGAAGACCCCTGTTGCAAGGCGGAGAAAAGCCTGCAATGGGGGTATTTTGTTTTCTGCTAAAAGCTAGGAAAAACTTTGGAATTAATAAAACTGAAACAGAATTCAAATGTTACAAAAACAATCAACAGGTATCCTATATCCATAAAATGAACAGGAAGGGAGATCAAAGACATGGCAAAATCAAAACTGGTGGAGGCAAATGAAAAAATTGCAGAGGGAGTAGTCAGCAGTTATAAGAAGATGGAAGAAGGCGTGGTCGGAGGCTATAAGAAAATCGAGGAAAGCGCAGTGGGAGGATTCCATAAAATAGCCGATAAGTTCGTGGGCAATTTTCTGACGAAAGAGGGGGAGTCTGTGGAAGAAGCGAAGGAACGGATGGCAGCAGAACAGAAAGAAAGAGAAGAAAAGAGTGCTGCCAAACGGGAGGAGCATGAGCAGAAGCGGAAAGCATCGGCGGAGGAGGGAAGACAGAAAGCAGAAGCCGCTAGGGTGAAAAAAGTCTCCGGTACGGAGGATGGAAGAAAGGCAGGGCTTGGATTATGAAAAAGAGTGCGTTTGTAGCAATGATTTTGGGAACCATCGGGGGGATTTTATTTGCATTGGGAATGTGCATGGTTTTGATACCGGAGTGGAATGCGTTTCAGCCGGGCGTCGTTATGGGAGCGGTCGGGGCGGCCGTTTTGCTGGTTATGGTGCTGGTATGGAGGAAAATGGAAAACAAGGCTCCGGTCAGGCTGTCTGGTAAAACGATCGGGGCAACACTGATCGGCATTGCGGGAGCATTGCTGTTAGGCGTCGGCATGTGTCTGACAATGGTATGGAACAATATGATAGTCGGCATCATCGTCGGCATTGTGGGAATCGTAGTTCTTCTTTGCCTGATTCCTTTTATAAAAGGATTAAAGTGACTGGAATTCGGGGTGTGCGGCAGAAAGAGTGAATTTGCCGCACATTTTTTCTTTAACAAAATTCTAATAAAATCAAAATAAAAACATGATATATGTTAAAATAATTAAGTACGAAAGCGTGGAGATGAGGTATGGACATGGAGCGGGTGAAAAAAGTATGGAAAAAAATATTCAGGAAAGTTTTTTTTCTGCCGCCAGTCCCCGCTCTGCTGATTTCCATTCCGGCTTATGTGCTTGTTATTTATGCGCTGACAGGGGAAAACGTGGAGCCGGCCATCGCATATACAGCATATTTGTTATCGGCGTATGCATTGATGATTACAGTAACAGGAATGATAGGTGCCGTGCGCTTTGTACGGCAGGGAATGGATAAACATCCTTTGATAAGGAAAATGATGGGTATCCCCTTGGTCAGTAAATATCTGAGGGAAACGATGTTTAGGGCAGAGGCATCCTTGTATCAGGGATTTTTAATTAATATTTTATATGCGGGCATAAAATTGTTTTCGGGAATTTTTTATGGTTCCGTGTGGTTTGTAACGCTGGCGGTTTATTATATCCTGCTCGCCCTCATGCGTGCCTCGCTTCTTCATTATGTGAGGAAAGATGGAAAAAGCATGGTTTCCGAATGGAGCAGATACCGTTTATGCGGAATTATCCTTCTGTTTATGAATGTCGCGCTGGCAGGGATCATTATCCTGGTGGTATACGAAAACAGTGGGTTTGAATATCCCGGAGTGCTGATCTATGTCATGGCGATGTACGCATTTTACGCAACGATCACGGCTGTCCGGAATGTGGTAAAATTCAGGAAATACGGGAGTCCTGTCATGTCTGCGGCAAAAGTGGTCAGCCTGACGGCGGCGCTGGTCTCCATGCTTTCTCTGGAGACAGCCATGCTGACACAGTTCGGCGCTGCAGATGATCCTGTGTTCCGCCGGATCATGACGGCTTCCACAGGGGCGGGGATAAGCATCCTTGTACTTGGAATGGCGGTTTTTATGATCATAAGGTCAACGAAGCAGATGAAATATATCAGGCAGGAAAAGGAGATGTAACGTATGATTCATATTCTTATAGTGGAAGATGATCCAAAATTAAACCAGGTTGTATGCACCTACTTAAACAACAGCGGGTTTCATGCCAAAGGAGTCTTAAGCGCAAAGGAAGCTTATGATGAGATGTATAACAATATTTATGAACTGATCGTCTCTGACATTATGATGCCGGAAATTGACGGCTTTGAATTTGCCCGGACAGTCAGGAAAGTGAACAGGAAAATTCCTATCTTGTTTATGTCGGCAAGGGATGACCTGCCTTCCAAACAAAAAGGGTTCCAGCTCGGGATTGATGATTACATGGTAAAGCCCATTGAACTGGATGAGCTTCTTCTGCGTGTAAGGGCGCTTTTGCGCAGGGCTAATATTGAGATGGAAAGGAAGATAACTGCGGGCAATCTGGTACTGGATGCGGACGGCATGAGCGCGGAAATTGACGGGGAAGAAATCGGCCTTACCACGAGGGAGTTCAACATCATTTACAAGCTTCTGTCATACCCGAAAAAGACATTTTCGAGGGCGCAGCTCATGGATGAGTTCTGGGGCGTGGAAAGCGATACGAGCCTGCGCGCGGTGGATGTGTATGTGACAAAGCTGCGGGATAAGCTTTCAGCCTGCGACGGATTTCAGATTGTGACGGTGAGAGGGCTGGGATATAAGGCGGTGCTGCGATGAAAATAAAAGAAACCCTTTTTCCGCCGTCCCTGTTTGCCATTTATTTAGGAGTTCTGTTCTTAATGTCCGGCATCCACACCGGATTGCTTGTATTTATGAATAAGGCACACATGGGCGAATTGGCGCAGATAATTATTCCCATGGTCTATTGGGGGATCGTGGCAGTGGGGCTTACCTTGTTCACAAGGCAGAAAATGAGAAGCACCTATGAAGAACCCCTGCATAAAATGGCAGAAGCCACCAGGAAGGTATCGGAAGGGGATTTTTCCGTATATGTTCCCACGATCCATACGGCGGATAAACTGGATTATCTGGATGTTATGATACTGGACTTCAATAAGATGGTGGAAGAACTGGGGAGCATTGAGACGCTGAAGACGGATTTTGTCTCCAACGTGTCCCATGAGATGAAAACGCCGATCGCTATTATTAAAAATTATGCGGAGCTGCTTTCCGCAGACCGGATCGAAGACGGGCAGAGGAAAGAGTATGCGAGATCTGTGGAAAATGCTGCCACAAGGCTTTCCGAACTGATCAGCAATATACTGAAACTGAACAAGCTGGAAAATCAGAAGATTATGCCGGAAATGGAAAACTATGATATATGCAGGCAGTTGTGTGAATGTATTCTGCAGTTTGAGGATGCGTGGGATGAAAAAGGAATTGAACTGGAAACGGAAATCGAGGATGCGGCAATGGTAAAGGCGGATGCGAGCCTTATGGAACTGGTGTGGAACAACCTGATCAGCAATGCGTTAAAATTTACGGAGCCGGGAGGAAGCGTTACAATCAGCCAGACATCGGATGCGGACTGTATCAGGATAGCGGTGTCTGATACAGGCTGCGGCATGGGCAGGGAGAGCATGAACCATATTTTTGATAAATTTTATCAGGGAGATACTTCCCGTTCAAGAGAAGGAAACGGGCTTGGCCTTGCATTGGTAAAGCGTGTGCTGGAACTGATGGACGGAGATATCCAGGTCGTCAGCGAGGAAGGAAAGGGAAGTACTTTTACGGTTACATTGCCTGTGGCAGAGGTTGGATGAACAAAAGGAGGCGCATGAATATGGATGGTACAGGCAGACAGAAGAAAAACTTCGTGGGATATGAATACAAGGAAATGGTTACGGACAGCAGCAGACTGTCTTTTCTCCTTGACGGATATGAAAGCTTCGGATGGGAGGAAGACGGCAGCCTGACGGAAAGCGTGCAGCAGAGGGCAGTGCTCCGGATGAAGCGGAACCGGAAGATTGTCAACAAAGTGGAGCTTACAAGGCTTGAGAGGAATTTTGAGGCATGCGTGGATGAGATTGAAAAGCTGGAAAAGGCGAAGACCTCTGCAGCGACAATGTATGCTATTATACTCGGCATCATTGGAACAGCGTTCATGGCAGGCTCTACGTTTGCAGTGACAGCGCAGCCGCCCCATTACATTCTGTGCATCCTGCTTGCCGTGCCGGGATTTCTGGGATGGATATTTCCGTATTTTCTTTATAAAAGGATTGCGGGGAAGCAGAAAGAAAAGATTCTTCCTCTGATTGAGGCAAAATATGATGAGATTTATGAGATATGCGAGAAGGGGAACAAGCTGTTATACTAAAGAACAGATACTGCCATTTTTTAAAAAAATAATTGTAACTATTGACATTACATCAAACGCGTGTTATAGTATGCTCATCAGATGTAATAATAAAAATTACATCAAAAAATAAACATATGGAAACAGGAGGATGCTATTATGACACAGATGGAAAAAGCAAAGGAGCTGATCAACACATTCGCGACGGGAGATGCTAAGAAAGCGGCTTCCCTTCTGGCAGAGGGATATATCCAGCATAACCTTGCATACGGAACCGGGCGTGAGGCATTTGTCGGAAGTATAAACTATCTCGCATCTGCGCCCGTTCCGACTACCGTAAACAATATCCGTGCTTTTGAAGACGGGGATAAGGTGTTTTTACAGACAGTTTATAATTTTGCAGGGGCAGGCGAACAAGTCGCATTTGATATTTTCCGCTTTGACAGTGAGGGCAGGATTGCAGAGCATTGGGATAATCTTGCCGACAAGGCGGAGCCGAATCCGTCCGGCCATACGCAGATTGATAACGTGGAACCCGTTAAGGACTTGGAGAAAACAGAAGAAAACCGCCAGCTTGTCAAGGATTTCCTGTATGATGTAATGCAGGGGAACCATTCGGAAAAGACACCGGACTATTTTGACGGGGATGCTTATATCCAGCACAATACAGGAATTGCAGATGGCCTGTCCGGTTTGGGGGCGGCTCTTGCTGCTTTGGCCGAACAGAATATCCGGATGATTTATACGACGGTTCACCAGGTGCTTGCACAGGGAAATTATGTGCTGGCTGTCAGCGAGGGAACTTTTGGCGGCGCACCTACCAGTTACTATGACTTATGGAGGGTGGAGAACGGTAAGATTGCCGAGCATTGGGATGTAATGGAAACGATTGCAGATAAGGAAAGCTGGAAGAATACAAACGGAAAATTCTAAAAAGAGGTTAAGAAACATGAAGCAGTGTCGAAAAAAGAAGATAGACTGGTCACAGTTTTTAAGCGGTGTTCCTGCCGAAGATTATATTTTTCAGGATCTTCCTTATGAAGAACAGGTTGAGCAGGCATCTGCACGGATAAAAGAGGCCGAAATCATACTGATCGGCGCGGGAGCAGGGGCGTCGACAGCCGCCGGACTTGCTTACAGCGGCGAACGGTTTACCAGTAATTTCAGTGAGTTCATAGAAAAGTACGGTTCCATGTATATGACGGATATGTATGCGGCGGGTTTTTATCCGTTTCCCACACAGGAAGCAAAATGGGGCTACTGGTCAAAACACAGCATGGTAAACCGGTTTCTGCCTCCCGCACTGCCTTTATACAAGCAGCTTTATGAAATCGTAAAAGAAAAAGATTATTTTGTTCTGACAACGAATGTTGACCATCAGTTCCAGAAAGCAGGATTCCAGACGGAGCGCATCTTTGCAACACAGGGGGATTATGGCAATATCCAGTGTGAAAAAGGGTGCCATCCAAAGATTTACGATGCAGAGGATCTGTTCCGCCGGATGGATCAGGCAAGGCGTGACTGTCTGGTGCCTTCCTGCCTGGTGCCGAAATGCCCGGTCTGCGGCGGCAATATGGCGATGCATCTTCGTTGTGACCAGTATTTTGTGGAAGATGAAAACTGGCATAAGGCAGCCGGGTGTTATTACGATTTCCTGAAAAGAATGGAACATAAAAAAGGCGTATTGCTGGAACTTGGCGTTGGCTTTAACACCCCGACGATTATCCGTTTTCCGTTTGAAAAAATGATTCGTGAAAGTAAAAATTTGTCCTTAGTCCGGCTGAACAGGGATGAAGCTGTTGTTCCGGAGAGTTTTGGGAACAGGGCGATTGGCATTGGCGGAGACATGGCAAAGGTTATAGAGGATTGGAATAGTTAAGGCTATTTTGGGGAATTGCATTTTTGATACGAAAGATATTTTTCATTACCTTAATTCCGCACTTTTTCTTTTGTTATATTATACCATAAAAATAATTGGAAAACAAGGCTGTTAATGGTTTCCTGGCAATGGTATAGTATGTGTTGCTATACAAGCGGCAAGGATAACTTAAGAGGAGGGGATGCTTTTGGATAAAAATTGGATGGCTTTATGGCAGCGGCAAAACCAGCTGGCCGAGGTGTTGGAGACGAACCGGGTGGCGGAGCGGTTCGGGCTTGCGTTGAGTAGGCAGGAAGCGGAAATGATTGTGGAAGAGCGGGTGAATGCTTTGAAGGCACATCAAAGGGTAGAGTTCGGCGCGGGGATCATGCCGCTGATTATTTATGAATTCTGCGACTCGGATTTTATTGTCCAAAGCAATTATGCGGCGACTTTGGTTCGGCTGCAGGATATTTTTTATTTGTATAAAAACGAGATGCAGGATGAGATTTCGGATGAGGAACTCCTGCACTTTATGAAAGAGCAGTTTGAAACGGTATGTTTTGGGGATTTGGATTATCTGGAGGGAACCTGCCTGAATATTTTTGCCCAAGCGGTTCGGGCAGGATACGACGGCTACAAGGCTTCGGAAGGGTATGGGGAATATGGGAAGTTTGACGAAGTGCAAAGATGGGATTATGAACTGTATCAGGAAGCGCTGCGGGAACTTTTTTGGAGGTAAATAATGATAGCTTATAAAATGGAAGAACTGTTGCCGGTGGCGGGAAAACTGGCAGAGAAATATACTTCTCTGGAAAGTACGTCCGTTACTTATGAGAAAGCGGAACAACTAATGGGAGCTGTATTGTATTGCATCCGGGAAGCGGGGCTGCCGGGCCGGCATGAAGTATCGGAGGGCGGAAGAAAGCCGGCGCAACAGGCTTATGAGGAGGGCCTGGCCCGGGTCGGGGAAAAAGTGAAAAGGGCATTGGACTTGTATAATGAAATGCTGCCGGAATTTGTCTGCTATGAAAACCGTTGCTTATATGACACTTTTGTTAAGGGGCTGCCCGAGTTCTTCCGATGGTATGATATGAAATTTGAACCTCAGAATACGGTGGTTGCTCTTGATTATCCGGTTTTGAAGGATTTATCCGGCTATACAGGAGTCGATAAGATTTATGAATATATAGGATGCATCCGTTTGGAACAGTTCTTTTTTCAATGTTTCCCGGAAGGTTATGTGATAAGCGTACTAAAAAGATATAATAGTTTGTACGAAGAAATGATAGAAAATATTTGCGGGATTCTGTTCCTTTCCGTTCTTGGGCATATGCTGATAAAGAAACCGTTATCCGAGCCTGTGTTTACGGAAAAGGATTATCTGCAGATGGAAGAGGTATTGGCAGGTTTTGATAAGGCTGGAATGGAACGGTGGATGCAGAAAGCAGCAGAGGCGTTTGTGAGGGAGAGATGCGGGGAAGATGGCGAATTGTTGGAGTATTTAGCGGGTTCTATTGCGGATCATGCGGTTCGGTTGAAAGAAGCGGGGCGCGTGGTTTTATAATTCCTGCGGGAGATGGAGGAAAGAGGATGCGCAAGCGGTCGTTATATGGTATAATAGTTGCGCTGATGCTCGAGTAGGTCGGCATGGCTGAAAAAGAGCGATGATAGAAAAGATGCAGGAGAGATTGGCGCGTTATGGAAGAGAGACGGGAAGGAAAGAATAAGAAGGGGAAGTTTATCGCTTTTGAGGGCATTGACGGGAGCGGGAAAAGCACACAGATAGGGCTGCTGGCAGAGCGGCTTAAAAAAGAAGGGATCTGCTGTTATACGACGATGGAGCCGACGAATGCGCCGGTAGGTTCTCTGATCCGCCAGGTGTTGACAGGAAGGATCCGGATGGATAACAAGGCGATTGCAGGATTGTTCGTCGCTGACCGTTTGGACCATCTCCTGAATGAAGTGGACGGCATCGCCGCTAAAGTCGGGGAGGGGATGACAGTTCTGACCGACAGATATTATTTTTCCTCTTATGCCTATCATAGCGTGGATATGCCGATGGAATGGGTGGTAAAGGCGAATGAACAGAGCAGCCTGATTTTAAGGCCGACCGTCAATCTATTTATTGACGTTGATCCGGATGTTGCGTTGGAGCGTATCGCAAGGAACCGCTTTCATCAGGAATTATTTGAAAAAAGATCCAGACTGGTAGAAGTCAGGGAAAATTATAAAAAAGCGTTTGCCCTGCTGGCAGGAGAAGAAAAGTGTGCGGTCATTGACGGGAACCAGTCCAAGGAGGCGGTCGCGGACGGAATATGGGAGGCGGTCAGAGGATATTTCGGACGATAGGATGGAACAGGAAAGAACGGCTCCGGTTTTTTTGCGGAACCAGTATCCAGTATTTACATGTATAAAAGATATAGATTCTTATGGTAAAATGTTTTTGTACATAACAATACACAGGAGGAGGGAACCATGGTTCAGGAAGCAAAGAGAGATGCGGAAATGGAAAAAGTATACGGGGTGTTTGAGGAATATATTAAGTCCAGCCCCTATATTGAATGGCTCTGGTCTGAAAAATTAGGATATGTCCTGATGCAGATCGCGGCAAAGGAACGGGAGGTCGTGGAAAGCAGGGTGGTAACGGATGCCGGCGATTTGTGCAGGATCTTGCTGCATGAAGTCGCGGAAGATGCGCTGAGGAAAAGAAACAGCGAACATACGCCCTATGAGGCGGATGCTTTGGAAAGGGATGAAATCGGGAAAGAGCTAAAGCCATATATCGACCAGCTGCCCGAATACAGGGACTGCTGCAGGGAATGGCGTGGAACTTGGGCTGAACCGCTTTTTCCCATATAAAAAATAGCGATTGACAGAAAAAATTTCCTGCCTTATAATCAGGAAAGAGCGGCAGGCATTTTATGACGATTGGATAGGAAGAACAGAGAGAGGTGGAAAGATGCGGATATAATTTACTTTTGATGGCATGAAGGGATGTTTTATGTTACCAAAGGTGGATTATGTTCTCATAACCTCTCTTTTTTGATGCGCGGAGATGCCATGCGCCGGCGCAGCGTCTCTTTTGCGCGGCGGGCAGGGAAAATGTTTATTTCCGCGAGCAATGAGCCAAGTGCGTGCTGAAAGCCAGCCTTTGGTTGGCTGGAATAAAATACAAACGGATTTGAGGTTATTTTACGGACATGGATTCCTTTGGCGACAGCTGGAAGGAGGAATTGGAATGGCAAGGATAAGCGTAAATAACCTCACTTTTTATTATGAGGGAAGTTTTGACAATATATTTGAAGAGGTGTCTTTTTCGATCGATACGGACTGGAAGCTGGGCCTTGTCGGGCGGAACGGGAAAGGGAAGACGACTTTCCTGAACCTTCTGCTCGGAAAATACGAATATATAGGTTCTATCAGCACGAATACGGTGTTTGATTATTTTCCGTATCAGGTAAAAGAAGAAGACATGGAGCGGCCTGCGGCGGAGTTTGCGGATCGATGGAAGGCGGGGGCCGAACAGTGGAGGATATTGTGCGAATTGGATAAGCTTGGGCTGGATGCAGAGGTGCTGTACCGCCCGTTCGGCACTTTGAGCTTTGGCGAGCGGGCGAAGGTGATGCTGGCAGTTCTGTTTTCCGGGGAAAATGATTTTCTCTTGATTGATGAGCCTGCGAACCATTTGGACTGGGAAGCAAGGGAAACGGTGAAAGGATATCTGGCGGGGAAAAAGGGATTTATTCTCGTATCCCATGACAGGGATTTTTTGGACGCCTGTATCGACCATGTGCTTGTGCTGAATAGGCGCTCGATCGAGGTGCAGGCGGGCAATTTTTCCAGCTGGTGGGAGAATAAAAGCCGGAAGGATGCTTTCGCGCGGATGGAGAATGAGAAGCACCGGAAAGAGATTGCCAAATTAAAGGCGGCCGCAGAGAGATCCAGGCAATGGGCGGAGAAAAATGAAGATGCAAAAATAGGCTACGATCCGGTCAAGGAGCATGACCGCTGTAAAGGCACAAGGGCATATATCGGTGCTAAGACGAAAAAGATGCAAAGCAGGGTAGCGCAAATGGAAAACCGGATGGAAAAAGAAATCCGGGAGAAAGAAGGGCTGCTTTTGGATATGGAAAGCCCTGTCGATTTGAAGATGAAACCATTGGAACATTTTAAAAAGAAGCTGCTTTCGGTTGATAAGTATGGTTTGCAGTACGATGGTTCTGCGAAACCTTTGTTTGAAGGGCTGAGTTTTGAAGTATGCCAAGGGGAGCGGGTATTTTTGAACGGGGCGAACGGGTGCGGGAAATCCAGCCTTATGAAGGCTGTTTTGAGGCGGATTGAAGGCGGAGAAAGAGGCTCCGGCTTGTCAGAGAGCGGAAGCCTTCAGACGGCGCCTGGACTGAAGGTTTCTTATATTGACCAGGATACTTCTTTTCTGCGGGGGAGCATCCGGGATTTCTGCAGGAAAAGGGATCTGGATGAAAGCTTGTTCTGCGCCATACTGCGTCAGCTGGATATGGAGCGGGCGCAATTTATGAAAAATATGGAGGACTATTCGGAAGGGCAGAAAAAGAAAGTATTGATCGCGGCAAGTCTGCTTATCCCGGCCCATTTGTATCTATGGGACGAACCGTTGAATTTTATCGATGTGTTTTCACGGATGCAGATAGAAAAGCTGTTGACGGAATATAATCCGACGCTGCTTGTGGTGGAACATGATGTTCGGTTCCGGGAACAGGTGGCTACAAAAACGGTGGAACTCGGGATTTGTGATTGTCAGGCAGGAAGGAATAGTGGTATAATGACAGGCAGATAACCGATTTCCTGGTCAGGATCGGCGAGAGACAGGCAATGAGTGAAAAGGCAGGAGGAATGGGATGAAACAGGATAGGATAGCAGTTTTGGATCTTGGAAGCACAAAAAATACGGAGCTGGCGAGGGCGATCCGCGCCTTGGGCGTGTACAGCGAGATATACCCCCACGATATTACGGCGGAAGAACTGGAAAAATCCGGCAATTTAAAAGGAATCATTTTATTTGGAGGAGAAAACAGGGTGGTGGATGGAAGCCCTGTGGAAATCCGCCGGGAATTGTATGATATGGGCTGCCCGATGATGTCCATCGACCATCCCACGTCCCAATGCCCGCAGAAGCTGGAAGCGATGCCGGAGGAAGAAGAACTGAAAAAGTTTGTATTCGGCGAATGCAAGGCGGAAGCAAACTGGAATATGAAGAATTTTATTGAAGACCAGGTGGAACTGGTACGCAGGAAAGTGGGAGATAAAAAGGTGCTGCTGGCTTTATCGGGCGGCGTGGACAGTTCGGTGGTGGCAGCCCTGCTGATCAAAGCCATTGGAAAGCAGCTGGTCTGTGTGCATGTAAACCATGGCCTGATGCGCAAGGGCGAGTCGGAAAGCGTGATTGAAGTATTTAAAAACCAGATGGATGCCAATCTGGTCTATGTGGACGCCCAGGAACGTTTTCTTGGAAAGCTGGCCGGCGTGGCGGATCCGGAACAGAAGAGAAAGATCATCGGCGCGGAGTTCATCCGTGTATTCGAGGAAGAGGCGCGCAAGCTGGAAGGCATCGACTTCCTGGCGCAGGGGACGATCTATCCTGATATTATTGAGTCGGGCACGAAGACGGCAAAAATGGTAAAATCCCATCACAACGTGGGCGGACTTCCGGAAGACCTGAAGTTTGATCTGGTGGAGCCGCTGTATTATCTGTTTAAGGACGAGGTGCGCGCCTGCGGCTTGGAGCTGGGGCTTCCGAGGGAGATGGTATACCGTCAGCCGTTCCCTGGTCCGGGGCTGGGAGTAAGGTGCCTGGGAGCAATTACGAAGGAGCGGCTGGAAGCGGTGCGCGAATCGGATGCGATTTTGCGCGAAGAATTTGCTATAGCCGGGCTGGACCAGAAAGTATGGCAGTATTTTACGGCGGTGCCGGATTTCAAATCAGTGGGTGTACGGAACCATGCGAGATGCTTCGAGTATCCCGTCATTATCCGTGCGGTAAATACGGTGGATGCTATGAGCGCCACGGTAGAGCAGGTGGACTGGCAGGTGCTGCTGAAAATTACGGACAGGATTATGAAGGAAGTACCCAATGTAAACCGGGTCTGCTATGATTTGAGTCCGAAGCCTACGGCGACGATTGAGTTCGAGTGAGAAGAATTTTACATGGATTATTTTAAATGCTAGATGGTTTATATGATTATTGCCATTATCCGTATTATTTACATTTTGCAAAAAGCGATGATAATTCTGTACCCTATAGAAAGTGATTTCCTAAGCCGTATAATTCTAAGTGGGTAGATGCAAATTTCTTTAAAACGCTGTGATGCACTGCCGCTTCTTGAATAATTGCCTTGGGGGATGTTAGCATGATGAAGGTTAATAATTCACTTATGCGGATTGGTCGGATTTTGAGCGAAAAGTGAAAGAGGATTTTGATGAACGATTGGAAGGAACGCATCATTGCATATGTCAAATCGCTTGACGAGCATATTACGATTGAAGAGGCAGAAACACTCATTCATAATGAGGTGGTGCGAATAAAAGAAGCTTCTTCGGAAACGGATTTAAAATCGGATAAACCAAATTGTAGTGCAGATCATTTCTACCAATCGGATAAGCGGGTGGAAATGCAGGAGCTTATCGCATTGTATAGGGATTTATTTTATGGCAGGCAGGATGTTTTTGCAGCTCGCTGGGAAAATGAAAAGTCCGGAACACATGGATATGCACCAAAATGTAAAAACGAATGGGACAGGAAAATCTGTGGAAAGTCGCAGAGAATAAAAGGTGCATGTAAAAATTGTGCTTATCGAGAGAATCAGGAAATAACGGACAGCTTAATACAACGGCATTTTATGGGGAGTGGAAGAAATTCTCTTGTTATGGGAGTATACCCGCTGCTTGAGGACGAGACATGCAAATTTCTTGCAATTGATTTTGATAAAAGCGGATGGCGGGACGAAATCCTGACAGTCAAATCAATTTTTAAAGAGTATGGAATTGACAGTTACATAGAAAGGTCGCGTTCGGGAAATGGCGGGCATCTATGGGTATTTTTTAGCGAGAGGATAGAAGCGCATATCGCGAGAAAGCTTGGTTTAAAAGTTCTTGAAACAGCCGTGAACAGAAGCGGAAGTTCAAAATTTGATTCGTTTGACCGCCTGTTTCCCAATCAGGATCATATGCCCAAGGGAGGCTATGGAAATTTGATCGCACTGCCTTTACAGCGTCAGTCCGTAGAAAAGGGAAATAGTGTTTTTGTGGATGGGGCATTTCACATGTATGCAAGCCAGACTGCCGTTTTGCAGAGCGTTAGACGATATAGTAGGATGGAAATAGTTGAAGTGATAAAAAGGTTTCCGGATGTCATTCTTGAGGATGTGAACGACAGGGAAATTGAAGAAGAAGATAAAACGCTGCCGTGGGAAAAGAAAAAGGAAGAAAAGATACCGGAGGATTTACCAGATTATATAGATGTTGTGCTTTATGACAAAATATATGTTTCAAAGGTGCGCCTTCATTCTTTCTTAAAGAAGAAGCTGATAGGTATGACGGTGTTTCATAATCCGGAATATTATCTGGCACGTAATTTAAGAAAGAGCGTACAGGATATTCCGATGTGGATACAATGTTTTGAGGAAGATGATGATTATCTGGTGCTTCCGATTGGACTTGCAGCGGCTTTGAGAGAAATCTGTGACAGTTATCATGTAAAGGTAGAGAGCGTGGACAAGCGTTTTGTCGGACAGCCTATCGATGTAATGTTTCATGGCGATTTACGCGAGAAGCAGGTAAAGGCGGTGGAAGAAATGCTGGCAGTGTCAGGTGGTATTTTACATGCAAATACAGCTTTTGGAAAAACTGTGGCGGCCATTGCTTTAATTGCGGAACGGAAAGTAAATACGCTGATTATTGTGGATAGAGTAGCCTTGCTGAATCAATGGTGTGAACGAATTTCGGTATTTTTGAATATTCCGAAAAAGGAAATTGGCATTATAGGCGGTGGAAAGAAAAGTCCGACCGGAAAAATTGACGTTGCCGTAAGCCAGAGTCTGTACAGAGATAATAAAGTTTCTGAGCTTGTCAAAGGGTATGGACAGATCATATGTGACGAATGCCATCATGTATCAGCCGTAGGATTTGAGCAGATACTGAAGTCAAGTCCGGCAAAATATAAGTATGGTCTGACTGCTACGCTAAAGCGCAAGGATGGTAAAGAAAGAATTGTACTCATGCAGCTTGGCCCGGTGTGCTATAAGGACTTATCAAAAGTCACAAGTGATTTAGAACATAAAGTTTATATTCAGGAAACAGGAATTGCAGTCGGCAATTTGAAAGATGAATATACAACGAATGAACTATACGATTATTTATGCAGTAATCCGCTTCGGAATATGCAGATTGTGATGGATGTCAGAAACTGTCTGGACGAGAATAGATATCCTATTATTTTGACAGAGAGAAAAGAGCATATGGAACTACTTGAAAAGGAACTTTCCGCATATGTTAAGGTTTACAAGCTGTATGGAGGATTAAAAAAGAAGGAACGAGAGGCAGTTATGGATGAACTGCAGAATCTTTCCGTGGATTCGCGGAGGGTTATCATTGCAACAAGCAAATATGTTGGAGAGGGTTTTGATTATCCTATTTTAGATACGTTGTTTTTGACGTTGCCAATCTCATGGAGCGGAAGGGTAAAGCAGTATGCCGGGCGCTTGCACAGAGAATACCATGAGAAAAAAGAAGTCCGTATTTATGATTATCTTGATACAAAGATTGATTTGGCGATGAAAATGTATAAAAAGCGAAGCAGAGGCTATCGCAGTATGGGGTATGAAATTATAGAAGATGCAGGTAACGACGAGAATGCTGAACGATTATAATGAGAGAAAGATTTTGGCAGGAGGTAATCTGGGTAAGCAGATGCCTCTATACAAAATGGGAGAATACAAAGAAAATGGAAAAAAACGATAACCAGCTTGATTGGAAAATTTGATAAAAAACAGCTACAGGAGCTTATTGTATATATTGTCAATGCAGATGAATCAGCCAAGGAGTTGTTGCTTGATTATTGCCAGAAAAAGGCGGTGGATGTAAATACAGATAAGCATATGAATATTATGAAAATTGGCTGACAGATAATCCGGAAAACATAAACGGGATTAATAGCTTTTGTTGGATTCTTTTTGGAAACGGAGATGCAGGGAAAGCGTACGAAGTGGTAAGAAAAGCGACATGCGGCGTTTCCTGTTACATGGATAATTCGATTCTCTTTATGCGTGCTCGGCAATTAGCAGATTATGTCGGAAAAGAAGCCGAAAGCAACTGGTATCAACAGCAATTAGAAAAATTCGAGGACTCGATGGAAAAGTGGGAAATGGAAGAAGATGAAATTTTTGATGAATTTACGATGCCAAAACAGATTCCGATTGTGAAAGAGAAAAAATATATCCAAATGGATTCCTGCTCATGTGGCAGCGGTAAGAAGAAATGTTGTGGGAAAATATGCTGAAATCAAAAGAGGAAACATCGGTTATGGGATTAGTGGAATCAGCCAGCAATCAGTGCATTAAAATTGTTGCTGATTATTTGCCGAAAAGCAGTTATAATATAGACATAGAATGTAATTACTAATAGCATTATGACAAGAAATGATAACATACTAAATATGCGGGCGAAGTAATTGGGAGAGATTTGGAAAGGAATGATGCCAATTGAAACATCAAAAGAAAGAACATTTAAAAGATTTAGAGATGGCAAAAAAGCGTAATCATAAAATTATGATTACGGATGAAGCTATCAGGAAAGTTCCGCGGATAAAATATAAGAATATACCGGAGAGTGAATATAATACGATTCGGGAATTGGCAAGAAATGTATTGCGTATTTCAAAAGATGAGAATAATTCAAATGAAGTTGCGATAACGTATGGCATGGACAGCGTTGAGCGTATCAAGAAGGGTGAGGAGTATATTGGAGTAGCGTTAGGAAGCGAACACGGGGTAGATCCGATAAGCAGTACAATTGCATATCACTTGGTATCGGCGGCTGAAGAGTGTATTGTAATTGTATTACATAATCATCCGTCATTATCGGATTTTTCGTTGTCAGATGTGCAGTTTTTAATTCGGTATACCAGTGTGAAGATGATGGTGGTTGTTACTAATCTGGGAAGCATATCATATCTGGTAAAAGGGAAAGGATATGCTTATGATAAAGCAGTCGCATTGTTTAATGAGGCAGTCAGCGCAAATAATGAAGCCAATGATTTAAAAGGTCTGCAGAAAGCGGCGGATCATTTCCTGAAGAATTGTTATATGGCGGGTATTGATTATGATAATCGCTAGGAAGGAGGCGGCTATGGAAGAACATGTAATATTAAGCGAACGTTTAGAGGATCAACTTAAGGCTGTTGAATGGGCAAAAGCAGAGCAGGAAAGACTTTTGAAAGAGAAGGGTGAGCGTATATCTGGGGAACTTATGAAGATAATGAAACCGTTCATTTTGAAGCAGCAAAAGGAGTGAATGATTTTTGGTGTGGGTACAATTTGGGTACACCAGCTTTGAAATCGCATAAACAAGCAACAAAACCGTATTAAAATGATACGCTTTTGAAAGGAAAATCAATCTAAAATATTTCCTGCCAACAACAGGAAAAAGAGTTCGAGTGATGAAAAATTATACACAGATTATTTTATATAGCAGGTAGTCCATAGGATTGCCTGCTATATTTAGAATTTGTTATCTTAGTGAGAATGTGGTAGAAAATTGTTGCCAATGGAAATACATGTCAAATTGACAATTAGCTAATGAGGATAATATATGAAAAGTACAAAAAATGGTTCAGTGAAATTGGAAGAAAAAGCGCCGTTTGCTCAGAAACATCTTAGAATTAATTTTATAATAGGGTTGGTTTTATTGGTGATACTTGTATTTGCGGCAATATTGCTCATATGGTTTGTTTTTTCTTGTTTAGGGAATGGGATAGAGTATTTAGTTGATTTTCTGAAAAAGTTTGTAAATACTACAGATAAAGTGATTATTGTGGCAATGATAACAGGTATGGTGTCTATAATCGGCGTTGTTTTTACGTCTGTGATAGCAAAAATTATTGATTATCGATATAATGTAAAAAAATACTTATATGATAAAAGAGAGGAACCATATGAACAATTTATAAGCATAATTTATACTATTATGGAAGATACAAAAAAACCTATAAATGAGAAAATGACAGAATCTGATAAGTTTAGAATAATGTCGGACTTTTCTAGGGGGTTAACATTATGGGGATCAAATAAAGTAGTAAAAAAGTGGTTAAGATACAGAAAAGCAGCGATGGAAGACATGAGTCCGAAGAACTCTTTATTGCCATTGGAAGATATCATTTATGAAATCAGAAAGGATGTCGGACAGAGAAAAAGGCTGGGTAAAGGGGATTTGCTATCTATTTTTATAAATGATATAGAAAATATAATAAAGAAATGAAATCCGTATAGCAAAATGCTTTACAAATGCTATGATTTGGAGTATATTAGTAATATCAAAGAGGAAGAGGTGATATAATGGCTCAAATTAGTTTGCGTATAGAGGATGATGTAAAGAAAAAAGCAGAGCAGGCTTGTGCTGATATAGGGATGTCTTTATCAACTGCTATTAATATTTACTTAAAAAAGCTGGGAAGAGAAAAGCGTATACCATTTGAAGTATCCGTGGATCCGTTTTATTCACAGGAGAATATGACCAGACTAAGAGATTCAGTGGCACAAATGGAAGCTACAGGTGGAACAGTACATGAGGTGAACTTTGATGATTAAGTCGTGGTCTGATGCGGCATGGGAAGATTTTGAATATTGGATGAAGCAGGACAAGAAAACGTTAAAGCGGATTCTTCAGCTATTAAGGGATATTGATCGGAATGGATATGATGGAATAGGTAAGCCGGAAAGATTAAGTGGCGATTTGTCAGCTTATTGGAGCCGACGGATAGATGATGCGAATCGTATTGTTTATCGGATAGAGGATAATGTGATAAAGATTGTTCAATGTGGTTCTCATTATAGAGATAAGTAAGCGTGGCAACATTTTGGCAACACAAAATCAGCAAGCCATAATAAATGATGTAATTGAAGTAAAAACAGGCGTGTACTCGTATAAAACTTAAACAAATATAGTTAATATCAACGAGGAACACGCCGAGTGGGAATGATGAAATTGTCATAGCGACCACCACTTTACCCAAAAATCAAAATTTGGTTTTCGCTAAAATAGAATAAACATAGTAATCAGGCCTTGCAAGAAAAGAGGTATTTTCCTCTTCCCTTTCAAGGTCTTTTTTCCCCATAAAAACCACCTTGAAAGAAGAGGACGAGCGAAAATGAAATCTGTCATGACACATATGCCGAGGTAATCAGTTATAACAGAAAGAACCTTGAGAGGGAGCTTCAGAACGAGAGCCGACAGCATAACAGGCAACAGAACAAGACTAAACGGAGAGAGGAGGAATTGTAAAATAACGTGCAACTGGTATTTGCTTTTTAGCACTTACCAAACTCTTTATTCTTATTGCCATATACTTTATAATGGCAATAAGGAAGGTGTGTTTTATGAATATGAATATTATATCGAAATACTTACAATTTTTGCGTAAAAGCAACAACTTCACGCAAGATGATTTAGCAAAAGAATTAGGTATATCAAGGCAGGCGGTATCAAAATGGGAAACAGGAACGACTATTCCCGACTTAGAAGTTTTATTGAAAATTTCTAAATTATATGACATCACGATAAATAACATATTAGAACCAAAGATACAGCCGCAGAAGATAACGGATTTTGAGCAGATTTTAACAATTTCTGAAAAAGAACTGAAAGAAGTGTTAGAACAGTTTGACACTAATTCGCTTGTAAAGCAGCTATTACAGACTGCATCCAATATCAATGGCAAGGGCTACGCCGACATAAATATCCCATTGACATTGCATTTGTCTGTGATTGTGGGTAATCGAGCAGAACAAGAGGATGTTCTGCTATAGCCACTTTTAATTTGCTGAATTCTGCACATTGAGGCATCAAATAAAATGCTTCTCAACATATCTGTAGATCCTTTTTATTTGCAGGAGAATATGACCAGACTTAAAGAGTCAGTAGCGCAAATGGAAGCTACAGGCGGTACAGTGCATGAGGTGGATTTTGATGATTAAGTCATGGTCAGATGCGGTATGGGAAGATTTTGAATATTGGATGAAACAAGAATTGTATATGTTGATGAGCATGAGGTCAAACTTTTTATCTTTTTCAACTAAAAGACAGCGGCGGTAGGGAGAAATCTTTGCCGCCGTTACAAATTGGTATGTTACCATTCACAGTTGATTTAAAAGCACGCCGAATATCCAGAGATTTTTCTCTGGATACTTGCGTGCTTTTGTGTTTAGAAGATTAAGCAAAAATCTCATTGACAGTATAAGG
>JAETNQ010000047.1 GCA_021772075.1 Lachnospiraceae bacterium
AGCCGTGGAGGCGGCTGCCAGCAGGGAAGGCTACCGATATGTTTTGGGAAGCGTGTTATCCCAAGTACTCCTGCATCAATCCATCATCGGAGAAGAAACGAAAGCGGCGTTAAAGAAATACGACATTCAACCGGATATTATCATCGGGTGTGCCGGGGGCGGTTCCAATCTGGGCGGTTTGATTTCTCCTTTTGCAGGTGAAAAATTAAGAGGGGAAGCGGATTACAGGATCATAGCGGTAGAACCTGCTTCCTGCCCAAGCCTGACCAGAGGAAAGTACGTATATGATTTCTGCGATACGGGCAAGGTATGCCCGCTGGCGAAGATGTATACTCTGGGAAGCGGATTCATGCCGGCGCCCAACCATGCGGGCGGCTTGCGCTATCATGGAATGAGTTCAGTCGTTTCCCAGCTTTACCACGACGGATTTTTGGAAGCTGTCAGCGTAGAACAGACGGAGGTATTCAAGGCGGCGGAACAGTTTGCAAGGGTGGAAGGAATCCTTCCTGCGCCGGAAAGCTCCCATGCAATAAAAGTTGCAATCGATGAGGCGATGAAGTGCAAGGAGACAGGGGAGGAAAAGACCATTGTTTTCGGCCTTACGGGAACGGGATATTTCGATATGGTAGCTTATGGCAAATTCCATGACGGGCAAATGACAGATTATATTCCGACAGATGAAGAACTGCAAAAAGGGTTTGCAGGAATTCCTTCATTTCCGGGAAATGAAATTCATTGACAGGCAGAGAGGGGCATTCCTGCGGTTTCCGTGAAAACATTTTGGGACTTGTAAATGGGAAAGGAGGTTTTTCATGGGCTATCAGGACGAATGGCTTCTCCTGGAAGCAGAGGATGATATTGATGAGATGGAACACAGGCCGCCGACAGAAGAATTTTTATTTTACCAGGCGGTGACGAGCGGTGATATAGAGGCGGTCAGGAAAAATTGCGAGCAGAAAAGATTTCTGGACAGCAAAGGAGTAGGCGTGCTGTCCAAAAGCCCGATCATGAATTTTAAATATCATTTTGTCATTACTACTGCGATGATTACCCGCCTGTGCAGGCAAAAGGGCATGGAATTGGAGCAGGCTTTCCGCATGAGTGATTTTTATATCCAGAAGCTGGATGATATCCATACGGTGCAGGGAGTGTGCAGCCTGCACGACGAAATGGTTTTGGACTATACGGAAAAGATGCGGAGGATATGCCGGAGCGATACTAATTCCAGACATATCAATGCCTGTAAGGAATATATTTATTCCCATATAAAAGAGCGCATAACGATTGAGGATCTGGCAGACGAGCTTGGAGTGTCGGCAAGTTATCTTTCCCGGCTGTTCAAAAAAGAAACAGGCGATTCCGTCAGTATTTATATACGCAAGCAAAAAATCGAGATGGCGAAGAACTTGCTGCAGTATAGCGAATATTCCATGATTGATATTGCGAACCGCCTGTCATTTTCATCGCAAAGCCATTTTATCCAGCAATTTCGGGAAATCGTCGGAGTAACGCCCAAAAAGTACCGTGACTTAAAGCATGCGATCCAGTGGGACATCGACCTGGAGAACAAAGAATAAACGGCGGGCAGGGGGAAATCTTCCCTGCCCGATGAAGAATTTGCTATAGAATAAGCTGAATTTCATTGTTTTCAAGGAGAAGGCCGGAAGGTATATAATTGTCGGCAAGTTCCTGTCCGTTAAGCATCATCTTTTCATATCCGCATTCCTTCCTGTTTGGATTGCTTATTATAATGTGCAAGTGCTTTCCTCGAAAGTCTTTATCGATTTCCAGATGTGTCCAGCTCCGGGGGATAGCCGGGGAAAGCCTTATTCCGTTTATGTCAGGGCGGATCCCCAGGATTCCTTCAATGCAGCCCACCATCATGGTTGAAGCGGTGCCGGTCAGCCAATGTACATGGGAGCGGCCTGGATGTTCGCTGGAAGTTCCTTCGGTAAACTGACCATAGCAATAGGGTTCCAAACGACGGATTTCCGCATGGCCGTTATGGGCTGCAGGAGCATTTTCCATGAAATAGGTAAAGGCACGTTCCCCATGTCCGCGCAGTGCTTCTGCCAATATGAGCCATCCTTGGGATTGGGAAAAAATACCGGCATTTTCTTTTGTCCCTTGATTGTAGATGACGGCAAGGGCTCCCTCGAAAGCGTGCGCATGGTAAGGAGGATCCATCAAAAGCGCTCCATAGGCGGTATTTAACCGTTCGTAGACTCTGTTGAGCGCAGTATCAGCTTGCACGGCAGTAGCAAGGCCGCTGATTACAGCCCAGCTTTGAGGATTCAGCCATAGGTTGGCTTCGGGATCCTTTGCGGCGCCGATCCGTTTTCCTGTTTCTGTATATCCCCGGATAAAGCGGTCTTTATCCCAGCATAGTTTGTGGATCATATCGTCCGCTTCCTGTAGTTTTTCCTCCAGAGTTTTTGTGTATTCCGTATCTTGTTTATAGGAAGAGAACTTATGTAATATTTTCATTGCATAATAAAACTGCATCGCAACAAAAGTGGATTCTCCGTCAGCGCCGAGGCGCAGGCAATCGTTCCAGTCCGCATAAAGTCCGGCGGGCATTCCGTGCGGCCCGAGATGTTCAAAGGAAAAATGAATTGCCCGTTTCAAGTGTTCATAAACACTGCTTTCCCCTTTGTCCGCAAAAGGGATGGATTCGTCAAGAAATTCGGTATTTCCTGTTTCGGCAATATATTTGTATATGGTGGGAAAAAGCCATAGCGCGTCGTCGGCGCGGTAAGCCGGGTGGCCGGTCTCCTGCCTGTACGAGATATCATCAGGAGTATTTTCGTGTCCGGGATGATGTGTAAATTTTACGAGGGGAAGCCCGCCGCCGTTGCTTGCCTGGGCGGAGAGCATGAAGCGGATTTTGTCCGCCGCCATTTCCGGCGCGAGGTGGATAATTCCCTGAATATCCTGCACTGTATCCCGATAACCATAACCATTGCGGAGGCCGCAGTAAATAAAAGAGGCGGCACGGGACCAGATGAAGGTCATGAAACAGTTGTAAGCATTCCAAATGTTAATCATCGTGTTAAATTCCGGGCTGGGCGTGCTTACTTTGAAATGATCCAGTTTTTCCGCCCAGTATGCTTTCAGCCCGGACAGATCCCTGCCGGTCTTTTCTTCCGGGTTTGCATAGCCCTCAAGAATAGCGGACGCTTTTTTTCCGCCTCCTGTTCCGAGAAGGAAAACGATAGTTTTTGTTTCGCCCGGGGCTAAAGTGACGAGGCAGGAAAGCGCGCCGCAGGAATTCCCGTTATAATTGGTGGTATTTCCAAGATCGCCCGATATAACGCCTTGGGGGTTGCCATAATTATGATATCTGCCAAGGAAATGTTCCTTGTCGCCGCAGTAGGATGATACATTGCTTCCTGCGAGTCCGAAAAAACGTTCGGTTACATTTTTCCCGTCTACCGGTTCATTGTCCGTGAAAGCGTCCAAATTGCCATGGATTTGCTGTACTATACAGTTTTTATCGAAAAGAGTCCTGGTTATAAATAAAGAATATTGCAAATTTACCTGATCCTGTTCGTAATTGCTATGGTTTGTAAACTCAGCATATCCGGTCAGAGTAAGATCCCTTGAACGCTTGGAGCGGTTGGTGACGGAGAGAGCCCATACTTCATAAGTCTGCCCGAACGGGACATAATATAATGCATTCGAACCGATGCCGGCATAATCGCTTGTTATTTTTGTATAGCCGAGCCCATGCCGGCATGTGCTTTTATAGCTGTCCAGGCTTTTGCCGACCGGCTGCCAGGAGGCTGACCAATAATCGCGGGATTCATTATCACGAATAAAAAGATATCGTCCGGGCTGGTCGAAGCTATTAAAAATATATCGGAGAATGCGGCCGTTTGCCCCCGATTTAGCAAAACTGTAACCGCCTGCATTATTGGAAATAATTGCCCCATATTCCGGGGAACCCAAATAATTTACCCAGGGCATCGGTGTATCCGGCTGGTCAATGACGTACTCCCGATTGCTGTCATCAAAATATCCATATTTCATTTTGGTAGTCATCCTTTCTCTATTTTAAATTAAATTGATTATAATGGTATGTTTTTTCCCGGGCAGCGCATAGAGCTTTTCTTGGGAAAGGAAAAGATAGGAATCTCCGCATGTCTCAAGTTCTTCCCCGCTGCAAAAGGCAGAACCTATGAGATAAGACCCGAATTCCTTTTTTTCTTTGTTTTGGTAAACCACTGTGAATTCCTTTTCTGCAAAAGAAGCAGTGATGGAGGCGGTTCCTTCAGCGTCAAACTGTTCCCGCAGAAGCTTTGGGCATAAAACCAGGTTTCCATTCTCCCCGCGGAAGCCAAAAACTTCGGTAATCATAGTCATCATGAACCAGCTTGCGGCGCCGGTCAGATAATGATACATCCCGCGGCCGTCGGAGCGGAAATATTCGGGGATGCCCGGATAAATACGGCTTATATCCGGATCAAGGGAGGTATCGGCAAGGGTTTTCAAAGCTTTCCATCCTTCTTTTACAAAACCTCTGCGATACAGGGCATTTGCATACATGACCGACATATGGGAGAATACGGCTCCGTTTTCTTTTTCCCCGTAAGCAAATCCGAACATACGGCCCATATCATATTTCAATTCATGGAAATCGGTATTCAAGCGGTAGCCGCCGATTTCTCTCCGATATAAATAATGGTCGGCGCTTTTAATGATCTTGCGGATTTGCCCGTCAGCGGCCGTTCCGCTCATGATGGCAAAAACCTGCCCGGTCAGCATCATGCGCACATGGCTGTCAAAAATGCCCTCGACGGCGCGGCCGTGATTGTCGTAATAACTGTTGAACCACCCTTCCTCTTCGGAGGCATCGATCCACTCATGGTTTCTTAAATGTTCCATAAGCCAGCTCGCTTTCCGGACAAGATCGGCAGAAAGCGCGGAAAGCGGGATAGCGATGCGTTTTCCGCTGACAGAATGCCTGCAGTGGCGCGTATAATCCGACAGGATATTATGTTTTGCATCGATGTCGCCGAATACTTCCGCATCATGATTCAGCAGGATTAAAATTTCTTCCAAAAGTTCCGCCGTATGGGAAGTAGAAACGTCGTCCAAGAGGCGGACCATGGCCGCCAGTTCCAATAGATTGCCGGCGTAAGCGCAGGTGAAGGCAACGCTTTCACCGCGTTCGGAAGCCATATCCAAGGCATCGTTCCAATCAGCGCCCCGAAGCCTGTAGATGTTGTGTTCTCCTACCTCATAAAAAGCGGTAAGCTGCTGTACCAAAAGATGCTCCAAAATGCTTCCGGTATAGATTTCCCCGGCAAGGGCGCGCTGTCTGTTTCCGTAATCGGGATCCCATAGATCGTCGATTTCGGTTCCCCGCATGGTTTGTGCATCTTTAAAATAAGAAACTTGTTTGGCGAGAATATCGATATCTCCAGTCTGGTCGATATAAAGCCTGGTCGTCATCAAGGGCCAGAGGGCGTGGTCCATCCAAACCCGGGCGATACCGTTGCGGTCGGCAAGGAAACTGCCTAAGCCGTCCCCGATAATGGTTGCATTGGTTCCATCGATGCGGACTCCTTCATAGTTTGCGGCAATCATACGGCCGACGCTTTTGGGGTTCATTAAAAGCAAGGAGAGGCAGTCCTGCCATAGATCCCGCCATCCCCGGCCGCCCCGCCCATAATCATGGTGGGGGAGAAAGGAGCAGCCGAACAAGCGGCGCAGAAACGGTTGGAAACAGACCCATTTCATCATAGAGTCAAAATTTTCTTCCGCCGTATGGAAGGCGACGTTTACTTGGTTTTGCCAGTAAGATTTTGTATCATCCAGAGCTTTTTTGACTTTGACGGAAGTATTGAATTTGTCCAATATTCCCAAAATGTCTTTCTCATTCTTTTCCGCGCCGAGGAAAATGATATAGTCCGCCGCCTCGCCCGGAGATAAGAGAACGGGAGGAAAACGGAATGCGCCCATGGCTTCTTTTCCGGCAACGCTGCTGGAAGCAGGACAGCCGGGGTGTTGTTCGTACACGGATCTTGGATGAGTAAATGAGCCGCCTTCGCCGATAAAGTCCTCCACGGTAGGGTAAAAACTTTCCGGCAGACTGCCGTCCCCCATACAGCCTGCGACATAATAAATAAGGTGGTTCGGGCGGTGGCCTTTTTCATCAAAGGACATGGTCGGACAAACGAAAACCCCGTTTGAGGTCGTTTTTATGCGATGGAGCATGGAAGTTACGTTTCGATGGTCCCTTATGTTGTCCGCGCTGCGGCCATAAATAGGAATAGCGGCATAAGCGGTCAGCCGCCGGGGGGCCGGCGATTGGTTTTGGATGGTTACGTGCATGATTTCCACATTATGATCCTTTGGTATGAAAGAGGTGACGGCGGATGACAGGGGAAAGGCTTTGGGAAAGCGTGTTATCGTCTGCCACATAAAACCTGCCGTCAGTTCGCTTTCATCCTGCATATCTGAAAACTTCGCCGCTTCCTGCGCAGAGGAAGATCCTGCGGCAGAGTATGGTTCCGCATGATCAGTGACGCACCAGAAGTTTCTGGTAGAACGGTTGTTGTGCAGATTTTCAGAACTCACCGGTTCTAAAAGAAAAGATTCTTGGTCTATCTTGGCATCGCCGCCGAGATTCGGCGTAACAGAACTTTTTAATCCCGTTTCCGAAGCGAGGGGAAAGTATAAGTAACTTGTATTTTCCGGCTGTTTTATCGTAAAGCTGCCGTGTTCATCAATAAAATTTAAGAATTTCAAGATTTATGCCCCTTTCTGATATGATTTTCCATAAATAATATAAAAATTTTTTCCCTAAAAAAATAAAAAATATGAGAAAAATATCAGAATTATGACCTCAAATAAAGGAGGAAAAATAGACGGCGGCGATAAATAGAAAATATTAAAAACGTGTCATAAATTTGATATTTTGTTAAAATCTATAATATATATCGCAAAGCCTTTTCATTATAATTCGAAAATATAAAGAGCGCGGGGTAAGGGCTTCGCAGAACATAGAACATAAAAGGAGGATATCTGAAATGAAAAAGAAGATAGTCAGTATTTTATTGCTTGCGGCTATAACGGCAGGAGCATTGGCAGGATGCGGGAAAACGGACGCTTCCAGCCAGACGGCGGGCGGAATAGAGAACGTGGAAGAAGGCAGGGTAATCAATATTTATTGCTGGAACAATGAATTCCGCGAGCGCGTGGAGGCGGTTTATCCTGAAGTAAAGGAAACCTCAAAAGATGGAACGGTGACTACTTTAAACGACGGAACGGAAATACATTGGATCGTAAATCCGAACCAGGACGGGGTTTACCAGCAGAAGCTTGATGAGGCGCTGCTCAAGCAGGCGGATGCGGCGCCGGACGACAAGGTCGATATCTTTTTGTCCGAAACGGATTATGTAAATAAATATACGGATGCGGATGCAGATGTCGCAATGCCGCTTGTGGACCTTGGAATCGATCCGGATACCGACCTTGCGGACCAGTATAGCTTTACGAAGGTAACGGCTTCCGATGCAAACGGTGTCCAGAGAGGCTCCACATGGCAGTGCTGTCCGGGATTATTAGTATATCGCCGGGATATTGCCCAAGAAGTGTTCGGAACTGACGACCCTGAAGAAATCGGGAAAAAAGTCAAGGACTGGGATACGATAAAGGGAACGGCAAAAGAACTGTCGGATAAAGGATATTTTACATTTGCTTCTTATGCGGACACGTTCCGTCTATATGGCAACAGCATTGAACAGCCTTGGGTATCGGAAGGGGAAACGGTGATAAAGGTTGACCAGAAGATCATGAACTGGGTGAACGATTCCAAGGAATGGCTGGATGCCGGTTATCTTGATAAAACCGTAAAAGGCCAGTGGAATGATGACTGGAATAAAGCAATGGGTTCGTCGTCCAAAGTGTTTGCATTTCTCTTTCCGGCATGGGGAATTGACTTTACTTTAAAGCCGAACTGGGACGGCGGCGATGGCGCATGGGCGGTAACAAACCCTCCGCAGGAATATAACTGGGGCGGATCCTATGTCCATGCATGCACAGGTACGGATAACCCGCAGCACGTAAAGGATATCATTCTTGCCCTTACGGCTGATAAAGATAATTTGTTAAAGGTTTCCAAAGAATATTCAGATTTTACGAATGCACAGTCCAGCATGCAGGCGGCGGCAAAAGACGATGCGAATTTTTCTTCTGATTTCCTTGGCGGACAGAATGCATTCCAATATTTTGCACCTGTTGCGGAAAATATTGTCATGGCTCCGCTTTCCGCTTATGACCAGGGGTGTGTTGAACTGATCCAGAATTCTTTCAGTGACTATCTGCAGGGCAAAGTTGACTTTGAAAAGGCTAAGGCTAATTTCGAAACGGCAATCAAAGAGCGTTATCCCGAAATTACGGAGATCCAGTGGCCGGAATAAAAGAATAGGCAGCCGCGGCGTCCATGGCGGAATAAGCCATGGATGCGGCAGCGCCCATAAAAAAGAAAGGAAGGATAGCTTATGAAAACAAAGCGTAAAAAAATTGACTATTCAAAATGGGGATATCTTTTTATTTTGCCATTTTTTCTTTGCTTTTTCATTTTCTCGTTTATTCCTTTGGCAGATACGATACGGTACAGCTTTTTTGAATATTATCGTTCAGGAATTAAAGAAATCGGCCCTAACTTTATCGGGATGGAGAATTATGCCAGCCTGCTTCAGTCCGATATGCTGAAATATGCGGGAAATACGTTGGTTTTGTGGATGATAGGATTTATTCCGCAGATTGTGATAGCTTTGATGCTTGCACAGTGGTTTGTGGACTCCCGCCTTAAAATACATGGGACGCAGTTTTTTAAAGTAGTGATCTATTTGCCGAACCTGATTATGGCGTCTGCGTTTGCCATGCTGTTTTTTACCATGTTTTCTACCAATGGGCCGGTTAACGCGATTCTGTCCTCCATGGGCCTTATCAGCCAGCCGGTCGATTTTCTTGGCTCTGTATTCGGAACCAGGTCATTGGTCGGTTTTATGAATTTTTTAATGTGGTTTGGAAATACGACGATTATGCTGATGGCAGCTATTATGGGTATCAGCCCGGATATTTTTGAGGCTTCCGAATTGGACGGCTGTAACAGCATGCAGCGCTTTTTCCATATTACTTTGCCGCTGATACGGCCGATCCTCGCTTATACCTTGATTACTTCTATTATTGGCGGATTGCAGATGTTCGATGTTCCGCAGATTTTGACCAACGGGCAGGGAAGCCCTGACCGTACATCCATGACGTTAATTATGTTTTTGAACAGCCATTTAAAGAGCAAAAATTACGGAATGGCCGGCGCATTATCTGTTTACCTGTTCATTGTCAGCGGTATTTTATGCTTTATCGTATACCGGATCACCAATGACGATGACGCGGACGGTTCAAAAGCAGCCGCGAGAAAAGCCAAAAGGAAAAGGAGGAAATAGTCTATGAGATCAGAGAAACCAAATTATTTGCGAAGTATTTTTGCGCATATTGTATTGATTGTCCTGTCGTTTATGTGCCTGTTCTTTTTCTATATCCTGTTTATTAATGCGACGCGGTCCCACGCGGATCTACAGAAAGGTTTTTCAGCGCTGCCGGGAAACTATTTATTTAAAAATCTGCAAAATGTTGCCAATGACGGGACTTTTCCGATGTTTCGCGGAATCCTGAACAGCCTGGTTGTCTCGGGATGCTCTGCGGCTATCTGTACATATTTTTCATCGTTGACAGCATATGGCTTATATGCATATAATTTTAAACTGCGGAAAATAGCGTTTACCTTTATCATGGCTATTCTTGTAATGCCTACGCAAGTAACAGCAATGGGGTTTCTGCGGCTGGTTACGAATATGGGCATGTATGATTCTTTGCTTCCGCTGATTATACCATCGATCGCGTCTCCGGCTGTATTCTATTTTATGTACAGCTATATGCAGTCGTCGCTGCCGTTGTCGTTAGTAGAAGCGGCGAGGATTGACGGTTCAGGGGAGTTCCGGACTTTTAACCGGATTGTGCTTCCGATTATGAAGCCGGCTATAGCCGTGCAGGCAATATTTACATTTGTGGGTTCCTGGAATAATTATTTTGTTCCCGCTTTAGTCATCCAGTCAAAGGATAAGATGACAGTGCCGATTTTGATAGCGACTCTCCGTGGCGCGGATTACATGAATTTTGATATGGGTAAAATATACACAATGATCCTGGTGGCGATTGTTCCGATCATTCTCGTATATTTATTCCTTTCCAAATATATTATTGCGGGTGTAACGCTTGGGGGCGTGAAAGAATAACGGAAATAGGGCGGAGGAAAAGATATGGCAATCATAAATCACATCCATAGTGGTACTCAGGAGCGGCAGATTTCCCGGAGGGAGCTTGCCCACAGCGTATTTGCAAGGAATGCTGCGGCAGAGGGCTTTGTTTTGCTGAAAAATGAAGGAGTGCTTCCATTTGCCGACGCTGCGCCGATTGCTTTGTTCGGCGGCGGTGCGGTTAAGACGATTAAGGGAGGAACCGGATCGGGAGATGTCAATAACAGGGAGAGTGTTTCCATATATCAAGGTTTGCTGGATATGGGGGCAAATCTTACCAGTGAGGATTGGGCGGAGGATTATGGCAAGAGATATGAAGCAGCCAGGCATATATGGAAAGAAAAAATTTTAGAAGATGTCAAGCATGTGGAAAATCCTTTCGATGCTTATGCCGCTAATCCGTTTTCGCTGCCGGATGGGCGTAAAATTAAAAGGAAAGATATAGAAGGGGCTTCTGTGGCAGTTTATGTCATCAGCCGTATTTCCGGCGAAGGCAAAGACCGCCGGAAGGAGAAAGGGGACTATTATTTAAGCGAAAAGGAAAAAGAAGACATTTTATATTTGAATCAGGCGGATCTGCCGGTCGTCTTGATCTTAAATACAGGGGCGCCGGTAGAACTGACGGATATTCTACAGGAAGCGGAAAACATAAAGGCAGTTTTAAATATTTCTTTGCCGGGGCAGGAGGCTGGCCATGCGGTGGCAGATGTACTGTTTGGCCGTGCCGTGCCGGGAGGAAGGCTGACCGCTACTTGGGCAAAGCGTTATGAAGATTATCCTTCCGCCGACAGCTATGGCTATTTGAACGGTAATTTAGAAACAGAAGAATATAAGGAAGGAATTTATGTCGGATACCGATACTTTGACAGCTTTGGGATAGAACCGTTGTTTCCTTTCGGCTATGGGCTGTCCTATACAACATTTGCAATAGAATTTGAAGACCTTCAAATGACGGAAACGGGAATGGAATTGACGGTTTCTGTAAAGAATACGGGAAAATATTATGCTGCCAGGGAAGTGGCGCAAGTATACATATCGTTGCCGCAGAAAGGAGATGCAAAGGAATACCGGCGGCTGGCCGGTTTTGCAAAAACAGAAGTTCTGCAGCCCGGGCAGACGCAGAGGCTTACGGTTGCGGTGGAACAAAAATCTTTGGCCAGTTATTCGGAACAGATGCATGCGTGGATCATTGAAGATGGAAAGCATGGGATATGGATTGGAAGCCATTTGGGAGATTTGGAGCTTGTTGCAGTCGTTGAAGCCGGGAAGAGGATGATAATAGAACGAACGAAAGCGATATGCCGCAAAACGGCGGCGTTTGATGAGCTTGGCGCAGCGGAATTTGCCGAAAAAGAATTCCCTAAGCGGATGGAAAGAGCTGGAATGCAGAGGATTCCCTGCTTTGCCATGCCGTTTCAGAAAGAAAGAGAGAAAATCCCGCCGGCTTCCCAAGCCTCCCTTACAAAAGAGCAGCCGACGGAGGAACTGATACCTCTTTTATACGGTAATATGACGCAGGGAGCCAGTACGCTTGGCTCTGCGGGAATCCGTGTTCCTGGTTCCGCAGGAGAAACGACGGAGGCATTGGAAGAAAAATACGGGATACGTTCTTTGATTATGGCGGACGGGCCGGCAGGACTGCGTCTGCGGCAAAGTTATGAAGCGGACCGCAGTACGGGCGGCGTATATGGAACCGGCGTCCTGGGAGCGTTGGAAAACGGATGCCTGGATGAATTGGAAAAGCATGAGAATACGGATATTTACTACCAATACTGTACAGCTTTCCCGGTCGGTACGGCATTGGCCCAGTCGTGGGATATTGGATTAATGAGAAAATTCGGCGAAGCCGTAGCGGTGGAAATGGAGGAATTCCATGTTGACCTTTGGCTGGCGCCGGGCATGAATATTCAGAGAAATCCATTGTGCGGGCGTAATTTTGAATATTATTCGGAAGATCCCCTGCTGTCCGGAATCCTGGCATCGGCTGTAACCGATGGCGTACAGAGCAGTAAAAAGTGCGGCGTGACAATCAAACACTTTGCCTGCAACAACCAGGAGGACAACCGGATGAATGTAGATGTCCGCCTGTCGGAAAGGGTTCTCCGGGAAATTTATTTGCGCGGTTTCGAAATTGCGGTAAAGAACAGCAGGCCGATGGCCATAATGTCAGCGTATAACCGGATCAATGGCATTCATGCAGCTAACAACAAGGATATTTGCATGACAGCCGCGCGGGAAGAGTGGGGATTTGAAGGAGTTATTATGTCCGATTGGAACACGACGGCTTTGGAAGGCGGAAGCGTGCCTTGGAAATGCGTCGAGGCTGGAAATGATATCATTATGCCTGGCAATCCTGATGATGAAAAGAATATAAGGGAGGCATATAAGCGGGGGAAGATTTCAGAGGAGATGATACGGAACAGCGCGGGGAGGATACTCGGAATGATTCGGAAGTTAACAGGATAGGGGGGATGGGCCATGCTCCCGGTGCGGCAGGATTGGTTTCGTTTCGGTAAAAAATTTATTTTATAGCTTGACAACTGGAAAATAAGCATGTACAATTAAACCGTTGCGGATGATATTTATAGGAGACATATGGATGGATCCGCAGCAATGTGCGCTTAGCTCAGCTGGATAGAGCGTTTGGCTACGGACCAAAAGGTCGGGGGTTCGAATCCTCTAGCGCACGTTTTTTTGCGCTTTGAGCACGTTTTTTTGTATGTTACGTACGTTGAGTACGTTTTTCCGTGTTGGAGGCATAGTCTTTTTAAGATGGCGGAGATGCTTGTAAAATAGGCATTTCCGCCGTTTTGTTTGCCTCCTGCAAGAAGGCTTAATAGATTTTGTTTATAGCTAACGCATTGGGGAATGCCGAAAAGCAGGCATTCCCCATGCAGATTTATGCTGTCATATGGCAGCCCCATATGCTTTTGGCACGTTTTTTCTTAAAAATCTACTTCCGTGCCATAATAAATACAGGTAAATAATTTTTCCATGGCAGCCGGGTCGATCGTTCTTGGGTTGGAGCCGGTGCATGCATCGCTTACAGCGAGTTCGGAAATCTTTGCGATCTTTTCTTTGAATTCTGTCTCGTCAATGCCGAATTCTTTTAATGTTTTCGGAATGTTCAGCTTTACGTTGAACTCGTCTATTTTTTCGCACAAACTGTTGACCAAAGCCTGCTCAGAAGCGCCGGGCAGACCCATCCTGCGGGCGATTTCCGCATAGCGGGATGCTGCTGCCGCTTCTTTCGCATTATATTTGATAACGAAAGGAAGATACATAGCGTTTGCACAGCCATGCGTGATATGGCCGGTGGAGAATGCAGCCCCTGTTTTATGCGCCATGGAATGTACGATGCCGAGCAAAGCATTGGAGAATGCCATTCCTGCCAGACATTGCGCATAATGCATTTCTTCCCTTGCGGTCATGTTGCCGTTGTAAGAAGCGGGAAGATAATCGAATACCATTTCGATCGCCTGAAGAGCCAGAGGATCGGTGAAAGCGCAGTGTAATGTGGATACATAGGCTTCGATGGCATGGGTCAGGGCATCCATTCCCGTATAGGCTACCTGCTTAGGCGGAAGCGCTTCTACCAAGTCAGGGTCAACGATAGCCACGTCGGGCGTGATGTTAAAGTCAGCCAGAGGATATTTGATTCCTGCCGCATAATCGGTAATAACGGAAAATGCAGTCACTTCGGTAGCCGTTCCGGAAGTGGAAGGGATAGCCGCGAACTTAGCCTTCTGCCGGAGCTCCGGGAAATTAAAAGGAATGCATAAGTCTTCGAAAGTGGTGTCGGGGTATTCATAGAACGCCCACATCGCTTTTGCTGCATCGATGGGAGAGCCGCCGCCCATGGCAACGATCCAGTCCGGCTCAAAATCACGCATAGCCTGCGCGCCCTTCATAACGGTTTCTACGGAAGGGTCAGGCTCCACTCCTTCAAACAGGCTGACTTCCATGCCGCCTTCCTTCAGATATGCTACCGCTTTATCGAGGAAGCCCTGGCGTTTCATGGAACCGCCTCCCACTACGAGGATTGCCTTTTTCCCTTTCAGGTTTTTCAGCTCGGCCAGGCAGCCCTTGCCGTGGTAAATGTCTCTTGGTAATGTAAATCTGCTCATTGTTTTCCTCCATTCCTTATTTTATTGGTAATATTGATAAGTCCATTATAGACTACAAGAGGAAATAAGGCAATGCATGTACTAACTAACTTATTTGACAGTGTTATTTGACACTGGAATACTATGATATGATACGAACGTCAATACGAATATCATAAAAAATGTAGACGACAAAAGTGTCATATTAAAGTTGAGCGGATCAGTCAAAAATAGAAATTTGACAATATTTGGCGGACAACATATAATTGCATTGCATTTATATATAGAAGGAGAAAAATTGATGCCACATAACCAGCAGAAGAAAATAGCAGTTATTAATGATATGTCCGGCTTTGGGAGATGTTCGCTGACAGTGTCCCTTCCGATTATTTCTTATCTTGGCGTACAGTGCTGCCCGCTGCCCACTTCGATTCTTTCCAATCATATGGGATATGGGGAATATTTTTTCGATGATTATACGGACAGGATGGAGGAATATATCGCGAAGTGGAGAAGGCTCGGATTGAAATTTGAGGGAATCGCTTCCGGTTTTTTAGGATCCGTGGCCCAGATAGAGATGGTGATCCGTTTTATTGAAGAATTCCGCAGCAGAAGGACCCAGGTGATGATTGATCCGGTGATGGGGGATAACGGCAGGATATACGTTACGTATACGGAAGAAATGTGCCATGAGATGAAGAAACTGATAGAGTATGCGGATATTATCACGCCTAACCTGACCGAGTGCTGCCGTCTGACGGATACTCCCTATAAGGAGACTGGATGGGAAGAAGAGGAATTATACGGCATGGCCCGGAAATTGATGGAGTACGGTCCGGGGAAGGTGGTGGTGACAGGGATTTTGCAGGGGGAATTTATAGCGAGCTATGTGGCGGAGAGAGGCAAACAGCCGAAAACGATTCAGGTTCATAAAGCGGGGACGGAACGTTCCGGCACAGGAGATGTTTTTGCCTCCATTATAGCGGCTGACGCGGTGAATGGAATAGATTTTGAAGAGTCCGTGAAAAAGGCGTCTGACTTTGTAAGACAGGGAATTTTGAAATCGGTAGAGATGGGCATTCCAAGCACCGACGGCGTATGCTTTGAAGAGATTCTATATACGCTGAAAAGGGATTAGGCGGGATAAAAACTTTATATTTATTTTATTTTATATTAGCCGGTTATGTGATAAACTTTCTATATTAAACTAGGTTAAAAAATACAAAGGAGAGAAGAAAAATGGCAGATTTGAAAGGAACGAAGACAGAGGCGAATTTACAGGCGGCGTTTGCCGGGGAATCACAGGCGAGAAACAAGTATACGTATTTTGCATCCAAGGCGAAGAAGGAAGGGTATGTGCAGATTGCCGCTCTGTTCGAAGAAACAGCAAATAATGAAAAAGAGCATGCGAAAATGTGGTACAAGCTTTTAAATGACGGGATCGGCAGCACTGTGGAGAATTTGAAAGAGGCGGCGGAAGGAGAGAATTACGAATGGACGGATATGTACGCCGGATTTGCGAAGGAAGCGAGAGAGGAGGGCTTTCATGAGATTGCCGCTTTGTTTGAAGGCGTTGCCGCTATAGAAAAGGAGCATGAGGAAAGATACCGCAAGCTTTTGGCAAATATAGAAGACGGGCTGGTATTTTCCAAAGACGGGGATGTTATTTGGCAGTGTGCAAACTGCGGACATATCTGCGTAGGAAAAAAAGCACCGGAAGTCTGCCCTGTATGTGCGCATCCCCAGGCATATTTCCAGGTAAAGGCGGAAAATTACTAATAAGGGAATGATCCAAAGGTTGGGAAGAAAGCTGGCATTGAATTGAAGAAATATTGGAATGTACTTTTTAAAATAGTGTTCAGCCGCACAATGATTACGATTGCGTTGCTGCTGGTGCAGATATTCTGGCTTTTTGCCGGTTTTAAGTGGCTGGGGGAATATTCGGAAATTTCCCTGCTGCTTATGCTGGTACTCAGCGTAGTGGTACTGGTTTATATTATCAATAAGGATGAAACGCCGGAATTCAAGCTGACATGGGTCATCCCCATTTGCGTGGCTCCTGTATTCGGCGTTTTGCTCTATTTGTTCGTCGTGGGGAATTGGGGCAATATAGGGCTGAAAAAGGGATTGGACAGAAGGCTGAAAGAGACGGAAGCCTTTATGCATACGGACGGGGAAACCAGGGAAGCGCTGGAAAAAGCGGACCTCCGCATGGCGGGATTGAGCCGGTATACGGAGGAGATCGGAGGCTTTCCTGCCTATAAAAATAGTTCCGCAGTTTATTTTCCTACTGGCGAGGCAAAGTATGAAGATCTGCTGAAAGAGCTGGAAAAAGCGGAAGAGTTTATTTTTTTGGAATATTTTATTGTGGAACGGGGGAAAATGTGGAACAGCATCCTGGAGATTCTGCAGCGGAAGGCTAAGGAAGGCGTGGAAGTCCGCGTTATGTACGACGGCATGTGTTCGATTCTCCTGCTTCCTTATTCCTATCCGAAAAAACTGCGCAGCATGGGGATCCGGGCAAAAATGTTCGCGCCCATAAGGCCGCTGATGTCTACCTCCCAGAACAACAGGGATCACAGGAAGATTCTTGTGATAGACGGGAAAGTCGCCTATACGGGAGGCGTCAACCTGGCGGACGAATATATTAATGAAAAAAAGAAATACGGGCATTGGAAGGATACTGCTATCAAGATAGAGGGAGAAGCGGTAAAAAGTTTTACGGTTATGTTTCTTCAAATGTGGAACAGCTCGGAATGGGGAACGGAGGATTATGCCAAATACATCCGGTCCGGTTTTCAGGTCGAAAAAAGCGGTTCCGGTTTTGTAATTCCTTATGGAGACGGGCCGACGATGCCTGAAAATGTGGCGGAAACGGTTTATCTGGATATGATCCACCAGGCGGTCAGATATGTACATATTATGACACCTTATTTTATTGTGGATAACGCAATGCTGGACGCTATTCAATATGCGGCGCGGCGCGGGGTGGACGTGAGGATTATAATTCCCCATATACCGGATAAAAAGGCGATTTTTGCCATGGCCAGAACCTATTACCCCGATCTGCTGGCTGCCGGAGTCAAAATATATGAATATAAGCCTGGATTTATCCATGCAAAGGTATTTGTGTCGGACGATGAAAAAGCGGTAGTGGGGACTATCAATATGGATTACCGGAGCCTGTACCATCATTTTGAATGCGCCGTTTATCTATACCGGAATGAGGCTGTTTTTGATGTGGAGGAAGATTTTCAGGAAACGCTGGGCCGGTGCATAGAGGTCGATATGGAATATTATAAAAGTATATCTGTATTCAATCGGATGACGGGCCGGGTATTACGGCTGATCGGGCCATTGACATAATTTTTTATCGATCAAATGCGTTTCAGAAGAGAAAGAGAGGAGTTATGAACAGAAGCGAATTTATGGACACCTTGCATAGGGCGCTGGCTGGAAATCTGACGAGCAGCACGGTAAATGAGAATATGCGTTATTATGAAGAGTATTTTGATACCCAGCTCCGGTCAGGGCAAAGCGAAGAGGAGATCATTGCCGGCCTTGGAGACCCAAGGCTGCTTGCCAAAACGATCATCCAGGCTTCCAAGTCCCAAGCGCGCAGCTACAGCGGGCGGGAATATGACGAGGTATACGAGGACGGTTCCGGGGAAAACGGGGAGAACAGCGGAAGAGAGGACGGCAGGCCCAGAATATACAAGATGCCGGGATGGATGCTGCTTGTCCTGGTGGTGCTTCTGGCGCTTGCAGCAATCAGTATTATAAGTTCGGTAGTGTCCATGATCCTTCCTGTTATTATACCATTTATTTGTGTGGCATTTATCATACGCATGCTTAGAAAAAGGTATTAGACAGCAGGCGTTGCTTTGTTTTTGAAAATGAATAGAGCGCCAGAAAGGGTCTGGCGCTCTAATGAGGGGAGTATAAATAATTAATATAAGGGTCTATAAATAGAAACGATGAAGGGTTATTTCTATTTATGTTCTTATTATAGCATAGTTTTTGCGGAATGCAATACGTAAATAGTACTAAAGTCCCAACAAGAAAACTGTGCAAAGTGAATAAAAAAACGGTACTAAAGTCCTAGGAAAGAAAATGAATACTTTTTACATGTACAAGACATACTATTCCTGTAACAAAAATTAATCAGGAGGAATGCAAAATGTCTAAAAACGATTATAACCAGAACGAAAAACAGAATCAGGAAAACAAGTACAATAACAGCAACAACGAAAAACAGAACCAGAAGAACTGCAGCAACAATTCTTCTAACAACAGCCAGAAGAACAACAATAATTTCTAGGCAGGGCCTTGGCGGGGGCTGCGCATCGAATATAGGTGCGCAGCCTTTTTTGTGGAATAAAACTAGTGATGAAATCGAAAAGATAGTGGAAAAAAGAGGGGATATTGTATATAATGATCTTAATGATAAATCATAGAAGGAGGATTGTGATGAAGTATAGAATTCTGGTGACAGGAAATAATGTTTCCGTAATTGACAGTTTTTTTAATCAGATGGAAAATGTTTTTGAAGCTCTGACGACCTCAATCCGCTATGCTGATATCATCAGGCATGTGAATTGTTATGAGCCGGATGCTTTTGTGTATTGTCTTCATAATGAGCAAAGAGACTATATCAGGCATATGGCAGGCATTAAGTATAAATTGGCTCAGGAGAATATTCCGTTCATTTTGATTGGTTCCAAAGAAGAATGCGATGAATTTGGGAGGATAGCGTTGAATGCCTCCGATCTTATTCTGTATAGGCCATTGTCCGCAGAGGCTATCCAGGAAGGAATTCTGACATTTTTCGAAGGGAAGAAACCAAGAAAAGGGAGAGGCGTACAAAACGATGCGGCAAAAGGCGGCGATGCTTCTGAGGAGGCAGGCGCAGGGGAGCCGGAGATGGCTTCTCCGGCTGAAACGCCGTTTGCTCCAGGAAACTTCCCCCCAACGGGAAAATCTTTCCAGGCGGAGAGCGAAGGATTACATGAAGGGGCGGATTCACGGCGCAAACATATTCTTGTGGTGGATGATAATTCCATGATATTACGGCTTGTGAAAGAACATTTACATGATAAATATGATGTGGCAACGGCTCTCAGCGGCAAGATCGCCCTGAAATTCCTGAAAAAGAAGAAAACGGATCTGATTTTGCTGGACTATGAAATGCCGGATGAAAACGGTATTGTTATTCTGGAAAAACTGCGCGCTTCCAATGCGACCAAAGATATACCGGTAGTTTTTTTGACCGGAGTAACGGAAAGCAAGAAAATCAGGGAAGCGCTTGCTATGAAACCACAGAGTTATCTGCTCAAACCCATCAACCGGGACCGGCTGCTGGATACGATCGAAAAACTGATCGGCTGAAACGGCGCGAACTTATGGAAAAGAGGATGAATCTATGGATATGGATTATGAACTGAAACTGACAGACTTGATCGATGTAGAAACTTTGCAGAGGATACAGGACGGTTTTTCCAATATGACAGATATTGCAGCGCTTACGACGGACGCGGAAGGCAATCCTGTGACGGAAGGATCTAACTTTTCGGAATTCTGCATGAAGTATACAAGAAGCACGGAAAAAGGCTGCAAGAGCTGTATGGAATGCGATAAATGGGGGGCGGAGATGGCGATGAAAAAGGGCAAGGCGACTGTCTATTTCTGCCATGCGGATCTTGTAGAATTTTCTGCACCCATTGTAGCGGACGGCAGACTTGTGGGATGTTTTCTTGGCGGACAGGTTCTTACGAAGGAGGCTGACCCGGAAAAAATAAGGAAAGTGGCCGAACGGATCGGCGTGGATCCGGAGGAGTATATTGAGGCTTCTAAAAAAATAAGGATCATTGACAGGAAAACGGTGGATAATGCGGCAAAGTTTCTTCATATGATCTCCAGCGTTTTGTCCGATATGGCATATAATAAGTATCTTCTCTACCAGGCGAATAAGGAATTGGAGAAATCGGGAAATATGAAATCTGACTTCTTGGCTAATATGAGCCATGAGATCAGAACGCCCATGAACGCGGTAATCGGTATGGCGGAAATGGCTCTCAGAGAAGAACTGCCTTCCGTTGCAAGGGAGTACATCAATCAGATTAAGGAAGCGGGGAAATCGTTGCTGACTATTATCAACGATATCCTTGATTTTACCAAAATAGAGTCCGGCAGGATGGATATTACCGAGGCGAAATACGAGCCTATGTCCATTGTATATGATGTGGCGAATATCGTGATGACAAGGCTGAAGGAAAAGGATGTGGAGCTGGTTCTGGATGTCGCGCCGGATCTGCCGTGCGAGTTGTATGGAGACAGCATCCGCATCAAACAGGTTTTGCTGAATCTTTTGAATAATGCGGCGAAGTTTACCGCGCAGGGAAAAATCACCATGAAGATGGATTATGCGGGGATATCGCCGGATAAGGTCGAGATACGTATATCTGTTGAGGACACGGGGATCGGCATTAAGAAGGAAGATATCGGCAAGCTGTTTCAATCCTTCCAGCAGGTAGACAGCAAAAGGAACCGAAATATCGAAGGGACGGGGCTCGGGCTTGCAATTTCAAAGAGGCTTTTGACGTTGATGGACGGGGATATCTGGGTGGAAAGCGAATATGAGAAAGGAAGCAAGTTTTCCTGCGCCCTGCCCCAAAAGATTGTGAACAGGGCGCCGGGTATTGTCATTCGGGATGATCCTGATTCTCTTCTGGCGGTAGTGCTGGTTTCCAATCCTTATATAAGGGAAAGCATATGTTCCGACGTAGCGGCTTTTGGCGTGGAGTATCATGTGACGGATTCCAAAGGCCTCCATACATTCCCGGATGAGAAAAAAGTTTTTCTTTTTATAGAATATCCTCTGTTTTCCGATATGGTGGAGGAGTTCGTCCGCCAGAACCCGCAGATTACGGCCGTGCTTCTTATCGAATTCTATGACAGCGTCCATTATAACATCCCTAACCTTCTTGTGGTGAGGAAACCGTTGTTTGCATTGAATATTGCGATGATATTGAATGGCGAAGAGTTTTATTTGGATGATGACACGGATAAAAAGGAGTTTGATTTTATTGCTCCCGAAGCCAATGTCCTGATTGTGGATGATAATGCGGTGAATCTGACTGTGGCGGAAGGCATTATGGAGCCGTTGAAGATGAAGATCGATACGGTGACGAGCGGCAAGGCGGCGGTAGAAAAAATTTCAAGATTCCATTACGATATTGTTTTTATGGATCATATGATGCCGGAATTGGATGGAGTGGAGACAACGCATATTATCCGGCGTTTCCATCCGGAATATAACGACGTGCCGATCATAGCCCTTACGGCGAATGCTGTGGAAGGAACGAAAGAGATGTTTTGCAGGGAGGGGATGAATGATTTTGTCCCTAAGCCGATTGAACTTCGTCTGCTGGCTTCCAAAGTGAAGCAATGGCTTCCGATAGAGAAAGTGCAGAAGGTCCATCACACGAGAACTATGGAGAAAGAGGAAAAGAAATCGAACCACATCGTGGTCGGTGACTTGGACATAGAATATGCCATGGAATTTTTGGTCAGCGAGGAACTGTTCTGGAAAGTTTTAAAGGTGTATTACCATAGCATCGATAAAAAAGTAAAACTGATCAAGGATTTGGAAGAGGCGGAAAACTGGACGGAATATACCATAGAAGTTCATGCGCTGAAAAACTCCTCCAGGCAGATCGGAGCCATGTCGCTTTCCGAAAAGGCAGCGGCTATGGAGAAGGCGGGAAATGCCAGGGATGCGCTTTCGATACATAGGCATACGGATAAAATGCTGGAGCAGTATGCTGGTTATCGTTCCATATTGGAACCTTTTTGCGCCGATATCCAGGAAGAGGATGCCGGAAAGGAAGAGATTTCTGCAGAAGTGCTGCAAAACTGCTTCTGCGAGATGCGGAAGGCGGTAGATGACCTGGATATGGATGGGATGGAAGAAACGATCCGGGAGATGGACGGGTACCGCTATGAGGGCTGGCAGAAGGAGATATTTGCGAGATTGAAAGAAGCGGTGGAAGAGATCGATGTTGATAACTGCGAGGCGATTATGGAGGAGTGGGAAATCGAATTAGAAAAGAAAAATTGACAAAGAGACAGTATTTGACTTAATATAAAGTGATATCTGCAAGTAAAGCTGTGCTTTATGGATGAAAGATTTATGCCGCCGAAAGGGGGCATGGAGGTTAGTATGAAGAGATATGAATTGATCGCTCCCTGCCATTTCGGTTTGGAGGCGGTTTTAAAAAAGGAGATCATCGACCTGGGATATGAGATCAGCAGGGTGGAAGACGGCAGGGTGGCTTTTCTGGGCGATGAAGAGGCGGTATGCCGCGCCAATGTTTTTTTAAGGACGGCAGAAAGGATATTGATAAAAGTCGGAAGTTTCCGGGCGGAGACTTTTGAGGAGCTTTTCCAGGGAACGGCAGGCCTTCCATGGGAGGAATATATTCCCCGGAATGGAAAGTTCTGGATAAAAAAGGCGGGGAGCGTGAAGAGCAAACTGTTCAGTCCTTCCGATATCCAGTCCGTCATGAAAAAAGCGATGGTGGAGCGGCTGAAAAAAGTGTACCGCCAGGAATGGTTTGCGGAGGACGGGGAATCTTTTCCTGTGAGGGTTTTTCTGCTGAAGGACGAAGTTACCGTGGGATTGGATACGACCGGTGAGTCGCTGCATAAGAGAGGATATCGGAAGATGTCGGTACAGGCGCCGATTGCGGAGAACCTTGCGGCGGCTTTGATTATGCTGACTCCTTGGAAGGGAGACCGGATTCTGGTGGATCCGTTCTGCGGCAGCGGTACGTTTCCGATTGAGGCGGCAATGATGGCAGCGAATATGGCGCCGGGCATGAACCGGGAATTTTCGGCGATGAACTGGGAGCATGTGGCTGGAAAAAGAGTTTGGTATGATACGCTGGAAGAGGCCGGGGAAATGGCGGATCCGGCAGCGGAGACGGATATACAGGGATTCGATATCGATGAAAACGCGCTGGCGGCGGCCAGAGAGAATGCCCGGCTGGCCGGGGTGGACGGGTTGATCCATTTCCAGAAACGAAGCGTGGATACGTTGAGCCATGGAAAGAAATACGGGTTTATTATTACTAACCCTCCTTATGGGGAACGGCTGGAGGAGGCGGATCTGCCTGCTTTGTATACGGCGCTCGGGGAAAGGTTCGCTTTGCTCGATTCCTGGTCGCTGTACATGATTTCTTCTTATGAACATGTGGAAAGGGATATGGGAAGAAAAGCCGACAAAAACAGGAAGATATATAATGGCATGATGAAAGCTTATTATTATCAGTACATCGGCCCGAAGCCGCCGGCCAGGCCGAAGCGCCCTGCAGGAACATCTGGTTGAGGCAGGAGAAGGAAGGACGATCCTATGAAAAAGAGAATTGTTTTTGCTACGGGAAACGCCGGTAAAATGCGGGAGATCAGGGAAATACTGGCAGACATGGATCTGGAGGTAGTCTCCATGGCGGAAATCGGGGCGGATGTGGCGATAGAAGAAAATGGAAGCACGTTCGAGGAAAATGCTGTCATAAAGGCCAGAGCCGTTGGAAAAGTATGCGGGGAAATCGTCCTGGCGGACGATTCCGGCCTGGAAGTGGACCATCTGAATAAAGAACCCGGCATTTATTCCGCAAGATATATGGGGGAGGATACACCGTATTCTATCAAGAACGCCAGCATCATCCAAAGACTGGACGGAGTCCCCAGGGAGGAGCGGACGGCCCGGTTCGTATGCGCGATTGCGGCGGTTTTCCCGGATGGGGAAGAGGTAGTCACGCATGGCGAGATCGAGGGATGGATCGGCTATGAGGAGAAGGGAAGCAACGGGTTCGGCTACGATCCTATATTTTTTGTCCCGGAATTCGGCAGGACGACGGCGGAGCTAAGCGATGAGGAAAAGAACAGCGTCAGTCATAGGGGAAGGGCGCTGCGTAAGATGAAGGACGAATTAAGAAAAAGGGTATAGGAAGAAAATATATGCGGATATTGATAGTGAGCGATACACATCGCCAAAACAAAAATTATCTGAAGGTTTTGGAACGGGTAAAGCCGGTGGACATGGTGGTTCATTGCGGGGACGTGGAAGGAAGCGAGTATGCCATTGAAAAGAGCGCCGGCTGCCGGGTGGAAATGGTGGCCGGGAATAACGATTATTTTACCGATCTGCCAAGAGAAAAGGAGTTTTGGATCGGAGATTATCATGTATGGCTGACCCATGGACATAATTATTATGTGGCGATGGAGAATGCAATATTGAAAGAAGAGGCCAGATCCAGAGGGGCGGATATCGTAATGTACGGACATACCCACAAACCGGTCGTGGATACTTCCGGCGGATTGATCGCGGTAAATCCCGGAAGCCTGACTTATCCGAGACAGGCGGGAAGACGGCCGTCTTATATTCTGATGGAATTGGATGAGGCAGGAAAGGCGCATTTTTCCATCCGCTATTTATAGGAGGAGTCCATTTTTGCGGAAAAATAGGTTGACATAATGCAAATGCTATAATATAATATATCTTGCGCTGTGACAGGACGGGATGGCATTCCGGGGTGTGGCTCAGCTTGGCTAGAGCGCCTGGTTTGGGACCAGGAGGTCGCAGGTTCGAATCCTGTCACCCCGATTTCCAATACAGGAATACAGCGCCAAGGTATTTACGCGGGTGTAGTTCAATGGTAGAACACCAGCCTTCCAAGCTGGACACGTGGGTTCGATTCCCATCACCCGCTTTCATGGGTGATTGCACCCGCTTTCATGGGTGATTGTACCCGCTTTCATGGGTGATTGCACCTGCTTTAGTGTGGGATGGCTTTCAATAGCAATTTTTGTTGACACAAGCGTTTTCATATGCTAATATCATTTAGGTACTGGCTTGTTAGGTTTTTGCAATGGCATATATTTGTCATATGGTTATAAAATATGTGTTCGTAGCTCAGCTGGATAGAGCAACGGCCTTCTAAGCCGTGGGTCGGGGGTTCGAATCCCTTCGAGCACGTTTAGGGAATGAGGATGCACGGCGGACAGGCATTCAATTCCTGGTTGCCGCACCCGCAGGAACGGGTAAAGGCGGTATATAAATATGGTGGGTATAGCACAGTTGGCTAGCGCGTCAGATTGTGGCTCTGAAGGTCGAGGGTTCGAGTCCCTTTACCCACCCTTATCTTTGCAGGCTGTTTTTTCAGGAGCAGGCTTGGTGTTAAGGAATAATGGGCTATCGCCAAGCGGTAAGGCACAGGACTTTGACTCCTGCATTCGCTGGTTCGAATCCAGCTAGCCCAGTTGAATATGGGGTATTAGCTCAGTCGGTAGAGCACTTGACTTTTTTTATGCACGGGCCGCGCGGCGGGCAGGGCAGAAGAGGAGGATAAGAACATGGAATTACAACAGGAAAATAAAATGGGTGTTATGCCGGTAAACAAGCTGTTGCTGTCGATGTCCCTGCCGATCATGATATCCATGCTGGTGCAGGCATTGTATAATATTGTGGACAGCATTTTTGTGGCGAAAATCAGTGAAAATGCTTTGACGGCTGTGTCCCTTGCTTTTCCGATACAAAGCCTGATGATAGCTACCGCCACGGGAACGGGCGTGGGCGTTAATGCGATATTGTCCAAATCCCTCGGGGAAAAAAATTTTGAAAAAGCAAATAAGACGGCGGTTAACGGCGTGTTTCTTGCGGCTATGTCCTATTTGTTGTTCGTCGTGGTCGGAATTGCAGCAACGGCTCCCTTTTACCGGAGTCAGACAGGGGATGAGGAAATACTGGGCTATGGCATTCAATATTTAACGATTGTATGTGTAGCTTCCATAGGTATTTTCTCCCAGATTATATTTGAGCGCTTGCTGCAGTCTACGGGAAAAACTATTTATACCATGATCACGCAGGGGACGGGGGCAGTCATTAATATCATTCTTGATCCCATCCTGATTTTCGGTCTTTTCGGAATGCCTGAAATGGGAGTAGCGGGCGCGGCGGCGGCCACCGTTATCGGACAGATCATAGCGGGCGCTATGGGATATATTATCAATGAAAAAGTCAACCGGGAAATCAAAGTGGAATGGAAAGGCTTCCGTCCCGATATAGAGATTATCGGGGCAATTTATAAGGTGGGAATTCCTTCTATTATTATGCAGGCGATCGGTTCGCTGATGACATATGGAATGAATCTGATACTGATTTCCTTTACTTCCACTGCGACAGCGGTATTCGGCGTATATTTTAAATTGCAAAGTTTTATTTTTATGCCGGTGTTCGGGCTGAATAATGGCATGGTGCCGATTATTGCTTACAATTACGGGGCAGGAAAAAAAGCCCGATTGATCCAGACGATCAAGTTAAGCATTGCTTATGCCATGGCCTTGATGATTATCGGTTTTTTGGTATTCCAGCTCTGCCCGCATATTTTGCTGCAATGGTTTGAAGCTTCGGATACGATGATGGGCATCGGCATTCCCGCGCTTCGGACGATCAGCGTCAGCTTCCTGCTGTCCGGCTTCTGCATCATATGCGGATCGGTATTTCAAGCTTTGGGAAACGGCGTGTACAGCATGATCGTTTCCATCGCCAGACAGCTCGTAGTTCTCCTCCCTGCCGCATATTTGCTGGCCAGGCTGGGAAACGTAAATTACGTATGGTGGGCTTTCCCCATTGCAGAGCTTATGTCCTTGGTATTGTCTGTATATTTCCTCTTCCGCATCTACCATGAAATTATTAAACATGTCGGGATGGTGTAACTCAGTAAAAGGGGTTACCCCCATTTTTCCAAAAACAACGTATAGATGAAAGGATCAAAATGCCGGATTGATAATATTTTAAGTAGTACCACTTGCGATGAGCATGCAGACCTATGGAAACTGCATGCTCATCGTAAAGATAGTATTAACTTATTTTTACGATCCACCTCGATCCTATTTTCTTTATGGAGCGGTCTGCAGGATAGATGGGCATTTCTTGAAATTCCGGATTAGATATGATCTCTTCAAGGAGTTCGCCGGTAGGATATTCTATTTGAGAGCCGAGAAAGATTCGGACAAAGTTTTCACGGGCGCCTGGCGTCATAAGGCCATATTCCATGGCGATACCGGAAAAATCATAGAATTTCGCCTCATCCATTAAATAACCGTTCATGCTCTCCTGATCGAAGCTGCCTGCTAAGATTATGGGGTCTTCGGCTTGATAATTTTCCATGCTTTCTACTCTGACAATAATTCTGGTTATGTAACTGTAAACTCTTTCATATGCCATTTCCGTACGGAAGTAAGCTTCGTTAGTTATTATATAATCACCATAACCAGTCAACAGAATCAATAGTATTCCGGCAAGAGAAATGAATTGTGTAAACTTTTGTTTAAACTCAAAGAGCTGTTCGTACAGAACTAACAATGCTGCATAAAAAAAGGCGTACTGATAAAGCATCAGCATAGAAAAATTGGCATCAGGAGCCATGATATCCACGAAACTCATTCCAAGAGGAAACAAAAAAACGCATAGAAGGGAAAAGATGAGGTTTCCTTTCTGTCTGTAAATTTCCTTTTTTCGGATCACTAAAACAAACAGAGTGATCAGAACGGCCAGAACCAGAATATTGCATATATGCATAAAGCTGCTTTGGAAGCTGTAGCTGCCAAGGACAAAATAGTTTGCAAAACGCAGATAGGCTTTGGCGATCAGTTTCGGCAGACGAAGCAAACTGATATGTCCCATGGAGCCGATTCCGTTATGTTCTATTGATGTAAGCATCGGAAAGCGTATAATGGCAATAATATAATAAACGATTACGCTTGCGATCAGCGTAAGGGCATAGAAGAACCCTCTTTTCATTAATAGTGTAAATGTATTTTCTGTCTTGAGGGCATCTATAACAAGCGCCATCAGCATGGCGGAAATTGTAAAACAGATATAGGATTGATAGATTCCCAAACTGAAAACCAAAGGTATGATTCCCCACAAAAATCCATAGGGGCGCCGCCGGATCAGATAAAAGGATATTGAAGAAAGACAAATGCTGACTGCATAGGCATCAATGGTAAACATAAATGTCATCGTAGCGGCGAGGCTGGGAAAGGTCATAAATATCAGTGGAAATAGTACCGCGGAAGTGATGCTTTTCAATTCAAGGCTTTCATAAAAGATGCAGAAAGCTATTGACAGTATTATGATGGCAAGGCTGCCGTTGATCCAGGGATTGCTCCAAATGCCAGAGAGCGGATGCAGAAAACGCAAAACCCATCTGCCGAATTCACCGCCTACTCCATAGCCATTATAGTTACCGAGATCATCCCAGTTGGGCAGTTTATGCGTCAGCATGATCATATGCGTCATAAAACCGAAAAATAATCCACTAAAGAAACATACTTTTATTCTTCGGGGGGGGGTATTTTTTGAATGTGTTCTGAATAATGTCCATTAAATGATTCCTCCTATGTATTTAATAATAAAGATATTGTACCATAATTTTAACAAGATGACTATTGTATTCAGGCTTAACTCACGGAAATCAATTTTTGCAGGCGGCGGGCAGGGCAGGACGGGAACGAAGAAGGGGCAGGAAGGCAGGGGGAGCAGATGGGGGATGGCTTCGCCGTGCCGACTCCGGGAAATAGATTTTCTAAATATTCCGGTGTCGTTGTACCAACCGGACGCAACCGTCCGCGATTCGCCATCCAGGCTCATTGCGGACTTTTGATGACATCCTTGTCATCAAATTGCTGCCTGTCAAACGGAATATTAAGAAAATCTCATTTCCCTG
>JAETNQ010000048.1 GCA_021772075.1 Lachnospiraceae bacterium
AATCCGGCTTACCGTGTTGGCGCTGATCCCCGCTTTCTCTGCAAGTGCTTCCTGTGACAGGCACAGTTTTGTCCTCCGGCTCCGTATGCGCTCCCCAAGCATGACCAGTTCCTGCGGTCCTGCACGTCTGCCCAACGCGGTATCCCCCTTTCCAAGCAAGTTTTTGTTTCCCAATTTCAGCAGAAAAAAACAGCCAAATCACGTATCTGGCTATCTGCGCTATCCGCTCCCATAGAGGTCATGATTTACCTCTGCCCGGTAATAATTGTCTATGGTCAGGGCGGCATTATAGAGCGATGTCAGCAGGTATGACCTGATATTCCCCACTTTGCTGGTATTCCCCTGCAGGCAGCCAAGCACATAGGCGATATGGGAATATTCCAGCTTCAGGAAGCGCTCCTTTACCAACGCCGCAGTTCTTTCTACTCCCGCTATCCGGATCACTGCATGGTCCGGCATCATCATCACGTCCACCATAAGCTCCACCAACTCGTCCAGTTCCTCCCTCTGACAGTCCCTGCGGCTCAAAAAACACTCATACGAAATATTCTCCCGTATGAGGCTGCGGTATCTGTCCATCTGCCCTATCACATCGAATGGATAAGGATTGATAGGATCAGTCTCATTAAGATCAGTATTATTAAATTCAGTATTATTAGATTGTGATTTTGGAAATTCTTGAGTTGTGGTTTTCATCATTCCAGAATTGTGATTTTCACCATTCTTGAATTGTGATTTTAATAATTCCTGATTTGTGGTTTCCACAACTCCTGAATTGTTATTACCGTCTGCCCTGTTTTCTGTCCTGGCTGCTGTTTCATTTTCATCAGGTTTCTCCGCTCTGTCCGGCAGGGGCAGATTTTCTTTTTCCATGAAATTCTTTACATAGATCACGTTAGGCTTCCCCATCCCCAGGCGCTTTTTCTCTATCAGCCCGATGCCCTTGTCTGTGTCCAGTTCCTTCATCAGCTTTACCGCTTTCTGAGTACCGCAGTTCATCAGCTCCGCTGTCTCTTCCACCGTAAAGACAATGTAGACCCTGTCCTCTTCGTCAATCCATCTGTTCCTGATGCTAAGGCCCATACGGTCCAGCATCAGCCCGTATAAGACCTTCGCTTCACAGGAAAGGCTCCTGAAGCATTCCGCTGTGAACAGCATTTTCGGTATGCGGTAAAAGCTGTACTGCTCCGCTTCCATTCCATGGAAATAATCAAACCGGATTCCCTGCACCTTTCATTCCTCCATTCCCCGTTATAATTTGCCAACATAAAAACAGAGGTTTAAATTTGTTCCTCTGCTCTTATGTGAAACAATATTCTGTTTTCCCCTGCCGGAATAAACTGGCTCCGCCAATGCTATTCTGCCTGTATGTTTCTCTGCTCAAATTTCCACCTCTTTAAGAGGCCATAGATCACTTCCTCCATCTGCTCCGCCGAATAGCCAGCAGGGAAATATTCATTCAGCTTCTTTCTTTGCAGCTTAACTGCCGGGGCTGCCGGTTTTTCATCAGAAAGGATAATCTCCATTCCATTTTCATCCAGCTTTGCCTCCTTGCTTAACTCCTTTAATTTTCTTGCCTGTACCAGACTTGGGAACACACATAGGCGCTGCATTATCTGGTAAAGCTGCTCCTGTTCTGCAGGTTCCAGATAGGATAATTCAATCCCGGCACCAAATGCAATGCGCTTTTCGTCCACATATTCAAGCAGTGGTTTTATGAGGTAAGTCAGGCGGATATACCGCTGTATCTGTGTAGGGCTTTCGTTGGAATTGTCTGCAAGCATCTCCCTTGAGGTTTTTCCTGCCGACTTCTGTCCAACTTGGTCAGAAGTTAAATCCGCCCTCCTGCCCTGCCTGTTCAGCGCATCCAGCTTCATCTTATAGGCATAGGCTTTTTCACTGTACAGAAGCTCTTCCCTCTGGATATTGGAATCCACCATCGTTATGGTGGCTTCCTCGTCCGTAAGGTTCCGGATAAAGCAGGGAACCGTCTTAAGCCCAAGCAGTTCACAGGCTCTCTTCCGCCTGTGTCCTGCTATGATCTCATATCCGCCTTCCTTTCCCGGCCTGACAATCAGCGGACAGATAACGCCATGCTCCCTGATGCTTTCCACTGTCTCCTGCATTTTTTCATCGTCCAGCACCCGGAATGGGTGGGAGTCAAAAGAATACAACTGATCCAAGGCTATCTCCACAACCTTTGCTTCCGTTTTCCCATTACTGTCTTCCAGCCCGAACAGGGCATTCACATCCGGCATTTTGATATTGGAAGCGCTACTTTTCCTACCTGCCATGGGCAAGCACCTCCTTTACCAATGCTTCATAGGCTGCTGATGCCCTCCCCTTCGGGTCATGTGAAAAGATGCTCTTCCCCTCTGCACTTGCCTCCGCAACACGCACCGATAAGGGGATATAATTCTTAAATACCGGTATCCTCTGCCCATAGTTTTCGCGCACCATTTCCATAATCTCTTTTGAATAATTTGTCCTTGCGTCCACCATGGTCAGCAGTATCCCCTCAAAATCTAATGCCGGGTTGATGCGCTTCTTTATCCTCATGATTGTTGCGATGAGCTGTTCCAGCCCTTTTAAGGATAAATATTGTGCCTGCAGAGGTATGAGTACCGTATCTGCCGCCGCAAGAGCATTGATTGTCAGCATTCCAAGGGATGGCATGCAGTCTATAATAATATAGTCAAAATACGGAGCCACCGTCTCTATGTACTCTTTCAGCATATACTCCCTGCTCATGGCGCTGATCAGCGACACTTCCACCGCCGCAAGGTCAATATTTGCCGGAAGGAACCACACACCTTCCTCATGAGTTAGTATCCCATATTCCGCTTCTGTCTCCTGCCCTTCCATGATGGAAGTGATCACCGTGGCAAGCGTTTCCTCCTGCCTGTCCGGCTGCCTTTCCCCCATGCTTGCGGTAAGGCTGGCCTGCGGGTCTGAATCAATGAGTAAAACCCTGTTCCCTGCCCTGGCAAGCCCGATTCCTAAATTTACCGTAGTGGTTGTCTTTGATACCCCGCCTTTCTGGTTTGCCAGGGCAATCACCTTACATTTCCTGCCTGTTTTGTCCATATATTCCGCTCTCCTTCCTTATTTTCTATCTCACACGGACACGAAGCCCCTCCATGGGAATATCCTCATATCCGGCAAGATAATAATTTTCCCATCATGCCCTGCAGCAGGACTTCAATCAGGCTCCCGCTCTGGTAACAATACCCTTTCCCCCGTCCTGTATCCCCCGTTTCCATCTTTGTATAAGAGTTCCGTCCTGCAACGTGACAGTCTCCCGGGTATTATCATGTCCAAAGGTATGTTCCACCGAAATCCCAGCATCAGCCGGATTTCCCACCCGACAGTAAATTGCCGCCCTTATCTTCTTTGTCTTCATATATTCCATTTCGCCCATAAACTTCACTCTCCTTCCATCTGTATTCCCTGCCTCACACGGACACGAAGCCCCTCCATGGGGATATCCTCATATCCGGCAAGATAATAATCTTCCCCGTCATGCTCCACCTTCGTCTGCACCCAGCAGGCTGCTTCATTGGTATCGCCCTGTAATAAAACTTCAATCAAACTCCCGCTCCGGTAACAATATCCCTTCTCCGTCCTGTATTCCCCATTTTCATCTTTGTGCAGGCTGCCGGTCTCCTGGACCGGACGGAAAAGGTACTCTATACTGCCGCCTATATCAGCCAGCTTCCTCATGATTTTCTGCAGTTCCCTTAACTGGAAAAGCTGGTCACTGTCCTTACGGTCAGCATGCAGCCCCCGCAGGTCTGCATGCTCATCGTAAGTAGTAACATTCAAAATATCATCAATCCGGCATTTCAGCCCTTTCATTTGTACTAAAGCCATGTTTAACTCCATCTCATGCACCTCCCTAACGGTCCGCTATATCTTGGGGCAGGCTCCGCTACCATGGCAGCTTCTTCCTCCGCATCATGCCCGTCCTCACATTTTTCCACAATGAGCCTGTTCCCTTCTTGGGTGACTGTTACCTTATCGCCTACGAAAAATCCTAGCGGTCTCAGCCATTTGCCCTGTATGATGATCTGCGGATGATGCGTATAATTCTTCCCGCTCCCGCTATAAATCTTTAATTTCCTTACCTTCATATAAAAATATCCTCCTTCTTTGTATGTGTGCCATAGCTCCAAAATCCATTATCAAATTTCACATTCCAAATGCTGATAAATCTACCGGAAAGCAATATTCCGGGTACCGTATCTTGACCGCTTCCCAAAAATATATTGCATACTCACAACAGAACAAGTCCTCCACTGTGTAACGCTGGCATTCCCTTACTTTTTCTTCCCCTTCAAGGTCGTATGCGCTGGGCGTACCGTTGCAGAAAAGATTAAACACCATCCGGACTACCCTTGCACTGCCGCTGGTGATCCAGCCTTCCCCAAGGCATTCTGTCTTTATGGAATCTTTGTTAAAATCATAAATTCGCTCCACATTCCGCCTTGTGTCACCACTGATCCCAAGACAGTAAGCCAGCGCTTTGTGGTATACATCCTGACTCCTGCTTTTTGCCAAGCAGTTCCTGTAAAACATTTCATGTTCCTGATCTTTAAAGATAATGGCACAACTGTTTCTTTTTTTTGTATCCATTGTCATAGCACATCCTCCCACTTAATTTCCTTCTATAATCATCAACAAATTTTCAGTTACAAAGGCATATGATTGACATTCCCTCCCTGAATGCCTAAACTCTGTATAAGACAGATTGGCTTCCACTTACCGCCCCTGCTTCCTGTCTTCCGGGCAAAGAAACAGGACTGCATCAGCTGATAAATCTAAAAGCCAATTCAGTCCTATATAGAATATTTTTACATAGAAAACAACATTTCCTTTAACGAACCGCTTTGTGTTACGTTATTGCAAACTGTCATTTCCCGATAGATTTTTAAATAAAACAGGCCTGTCCTACCGCCAAATCTTCATGCCAAATGGCATTTTTTCGTAGGACTAAATCAGCGGAACCCCTTGTATTTACTGGGTTCTTACTAACTTGACAATATAATAACACGCTCCCCAGTATCTATGAATCCTATTACCACGCCCTTCCCAGTCAGGGAAAGAGGGGGCCTTTGCACCTCGGAAATTCCCGATCTTATCAGATTCACCGGATCATATTCTTTCGCCGGGAGCACGGCTTCCTGCATCAAGCCGTATAGCTTCGGAATCGAGTTATAAGTATATTTGCTCACACTGATCGGTATTCTGCCGGAACGCCTGAAATACAGTACCGCAAACTGCTCATCGATCTTTTCCACACAGTAATCCATACCGTCCAGTTCATCTCCGGCCAGCACAAAATCGATCAATGCTTCTCCAAAATCCTCGGATAATATCTGTTCTCTGCACGCCATACTTCTACTCTTTACACTTTTCTTCTATTGTATGACCCCCTCTCCCATAGCGTTAAGAATACCCTTCGAAAGTTTCAATGATTTTCTGAAGCGGTGTTTTTCGAGCAGCCGCACAAAATCATCTTCCTGAATGATCGTTTCAATATTTACAACATCAATATAATTGATAAGTCCAGAAATATAAGATATAATAAATCTATAAATATAGTTTGGAGAATATATTTTAAACTAATTGTAAAATAAAAACCAAAGAGGAAAAGTTATATTTCCATTGTGTTGCAGGAGGCGTAAGCGAAATGAACATGGAAATCATCGGTTGTATATTTTTTGCAATATGTATGAGCGGAATATATATATTGCATATGTATACAAAAGAAAAGCTGATTAAAAGAAAGAATGCAGTTTATCTAATTTTAGCATTTTTTCAAATTAATACGGGATACCACATGGTTGTTAAGAAGATTTATGAATTGAATCTATTTACTAATCCGTGGTATCTGACGGCTTTGTTATTATACATTTTAACTCAAATATTATTAATCGTCACATGTGTAAAGACTAAGGACAGGGCATAAGTGAATAGGATTCTCAAATACAAAGGCAGATCCGCATGCATATCCTGTTCTCGTTAAATATAATATCAATTCCCCATTGTCAATTTCATAAATCAATAACCAATCCGGTGCAATATGGCACTCTCTGCATCCAATATAATCTCCCCCGAGAGAATGATCCCTATTCTTCTCTGGCAATTGTTCGCCTTTTGCCAATTTTTGAATAGTATCTTCCATTAGCCTTATATCATATCCTCTTTTTACAAGCTTTTTATAATCCTTTTTAAAAGATGAATGATATCTAATCTTCAGCATTTAAATCCTCCATTAATTCTTCCACAGAAGAAAAGGAACGGCTTAAACTGCACCTACCGCACCGCCCAGCGCTACCCATAAAAATTCCATTCTTCTTCCCTCCCATTTAATTTTAATGTTTTTTCATCTGATCCATGTATACTTATAAAATGGAGGTTGACACCATATGCGTATATTAATTGCAGAAGACGAAAAATCATTTACAACACCATGGAATATGAGTTTAAAATCGATGCCGCGACCGGCGCATTTCTCGAATGGAGCGCGGAATCCATCTATGATTGGCCTTCCATCCATAGATAGCCCGGGGGAATTCCGGTACATGGAATTTTTTATAAATTATAACAGAACGGAGACGGCAGAGCCGCCTTTTTACAAAGCGGCGCTGCCGTCTCCTTCACCTCTTCACCCCTTCCCGCAAATCTTCCGTCCCAGACATCTGCATGATTCCTGCACACCTTCTTTTTGTCCAAAACACGCCAGCGCGCCTCCAACCAGGATATCCGCTCCCGCTTCTATACAAAGTCCGCCGTTTTCCAGATCAACGCCGCCATCCACCATAATACGGAAACCCAGACCCTCCCTGCGCCGCCAGTCGTCCAGAGCCGCAATCCGCCCATAGGTTTCCGGCAGCATACGCTGCCCGGAAAAACCCGGCTCCACCGCCATCAACAGAATGTAATCCATTCGATGGGCCAAGGCGGACAACAGCTCCAAAGGCTGGGAAGGATTCAGCGCCACGCCGGGACTGATCCCCGCTTCTTTCATCTGGCATAAAAAACGGTACAAAAACGGAGTGCTGTCCAAATGAACGGCTACCCGCTCCGGCTTCAGCCTTTTCAATTCCCCTGCCCACCGGAAAGGCTCCTCTACCATCATATGAATATCCATGGCCAAGGATGGATATGCCTCTTTTATGGCTTCTGCCTGGGCAAAATTCATGCAAAAGTTCGGTACATACCGCCCGTCCATAATATCAATATGTACGCCGCCTGCACCTCCCCTCCGCGCCTCTTCAATATCTTCCGCAAGGCGGAGCGGGTTCGCACAGGCCAATGTCACAGTAAAACTTGCCATGTCTGCCCCTTTCATGGAACATTTATTTACGATCTTCCAGATATTCGTCATAAACAGTCGCCCAAATATCGTTTTTCAGTTCTGTAAACCGCGCGTTAAGACGTGTTTTCTGGGTGCGCGGATAAGGAATGTCCACGTCCACGATCCTGCTGATGCGCCCCGGCCTGGCACTCATAATAACGACTCTCTGCGCCAGCAAAACCGCCTCTTCCACGTCATGGGTAATAAAAAAGCATGTCTTGTTTTCCTCCTCCCATAGTTCCAGCAGATCCGCCTGAAGCTGCGCTCTCGTCTGCGCATCCAGCGCGCCGAAAGGCTCGTCCATTAACAGCAGCGAAGGATTCATCGCATAAGCTCTCGCCAGCGCTACGCGCTGTTTCATGCCGCCGGAAAGTTCCTTCGGATAAGAATCCAAAAACTCTTCCAAAGCCACCATACGGACATATTTTTCTACCAATTCATCGATTTCCCGTTTGGGCATTTTTTTATTATGCAGCCCAAAAGCAATATTCTGCCTCACGGTAAGCCATGGAAACAATGCATATTGCTGAAATACCACACCCCGTTCCCCGCTGGGGCCGTCAACCGGCCTTCCGTCCACGAACACCTCGCCTTCCGTCTGCCTGTCCAGCCCCGCCAGAATATTCAAAAGCGTGGATTTCCCGCACCCGGACGGCCCAACGACACAAATAAACTCATTATTCTTTATTTCCAGGTCCACCCCGTTCAGCGCCGTAACTTCCCCCGCAGCCCCCCGGTAAATTTTTTTCACTCCCCGCAGGGAAACCTTGCTTTGCATCATTTCTGCCTCACCTCCTGCCATGCCGTCAGCCTCCGTTCAAAAAAGGTTACTATTTTTTCAAAGGTAATTCCTACGAATCCAATTAATATAATTCCCATCAGCACGACATCCATATTAAAATAATTGGAGGCCTCCTGGATCATCTGTCCCAGCCCCACCTGCGCGCCGGTTAATTCTGCGGCAATCAACGTCGTCAGGGAAGAGGACAGGCCCAGCCGGACGGCAGTAAAGATATAAGGCGTGGATGCAGGCACCACTACTTTAAAAAATATAGTGCTGTCGCTGGAGTCTAACACCCTGGCCGCTTTGATCAGCGTATTATCCACATTGACAACTCCGCCGTAAATCGTAATAACCATCACCAGAAACGCCGCTATAAAAATAACAATGACTTTTGCGCTCTCGCCCACTCCTGCGCCCACAATGACCAACGGTATAAATGCCAACGGGGGAATGCATTTCAGGAAGCTGATCCACGGCTGGAAAAATCTGCGGAAAGGTTCGTACCACCCCATAAGAAAGGCAAAAGGCACTGCTGCAATAAAAGCTAAGACGAAACCTGTCAGCACCCGTCCGACGGAATATCCAAGATGTTCCCAGATCTTTCCCGTCTTCATCTTTGAAACAAGCGCCTCCAATACCGCTGCCGGCGATGCAAAAACTTTCGCGGACTTCATTCCGGGACTGGAAACAGTGTGCCATAGCAACAATACGACCGCGATTGACACGATAACATATAATGCATTCACCCATACGATTTGTTTTGGCTCCTGCCGCTTCCCCATAGTTTTTTGCTTTTTACTCATTTAGATTTACTCCTTCAAGTTTTCATTGAATTTCCAACGCCTCCCGGATCAGATCCAGCCTCACATAATCCGTTACCTTTACGTCATCGCCTATCTGGTCCTGCCCTTTCATATAATCCAGCTGCAATTGGAACAGTTCTTCCATATACCCGCTGTCCGCCCATTCTTTTTCTTCCGCCAGATCAAAGAACACCAGCTGGTCCCGTTCTGAATTCAAGTCATCATAAGATACCCCTATGTCTTTCCCGGCTGCGAAATCAGCCGCTGCCTGAATCGTTTCATCGAGATGGGATGCACGGTAATCATAGCATTTATCCAAAGCACGCTGGAACCTCTTTACAATATCCTTATTCCCCTCAATATATTCGGGATTTGCAATCCAGCTTCCTAAAAACGGCACGGAATCCACAAAGTCTTTCGTCTCTACAATAGCGAGCATTTCTTCATCCACATTATTTTTAATGTTCGTCAGATCCGGCCCCCAGGCAACTACCGCATCCACGCTGCCGCCGATGAACGCTGCGATAGCATTGCTGATCGGCATATTGATTACGTCAATTTCCTCACGGGATATGCCGTATTTTTCACAAGCCATATTCAGAAGCACCTCGCCATTCGTGCCAAGTTCGGTAGCCAGCTTCTTTCCTTTGATATCCTCAAAACCGGCGATGCCGGAATTGGCTCTTACCAGAATAGCTTCCGAATTGGTTAAATGGGAAAGGGAAATCACATCCGCCTGGCCTTCCGCGCATAATTTCAAAGCCCCTTGCCCGATATAGCCGAACTGCAGGTCGCCGGAAGCCATTGCCGCAATCTCAGGCGCGCCTGACGTAAATTTCAGCCATTCCACTTCCAGCCCTTCCTCCGCAAAGTAACCCATTTTCGCATCAATGCCGGGAATGCTCATCGGCCCCAGGTTCGGATGATATGCCGCACGGATTTTAACGGTCTCTATAGCCTGGGCAGTCTCTTGCGCCTTTTCCGCTTCCTTTGGCGCCTCCGCATCATTCGACGCTGTGTCTTCAACGGCTTCCGCAGAGGCATCCCCGGCTGAATTCGATGTATTTCCACAACCCGCTAACGCCGTACAAAGCAATGTAGTGATCAACAAAACGCTTATTTTCTTCTTCATAGTAATCTCCTTTTATTATTTTATGGTGTTTTCCATTGTTTCCTTTGAGTTTCTGCGTAAAATCGCCCTTTTTACCCGATCCGCGATCGTATCCGCCGTCAGAAAATAATGCTCCATCAGCCAGTCCATCGGCCCTACCTGCCCAAACTGATCGCGGATCCCTACCCGCTCCACAGGAACCGGACAGTGTTCCGCCAGCAGCTCCGTAACCGCGCTTCCCAGCCCTCCAATGATATTATGGTTTTCCGCCGTTACAATAGCGCCCGTTTCCCGCGCCGCAGCAATCACCGCCTGTTCATCCAATGGTTTTATGCTGAACATATCCAGAACCCGCACATGGATCCCCTCTTTCTTCAGCCGCGCAGCCGCTTCCAGCGCTTCATATACTTCGATCCCGCAGGCCAGGATTGCTGCATCCCCGCCCTGTACCAGCGTCTTTGCCCTGCCGATGGCAAACTGCTCCGACTCCGGATAAATACATGGACGCTGCCGCCGGAACAAACGCAAGTAAGAAGGACGGCCCAATGCCGCAAGCTGGGGAACCAGGCAGCGCAGCGCACGGCTGTCTGCCGGTTCTACGATTGTCATAGTCGGACAGGCTCGGAGAATGGCAATATCTTCGTTAGGCGCATGAGTGCCGCCGTTCAATGCGCTCGCCACTCCGGGATCGCTGCCCACGATGCATACCGGATTGCCCGCATATGCACAGCTCATATAAATCTGGTCGCAGGCACGGCGGGAAGCGAATACGCCGAAGGTATGGACAAACGGCCTTTTTCCCTCTTTCGCCATCCCGGCCGCCACACCCACCATATTTGCTTCCTGGATACCGCAGTTAAATATCCTGCCGGGATATTTTTTCCACATCCCCAAAATACCTAATGGCGTCATCAAATCCGCATCCAATGCCACGATCCGGGAATCCGACCGCATGCATTGCTCCAAAGCCGCGCAATACGCAAAACGCATTTCCATCTCATCCATCGGAAAGCTCTGCTCTATCTCATACATCCGGCCGCCTCCTTCCCCGCATCAAGCCTTTTTTCTTCCTCATCTAATTCCCGCATCGCCTCCTCGAAGTCCCGGTCTGTCATAATCATATGGTGGTTCGGTCCTCTCCCGGCTGCCGGATACCCTTTCCCTTTTACCGTATCCAGCACGACAGCTGTCGGTACGCCGTCTTGCCGGCCGCGCGTTTCAGAAAGAACCCGATATATTTGCTCTACATCATGGCCATCCTGCACGGAAAACACATTCCAGCCAAAGGCACGCAGCTTATCTTCCAGTCTGCCAAGCGGAAGCACTTCTTCCGTACTCCCGTCCAGCTGGTAATGATTCCGGTCAACTAACAGAGTCAGATTGTCCAATTTCTGCGCCGCCGCAAATAGAACTGCCTCCCATACCTGGCCTTCCTGGCATTCGCCATCGCCCGCAATCGTATATACATGGATGTTCTTTCCGGCAATACGGCTGGCGAGCGCGATCCCCACCCCGGCCGACACCCCTTGGCCGAGGGATCCGGTTGTCATATCTACGCCGGGCGTTTTCTGCGCATCCATATGGCTTGGCAGATGCGTACCCGGCCTGTTTAAAGTATCCAGTTTTTCCAATGGGAAAAATCCCCGCAATGCCAGAGCCGCATACACCGCCGGACCCGCATGGCCTTTGGACACTACGAGCCGGTCCCTTTCTTCCCAATCGGGTTTCCGGGGTTCCACGCGCAGAATTCCTCCATAAAGTACTGCCAGCAATTCCACTATGGACATACATCCGCCCACATGCCCCGATCCCAAACTATGAAGCTCCTTGATCGTCTGTCTGCGAATCTCCAAGGCAAAGTGTTCCAATTCATATACTTGTTTTTCTTTGGCCGACTCTCCCATCATTGTTCCTCCACGGAATTCCATGACTCAGTAAAAAAGCGGATTCCATAATCAGTAAAAGGATGGTAAACGCTGTTTTTCATTGTTTCCAAAGAGCAGGTCACTATATCGGCTCCCATCTTAGCCGCATCAGCGATTACCTTTCCGCTGCGGACAGCCGCTACGATGATTTCCGTCTGATAATTATAATTTTTATAAATACGTATAATATCATTCAAATAATCAAAAGTATCTTCTCCATAATTCTCCTTCCATCCTACAAACGGAGAAACAAATTTCGCACCGAGCCTGGCTGCGGCAATAGCCTGCGACCTGGAAAAAACCAGCGTCACGTTCGTCCGAACCCCTTCTTTTTCCAGCTTGCGCGCCGCAATCAGCCCTTGCTCCGTGCATGGAATCTTAATGATAAAACACGGCCCCTGCTGCACGATAAGCTTTGCCTCACGGTAGATATCCTCCCATCGTTCCAAATTCGGGTTCACCTCAATAGAAACAGGGAATTCCCGGCTTCCCGCAAAGCCCCGGCTGGCTGTCCACTCTGCCAGCTCCCTTACTACCTCGGATTCTTTTTTACCGATTACCGCTAATTGGCGCGGATTCGTGGTCACCCCTTCGATCCCGAAATTTTGAAAGGCATATTCCACTTCATTGATATCCGAACTATCCAAAAAAAACTTCATATCTGTCCCTCCCTTTCATTGTTCAAAAAATGCTTCTTCCAGCATAAGGCATAATGTATGGTAGATCGGCAGATGCAGTTCCTGTGTACGGTACACTTCCTTTTCCGGCGCAGCAACCAGCACATCACACAACGCCCCAATCGTCCCCCCATCCTGTGCCGTCAGCCCCAGCACTTTCATTTTCCTCAGACGGGCTGCCGCAATAGCGTTCCATATATTTTCCGCCCTGCCCTTAGGGCAAATACAGACCAGAACATCGCCTTCGCTCCCCAGCCCCATAAGCTGCTGGGCAAAAATCAGCTCCGCATCGATATCATTGGCTACTGCCGTCATTGCCGCCGTATTTGCACATAAGTTCACAACAGCCAGGCCTTTTTGCAGCTTATCGGCCAGCATGCCGCCCCTCTCCGAATCCATCTGTCTCAGAATCTCTTTTTCTGTCTCCTGCAGGGGCCTGGATTTGCAGAACCCTTTCAGCAGTTCCCCTGCCATATGGTCACAGTCGGCGCAACTGCCTCCATTTCCACACAGCACCAGCTTTTTTCCGTCTTTGAGACAGGCAGACAGCATTTCAAACGCATCACTAATGGATTTCCTGCAGCCGGCAAGCGCCGGATAACGGATGATCAGCCCGTCCAAAATTTCCTGCGAATGTGGCATTCTTTTTCTTCCTCCTCTGTATAGTATGGACTCATTATAAATTCCCAAAAGCTATTTAGTCAATACTTTTTACTAACATAAATCTTTTTCGATTTTTTCCATAATAATTTATATTCAACTTTGTGCATTATGCTAATTTTTTTCTCATATATTGTAATTAAATTGTTTTTTTACTATAATATGAATAATTTATGGCAATCCGTATTGTAAATTCTTTTTCCTATATATGATTATTTTCTAAAGGTTATGAAACCCCTTGAAAAAAGCTGCAAGAGCGGAAAGCCAAATTGAAATACCGTTATTTATATGCTACAATACAAATCAAAGACACCGCTGCAAGCAACGGGGTATCAAACTTGCAACGCTGCAGAGCAACGGGGTATTTGACCCTCGCGGCAGTCGCCAATATGTCCAAGTCAACCAAAGGTTGACTTTAAGCAGCCACTTGGCTCGTTGCTCGCGGGAATAAATGGCAGCTAAATGATTATGGAACTATGCAATACTTAGTTTAACCCAAACACCAGATTTAGAATCCAGATAGGAGACATTTTATGAACAATAATGCTGGCATCAGCATCAAAGGACTGAAGCAGAAAAATCAATCTCTTATCCTGAAGCTCATTGCGACACGGCCGGGGCTTTCCAGAATTGACCTTGCAAAAATATCCCATCTTACAAAGATGACCGTAAGCAATATTATCGCCGATTTGATAGACCGGGACATTGTCGTCGAAGAAGAATGCCACCTTGGCAGGATGCAGCCGTCGAACGGCCGTATTCCCACTCCGTTGAAGCTTTCCCCGCAAGCCCCGAAAATTATCGGTATACTGGTAAAACGAGGACTTTACCAAGTAATTCTGGGCGATCTTTCAGGAAATATAATAGATAAGTTTATAGACAAGACACCGAAGCTGGCTGACGGCAGGCAGCTTCTTGAAATTATTTTTACCGGAATTGATACGCTGAAAGCGCGAAACAACTGCCCGCTTCTTGCTGTGGGCATTGCCAGCATCGGCCCCTTGGACGCAAAAAACGGCATACTTCTCGATCCCCCGAATTTTTGGGGCATCCAAAATCTTCCGATCGTCCAGGAAATAACAAACTATACAAAGCTTCCCTCCTTTCTCATCAATGACGGTAATGCCGGAGCGTTAAGCGAAAAAATGTATGGCATTGGAAAAGACATTCCCAATTTCCTGTACGTCCATTTAAAATACGGCATCGGTTCCGGCCTTGTATTGCACGAAGAATTGTACAACGGGAACAGCGGCCAAAGCGGCGAACTCGGACATAGCACGATTAATTTCGTGGGACCCCAGTGTCCATGCGGCAATGTAGGATGCCTTGAGATGTACGCCAACATCACCAACGTACGCAATTATATCCAACAGCAGCTTCCCCTCTATCCGAACACGCTTATCACGGATCCCCTTGATGTTTCTCTTGTCAACATCATCGACTTAGCCAACCAAAACGACCTGCTGGCAGTATCCGCTTTAAACGAATACTGCAATTATTTGTCCCATGCCATCTTAAATGTGCTGAATATACTGGATATTTCCTATCTGATCATGGACTATGAAAGCAACAGCCAAGGTTCCGTATTGGAGGAACTGATCTTACGTAAAATCCAAACGCGCATCAGCCCGAAACGGTTCAACACTTTGCAAATCCAGCGTTCCGGTTTTCATGGGCAGGCTCCTTTAATCGGAACCCTGGCGCTGGTGGCCGACAATGTCTTTCATGAAAACCTGGATTTTCCGTTTTAACCTTATTTTGATATATACTTAAAAAATCACTCATCCCATCGAGAGAAATGCAGACAGCCCGGGATATCCTTGTGCCTGCCACAAGCACAAAGATACCCCGGGCTGTTATTCCCGTTCCATATCAGCTTATTGGATTAAAATGGTCTGGCAGCGCCATGCTGTTGCCCCGGATATCGATGATCGGACCTCCCGTATTCTCGATATACTCCCTCGTAATCGTCACCTTTCCAATATTATCGTCCTTAGGTATTTCATACATGATATCCAGCATAAATTCTTCAATGATGGCGCGCAGAGCCCTCGCCCCTGTATCTTTTTCCATCGCTTTCTCAGCAATCGCCTCCAAAGCCCCCTCATCGAACAGAAGCTTTACCTCATCCAGTTCCAATAACTTCTGGTATTGCTTCAAAATCGCATTTTTGGGTTCCCGTAAAATCTTTACCAGCATCTCTTTCGTCAGCCCTTCCAGCGTACAAATAATAGGCATACGCCCTAAAAACTCCGGGATCATCCCGAACTTGCGGATATCCTCCACCGTCACCCTGCTCAGGATATTCTTTTCTTTATCATATTTATCCTTCAGCTGGGCTCCGTATCCGATGGAAGTTCCTTTATTCAAACGCTGTTTGATAATCTCCTCCAGATCCGGAAACGCCCCGCCGCAGATAAACAAAATATTCTTGGTATTGATAGTCGTCAGCGGAACCATGGCATTCTTGCTGTTCGCCCCTACCGGCACCTCTATTTCCGCTCCTTCCAGCAGCTTCAGCATTCCCTGCTGCACCGACTCCCCGCTCACATCACGGGAATTCGTATTTCTTTTTTTGGCAATCTTATCAATCTCATCGATAAAAACAATGCCTCTTTCCGCCCGGTCCACATCGTTTTCTGCAGCCGCAAGAAGTTTGGACAGAACGCTTTCGATATCATCGCCGATATACCCGGCTTCTGTCAGCGAAGTAGCATCGGCAATAGCCAGCGGCACATCCAGAAGCCTTGCCAGCGTCTTTACCAAGTAGGTCTTGCCGCTTCCCGTAGGGCCGATCATCAATATATTGGACTTCTCGATTTCAATCTCGTCCATCGTCCCCGTCGCCACCCTCTTATAATGGTTGTAAACCGCCACGGAAATGATCTTTTTCGCCTTCTCCTGGCCTACCACATATTCATCCAGCTGCGCTTTTATTTTATGCGGCGCCGGAATATCTTTAATATTCAAAACCGGCTCTTCCTTCTTTTTTTCCTTCTTCCTCTTCAGCTTCTGCTTGTTCGGTATTCCGCCGTCCCCCTGCAGATCCGCCAAATTCACAAAACTGATATTCGGAAAGCCTTTCCCTTTGCCCCATTTCTCTATCTCATCATTCCAGTTGATGTTGCCCAGCATTCCCTGATAATCGAACTGGCTCACCGTATCCATTGTTTTATGCATGCAATCGTTGCATACGGATATGTTGTTGGGCAGCTTGAACATTTTTCCCGCTTTGCTCTCCGGCCGGCGGCAGATAAAGCAGACATCCTCGTATTCGCTTTCTTTCCGCTCTTCGCTATTTTCTTTTTTATCTTCCGGGACCTTTTTCTCCAGCTCCGTTTTCTCCCCGCCTTCCTCGTCGTCCTCGTAATCGTCCTCGTTGATTTCTGTATCCTTCATGTCCAGTTCTTCATCACGGATTTCAAACTCATCGTCTTTATTGTCAAAATGATTCATTTTAACAGCCCTCGCCTTTCTCATCTCATGTCTTTATTCCCAATATCCATCGATTTTCTGTCCTGATATCCATTATAAAGCATGATATATTGATACACAAGTGAACATTTTCTAAAGAATTGAAAGGAACCAAACTTCATTGGAACAGCGTACCCTTCTCCCTCATTCCGCAGCAAAACCAATAACCGGCGCGGAAGAACCGTCATTATACTAACGATTTTTCCGCGCCGGTTTTTCTTGCCAGGCTCCTTCTTTCCCTGATCCCGTTATGAATATTCAGTTACCCCTGCTGGCGTTAATCGAACTTCTCCCCGAGCGTTACCGTTACCGTCTTGCTTTCCCATCCGTCCGGGCTTCCATGCATCAGCGTCACTTCTACGGTCTCTCCCGCTCCATAGTATTCCATCACCCGGAGCAAATCTTCCGCGCTGCCTATTTTATTGCCGTCAAATTCCGTAATTACGTTTCCTTTCTTAATACCCGCCGCTGCGGCGCCTGTGCCTTCATATACCTGGGCAACATATACGCCTTTGGGCATCCCATAGATTTCCGACATTTCTTCCGCTACGGTACGCGGGGATATCCCAAGGTATCCTTTGTTCTCCTCGGATACTTTCGCCCTTGTCTCCTTCAGCATCAAATTCTCAATAATCGGTTTTGCCGCCGATATGGGAATGGCATATCCCATACCTTCCACAGCATCCCCGCCGATCTTATTGGAATTGATACCTATTACTTCCCCTTTCATATTCAAAAGCGCGCCGCCGGAATTCCCCGGGTTGATCGCCGCATCCGTCTGGATAAAGGTCGCTTCATCCCCGTCTCTCTCCCCGTATCCTAAGGGTGTTGACAAATCGATCACCCTGTCCAAAGCACTGATTACTCCCAGCGTTACCGACTGTCCATATCCCAAAGCGTTGCCGATAGCGATCGCCGGTTCTCCCACCGTCAGGCTTTCCGAATCCCCCAGGGCTGCAACCGTAATCGCTTCCCGCGTCACCGCGCTCACATCATTCATGGATACGGCGATCACGGCCAGATCCATATCCGGGTCCGATCCCTTCATCTGGGCTTCCGCCTCCGTTCCATCCACAAACTGCACGATCAGTTTATCTGCATTTTCAATTACATGGTAGTTGGAAACAATAAGCAGCTCTTCGTCGTTCTCCCCGACAATAATGCCGGAACCCGCCGCCGTGGATTCGCTCTGCAGCGTCTGGCCGAAGTAGGACATTGTCTGGGTATAAGTATTGTTGATCGAAACAATGGCCGGCATCACCTCTGCGGCCACGTCGCTGACATCCATCACAATCGCCTTGCCCTCCGTATCCGCCGTTTTCACCGTAAGTCCGCCGTTATCGGCATCCATGGCCGCATTTTCTGCCCCTTTTTCTTCCGATGCCGTTTCCCCTGCGGCATCCGACGCAGCTGCCGACTCCTGTCTGCCATTGCCGATCATCCCTGTCGCAGAACCGACGGCATAAAAACCTATCGCCCCAAAAACTCCGAACAATATCCCGAAGCTTACCGCCGCCAAAGCTTTCCGCCAATAACTCCCTTTGCCCTTTTTTTCCTTCTTCGGCGGCTTCTGGTCAGCCGAATAACTGCCATATACATTTCCAGACGAAAAATACGGGGAATATTCCGAACCGCTCTGTCCGCTGAAATTGCCGGAAGCAGAATTCGTTTCTCTCGTTGTGCCGTCCGCTATATTTTTATTATCATACTTCTGCCCAAAAGCATCATCATTCGGATAATGGTTTCCATACATAACAACTACCTCTTTCCTTTCCTGAATTTTAAGTATAGTATATTTTCGAAATGTGTCCTTTTTGTGATAGAAATATGCGTTTTTTGTGATTTAGGATTTTCCTGTTTCCACGCCGCTTTTTGTATTTCCTCTCTCCTGCTCCCAGTATTCCTTGTTCATCGTGCACTTCAGCACCAGGTTTTTCGGCAAACGTCTATAACGCTTCCCGAGCAGATATCCTGCGTATTTAAAACAGCTGCTTATGTATAATCCGGGAATCAGCCTTTTTTTCTTATTCTTCCATAAATATGCCGTCGTCTTTTTCATCAAAGCCGCCCCTTCTCCCTCGGAAGAAACCGCCGCAAAGACTTCCGGGTGATCCGCCTGGGAAACTCCCAGGTCAAAATTACGGCAAAACTGCTGCCTGTAAGTATAATTATGGCCATGCTCCACCTTCGCGCCCGCTTCATAGACGATCTTATACCCTGCCTTTATGGCGCCTGCGGCATAAATCATATCTTCATTAAAAATCGTATGATCAATAAATCCTCCCAGCCTGTCATAAACATCCCTCCGGTATGCAGCACATACATTTGAACAGAAAAATGTTTTTATTCCCAGTTTTTCCATATCCTTTGCCGACTTTTCGCATCCTTTTTCCGGATAATTGAACCGCCTCGTAAAACGTTCGATCTCCCCGCTGCCCTTTCCGGCTGTCTGCCTTCCGTAAGAAACCGCCACGTCCTCCCTTTCCAGGGGGGCAGTCAGCCTCTCCACCAAATATTTATCCACAGGCATAGCGTCCATCGTCATCATGACAAATACCGGCGCATCAGACTGTTCTACTCCCTTCCTCCTCGTGCCTCCGTGGTCAAAATCCTTCTTTGCCAAGTGATGCACACAGACATTGCTGTATTTTTCAAAAAAGGAAGTTCCTTCCACCAGCCTGTCAAAATATTCCCGCTCCGTATTCATGATAATAATCTTATGGATGGCCGCCGTCTGATGTTCCAGCCTGTCGATCAATGTCAAAAAACCCCGGCCCGGTTTATAAACCGGTATAATAATATCTACTTTCTTCACACCAACCTCCATATCAACAAACACTGTCACGCTTCGCGGGCCGGCTTATTGTCAATAAAAGGAACCCGTAAGGTTCCTCTTATCTTTTCCCGAATACATGTTATTTTAAATAAGGACTCGTATCGCTCTTGATCTTATCGCTATATGACTGGACTTCGGAAGAAGCCGTGTAATCCTCATCAAAGAGGAATTTATGCAGCCACTCCACGCTTTCCTTCAGATCCACCGGTATAACGCAGCTTCCCTTGGAACCGATCGTTCCTGTCGTCCTATACTCCTCATAAGGGAACCCTGCCTGGTCCACGATCTTATAATCGTTGACGCTTCCGAGAAGCTCCACGATCTCCGTCAGATCCAATGAGGTATATATTTCATTGAACACGTCGTTAGCGATCTGGTTCAAAGTTGACGCAGATGCCGTTTTCGCCTTATCCGCCATCGCCATAAGCACTTCCCTCTGGCGCTCCGTACGCTTGAAATCGTCTCCGGCCGTATAACGGATACGGCAGTATGCCGTCGCCTGAAGCCCTGTCAGCTGCTGGTAGCCCGTGCTCGTCACTTCTTTATACGGGCGTTTCAGATCCTCGGCCATTGTAAACTGGTAACTGTTTAAATGGTTGATCTCTGCCTCGTCCACATCGATCATTACGCCGCCCAGCGCATCAATGGTATCCGCAAGCCCTGCAAATCCTACCGTAACGAAATCCGTGATATTCATATCCAGATTCATATTCAGCATATTGATCGCCATCTCCGGCCCGCCCTTCATATATGCCGCGTTACATTTATTATAGGTATCGTTGCTCAAATTCAGGTAAGTATCCCGGTATACGGAAACCAGTTTGCAATCGCCCGTATCCAGATTAATGGATGCGATCATGATAGTATCGCTTCTTGTATTCTTTGCCAGCGCTCCCGTAGTGGAATCCACTCCGAAAAGGGCGATATTGCGGTACCCCTTCATCTTGGTGGTTTCCGCCCGCTCCTTTACCTCTTCGTTGATTACCAGCTTTTCTTCATTCAGTTCCACTTTGCCGACTTTTTCTACTTTCAGCACCGCGTAAAGCACCGCTGCCATAATCAGAAGAACAAAAATCTCCACAATAAAGAGGATAATCTTCCCCCTCTTCTTTTTCTCCCTCTCTCTGGCAGACATTTTCTTGCTCTGCCCGCCCTTCGCAGACTTTGCGCTTCCCTTTTTCTTCTTTTTCGAATTCTCAGCCATTTCCAATCTCCCTTATCTTTCTGCCATTATCCTATGGTACCTCTTAATATGCCAATCTTAACAAAAATGCTAGTAAGCTATTTTTAACAAGAATGCTAATAAGCATTCTTGTTGATAAAGCCTTTAAAAATCGTCAGGAACATGATCTTGAAATCAAGGCTCATCGTCCAGTTTTCTATATAAAATATATCGTATTCAATCCGTTTCCGAATAGAGGTATCTCCCCGATATCCGTTGATCTGCGCCCAGCCCGTCAGTCCCGGACGTACCTGATGCTTGATCATATAGCGCGGAACCTCTTCCTTAAATTTTTCCACGAAAAGCGGCCTCTCCGGCCTCGGCCCTACCAGACTCATTTCTCCGGCAAGGATGTTAAAAAGCTGCGGAAGCTCGTCCAAACTGGTTTTTCTCAGAATCTTGCCTACTTTCGTCACCCGGGGGTCGTCCTTCACCGTCCACGCTTTCTTTTCCTGCGACGGCTTCTGCATCTCCATCGTACGGAACTTGTACATATAAAAAGGCTTGTTATGCAGCCCCACTCTCTCCTGCTTAAAAATGACCGGCCCCGGACTGGAAGCCTTTACCAGAATAGCGGCTACAAGCATAACCGGCGATGCAACGATCAGCCCCGCCAATGAACCCACCACGTCGATCGCCCGCTTCGCGATCCAATTCAGCGTATTGGTCAACGGCACATACCGTATATTAATGACCGGCAATCCCATCAGGTCCTCGGTATACGGCCTGCTCGGCACGACGCTGTTATAATCCGGGATAAACTTCGTATGGACGCCCGATTTCTCGCACAGATCCACGATGCGCTCCAAGCGGTTATAATCTTCCAGCGCCAAAGTAACGGCAATCTCATCCAGCTTATTTTCCGGCAGGATATATAAAAGGTTCTCGATCTTTCCCAGCACCTTTATGCCTTTGTACAGCGTGCCGCTTGGAACCCTGTCGTCCAATATCCCCCTTACCACATATCCCCATTGCGGATTGGCCTTGATTCTGGTAATATATTCCTCCGCCGCCCTGGAATATCCCACTAAAAGTACATACTTTAAATTATACCCCTTTTTGCGAAAATATTGCAGGACATTTCTTATCATTGTCTTTGAAAAAGTAGTCAATACAATATTAATGATATAAAAAAGCCCGACCAGCAGACGGGAAAAATGTTCGATCTTAAAAGCGTACAAAACTACCATGAACAGCATCGTTCCTGCCGTATTCGCCTTGATAATGCCTAAAATTTCATATTTCCTCCTAGTCGCCCGTTTCGGCGTATACATATTAAATACGTAGTACAGCACAACATAGCCGGGAACAATAAAATAAAGCGCGCTGAAATATGTCTCAACAGACAATGCAGTCACGCCCGGTTCCGTATCTGAAAGCGGCGTCGCAAACTTTATCAGCCATGCCAGCGAATAGGAAATCGCGCTAACAGCCGCATCTACCAGCAGATGCAGCCTATTAAAATATTTTTGGTTGTCTTTTATCATAATTTCACCAAATTCCCTATATTGATAAGTATTTTACAATATTATCAGGGAAAGTACAACTTAATTTTCCATAAAAATATGGAAATCAATTACTGCGGGCGGCAGACGGGGAGGGGAAGAAGAGGGGCGGTGCCAGGAAGGCAGGGAAGCGGATGGGAATGGCTTTGCCGTTGCGTTACGCAGGGAAATGAGATTTTCTTAATATTCCGTCCGACAAGCAGCAATTGATTTCCATATCATAAAAATCCTTCTCACATTATCCTTCTCCCTATATTCACCCATAATTCAAGCTGTATTCTCACATAATTCCCCAGGCGTTCCGGCCGGAAACGCACTTTCCGGCTTCTGCCCTTCTGCGACAAACAAAGCCCGATCCCCTCTCCGATCCCCCTGAGATAGACCCTTCCGAGTCCCTTTTTTGCGAAAAACACCAGTTTGGCCAGAATGCCCGCCAGCAGAAAAAACGAATTCAGGCAAATCTGGAGAAACGGCATGTTTTTATAAATCAGGTATATGCTGTTCTTCGACGATAACTTTACTTTAAATTCATTATACCTGGAACCGCTGACCGCGCTTCCCGCATGATAAACAATGGCTTCCGGTTCAAAATAATTACGAAAACCCGATATTTTCGCCCGATAACCGATATCAATATCTTCCAGATAGGCAAAATGGTTCTCATCAAAACAGCCGATCATATCAAATACACGCTTCCTGTATATGGCCGCGCCTGCACAGGCGGCAAAAATTTCCGCCGGCCTTGAAAAATTTTCCCTGCTCTTTCCTTTCCCCCTGGCATATGCCCAGCCGAGGGCGCAGTAGAGATCTCCGGCATCGTCGATCATCCCCGGTTCCCGCATGGAAAGCATCTTGGCGCCTACGGAAAAAGCATCCTTTCTTCCCCGGACAGCTTTCCGCAAGCGAAATACAAATTCCTTATCCACAGCCGTATCGTTATTCAAAAGGATTACATATTCCGTATCCGCGCGGCGTATTCCCTCGTTCACCGCCCGGCAGAACCCTTTATTTTCTTCAAACCGCACGATCTTGCACATCGGATATTTTTTCTCTGCCAGATCCGCGCTCCCATCCGAGGACCCGTTATCCACCATAATCACTTCGGGAACCAGGCTTCCTTCATAAAGCGATTTTAAACAAGCGTCCACATATTTGATTCCATTGTAGTTCGGTATGATTACCGTCACATCCGTTGCTTTTTTCATAGCTTTCCCCGTTTTTCCCGCCATTCCCAATCCGGTTCCCATACTACCGTGTATCCCGCCTTGCGCACACGCCGCCCGAATTCCATGCATTTTTCAAGATATTGATCTGTCCCCGCTTCGCTTTTTCCGCCATAACAAAACTGTCTGTATCCGCCTTTATTGGTTTCTTTGTAAGGAATGCCGAACACGTCCCCAAAAATCCCCCACAACTCTTTCCTCACCCTCATGCACCGCAGGTCCACGGCATATGCCTCCTGGCAAAGCGAAGCCCTGTGCATATAGCCGCTGAAATTCCGGGGAAGCCCCAGATAAGGGCATCTGCCTCCGGCGTTATAGATGCCCCCCATAACGCGCCCCCTCTTATCCAGCAGCTTTCCGCCAACCACGCCCACATCTTTTCGTTGGGCAAAAATGTGGTTCTCATATTCCATCCGGTAAAATCCCAAATGGCGGGTATGGGATACGCTCCCCTTCCATCCCCTCTTTTTCATAAAATCTTCCAAAGCCCTTTTTCCGGCCTCGTAAGCATATCCCTTACTTTCCGGGTTCTCCGCCGTGGAATCCCTGTGGCAGCGCCAGTGGTACAGCACCTTTGGCACATGGATTACCGCTTCCCGGCCTCTTCTTTCCTCATAAACCAGCTCGCCCACGGCGCGCAATATCAGATCGTAATCCTGGGCGCCGTCATATCCCTTTCTCAATTTTAGTTTCTGCATCCATTCCCTCTTCATCACAAGAAAATGGCAGATGTAATTATTGGAAAAAAGCAAGTCACGGTTCAGGCCCGGTTTCCAGTGGGGTTCATAAAATTCCGTCATCTCTCCGTTTCCCTTATCCTCATCCGAATAAAGCAGATAGGGTGTCCCGCCTTTTTCGCTGCCTTTATGGATCGCCTTCGCCATTTCAAACAAAGCATCCCTTGTCAGCACATCATCATGGTCCAGCAGCCCGGCATAATCCCCTTTGGCCCTGGCAAGAGCCTCATTTGTGTTTTCTGCAATCCCTTTATTCTCCGCCAGCGGAAGATATCGTATCCTCTCATCCGTATATTCCTCCGCCACCTTCCGCACCACGCCCGTCTCGCTCGCGTCTGCCAGGATAAGCTCAAACCGGGGGTAACTCTGGTTCAGCACCGACTCGATCATTTCCCGCAAATATTCCGCTTTCGTCTCATACGCCGGAACAAGAATACTGAATAAACAGGAATACTTTCCCGCCCCTTCCCTTTGCCTGTCCAGTTCTTCCTCCGAAGGCGCTTCATAACGGTAATCCCTTCCGTTTTGATCCCATATTCTTTCGGCAACCGCATAAAAAGCGTTTTTTAGGCCATTTTTTTTGAAATAATAATAAGTCCTGCGAAGGTTTCCCATTTTGAATATTCGAAATATTCCCATAGTTATCATTCCCTTTTTTCATTATTTTTTCATTCTACTGTATTCTTTTTGTTTCGTCAATCAATCATCCCTTTTAAGCCACGACAAACGCATGAATGTGTATCATAACTAAATCCCCACATCTATTTGAAAAATTACAGGTTCATAATCAGTTCCAGATGTTTTTCAGGATTTGTCCCTATTGCATACCTTT
>JAETNQ010000049.1 GCA_021772075.1 Lachnospiraceae bacterium
CTGAATCTGAAAGAAAAGAGCCGTGCCTATTATAGTGATATTATCCGCTACTTGAAACTGGCTGGACGCGAAAATGAATTTACAAAGGTCTATTCTGCGGATTATATTATTTCATCGTAAGCGCTTAATTTTCGACCGTCACACAAAAGATAAAACAGCTTGTTCAGCAGACACTACCATTTTTAATGGCATATCTATAATGATGCGGTGACATAGACATAATTTCAAATCCTCCTATTGATTTTGTCCTTAATTTTACTACATTTTATACCATTTACGTCTTTCTTCCAATGCTCTCGCAGGTTATTGCCGCTGTATCCCTGGTTAATCAGATCCAACATGATCGTTCCACAAATTCCATCCGTTATACATCCTCCCATAATTTAAGCCTTCAAGTTTTTGACTTAAAGGCTTTCCATTATCTTCATTCTCTGAAAATTCTCAAAATCTTTTCCCTACTGTCTACCAACATATGAAAAACTCTCAATATGTATACAATCCGTTCCTTCTCATCAATCAGAAAATAGATTTTATAGTTTTTATAATATGTCTTTCTGATACCATATGCTGCCAGTTCTTCATCTTCATCCAATTCATGACTTTACGGAAACAGACTCAAGCCGTTTATTACCTTTTTAAATCCTCTTACCTTATTCAACGCAGTTTCCGGAGCCTTCAATTCAAAGGCAATATAGTCCGTCTGATCTGCAATGTCCCCCTCTGCCAATGGCAGGGTTACTACCTTATACTCCGTCATTGGTATACCTTTTCTCCAGTTCCTCAAAAAATTCGTTGCAGTCCCGGCCCTTTCCTGCTGCAATGTCATGGTAACTTTCCATTACCATATCTCGTACCTGTTTCTGATTTTCATTTATTTCTCTCTGATAATCCGATACCTGTTGTGCTGGACTCATGCAACTCACCTCTTTCTTCTATGTGTATCTTTAGTATACTCAAAAATTTTACTTAATACAAGAATTGAAGTTATTAAAATTCATCTCTTTCAAAATCTAGCAATAATGTGTATAATATTATTCTAAATTAATATTGAGCATTATTGATTGAATTTTGAATATTATCCATTGCATTAATCAATAACCTACATTTTATTATATGTTTAGGTTCACTTTCACCATCGCCTGATTCTTTGTTTGTTCTTTGGTGATATGCTTCATTTTCTAGGAATTCACAAAAATCAAATAATATGTGTTGGCTTTCATACCATTCTTTTGGGTCTGGACCTTGCGGATAAACATTATTATCTGTTAGATCTAGCATATCGTCTTCTCCAATCCCAAAATGATTATAATTTTTTTGAATATAATCTTTATATAAAAGAAGATGATTCATATGCAAATCTTTAACACGTTGCTTAAATGTGATATATTCATTATTATTCTTAGGTAAATATGTTCCGTCCTTAAAGTAACTTCATTCCCGCAAAAATACATTGCCTCCTCTTCATACATTTCACACAAAGTAACAGACGCCCCATAAACCGTTTCAATAACATACTTGATACTTGAAATATCTTTAAAAAAATAATGTTCTTCTGTCAGGGCATGGCTTTCAAACCTGCTGCATAACCTGATCTCTTCCTGGGGTGCTTCCGGATATTCTTCGTCCTGTTTCAGGTTTTGGCAGACGTTATTGCATTCCCATTCTTCCAGATGGGTATAAAGTAGCTTGAAAAAATCAGTACCAATGGAACATTGACATCTAAAAAAAGCAAAGTAAACTAATAAGGGGATTTTATGCTCTTTTTCGGGATAGATACATGAAGTTCAGCGGTAAATGATATATAACATCACGTTGGGAACTTTCGTGAAGCCTTTCGTGAAACAGCCCTAACGGCCATAGAGCGGGGATTGTTTTCAATGGGGAGATAGGCTGTACTTGAACAGAAAAACTGGGAATATGGGAGATTTTGCTATGAAAGATTTTGTCTTGAATTTGGATTATTATGGAGTGCTTAATTTACACAAGACTTTATTGGAAGCAAAGTTTAACATAAATCCAGATAACGAAATGGTGTCAGGTAGCCCATTGGTTGCTGACATTTACATACAGGTTAGAGAGTGGCTTACTAAAAATGATGAGTCTGGACAGTGGAAAGTATGGTTCCAACTTAAAAATCGACCTGATTATAAAGAACGTGTTTTAATACGTCTGAGGAAAAATAAGCAATGGGAAAAAGCAGATTATGAGAGAAAGAAAATGATTGCGAAAAATTATTTAGCCCCATTTATTTATGATGAACAGGAATTAGATGAAGTTATAGTGGAAATGGATAAAAAATAAACATCTATTTGTCAGTCGGCTAAAAATCCAAAACGAGGCGGCGATGACAAGTTGACTATCCCGCCGCCTTGTTCGTGACCGCCCCATATCCTGCGCCCTGCATGACAGGATGCCCTGGATATAATCGGCAAGGGTGGGCGGCTCGGTGTTCTCTTGTTCCTCTTTCAGCCACTTTTGCAGCTTGGCGATACGCGCTTTCAGTTGCCGGAGTTTTTGGTTCGTCACTACAATTTCCCGGTTCAGATCGCCGCGCTCAGTGCGTATACCGCTTTAAAACAGGCAGCGTCATTCAGCATTCTGTATTACCTCCAAGACCGCCGCAAGAAGAGCCATGGTTGTTTCTGAATTCATAGACTTACCTCCGTATAATAAGGGAGTAGCTGGAATTATTTAGTTATGTATGTTAAAATAGCAAAAAATGATACGGAAAGCGGAAAAGTATATGACATTGCCCTCATGGACATTTGTATGCCGGGTGTCTCCGGGACGGACGCGGCAGAAGCGTTTGCAATGAACGCCACCCATTGCCTGCTTAACCCGTTTACACAGGAACAGTTCGATGCGGCGCTTGACCGTGCCATAAAGAAAACAGAAGATCAGGTTCTGCTTTCACCTGACTGTGTGAATGGCGTGTACCGTGTGCGGAGTATTTCAGGAAACAATATAGAAATGCAGGACGGTGCGAAGATACCTGTTCCGCGGAGAAGTTTTGAAGAAGTACAGAGGATGTATATGGAGTACTGCCGGAAGGAGGCGAGGAAATGAGTGTACTGCATCGGATTCCAGGATTGTTTCTTATGGCGTTGTGCCATGTGGTTGTCATATACCATATGCTGGAACGCAGGTATGGCAAAGGAAAATTTGTGTTTTTAAGCTGCCTGTATACGGCCAGCTTTGTCTGTATGGGCGCATACATATATTCGGTGGGCAGTATAACTGCGGCGCTCACATATCTGGTGGTTGCAGTGTGTCTGTTCCTTTTTTTCTGTATTGTCTCACAGGAGTGTTTACCCAAGAAAAGCTTTTTATTCCTTACTTATTTTGGTCTGTTTTCCATCATAGACAACAGCCTGAAACTTATGGTAGCGCTGCTTTTGCCGCATCTGTCTGGTTTGGCGGGGTATTATCTGGTAAATGTGCTGCGTACAGCAGCGCTTTTATTGATTCTGGCGTTGTATAAAAGATATGCGGCACCGATGATGCAGTCCCTTGCGGATATTAAAAAGGGCAGGTGGTGGAATCTGGCGCTGATCGCCCTGCTGTTCTATCTGCTGCAGGCGACTGTCACTATTTTGTTGTATGAAAAAAATGTCATATCAGATATATATCTTCTTTTCATATTTATTGTGATCAGCCTTGTGATGTGCGCGGTATATGCCGTTGTATTCAGCAATATCAGTTACATGAAGAAGGATGCGGAGGCAGAGCTGGTCCGCCAGAACGCGGAATATTTTTCCGGGCGCCTGTCTGTCCTGCAAAATGCGGAGGATACAAACCGCAGGCTTCGGCACGATATGCGGCATCACATCGATATGATTGCGGCATATGCGAAAACTGGAGACAATGCCGCAATCCTTTCCTATATCGGGGAATACGGAAAAGAGATCTCAGAAGCAGCGGTAAGGCAGTATTCCCTGAACAGAACGATAAACAGTATTCTTTCTGCCTATGCGTGCAAAGCAGAGGAAAACGGTATTGATTTCTCAGTCAGGTGCAATGCGACAAAGGAACTGGAGATGCGGGAAATCGATCTGATCGCCCTTTTGGGAAACTTGCTGGAGAATGCCCTGCATGGATGTCAGGAATCCGGGAAAGAAAACAAAAGTATTGAAATCCATATCCGATTACAGAAGAAAATACTGATTATCCTGTGTAACAATACCTGCTCAGATGATCTGAAGCTTGCAGACGGTCTGCCCGCAAAGAAAGGCATCGGCATATCCAGTATTCTTTCTGTCTGCCGGAAGTATGATGGAAATCTGGACTATAAGATAGAAAATGAAACCTGTTCTGCCTATGCGGTTTTGAATTTATAGAGCTGTAAGGTTTAGTGGATGGTGATAAAGTACTTGTAGGTTTTAAAGAAAGCGAGTGGGAAAGTTTATGATAGGAATCGGGTGCCGCTCGAAAAAAACTTAATTTAATGGCATTGCAGATATGCCTGTGGTAAAATGAAGTCGTTGAACATAGGAATAAATACCACGTTGGGGAGGATAAGTCTGCCCGAAGAAGAAATGGAGGAGAAGTATGGGATTATTTTCAAAGAAACCGCAAGTACCGGATTATGATCCGGATGATTGCGAAGCGAAGAAAAAGAGGATGAGGGAAATTTTTAATGAAGCGGTTGGGGACGGCGATTCTTATGAGATTATGTATGGCTATATGTCGCAGTCCAAATTTGAATCAGGATGGATATTTGACACCAATACCACATCTTTTTACTTTTATATCATAGGATACCGCAGAAGCGATTTCGATATCGTATTAATTCAAATCGACCAGGAATTGAAGGAGCATACGGAAGCTTGCCATATCGAGATGGGCAAGGTCGTAAACGTATCTTATAATCCGAAATACTATCAATTATGCCTGGAATATGAGAAAGGCTACGGACAGTTTGGGGAGCTGTTAAACTTGGGCGATACGAGCAGGAAAACGATGTATGGGCCGAAAAATATCCAGCAGACGGAAGAAAGAGAAAAATTTTTGGATTTTGCCGAGGCATTCCGGGGAACATTGGAGCAGAAGGGTTATAAGTTAGATAAGTGGAAAAGGTGAATCGGAGCAAAACGGTACTCGGAGGAGACGGGATATGCAGAAAGTGGTTTTGGGAAAAACGGGACTGGAAGTGAATAAAAATGGGTTCGGCGCACTGCCGGTGCAGAGAGTAACGAAAAAAGAAGCCGTTTATTTGCTCCAGAAAGCTTTTTATCATGGGATCAATTATTTTGATACAGCTAGAATGTATACGGACAGTGAAGAAAAGATGGGGGCGGCCTTCGCCCATACCAGAGAAAGAATCGTGATCAGCACGAAAACGGGGGCGAATAATGCGGAGGGCTTCTGGAGGGATCTGGAGGAGAGCCTGAGGAATCTGCAAACGGATTACATTGATATTTATCAATTCCATAATCCTTCGTTCTGTCCGAAACCAGGGGATGGTTCGGGACTGTATGAAGCGATGCTCCAAGCGAAAGAGCAGGGAAAGATACGTCATATCGGGATCACGAACCACAGATACCGGGTAGCTGAAGAAGCGGCTGAGTCGGGTTTATACGAGACGGTGCAGTTTCCGTTCTCGTATTTGTCAGGCGGGACGGAGATGCGGATCGTGGATATGTGTAAGGAGAAAAACATAGGATTTATTGCGATGAAAGCGTTATCCGGCGGATTGATCACCGATTCGGCGCTGGCTTATGCGTATTTGTCCGGATTCGGGCATGTGGAGCCTATCTGGGGGATCCAGAGGGAAACGGAATTGGATGAATTTCTTTCTTACCAGGAATGCCCGCCGGCCATGACAGAAGAAAGAAAGGAGAAGATAGGAAAAGAGAGGGAAGAACTGGCAGGGGATTTCTGCAGGGGCTGTGGTTATTGTATGCCCTGTCCTGTTGGAATCGAGATCAATAATTGCGCGCGGATGAGTCTGCTGCTGAGGCGCGCGCCGAAGGAAGGATATTTGAGCGAAGAATGGCAGAAAAAGATGAAGAAGGTGGAGGAATGTCTCCATTGTGGAAAATGTAAGGAAAAATGCCCGTATGGTTTGGATACGCCGGCTCTTCTTGGGAAAAACTATGAGGATTATAAGAGTTTTCTGTAAGGAAGTTTTTGCCTTATGGAAAGGCGGGGAAGGACTCCGTCGGGAGAATAAAAATAAAATGGGAAAAGAGGAAAAAAATGGATACGAATATTTTTACAAAAATGTCTTATGGAGTATATATTGTTTCGTCAATGGACGGGGAAAGGCCGACGGGATGCATTGCCAATAGTATTATGCAGATCACGTCTTCACCGGCTACGGTGGCGGTCAGCGTGAATCATGACAACTTTACAAATGGCTGTATAGAAAAGACGGGAAAGTTTTCTTTTTCGATTCTGGCGGAGGATTCCGATACCGGCCTGATCGGAAATTTCGGCTTCCGTTCCGGCAAGGATGTGGATAAGTTCCAATATGTGGATTATGAGATGGTGCAGGGCGTTCCTGTAGTGAAGTATACATGCGGATATGTGGTATGCAAGGTGGTGAATAAGATGGAAACCGATACGCATACCGTTTTCCTGGGGGAAGTAATCGATGCGAAGGCTTATGACGGGATGGGCGATGCCATGACATATGCTTATTACCATAAGGTAGTAAAAGGGAAGAGTCCGAAGAACGCGCCGACTTATCTGCAGGAGGAAAAGGACGAAGCGGTTAAGGGCAGCCAGGAGACGGGTGGCAAAAAGAAGAAATATGTCTGCCAAGTGTGTGGTTTTGAATTGGAAGCGGATGTTTTGCCGGACAGGTATCGATGTCCGATCTGCGGCGTTGGGGCAGAAAAGTTTGTGGAGGTTGATTGAATATAATTTGGTATCATACGAAAGCTGATGGTAAAACGGCATATAGGCGTGAATGATGATAAATATATTATGTGTCCTGATTATGGGACACATAATATGATAGTATGGTTAAAAAAAGAAGAGGTAATCTTATGTTTTATACGATTGAATTATTTGCCGGTGCCGGCGGGCTTGCATTAGGGATCGAAAAAGCAGGGTTTAAAACGCTTGGGTTGATTGAATTTGATAAAGATGCAGCGGATACTTTGAAAAAGAACAGACCTATGTGGAATGTCATTAATGATGATATCGCGAATATATCCTGCTTGGATTTGGAACAATATTTTCATTTAAAAAAAGGAGAATTAGATTTGCTTTCCGGCGGGGCTCCCTGTCAGGCATTTTCCTATGCGGGAAAAAGGCTTGGCTTGGAAGATGCCCGGGGAACGCTTTTTTATCATTATGCGTTGTTTTTACAGAAACTGCAGCCTAAGATGTTTCTGTTTGAAAATGTGAGGGGGCTGCTTACTCATGATAGCGGGAATACATATAAAACTATGCTGAATATCTTTACAAAAGCAGGGTATATAATTGATAAAAAGGTACTGAACGCATGGGACTATGGAGTTCCGCAGAAAAGGGAGCGTTTGATTACGGTTGGAATTAGAAATGATTTAGCAGACAAAATTAGGTTTTCCTTTCCCCAACCGCATGATTATAAACCGGTTTTGAGAGATGTTTTGCTGGATTGCCCGGATAGTCCCTATATTCCTTATGGGGAAAAAAAGCGGAAGATATTTGAACTGGTTCCGGCAGGCGGTTATTGGCGGGATATAGATCCGCAAATAGCCAAAGAATATATGAAAAGCTGTTGGGAAATGGAGGGAGGGCGAACCGGAATTTTACGAAGAATGAGTTTGGACGAACCCTCATTGGCCGTACTGACATCGCCATCCCAAAAGCAAACGGAACGCTGCCATCCATTGGAAGCGAGACCGTTTACTATAAGGGAAAATGCGAGGTGCCAGACATTTCCTGACGAATGGGAATTTTGCGGGACTATTTCATCGCAGTATAAGCAAGTGGGAAATGCAGTTCCGGTTTGTTTGGCGCAGGATATTGCAGCGGAAATACGTCATTCGCTTGAGATGCTGGGGAAAAAAGAGAAAATCAGGGAGGCGATATAGTGGGCTGGCCATTGGATTTTATATCGGAAGAAGATTTTGTCAGGCATGTTGGCGCGACAATAGAAAAGTACGGGGAGAAACTGGAGTCTTATGATGTAAAACGATTTAACAAAAATATTATTGACCCTATAAAACTGATTTTTGATAAGACGGTATATCAGACTTCTTGGGAAGAAATGGTTGGAAACGAAATCTTTCGCCAGCGTGATAAATCGAATAATAATGATATCGGTTATTTTCATCAAAGAATATTTCAATACATAGATAAGTGCAGAGTGCCGGAGAATGGAAAGGAGGGGGGATGGGACGTAATTTATCAAAATGGAGCCGGGATCATGCTGCCGGATGGTGATCTGGTTCATACGGTGTATGTTGAGATGAAAAATAAACATAATACAATGAATTCAGCTTCCGCAGGAAAAACCTATATCAAAATGCAGAACCAGTTATTACGTGATGACGACTGCGCTTGTTTTTTGGTAGAAGCTATCGCCCAGAAGTCGCAAAATATAAAATGGGAAACTACGGTTGACGGAAACCGTGTGTCACATAAAAGAATAAGACGGGTGAGCCTTGACCGGTTTTATGCCATGACGACGGGGGAAGAGGATGCATTTTATCGTATGTGCATGGTTCTTCCGGATGTAATTGAAAAGGTGGTAAAACGGGATGAGACAGTTCAGATTCCACATGATACTGTTTTGCAGGAATTAAAAAATATTGCCGCTATGTCAGGCGGGAAAACGGAAGACATGGCAATGGCTATGGCGGTATATATGCTTGGGTTTAATTCATATCTGGGGTTTGCAGATTCCATAGAAAATGATAGTAATGGTATGGAGGAGGAGAATTATTTGAAACGGATTTATGCCTATGCGAAGGGGTAAGCCATTTTGTGGAACAACGACTATTGTAAACCAAAAACCACATATGGTTGACAATAAAGGCTCCAGATGTTATACTTTTTCCAGTTTAAAAAGCGCCGTATGGAAAAACGACGCGGAAATGAGGAAAATTATGGTGACAATGACGGCGGCGAAAAGCAAAACATATGATATGGTATACATAGCGGTATTTGCAGTATTGATGGCAATATGTTCCTGGATTTCCATTCCGACTGCAGTACCCTTCACTTTGCAGACTTTCGGCGTATTCCTTGCAATCGGCGTGCTGGGGGGCAGAAAGGGCAGCCTGGCAGTGCTGGTTTATATTCTGCTTGGAGCGATCGGCGTTCCGGTTTTTGCCGGATTTACGGGAGGGATCGGTATTTTGCTTAGAAATACAGGAGGCTATATTATAGGATTTCTTTTTTCTGCATTAGCAATGTGGGCGATGGAAATGCTGTTCGGGAAAAAACCATGGGTTCTGGCATTGTCCATGGCGGTCGGCCTGACGGTCTGCTATGCTTTTGGGACCGCATGGTTTATGGTGGTATATGCAAAGGATGCAGGAGCCATAGGGCTTGCTACGGCTCTGGGATGGTGCGTGTTTCCTTTTGTAATTCCGGATTTGGTCAAGATCGCTTTAGCTATGGTTTTGAGCAAAAGGCTGGCGGCGATTATGAAAGTGCAGTAGGACAGGAAATGTCCGGAAAGGACGATAATGAAAATTTACCGGATCAGGGCGCATCATGGGATGTGCCTTGCTTTTTTTCAGGGGAATGGATACAGTGAGGAATTCACGGAGCATATGGGGAAAATAAAACAGGAATTAGAGAAAAATCCCAGAGTCCGCCTTGCGGATGGGACGGATGATATATGCGCGCACTGTCCCCATTGTGTATACGGAGCCTGCCGGAGCACGGAAAAAGTTGCGGCTTATGACCGTAAGGTTCTTGCGTTATGCGGCCTGGAGGCCGGCGCGGAATTGAAGTGGAAGGTTTTTGAAGGGCTGGTGAAGAAGAAAATCCTGGATCAGGGAAAAAGAAAGGCAGTCTGCGGAGACTGCCAGTGGGATTCTCTATGTTGATTTTTTGACGGTTTGCAGGATCCTCGCTTGGTGAGTACGGCATCATAAACCATATGCTGGCTGGGGCTGCCCTGCAGCGAAGGAGATATGCATTGTAAAGAGATTCTCTATATGCTATAGTATTTGTGTATCAGTTAAATCGCTGCGGCGGTTTCATAAAAAATCTAAAGGAAAGAGGTAATTATTATGCCACAGTATGTCGTTTTGCAGGTAACATTAAAAGAGAAATTTATTGGAACATCATCCAAAAATCTTAGTGAGTTAGAGAACGTAATTAATGACCAGGCAGCAAAGGGATATAGGCTCCATACTATATCTACTACTTCGGCACACAGCACAGGGCTTGGCGGCGGAGACAGGATTCAGGCCACGATGGTATTTGAAAAGCTGTAAGATAAAACTGCTGGCAGTATATACGGGGCAAATACATAACGGAATGCGGCTTCTGGATAGGCAAGGCGCTCATGTGGAAAATGCTTAGGGACGATAAGTTGTCGTCATGGTGGAATTTCGCAGCAAATCATATAAGGGCATCCACAAACCGATCGCCCGGCAGGAGTTTTATTATGCCGTGCAGTACATTTCCAAGAACCTGGAGCCGCAGACGCCCCGCAGCAGCTTCCCATGGATAGCTGGAATTGATAAGCGGATAGTAAAATTCTTTTCTGTATTTCTTTTGATTCATAAGGCGCGTAACAGCGCAATCTTTATTTCCAATAAACTACTGAGTTTTATAAAAAAGATAAGAGCAATATTCCTTGGCGGGCATAAGCTACTATAAGGAAAATGGGTATGCACAATGGAGAGTTTTCAAAAAGCCTGCCTGGAAAAGGAGACGGCGAATGTCGGAAATGGGGAAAAAGACGGTGAGCCTGGATCGGTTATCCCCCGGGGAAAAAGGACGGATTGCAGGAATGTCGCTGGAAGAAGGGATAGGGCGGAAGCTGGCGGATATGGGGTTTTTGAAAGGGAGGCCGGTGGAATGCGCTTATCGGAGCCTGTGGGGCGATCCGGCAGCTTATTATGTCATGGGGGCGCTGGTTGCGATCCGGCGGGAGGAAGCGGGAAAGATTCAAGTAGAGATTGAAAGCAGGATGGAAAATGGGGTTAAGTAAATCTTCGGTAGGACTGGGAGCACTGGATGTTGGACTGGAGATACATAAGAAAAGGGAAAATGATATTGTGGCGGCGCTGGCGGGCAATCCGAACGTGGGCAAGAGTACGGTATTCAATGCGATGACAGGGCTTCGGCAGCATACCGGAAACTGGGCGGGAAAAACAGTGGCGAGCGCCCAGGGGTATGCGTGTTACGAAGGGCAGGGGTATGTCCTGGTGGATATTCCCGGCTGCTATTCCTTGGATGCCCATTCGGCAGAAGAAAAAGCGGCCGGTGATTTTTTGTGTTCCGGGGAGTACGATGTGGCGGTGGTAGTATGCGATGCTCTCTGTTTGGAACGGAATATGCGGCTGGTTCTTCAAGTGCTGGAACAGACGGATAAAGTAGCGGTATGCGTGAATCTGATGGATGAAGCCGAAAAGAAACATATAAGAATCGATTTGAAGGAGCTGGAAAAACGGCTGGGCGTTCCGGTGGTCGGTACGGCGGCACGGAGCGGAATCGGAATAGAAGAATTATACCGGGCGGTAAACAAGCTGGCGAGAGGAGAGACGGAAAGGGGAAAAAAATCGCATGGAAGGGGAAAATCCGGCGGCCCGAAGACACAGGAGGAGATATGCAGGGGAATCATAGAATATGAAGAGGAAAAATATGCGGAGGGCGATAGAAGAAAAGACAGGTTTTTTACGGGAAGGGTAACGGGTATTCCGGTCATGCTGCTGTTGCTTTTCGCCGTTTTCTGGCTGACAATCGTGGGGGCGAATTATCCTTCGGAGGTTCTGCACGCCTTTTTTTCTTCCTTGGAAGGAAAGCTTATGAACGGGCTTTGCTGGCTGGGCGTACCGGAAAGCGTAAGCGAAATGCTGGTGTACGGCTTGTACCGGGTTCTGATGTGGGTAGTTTCCGTTATGCTGCCGCCGATGGCGATTTTTTTTCCGTTGTTTACCGTGCTGGAAGACTCCGGTTATTTGCCAAGGGTGGCGTTTAACCTGGACCGGTGCTTTCAAAAATGTAATGCGTGTGGAAAACAGGCGTTGACGATGTGCATGGGATTCGGGTGCAATGCCGCAGGCGTAGTCGGATGCCGCATTATCGATTCTCCAAGAGAGCGGCTGATTGCGGTGATCACTAATAGTTTTGTGCCTTGCAACGGCAGATTTCCTGCTTTGATCGCCATTATTGCAATGTTTTTTGCAGGGGAAAGGGTCGGCGGTTCCCTTGGGGCGGCGCTCATAATGACGGGAGTGATATTGCTGGGGGTAGGATTGACATTTTTGGCATCTTGGTTTTTGTCCGTTACCTTCTTGAAAGGAACGCCTTCGTTTTTTGCGCTGGAAATGCCGCCTTACCGAAGGCCGCAGATAGGGAGGGTGGTTATCCGTTCGGTTTTGGACAGAACGATGTTTGTGCTCGGGCGGGCGGTTTTGACGGCGGCTCCGGCGGGAATCCTTCTTTGGGTGCTGGCAAATTGGAAAATCAATGATATGACATTGCTGTCGTATTTTTCCGGCCTCCTTGATATTCCGGCGAGGATGATGGGAATGGACGGGGTTATTTTATTGGCGTTTATTTTAGGTCTGCCTGCGAATGAGATCGTTATGCCGATCATAATCATGACATATATGTCTCAAGGGAGTTTGATGGAAATAGGTGACATGAATGTCTTAAAGCAGTTGCTGATTGCGAATGGATGGACCTGGAAAACGGCGGTAAGCGTGATGCTTTTTACTTTGGTACACTGGCCCTGCGCGACGACCTGCCTGACGATCCGGAAAGAGACAGGAAGCCTGAAATGGACGGCTCTTGCGTTTTTGATTCCTGCCTTATCGGGCAGCGCGATATGTATACTGTTTCATAGAATAACATTGTTTTTTTAACATTGGAGAATTGTTCGTTTTCATATATGGGGAATCGTGGTACAATAAGAAGCGAAAACAGCAGACGGAATAGAATCATAGTCAAGGGCAGGGAAATTATAATGGAAACAATAGGGAAGAAAAAAGGACTGGCAGGGAGTTCGCTGAAGATGATAGCGATCATTACGATGTTTATCGATCATACGGCGGCGGTTATTTTGGAAAGAATGCTGTATGGGCAGGGGCTTTCGCCGGAAACGATGAATTTATATATTGTTTACATGGTCATGCGGCTGATCGGAAGGCTTGGTTTCCCTATTTTCTGCTTTTTGCTGATAGAGGGCTTCTGTTATACACGGAATGTGAAAAAATATGCGCTGCGGTTGTTTTTGTTCGCGCTTATATCGGAAGTGCCTTTTGATCTTGGCTTTATAGGAAACACATTTTACTGGCAGTACCAGAACGTATTTTTTACTTTGTTTATCGGTCTGCTGGTGTTGATGGGGTTCCGCTTCGCGGAGGAAAAAACAGAGTGGGGGAAGCCGTTTCTTATCGTTTTTGACTTCCTCGTATTGGCGGCCGGAATGTATGCGGCCGACTGGCTGATGACGGACTACGGCGGTATGGGAGTGCTGGCGATCGCGGCAATGTATCTGTTCCGGAAAAACAGAGTGTTGGAGGCGGGCATTGGATGCACGGTTCTGACAATGATGTCATTAAATGAGATAACCGCTTTTTTTGTATTGATTCCGATACATAAGTATAATGGGAAAAGGGGATGGAATCTGAAGTGGGTTTTTTATGTTTTCTATCCGCTTCATATCCTGCTGCTATATTTGATCGCGTATGCTATGGGATTAGGGAATATTATGCTGAGATAGGCGGACTTTAGCGTTTTTTAATGGATTTTTGCGAATGGTTTTATTGCATTCTGCCGGATAAGATTTACAATATAAGAAAACGTTGCGGTATGGAGGTTATTGTGAAAGAGAAATTTATACGGTTTATGCAGGGAAGATATGGGGTATACGGGCCGGATCTGTTGAACAGGTTCCTGCTGGGAGGAGCTTTGGCGCTGATGGTGCTGTCGCTTTTTGTACGCTGGCGGATCGCGTATTGGGGAGCCTTGGCTTTTCTCGTATATGCATATTTCAGAATGTTTTCTAAAAACTATACGAAGCGCTATGCGGAAAACCAGGCATTTATGAAACATACGGCAAAAATCAGAGGATGGATCGGCAAACAGAAAAATATGATGCGCCAGAGAAAGACGCATCATATTTACAAATGCCCTAAGTGCAGACAGAAGATCAGAATACCGCGTGGAAAAGGAAAAATTGCGGTAAGGTGTCCGCAGTGCGGGACAGAGTTCATAAAAAAGAGTTAATGGCTATTCAACTTTTACTTCCAGATATCCCAGCAGCTTGCTCATATCATAGTGGCTGATCACGCCTAGGTTGGAATCATAGAACTTTCCGTCGTAATGCACGAGATAATGGCAGTAACGCCCCATTCTTTCCATCATAATACAGCACTTGGGAAGCGTCGCTTCCTGCCCTTCCGTATATATGATGATATCGGAATGGTCGATGCCGTAATAATTCAGGGCGGAGATGACTCTGCCCATCGTTGCCTGCCATTCGCGGCAGTCCATGACGCTGACGACTTCGGCGATGGTGACTCCGGCCAGCATGGCGACGCAGGTCTGGCCGCAGAGACCGTCTTCCGGCTGGATGATCACTTCCATACTGTCGATTTTGCGGATAGGATTTTCAAAACTGTAGGGGCTGTTTTGATTCATCTGGATAATGCTGCCGGATATATGCAGAAGGATTTTATGCACTTTCGTGATATCCGCATGAACCAAAGATTCGCTTTGGAGATGGATCTTATAATTGCCCGCTTTGTCTTCCGGCAACAATTCACAATCAATGATTTTATTATCCAATATGACTGCCGCCTGAATCACATCACGTTGTTTGCATACTTCCCAAACATTAAAAGGAATATGGATAGAATAAATGTCGTTTAGCTTTTCGATTTTACCGTTAAAGAAATACCTCATGGCTAACCTCCTTCCAGTTATAATATGAATGTATCAGATTTTATGGCAGATGAAAACACTTTTTGTGCAAGTTTTTTCAGGGTATTGAAAAAAGTACATAAAATACATTTTTCAATCTTGGGTTTTCCTGTTATAATCATGGAAGCGGAAGCTGTAAACCGGAAAAGGCAGTTGGGGAGGGAAGGAATGGCAATGAGAAGCGAAAAAGAAATGATGAATTTAATATTGGAAGTCGCCGAAAAAGACGAGCGTATCCGGGGGGTATATATGACCGGTTCACGAACCAACCCGAATGCCCCGAAAGATGTCTTCCAGGATTATGACATCGTATATATAGTGCGGGAAACGGGATCTTTCCGGGAAGACAGGGAATGGATCGATGTATTTGGCAGGCGTTTGTATATGCAGTATCCGGACGACAGGCCGGAACCGGGGACGGATATCGAAAGCTGTTATGGATATCTGATGCAGCTTGCGGACGGAAACCGACTGGATCTTCATGTGGTAACGCCGGAGTTCGCTTTGAAAGATATTGCCCATGATCGATTGTGCAGGATCCTGATGGACAAGGATATGGCTTTGCCTGAGATTCCCGGTTCCACGGATGAAGACCATTGGGTGGAACGGCCGGGGGAAGAGGACTACCTGCATTGCTGCAACGAATTCTGGTGGATGTTAAACAGTATAGGAAAAGGATTGTGGAGGGGCGAGATCCCTTATGCGATGGACATGCTGAACAGATACGGGCGGCCGGAGCTGATAAAAATGCTTGCCTGGAATGTGGGGATCGAAAATCATTTTGCCTGCAGCGTGGGGAAGTTCGGAAAGTATTTGCGCAGATATCTGGCGGAAGACTGTTACCAAAGGCTGATGAAGACTTATCCTCCGGCAGAGGAAGAAGCCATCTGGCGGTCTGTATTTGAAATGTGTGATTTGTTCGATGAAACGGCGAGAAAGGCGGGACGGGAATTGGGATATGCCTATGATGAAGAAGAGGCGCATCATAGCAGATTATATCTGGACTGTACTTATGCCTTGCCCAAGGGAGCCGAAGAGTTTGTTATGGTACGGAAGATGAAAGCGGGCGACGGGGAGGAAGCGGCCAGGATATGGCTGGAGGGAAACCTGGATGCCCATAGTTTTGTGCCGGAGGAATATTGGAAGGGGAATTATGAAGAAGTGAAGCTTCAGCTGCAGGAGGCGGAAGTTTATGTGTATGAGGACGATGACGGGATCCAGGGATTTGCGGGATTGGAAAATGGATATATCCAGGGGATTTTCGTAAAAAGAGGGATGCGCTCCCGGGGAATCGGCAGGAGTCTGCTGAACCTTTGCAAGGGAAAATATGAAAGATTATCGCTGCATGTATATGCTGGGAATAAAAAGGCTCTGAATTTTTATGTGAGGGAAGGCTTTCAGGCAGAGAAAGAACAGCTGGACGGCAATACGGGGCAGTGGGAATATGAGATGGTTTGGAGAAAGGGCTGACGGCAGGAGCATGGACAAGAAGGGAATAAAAAATAAAGGAAAAGTAATTTTGATCTGCCTGGCGGTGATGGCAGCATCTGCCTGCGGCAATCCGTCCGGGGAAAAAATTGCGAAGGTGCAGGGTATTTATGCGGATCTGGTAAACCTCCATAATGAAGCAGTGGAGGAATATGCGGAGCTGGAAGATGATTCTTTCGGCGCGGAACTGGATGCAATGGCGGAAAAAATAGATGAGATCGGACAGCGGGATACGCAGGGGATGACGAATGCGGAATTGGATGCGGTTGTGGATGAAATGAACGGTTATAAAGAGAAATATGATGAAATGCTGGTATCCATGCAGGAAATGAAAGCCGGGGAAACGGAAAAGGAAGTACTGGAGGTTCCGGTGACGATTGAAAATAATACGGGTGTTTCGATTTATGGCCTGTATTTATATAAAGCTTCGGAAGAGGATAAGGGGGAAAATCTGATCAAGGATATGGAATACATGGACGGGTTCCAGACGCTGAATATTTTAAACCTTTATATGACGGAGGAGGAAATGCTCTGGCATCTGGAGGCGGTAGAAGACTCGGGCAAAGTGATAGAATCCGTGGATATTGATTTTACCGGAAAAACCGAAAAAGGAGTGACAATTGTTATGAAATTCAGCTTCGACAGCATGGAGGGATGGGTTGAAGTCAGGTAACGGAACTATTGGGAGCCGATTTTGAAAAATATACAAAAAAGAAGCCTTTATTATCTGTAAAAACCACCAAAAATTAAGAAAAAATTAAAAATGATTAGCATAAGCCTGTTTTTTAGGGTAAAATAGTATTAGGAAGGATACTTGTCGGTTTGGTTTGGGAAAAGAAGGGATAAAATGTTTGAGAAAGGTGAATTTATTGTGTATGGCAATGCGGGCGTATGTGAAGTAAAAGATATAACGACTTTGGATATGAAGGGAGCGGCAAAAAACAAGCTTTATTATATTTTAAGCCCCAGACATCATAAGGACAGCAAAATATTCACGCCGGTGGAAGGAAACAAAACGGTTATGCGCGCGGTTCTGACAAAAGAAGAGGCAGATATTCTGATTGATAATATTAGGGACATTGAAGAATTGTGGGTAAGCAACGATAAACTCCGCGAAGAAAAATACAAGGAGACGATGCGGAGCTGTGAATGCAGGGATTGGGTAAGGATTATTAAAACGCTGTATCTGCGCAAGCAGGAAAGGATTGCCCAAGGGAAAAAGACGACAGCGATGGATGAGAAATACCTTCGTATGGCAGAAGATAATTTGTATTCCGAGCTATCCGTCGCGTTGGGAGTACCAAAGGAACAGATGGAGGAGCATATTGCGAGCCGCATGGTTCCAAAAGAGGACGGGGCGAAATTGTAAATGAGGTCAGGAAATGGACTTTTCTGAAATTAGGCCTTGCATTATAGAAGAAAATATGATAATATCCTAACTGTTGGTAAGTGCTTTTATGCATGTGCCGGCGGTTAGAATATTTTTGCGGGTGTAGTTCAATGGTAGAACACCAGCCTTCCAAGCTGGACACGTGGGTTCGATTCCCATCACCCGCTTTTTATTATGCCATAAGCTATGCCATAAGCGTCGAGGCTTTTCCCCTGCGCGGAAGGACGGCGCCTGCTGACGGTTCGGATATATGGTTCTTATAACAGGAGAAAGAAGGATGCCGCTGGAATGCAGCATCTTTTTTCTATACCCCCAAAGGAGGCATGCTATTTCTTGACACAGTGGCAAAATTGTAATATTGTATTTTTAGTACCAAATATCCAGAGGCATTTGCCATACGCCCATGCGGGTGCGGTATCCGGCTTATTGTCTGCGGAAATAAACGGAGAGCCTTTATGCTGGCCGATAAAGCCGCAAACAGGCGGAGGGGTAATATGGTAGATTTAGTCATTGGATTGGAATGTTTTGGCATATGCCTGACTGCTGTAGCTTTGCTTCTGCTTTTGAACGGAGACGGAGCTAAAGAACAAAAACTGCTGATTATCATTATGTGCAGCTCGCTGGTACAGAATGTGGGTTATTTGTTGGAACTGACAGCTCCTACAGTAGAAGCCGCCATGACGGCAGTGGTGGTGGAAAATGTGGGGTCAGCTTTTGTACCGCTTTGTTATTGCTGGTTTATCTATATTTATTGTTATATTGCCCCGCCGAAAAGGCTGTTAAGAGTTCTTGGAGCGATTAGTTTTTTTGCCTTGCCTTCTGTATTTTTTAACTGGCATGGCCTTTTTTACAAGGAAGTCCAATGGGTGTCAGATACAAATGGATTTTATCATATCAGCATTACTTACGGCCCGTTGTATGCATTTTTTATGTTCAGCCGTATTGTCATCCCCTATACTCTTTGTATATACACGTTGATCAGAGCTATCCGCGAACGTTCGGACCAGCAGGTGAACCGCCAGTATTGGACGATTCTCGGGATTTCCACTTTCCCTGTTATTATGCTGATAATTTATGTCGGCAAATTTGTGGAAGTATTTGATTTTACGCCGGTGACTTTGACTATATCCATGTCTTTGGTGGTCATTGTGGTCTGGAGCCGCCGTAATTATGATTTCCGCCATTTGGCGGCGGCAAAGGTTCTGGAGAGCCTGGGCGACGGGGTAGTCGTGCTGGATGATCACGACCGGCTGGTCAGCTATAACAGGGCGGCGGCAAATATTTTTACCCGTCTGCCGGATCATAGGCTGGGGGAGAACATCCGGGTAGTGGAGGATTTTCGTGAGGAAATGCTGAATGAGGATATTCCTCAGAGCTTTTCCATCAGCGGGCAGCATTATGAGAGCCATAGCAAGCATATTGTAGATGAAAACGGTAAAATCCAAGGCTGCGTTATTCTGATTCTGGATATGACTGACGTTAAGGCTTATATCAATGAGATTAAGAGGGTGCGGCGCCAGGCGGAGAAAGCAAGTATCGCGAAAAGTGAATTCCTTGCCAATATGTCCCATGAGATAAGGACGCCGATGAATGCTATCATCGGGCTGAATGATATTATCATGGAAGAATGCGGGGATACTGAGATCTATGCGCACGCCAAGGATGTACAGTCCGCAGCAAAAAATTTATTGGCCATTATCAATGATATTTTGGACCTGTCCAAGGTAGAGGCAGGCAAAATGGAATTAGTGTATGTGGATTATTACGTCAAAGTTATGGCGGATGAAATTATAGGAATGATGGATATGGCGGCTTCCCAGCGGGGATTGATCCTGAAATACGAGTGTGACAAAACGATCCCCTGCCGTTATAGAGGCGATGATGGCAGAATCAAGCAGATTCTGATCAATATTATCAACAATGCTATAAAGTTCACGAAAAAAGGATATGTGCGTACATATATTACCGGAAAACCCGGAAGGAATGCGGATGAGGAAATGCTTATTTTTCATGTGGAAGATACGGGATGCGGCATTCGGGAGAAAGACTTGAGTAAGATTTTTGAGGATTTCCGGCAAGTGGATTCTAAGCGGAACCGGAGTGCGGAGGGAACCGGGCTGGGGCTTGCTATTGTCAAGCAGCTTGTGGAACTTATGGAAGGCACTATCGAGATAGCAAGCACCTATGGCAAGGGGACGACGGTGACGATTATGATTCCCCAGCAAATTGTGGATGCGCGTCCGGTTTCGGAGATGCCGGCGGTTCCGCGGATAGAGCAGAGGATTACGGATTCTTTTACTGCGCCTGGCGTGAAAGTGCTTATCGTTGATGATAATGTGATCAACCGCAAGGTAGCCAGAGGCTTCCTGAAGAATTATGCTTTTGATTTGACCGAGGCGGAGAGCGGGCCGGAGGCGATTGAATTGGTGCGTTCCGTCCGGTATGATATTATTTTTATGGATCACATGATGCCTGGCATGGATGGCATCGAGGCGGCGGAGATTATCCGGAAAGACTGCGGGGAGAATGGAGAAGCGCCTATTATAGTCGCATTGACCGCTAATGCCATGGAAGGCATGAGGGAACATTTTTTGGAATGCGGTTTTCAGGATTTTATTGCCAAACCTCTTGACAGGAAAGAACTGAACGAACTCTTATTGCGATGGGTGCCGGAGAAGTACAGACAGAGGGAAGACAGCAAAGAGGAGCCGAAACCGCTGGATCCTGCCGCATTCCGGATTGACGGGGTGGATATGGATGCTGCGATGCAGTATTATTCCGGTGATGAAGATGGCTTTGTCGATTTGCTGGAACTTTATTGCATGGATGGCAGGAATAAGACAAAACTTTTGCGCGAACTGGTGGAAACAGATATGCTGCGTTATCAGATAGAGGTGCATGGACTCAAAAGTGCATCTGCCAATATCGGTGCTATGGATGTCTCAGCTATGGCCCGTGCGCAGGAGAATGCCGCCGCCCAAGGGGACAAGGAATTTATTTCTGCTCAATTTCCTGTATTATTGGCAGAATATGAGACTCTTCTGGCGAATATCGCACAGTTTCTGGAGCAGCGCAGACAGGAGACTGACAAGAAAGAAAAGCTTCCCGGCCTGCCGGTCCAGGAGTTGAGGGAAGAGGCGGCGACAGCCTTGGAAGAGCTGAAACATTTCCGCTCACAGGAGTGTTTGGAAAGGGTGGAAAAAATGTTGCTTCACGAATTGCCGGAGGATGCAGAAGAACGCCTTTTGCAAATTCGGGAACAACTGAAGTTATATGAGGACGATAATGCGGAAGAACTGTTGGGCCAGCTTCTGCATATACTTGAAAAGGAGGAAAGCAAATGAGCCAGACAGAGGGCGGACATTCAAAAAAATGTATTTTGGCGGTTGACGATACTGCAATTGTCTTAACGCGGATTTCGGATACCCTGCGGAATGATTATAATGTGATCACTGTGAATTCAGGGGGGCGTGCTTTGAAATATTTGGAGCAGGAGAAACCGGATTTGATTCTGCTGGATATTCAAATGCCGCAAAAAAACGGCATTGAGACATTGCGGGAAATACGTGCAATGAAAGGCCGGGCGGATATACCGGTGGTTATGCTTACAGGCGTGGAGGATAAGGACACTGTACTGGAAAGCGCAAAGCTGGGAATCCGCGATTACATACTGAAGCCATTTTACTCTGACGATCTGCTGAAAAGGATTCGCCGGGTTTTCGAGCAGGAAGAGCAGAGACATACGAAATCACGATAAAGAGAGGGGATCTTTGAAATGAATAGCGCTATGGAGAAAGAGGAACTGGAGCAGATATTGGATCAGGCGGTCCAGGATGTGACAGAGCGTACTGCAGGAGTGCGCCTGCATCAGGGAAAGCAGTCGCCGGGGGAGGATCTCTGTACAGTTCAGATTACCTTTGACAGAGGGTTCCGTACCAGCCTCACCCTTTGCGCTGATACCGAACTGCTGTACCGTATGGCCTGTAATTCTTTTCATGAGGAGTCGGTCAGTTCCGAAGACTTAGAGGAGTTCAGCAAAGAATATTTTAATGTGCTATGCGGCAGGATAGCCGGGGCTATGTTCCGGGCTACGCAGGTTCCGGCGCATTTTGGGCCGCCCGTATTTTACCGCGGGCGCTATGAGCCGGAAGGGCGGGAAATACAATTCGTGCTTACCTATTCGGATGAGCATTGCGGGGGCGCGCAGCTGATTCACCATGTGCCTTGTACCGATGCGGACGGGGCTGCTTTTGGTGAGGATTGAGAGAAAGGGGTATATAAAATGAGCAAGAGAATTATGGTGGTGGATGATTCCCGGTTGGTCAGGGTTCAGCTGGGAGATATTCTGGAAGGCACGGATTATGAGATCGCGGCATATTGCAGAAGCGGGGAGGATGCGATTGCGCAGTATGATGAAGTGAAACCTGATCTGGTAACGATGGATATCATTATGCAGGGCATGGATGGACTGGATGCTTCGGAACTGATTCTGAAAGAACATCCTGAGGCAAGGATTGTGATGATTTCATCTCTGGCATATGACGATACATTTGAAAGAGCCAAAGCCATCGGCGCAAGAGGATTTGTGGACAAGCCTTTCCATCAGGAGCAGCTGCTCAAGGTATTTGAACAGGCATTGTCCTGATAATCAAAGACCCCGCTGCAAGCAACGGGGTCTTTGATTTGCAGTATAAGCTTTTTGCCCTGGAGAAAATATCGAATATTAATTATAAGGAATATCAGGATATCGGAACGGGGAAATAGCAAAGGCAGACCATGCGAAAGATAAGATTGCCAAGGCTAAAGTGAAAATGTCCCCATAAGGCCGACCGTAATGGTAACAAACCAACGGAAGGCAGCTTTCCGGGAGAAACAGGATTCAAAGCGGCATAAATCCATATGGAAGAATTATTTTTTATGATAGAACTTTTTACTCTCAAGTATTTTATTTAATTATAAGTGAATGAAAGGCTCATTTGGGAGAGTATAATTATATTAAAATGTGGAATGAATCAATGTATGTGTGTTGAAGATATAACTATTGAAGGAATAAAAGCAGGAGAAATATATCAGTATATGCATACACCAGAGTATGAAACTAAACCTGATAATAAAACATATATTATTATTTATAATAGCGAGCAAGATTCTTTGCCTTGTACCTATGATTATTTTCAACAATGTTTTTCGGAAACATGGTAATGAAATTCTATTTTGATGGCTCAGTCAAGAAAGGTGAGTAATATGAATAAAGAAAAAGAGTTTTTAGATTTCCTTCTGGAAAGATTCAGAATAGAAAAAGAGAAGTTTGATAGGTCTGGTGTATATGCATATACTCAGCGTTTACTTGCCTATAATTCAAATAAGATTGAAGGAAGCACACTTACTGAGGAGCAGACGGCTTCATTGTTTGATAATGGAACTCTGCCAAAATCAGATGATTATTATAGGGCAAAAGATGTTGAGGAAATGAATGGCCATTTTCTCATGTTCAATAAGATGTTAGATACATTGGATGAACCATTATCACAGGAACTGATAAAGCAGTTTCATTATGAATTGAAATCAGGTGTATTTGAGGATCGTGCCAATGGATATGCCGTTGGTGATTATAAGCAGCGTCCTAATATGATTGGCATGTATCAGACTGTCAGACCAGAGAATGTTGAAAAAGAGATGAATATTCTTATGGGATGGTATTTTGGACAGAAAATAAATCTTGATGTATTGGCTGAGTTTCATGCAAGATATGAGAGTATACACCCCTTCCAAGATGGAAATGTAACACAGAGACACCAGCAGAAAGCAGCGTAACAGCGGCAGACTGCTTTGTACATAAAATTGAATAGTGTATATGCCAAAGGACATTTCATCTTTTATTTAGGTGGATGTCCTTTTTTTGTACCCATTTTCAGGAGAAAGGAGATTCACATGGAATTAAACGAAATGGAAAAACGGCTGTTGTTTCAGGTTGAGGGCGACTATCAATCCAAAGTTCTGAACGAGCTTTACATGACTGCCCGGTACACAAAGAATCCCGAACAGCGAAAGGCGGCGGAAAGTCTGATGGCAAAACTGCGGGGTCTGACAGATGCCGAGTGTATGGACATAGTGCGGGATATTCAGAAGAATTACCATCTGCCCTACCCGGCCCGGACGATTGGGGAAAAAATTGCCGAGGCCAGGCAGCAATCCGGCGCAGAGAAATTGAAGGGGCATGACATCATGGCGCTGGAACGCTTTGACCCGGAGGTAAGGCACATGATCGTCTTTGATGTGCTTTCAGGTGATTCCCCTGTGGGTGACAAGGGCGATAAGATGCGCCTGTTCCTTACGGATGCCGGCTATCAGAAACTCTTAGACAGCCAGGAACGGGGCGAAGTCAAACTGAAAAACCATGCGAAGGTCTCAGGCGGGCATCTCCACTATGACCGCAGGGGTCGTGCCTTGTAACGGAAATAACCGGAGAAAGGAGGCTGTGAAATGGCTGTATTCCGGGTAGAAAAAACGAAGGACTTCACGATCATGTGCAACCACCATCTGCGCAATACGGAACT
>JAETNQ010000088.1 GCA_021772075.1 Lachnospiraceae bacterium
GGCCACTTCCAGGAGTAGGAATCCCATACCGGACTGCTTTTGAGCCCGCACTGGCCTATGTACCGGTAATCCCTGGGAACAGGAGTATTTTCAATCCCTGTTTTTATCATCTGATGGTGATACCGGAAAGATTCCCGGTGATACGGTTGTAACCGCTCCAGGATATCTTTTCCGGGCAGGTCATTTTCCAGATAATCAAGAAGCACATAGCAAATGCTTTTGTCCTCCACGGCAAGGATCTGACAGGCGCCGTATTTCCCCAGCATTTCCACATAAAAGGCATATACCTCTCCCGGCTTTGCGGTTCTTTGTTTTAATCCGGCTGAGCACAGCTCCTTTTTCATGCTTTCATTCCTCCCCAATACCATAGATGGTCTTACCAATGTCTGACAGGTGCGTTTCCACATTCGTCTTTTCTATAAACGAATCTCCCCGCTGATTATCTTTTTCATAAAATTCTCAAAAGAATCGGCAACTGTTTGACATTCCTCGAATTCCGGTTCACTGCCATAAACAATACTGCCTTCTTTTATGGAGATTGCATAATAAGAATAGCCGTTTTCCAGGGATAAAAAGACAGGTAAATGTCCGTCCCAGAACTTTCTGATCTCATCCTTCCATGCTAAAATAGTTTGCCTCCCTGTCATCTACCTTCTAAAGCTTGCAAGAAAGCTTTCATACTCCCGCTCTAACTGTTTCCCGTAAGGATCATCCATGGCTTTTGCCGCCGCAATTCCCTTTGTATATAAATTTCCGTACCAGCTCGACTGCGGTACCTTCTGCAGTTCCGCCTTTGCCCAGTTCCACAGGCCGGCTGCTGCCTCTGTATGATTTGCCGTAACCTCAAAACAGGCTTCCAGGATATCCTTGAACAGCCGGAGTGTCCGGATCTGTCCGTAATCCGTGGTTTCGATCACTTTTTCGCATAGGCAGAGTGCCTTTTCATAATCGCATGTATGTATGTAATGCCGGATCAGATTTTTATACCCGGAAATGAGATCTCTTGTACTGCTTTTTTCTGCTGACAGGATTTCCTCCAGCTGTTCCTGATAAAGCTTTTCATTTTCCGCATCTCTTTCCAGAAATGTGTTAAAGTCGATCAGTACCCTGCGGTTGGAATCGGACCATTCTGTGATAGTCTTTTTCCACTCATCCACCAGGCTTCCCATCACATCCCTGTATTCCATTTCCCGGCACAAATAGATACAGTCCAGCAGGCTGTTTGTCCCAAAGTCATCCTCCATCTGTCCGTCCGGGTCATAGCCGCAGGCGCAGTCAAAGTTCGCATTCTTTGCCCGCTCCAATAAACCGGCATATTTTCCATCCCCATTGTATTTTCTGATCAGGTGCGTCAATATCTCCAGCGTACTCCCTATCCCCTGAAATGAATTCCGCTCCCTGTCTTTCAGTTCCTCCCCAAAGAGGAAAGCAACCACCTCTTCATCCTCGATATGGCAGTACAGAAGATAATACGTCAGCCGCAGACGGTTCGTATAATTTTCGTCATCCGTACCCCATTCCCCGTTATGAAATTCCTTATAGCGGACTGTGCCGTCATTTCCTGCTTTCAGAGCCTGATAAACGGCCCGCTGTTCTTCTATTTTAGTTCTCAACCGTTCCGTCCCCATGATCTGCTCCTTCCATCCGTTCCCTTTGCGTCAGTTCCGCCAACATACGCCGGGCATCTTCCACCACATACAAAGTCCCGCCCTCCTGAATCGCATATTCCAGATGTGTTCTGGCATTCTTTAACTCATTGCAGGCAATATCCACATCCGCAAGGCATACGGCAGAAACCACTTTTTGAAGCTTGGCTGTATATCCGGCACTCCGGGCTTCCTCCATGCGGCGGAATGTCTCATACTCTCCCCGCCACAGAGCCAGGCTGGCATCCATAGCCTTCAGCATCTCCTGCCCTGTTTTCTGTACGGATGCTTTTGTGGATGAGGAGACAAAAGCATCCGCTTCCTGCCTCACCTGCATCTCCCTTTCCAGATCTTTCATCTTTTTATAACAGTTAAAACGGGTGTTCAAAAGGACAAGTTGATAATTAGCGCTTACTTTTTCCTTACATAGCTATTCAGCCAAAGCCAGTGCATCGGTAAACTGTCCGGACCACATAAGCCCGGATGCCTCGTTGATATGGATAGCCCGGATACTCCACTTTCTTTTATATACCTTTTCCAGCAAGCACATTACCTGAACATAGGTTACCGGATCGCAGTCCTGGCTCAGGATCAGATTCAAGAGCATAAAATCCCGGGAGATCCAAATGCTGATTGGAAAAGTGATCACAAAAAGGATCAACAATTTGAGCAGAACATCTGCAATGCCGT
>JAETNQ010000050.1 GCA_021772075.1 Lachnospiraceae bacterium
CACGACAAACGCATGAATGTGTATCATAACTAAATCCCCACATCTATTTGAAAAATTACAGGTTCATAATCAGTTCCAGATGTTTTTCAGGATTTGTCCCTATTGCATACCTTTTCTTTTTCAGGCTTAAGCCTTTCTTCCCAGCCTCTATCACCTTTAATATATTCAACGCCAGCTTCCTCATGATATTCAGATTATACGATGACTGCTTCTCCAGCGTATGGTTCCCGTCCTCACGGAATGTCACATCCAGATGCCAGTGGTAACTCTCTACCATCCAATGGCTCCGTATTGCCCTTGACGCTTCTTCTATCCCCAACGGCAGGCTGCTTATAAAATACCTTTCCTCTGTACTTGCTTCCCCTTCTTCTCCCGTTACCGTATTCCGGGTCAGGATAACCGTTTTTAGCCCCTCCCATGCTTTCTTCTGGTTTAACCATGATATGTCTTCGGTCTGCCAGTATTCCCTCTTTTCTGTTTTTCCCCTTGCTTTTTCTACTGTCTTTTTATAGGCACATTTTTTCAGAAATTCAGCCTCTGAGAAATACAGCCTCACATCCTCCAGCAGATTTCCCTGGTTGGCCTTTAGCGCCAGCACATAATCCGCACGTTTCTGGCGGATTTTCTTTACGATTGCTGTCTGCGTTCCCATGGCATCCGTTGTGATTATGGCACCTTTTACGTCCAGACAGTCAAGCAGTTCGGGTATTGCCTTTATTTCATTTGTTTTTTCTTCCACACGTTTCTGTCCCAGACAGAACCCTTCCTCATCTACCGCACTGACTATATGGTTGGCTTTCTGGTCCTTACTGCCGTTTCCCCTTTGGGTTTTCCCGTCAATTGCAAGCAGCCTTTTTATTTTATTCCCCTCGCCGCTGTTTAGCATTTCATTCCATTGTTTCTGAAAATTTTCCAGAAATTCCGATGGCACCATTGCAAAAACTCGCTGGATGGTATCATGAGAGGGTATCCCGTTTGGGAGTTCCAAATAATTTCGCAGGAACTTTTCATGTTCCTTTCCAAATACTTCCATTTCTACCCAGTCGTCTGCATTTGCAAGCATTGCAAAAAAGACAAGCATAATAATATCCATCATCTTATGCAGAATCTTTTTTTCCTGCCTCATATCTGTCACTGTACTTACATAGTCTAAAAGTGCTTTCATAAACAAATCCATCCTGTTTTCTTTGATTATACCAAAAAATGGATGAAGTGTTCATAATTTATTCATTCATGCGTTTGTCGTGCGGAAATTTCCGGCAGATGTATCTCCTTTACGGGGAAGAAGCTTATCTGCGCAAGCAGTACAGGGACAGGCTGAAAAAAGCCATGACGGCGGAAGGCGATACGATGAACTACAGTTATCTGGAGGGAAAGGACATTTCCGTAGGAGCGGTGATTGATCTTGCGGAGACGCTTCCTTTTTTTGCGGAAAGAAGAGTGATTGCTGTGGAAAACAGCGGCTTGTTCAAGCATGGAGGAGAACGGCTGGCCGAATATCTGGCTTCCCCTGCGGAAACGGCGTATTTTGTTTTTGTGGAAACGGAAATCGATAAACGCAGCAAGCTTTTTAAAACCGTGTCTTCCAAAGGTACTGCCGTAGAATTTCCCGTTCAGGGCGAAGCAACCTTGAAAAAGTGGATTCTCGGTATGATAAAAAAGGAAGGGAAGCAGATCACGGAACCGGCGCTTTACTATTTTCTGGAAAAAACCGGCACGGATATGGAAAATATCCGTACCGAGCTGGAAAAACTTATGTGTTATTGCATGGAAAAAGAAGCAATCAGGGAAGAAGATATCGAGGCGGTCTGCACCAAGAGAATAAGCAGCCATATCTTCGACATGATCAATGCCATGGCGGATAAAAAACAGAAAAAAGCGCTGGATTTGTATTATGATCTGCTGGCGCTGAAAGAGCCGGCAATGCGCATTCTTTTTCTTATCACAAGGCAGTTTAATCTGCTTCTTCAGGTGAAGGAACTGAAAGCGAAAGGATTGGACAATAAATCGATTGGCGCAAAGATAAGCCTTCCTCCCTTTGTCATCGGCAAATACGCAGCCCAGGCCGCCAGATTCCGGACATCCGATCTGTGTGCGGCCCTGGAGTCATGCATAGAGGCAGAAGAATCCGTAAAAACGGGAAAAATGAACGACAGGATGAGCGTGGAACTGCTGATTGTGCGTTATAGTGCAGGATAAGCGGAGAATTTTCTGGGAATTTCCGCCTTTTCGGTTTGGCAGGGCTTTAAAATTTTGATTTTTCGTAATTGTAAGGAATGCTTGTGCCTGCAACAACGTCTTCTATTTTTTCTAAAATGAGCCAGTCGTCCATATTGCCCTGATGCTCAAATGCAAGGGGCGTGATCAATTCCACATCATCAAATTCCACAAGGCATAGGCATTTTTTATGCCACCGTATTTTTTGCTTGTCCGTCAAATTCAGTTTGTTTTGATTATCCTCCAGTATTTTTGAAATTTCTTCATCGGATAATTTGACATAGTTATCTACATGCCTGACTTTTGCTTTGGCAGTGATTTTAGAACTCCCTTTTTCCATAAAGTAGAGTTCTTCTTTTTCGAAAACTCTGCTATGCGGAATTTTTCTCCCCGCAGCTCCGCGGATTATCATTGTTTTGCTGCCGGCTATAATTTTATCAAGAACTTTTTCCCCTTGTCTGCCAGTATTATCACAATAAACCAAATGTACCATTTTTTAATCCTCCTCTATAATCGGTATCCAAATTTGACTTAGATAGTCATCATCATAGGCGTTGCCGCTGCTATACCATTCTGCTTCCGGGCATTGCGCATGTCGAAAGGGATATCGGTCCAGCCATTCTTCGTGAAGATATTTCCAGCCTTTTTGGATGGCCTGCGGAACAGGGCCTTTGCAGTTAAAAACCGCCCATGTGGAAGCAGGGATATATATTTCAGTAAAACCTGGAGGCAGTTTTTGGTCGGATATCACCATAATGGAATATTCCATTTCCTTTGGCTGGTTCCGACAGGCGCTGAACAGGCCGAACATCCCTTTTGGAAAATCCCTTTCGGGATCTGCAGTATCCATGGAGACCAGCTCCGCAAAGATGCCATTGCGCTGGCATTCGTGCCAAAATGCCGGTATTTGCCGGGAAGGAAGATCTGCATGGAGGGACACGGAAAAACTCTTGCCTACCAGCCGGAAACTGTTTTTTTGTTCCAGCTTCCAGGAATATTCATTTTTTTCCATGAGTTTCATTTTCGGGACGGTTTTTAAGACGGTATCCGGATTCCTTGCATTTTTTGGCGGTATCCCATGAAAGAGCTGAAAGGCTTTTGTAAAGGAAGTAGGGGAATCATAACCGTATTTGTAGCTGATATCAATCACCTTTAAATTTGTACTTTTTAGATCATATCCTGCTAACGTCAATTTTCGCGAGCGGATGTATTCCGCAAAACTAATGCCGGTCATGTAAGAAAATACTTTTTGAAAAAAACCAAAAGAACATCCTGCAATTCTGGCAATTTCTTCGTGGTTAACGGCTTCTTCTTCGCGTTGCAGATGGTTTTCCACATAATCAATAATGATTTGCAGCTTTTCATTCCATTCCATGTCTTTCCCTTTCCCTGACTATTGTATCAGATACGCGGCGGTGCTTCCTCTCATTTTTGGAACCGCATGGATAGTATAACATATTTGTCCGCCATTTGCGGTTTCTTCTTTTCTGCGGATTGATTAAGAAAAATCTTAAGAAATAAAAGCATGACAAGAAGGTATAGGGGTATTATAATAATAATACTATTGGTTGCCCAAAAGAAGACTTATGGCTTATGCTGAGAGGAGGTGCTTGTTATGCGCCAGATACCGTCCCCGCAGGAGATATACCGGCATTTTAAAGGGAATTTGTATCAGATCGTAACGGTTGCGGAGCATTCGGAGACAGGAGAGAAGCTTGTGGTTTACCAGGCGCTTTACGGAGATTTCAGAATTTATGCGCGCCCGCTGGCTATGTTTATGGAAAAAACAGACCGGGAAAAATACCCGGAAGCAGACCAGCAATACCGGTTTGAACGTATTATTCCCCATGGAGCGGATATGGAAACAGAGTCCGGCCAAGGGAAAGAAGAAACAAAAACGCCGGAAGAAGCAGAGGGGGGCCTGGATCCGCTGGTTGTTAAATTCCTGGATGCTTCCAGCTGCGAAGAACGCCTGAATATTCTTTCCGCCCTTCATCACAGAATGACCGGCGAAATGATCAATATTATGTCCATTGCGCTGGATATCGAACTGAAGCCGGGGGATATCGAGGAACAATATGCGGAATTCAGGAACTGCCTGGCTTTGATGGAAAGATTTGAAAGCAACAGACTAAGATAAAGATAAGGGAAGAAGGGAAATGAAATATACACAGATTACGGAGGGACGATTTTTAAACAGACCCAACCGCTTTATTGCCTATGTGGATATCGGAGGCCGGACGGAAAAAGTCCATGTGAAGAATACCGGAAGGTGCAAAGAACTGCTGGTGGAAGATGCGGCTGTATATCTGGAAAAATGTTCCGGTCCAGGCCGTTCTACGGGTTATGACCTGGTGGCGGTCAGGAAAGGGGAGCGTATGGTCAATATGGATTCCAACGCCCCCAATAAGGCGGTGGGGGAATGGCTTTTAAAAAAGGAGTTGTTTCCTTCCCTGAAAAATGTCCGGGCCGAGAAAACGTATAAGACTTCCCGGTTTGATTTTTATGTGGAAACGGAAGAGGATAAGATTTTCCTGGAAGTAAAGGGAGTGACGCTGGAGCGGGAGGGAGGCGCTTATTTCCCTGATGCCCCCTCCGAACGGGCGGTAAAGCATGTGGAAGAACTGGCGGAAGCGGTGAAAGAAGGCTATAAGGCATATATTCTTTTTATTATCCAGATGAAAGGAGCGGACTTTTTTGCGCCCAATACCGAGACCCATCCGGCCTTTGCCGAAGCATTGGAAAAAGCCCGGAAAGCGGGCGTGGAAATACTGGCGTATGACTGCGTTGTGACAGAGGACTCCATGGAAATAGGAAAGCCTGTACGGGTGGAATTAGGGGGGAAGGGAGAAAAAGAAGAGAAGAAGATACTGGAAAAGATTGCAGAACCCCTCTTAAAATGGTATGACAGCGGGAGGCGGATCCTCCCGTGGAGGGAGAATCCGCAGCCTTATTATGTCTGGCTGTCGGAAATCATGCTGCAGCAGACGAGGGTGGAGGCGGTCAAGCCGTATTACGACCGTTTTTTGCAGAATGTGCCGGATATCCAGGCGCTTGCTGCGATGGAAGAGGATAAGCTGGTCAAATTATGGGAAGGCCTGGGATACTACAACCGGGTCAGGAATTTGCAAAAGGCTGCAAAAATAATTGTAAAGGAGTATGGGGGAAGCATGCCGTCGGAATACGAAAGCCTGATCGGGCTGCCCGGCATCGGGAGCTATACGGCTGGCGCGATCGCGTCGATCGCATACCGGAAAGCAGTTCCGGCGGTAGATGGCAATGTTCTCAGGGTTCTTTCCAGGCTGCGGATGGACGGAGACGATATTTTGTCCCAGAAAACAAAAACGAGGGTGGAAAAGGAATTGCTGGAAGTCATTCCTTCTGACAGGCCCGGCGATTTTAACCAAGCGTTGATGGAATTGGGAGCCATGGTATGTCTGCCCAACGGAGAACCGAAATGCGGGGAATGCCCGTGGGAGACGATCTGCCAGGCGCGCCGCGAGGGAAAAACGGCGGAATTTCCGAAGAAAAAAGCGAAGAAAGCGAGAACGGTGGAAGAGAAAACAGTTCTGGTCATCCAGGACGAGGAACGGGCCGCTTTCCGGCGGCGCCCGGAAAAGGGCCTTTTGGCCGGAATGTATGAGTTTCCTGTGCTGGAAGGGAAGCTGGCAGAGGACAAAGTACTGGAAATACTGGGGCAGATGGGGCTGAAAGTAATCCGCATCCGGCCGATTGGGGAAGCAAAGCATATTTTTTCCCATAGAGAATGGCATATGAGGGGATACGCCATCAGGGTTGATGAGCTGGAGCGTCCTAAAAAACCGGAATTCCAACAGGATTGGATTTTTGTAGACAAGAACGAAGTGAGGGAAAACTATCCAGTGCCTTCCGCATATGCCGCCTATACGGAATATCTGGATATTAAGCTTGGCATAGATGGGAAGTCAAAGACCCCGCTGTCTGCGGGAATAAAAAGGGAAAGGCGCGGGATATAAAGCATGAAATTATTAACAGTGACAATACCTTGTTATAATTCGGAAGGATATATGGAAAAATGCATTGACTCCCTGCTGTCCGGAGGGGAAGATGTGGAATTGATCATTGTGGACGATGGCTCCACCGACGGGACGGGCAGGATCGCGGATGAATATGTAAGGAAATATCCTTCGATGGTACGGGTGATCCATAAGGAAAACGGCGGACATGGCTCCGCAGTAAATGCGGGAATAGCAAATGCCGCCGGGCTGTTTTTTAAAGTGGTGGACAGCGACGACTGGGTAAAGGAAAGCGAATACCAAAAGATACTGGCGTTTCTCAGGGAGACGGCGGGCGGCGGGGAAACGCTGGATATGCTGATCAGCAATTTTGTATATGAGAAGCAGGGGGAGAAGAAAAATAAAGTAATGCGTTACCGCCATGCCCTGCCGAAAGAGGAGATGTTTACCTGGAAACAGGTGAGGCATTTCCATAAAGGGCAGTATATCCTGATGCATTCGGTGATCTTTCGGACGAAGCTGTTGCTGGAATGCGGGCTGAAGCTGCCGGAAAATACGTTTTATGTCGATAACCTCTTTGTTTTTGAACCCCTGCCTTATGTAAAAAATATGTATTATATGGATGTGAATTTTTACCGTTATTATATCGGCAGGGAAGGGCAGTCCGTGAATGAGACTATCATGATATCCAGGATCGACCAGCAGATCAAGGTGAACAAGATTATGGTGGACTATATGGCGGAGAACAGGCAGAAGCTGAAAAGCTGCCGTAAAATGCGCAATTATATGACCAATTATTTGGAGATCATTACGACGGTTTCTTCCATCCTTCTGATCCGGGGAGGAACGCAGGAACATCTGGAGAAGAAAAAGGAACTGTGGAATTATATCAAACAAAAAGACAAAGGGCTGTATATCCGGCTGCGGTATGGGATTCTTGGGAATTCCATGAATCTGCCGGGAAAAGGCGGCAGAAAGATATCCATCGAAGGATATCGGATCTGCCAGAGGTTTTTCAAATTCAATTAAGTAAAAGATTTTCGTCAGTTGACCTGAGGCGTCGCTTTCTTGCGCGCCCGCCATTCCCGGTATGCCGAAATGATATCGTATTTATAGACCGTTCCGTACATGGCCGCCGCCATAAGAAAGGCTGTTCCCACATCGAAAACGGAATGCTGCTTGATGAACATAGTAGACAATATGATGGATATACAGAGGAAGAAAGAAGAAACGCGTATCCATTTTTTGTTTGCCAGCTGTTTGTTTTTGCTAATGGCAAAATGGGCGGCCAGCGAGTTATATACATGAATGCTGGGCCATAAATTGGTCGGTGTGTCCGTGCTGTAAAGCATGGATACCAGACTGGTAAAAACATTGTTTCTGGGCATCGTCTGCGGGCGCAGATGATGGCCGTTGGGGAATAAGGTGGAAATAATCAGAAAAATGGTCATTCCGGTAAAAAGAAAGACGCATGCCCTGTAATAATCCTCCTTATCTTTAAAAAACAGATATACGACGACCGCCGAAACATAGACAAACCATAAAAGGTAAGGAATGACAAACAGTTCGCAGAACGGGATACGGTCGTCCAGCGCCATATGGATCACCCGGTAATCCTTTGTCACTTTGCGTTCCAGATATACAAACCATGTTAAGTAAATGATCCCGTAAATCAAAAGAGGGATTGCATGTTTGTATTTTTCATAAAAAAATCTGATATTGCTTTCTTTCATAACAAAACTTCCTTTCATAATAATCTCCTCATGCCGGCTGCGGCCTTCCGCAGCATTCCGAAGCGGTCCTCTTCGGACCGCAGGAAAAACGGCTGTTATATCATCAGCTTTATTTTTTGCGGCAGACAAGAGACGGTGATGCTGTCGGATTTGACGTAGACTTCGCCGTCCGTATGTACCCATAAAGGAATGGATGTCTGGAACCTTACCCGGGAGGCAGTATAATGCTTGATGGCGGAAAATATATAATGCTTCCCGAAAAAAGCAGTAGGAAGAGCAGCCAGTATAACGGGTTTCGGAATCGATCCGACAACGCACAGATCCAGTCTGCCGTCGCTGTCATCCGCCATAGGGCAGAACTGGAACCCTCCTCCTTCGTATTTATGTATCATAAATGCCGTGAACAAAAGCCGGTCGATATGGATGGGCGTTTGTTCTTCATCCAGATAAATATCGCAGGAAACCCGTTTGGCGGCCACCAGCTGCCGCAGGGCGATGGTAAGATAAGTGAGCTTTCCGAGTCCGAGTTTATTTAATGTATTTTTAAAGCGGGAGGCGAGCGCCTCTTCACATACAGCGGCGTCAAAGCCGATTCCGCTGCTGACTGCGAAAAATCTGCGTTCGGATACGGTAGAAGCCTTTATCCTGGAATGTTCTCTTGCGGTTTCTGTTATGGTATCGGAGTAGGCAAGGACTCCCATATCCATCCGGCGGAAGGTCTTCCCTTCCAGAATCCGGCGGAGGATCGCTTTCGGGTCTTTGGGAAGCTTCAAGTCCCTTGCCAGATCGTTGCTGGAACCGGTAGGGATATAGCCTAGCATAACTTTGTCAAAGTCCCGGATTCCCTGGAGGGCTTCATTTACCGTGCCGTCTCCGCCAAGGATGATCAGCTTTACCGCCGGTTTTTCCTTTCCTTGAGCATCCGGCGCGGTCAGTTTTTCGACGGCCTTGGTGACGTGGCCGACGCCTTTGGAGTATAAAACCTTATAAGGAATGCCTTCTTGGCGGAATATCTGTTCCAGTTCCGCCCAGATCGCGAGCCCGCGTCCGGATTTGGAAGCCGGGTTGACAATGATATGGTACATACTGATAACCGTGCCTTTCTCTCAGCCGAATGCTGATTTCTTCTGTTTTTGATCATCCATCATTTTAGCAGTATTTTATCACGATGTAAAGAAAACTTCCCGCATATAAAACTAAAGAATTCTTAAGAATTCTTTAAAATATATTCTTTTTCTATAGTTTTCATTCGATGGAATCTATGCTATACTTTAGCGTAATAGCGTAAAAAGGGATTGCTGACAAATAAGGAGGATGGAATACATGTATTCATTTGATGAAGTAAAGAATGCGGACCCGGAAATTGCACAGGCGATTGTGGATGAGCAGAACAGGCAGAACAGTCATATTGAGCTGATCGCATCGGAGAATTGGGTAAGCAAAGCGGTCATGGCGGCGATGGGAAGCCCGCTGACCAACAAATATGCGGAAGGATATCCGGGGAAGAGATATTATGGCGGATGCGAATGCGTGGACGTGGTGGAGAACTTGGCCATCGAAAGGGCAAAGAAGCTGTTCGGCTGTGACTATGCCAACGTACAGCCTCATTCCGGCGCCCAGGCGAACCTGGCCGTCCAGTTTGCCATCTGTAATCCGGGCGATACGATTATGGGCATGAACCTGGACCACGGCGGACATCTGACCCATGGAAGCCCGGTGAATATTTCCGGTAAATATTTTAAAATCGTGCCTTACGGAGTGAATGATGAAGGGTTTATCGATTATGATAAATTAAGGGAGATCGCGCTGGAGGCAAAACCGAAAATGATCATTGCGGGCGCCTCTGCCTATGCGAGAACCATTGACTTTAAGAAATTCAGGGAAGTGGCGGACGAAGTCGGTGCTGTCCTCATGGTGGATATGGCTCATATCGCCGGTCTGGTAGCGGCGGGCCTTCATCCGAGCCCGATCCCTTATGCGGACGTGGTGACGACGACGACCCATAAGACGCTGCGCGGCCCCCGCGGCGGACTGATTCTCTGCAACCAGGAAGCGGCGGACAAATATAACTTCAATAAAGCGATCTTCCCCGGCATCCAGGGAGGGCCGTTGATGCATGTGATCGCGGCAAAGGCAGTATGCTTCCAAGAGGCTTTGGCCGATGAGTTTAAAACCTACCAAAAAGGAATCGTGGACAATGCCCAGGCGCTTTGCAGCGGACTTCTTGCGAGAGGGATAAAGATTGTATCCGGCGGTACGGACAATCACCTGATGCTGGTGGATCTGACGAATTTCGATCTGACAGGCAAGGCGGTGGAGAAGCTTTTGGATGAAGCGCATATTACGGCCAATAAGAATACGATTCCCAATGATCCAAAATCGCCTTTTGTAACAAGCGGCATCCGTCTTGGCACGCCGGCGGTGACATCCAGGGGAATGGGAACGGAAGATATGGACAGGATCGCGGAAGCGGTCGCGCTGGTGATCAAGGGCGGCGAAGAAAAGATAGCCGAAGCGCGGACGATCGTCAAAGAACTGACGGATAAATATCCGTTGGATATTTGCAAATAGCAGAAAAAGAGTTGGCTTCCGGGCCAACTCTTTGCATATATATGCTGCATTGAAAATGCTACATTGAAAATGTTGCATTCGGATAGGCAGGAAAAACCGCTTAATACCCAAGTTCTTCCGCGATAAAATAAACTTTGATCCTGCCTTTGATGCCGCTGCGGCGGGTGATGACGATCTGGTTGCACATGCAGTCGGGGGAGAGGCAGTCCCCGCAGCTGCCGTTGGCGAGGCACGGAGTCTGGCGGTTCAGGCGGTTGGCATTGGGCGGTGCGGCGAAATTGCGCACTCTTTCAATACCGGCGCCGATGTCCGTCACAATCTTATTCATCCCTGCTAAAATAATGACATTTTTCGGACCGTGGATCAGACATGCCACCCGGTTGCCGCTGCCGTCGATATTGACCAGTTCTCCGCTAAGGGTTATGGCATTGGAACTCATGAGATAATAATCGGATAAAACCGATTGGGCATATAGTTCCCTGCTTTCTTCCGGGGAAGAGGCGCTGAAACGGTCGATGAGCTTATACTGCCCTTGGCGTATTTTATCCATCAGGCCGGATTCTTTGATAGTTTCGCTGCCGCCCCATGAAATGGAGCTGTTTTCCGGGATGGAAGAGAGGACGGCATCTACGCAGGAAGCCGAATTTTCGAAGAAATAGCCTTCCATTCCCCTTTTTTCCAGATGCTTGATCATGTTTTGCGCTGCCGCCGCAAAAGCGGCCTGTTTGTGCGTCATAATATTACCTCCTTATTTCTTATATTGAGAGATTCTCCTGTCCGGCGGGAAGCCCACGCCGAAAGCGGTGCCGAGCGAGATGCATACGGATTCCTCATAGTCTGCATAACCGGCCGCCATAGCCGTTCCGTCATGGAGCAGGGTGAAATGGTAATCCCTGCCAAACCGCTCTTTCATGAAGCTGGAAAGATACTGGGCGTAATTAGGAGCGATCAGCCGCAGCTTTCCATAGCCTCCCCGGTTGGCGATCCGGCCGTCCTTTACATAGTTGGCAATGCTTAAGACGATGTGCGGGCGGATGCGGAGTCCCCTGGCTTCCACTTCCTCGACCGTGCGCGTGATGGTGTCAAGAAAATACCGGTTCAACGCCTGGGCTTCTGCTCTTTCGACGACAGGGTCTTCGACATCCCATGCCACATGCCGGGATAAGGTTTTTCCAAGGATGATGATATCCTGGACATTGCGGCCGTCCATGACGGCGTAACTTCTTTTGATAAAGCTCTGCCCATAGTCGAAGATCAGATTCGCCCGGGGGAGCGGGGGCTGGCCGGAGCTGGTTTCCGGGTCGTCCCCGGAATCGTTTTGAAGATAGGTGGTGCATCCGCGCAGACCTGCGTAAGTGGAATCCCTGCCAAGCACGATGTCGTAGGGATTTTTGCCGGAAGCGGCAAAAACCTGCTCCACATAATATTTTAACTGTTCGCCGAGCGGCGGGCTGGCAAGTCCGCCTACTAATATAATGCGTTTCAGGGAATTCCAGTAGTTCCATTCTGCATCCCCCCAGTCGGCGCGCGCCCTGCGGTTGGCAGGGGATCCTTCTTTTAAACAGAGAAGGATGACGGCGAGGCGTTCCCCGAAGAGTTTCAGTATATCGTGCGCTGCGGCGCGTACATCGGGGTCATCGCTTTCCAGACTGTTTTCCAAATGCAGGGGGAGGGATTTTTCTTCAAGGGAGGCCACATGGATTTGAAGCCGGTCGGAGGCGTTCTTGATTTCCTGGATAAACAGGTCGGTGGAAAAAATGTCCTGGGCGCTTTTTCCGGCCAGCGGCTGGGCAACAGTGCATATCGGCATTTCCGCTATGATTAATTTATTAATGGAGGCGTTTGTGCTGAGCGTGCCTCCTGCTAAAAAAGGGTTCAAGATAGTGGATCCCTCCTTAAAACCATAAGATTGTTTATTTCCATTATACTAAATATGGGGGAAGTCGCAAGGGTAAAAATGCGCGTTAATTATATAAAAACAGATAAAATAATAAGAAAATATAGAAAATTTCAGAAAATAAATTGTCGAATAATGGAAGAAAAATGAAAAATAATGCATAATATGGGGAAAAAAGTAAAAAAATGAAATAAATTATATTTTTTTGAAAAAAAGTGTTGACAAATTAATTTGCCGTGTTATAATGAATACATAAACAAAACAAATTCACATAGATAAAATACAAAAGAAAGAGAGGTACGGACCACCGAAAACGTAAGTTAGCTCATTCATGAAAGGTACAAAAGAATGAAGCACAAAAGAGATCGTAGTCGAGTACATAAGAAAAAGTAGCGAGGGACAAAGGATAACGCCAGAGCGGATGGCAGAAGCTACAAGCCAAGAGGCCATCGGATAGGAAAAGTTATCAGCCGTTACAGTACAGGCAGTACAAAAGAAAAATGGAAAGGGTACGAAAGAGAAAAATGAATAGTAAGTAAACAGCGAAAAATGGAAAAGGGAGGTATAAACCATTGGATAGCATAGTTTAAGAGAGGATATCGATCGGAATGATTGGTATCCTCTTTTCCGTGTGCAAAAGGGACGCAGCGTAAAAAAGTACATTGGAGTATATGGGAAACCGATCCGGTTATGCCGCCATGCTGACCGATCGTCGTAAATCTATTGAAGCAAACAGCCATTTTTCTTATAATTTTTGTATCATTTGAAACAAGGGAAGTAAGGAGGTGAGGGGATGCAGGTGGAGTTGAAAATTGACAGCGCATATGTCGAACCGAAAGTAGTCATTATGGCCGCTTCGGCTACAGAAGAAGTAAATTGGATCTTGAAGAGACTATCAGAAGAGATACCCCAGGTGCTTTCCGGCAAAAAAGATGAAAAAATAGAGGTGCTGGAGGAAGCGGAGATTATTAAGGTGTATGCGAATGGGGGAAAGGTTTTCGCAGTAACCGATAAGGGGGAATATATTTTGCGCCTCAGGCTGTACGAGGCGGAAGAGCGGCTGGACAGCCGCCGGTTCGTCCGGATCTCCAATTCAGAAATTATTAATCTGAAAAAAGTCAACTGCTTTGATCTAAGTTTTACGGGGACGATCTGCGTGAAACTATCGAATCATACGACGGCATATGTATCAAGGCGCTATGTTTCTAAAATCAAAAAAATATTAGGGATATAAGGGAGGTCAAGCATGAAAAGAAAAATAATGGCAAGATTTATCTGGGGGTTTCCGGTAGGGATCGCGATCGGATATATGATTACGGTATTTAGTTCACTTGTCTGGGCGGACGGATATTATTCGCCTTGTATGCCGGAATTAGTTGCTTTTATGGGGAATGAGATCCGCGCGGTCATGCTGCAGGCGCTGCTTTGCGGCGTATTGGGGGGAGGATGTGCGGCAGGGTCCGTGATATGGGAAATAGAGGACTGGAGCGTGGTAAGGCAGACGGGGGTATATTTCCTTGTGATCTGCGTGGTCATGATGCCCGCTGCTTACTTTATGTATTGGATGGAACACAGTGTCGCGGGCTTTTTCAGCTATTTTGGGATTTTTGTCCTGTTGTTCGCACTGATATGGATCCTTCAGTTTATGCTTGGAAAGCGTGATGTGAAAAAATTGAATGAAAATTTATATCGGTCAGGGAAAGACGAAAAAAGATAAAATCAGAAACGGTCGGATATACTTTTGGCTGCCGCCGGAAAAACTGTCGAAATAGATATGGAAATTTTGGCATAAATGAGGTATGATAGGCTATATATAGTTTTTACGGAGTAGGATATGGGCGAGAAAAGAGAACGAGAATTTGACGAAAGACGGTTGTATAGGAGAAGAAGAAGAATCAGGAACCAGATTATTGCGTATATAGTGGTAGGCATATTATTTGCCGCAGTCGTGGTCGGCGCTGTGCTGGGCGTGCAGAAGCTGATGGGGTTCCTTGCAGAGCGGAAACAGGCGAAAGAGATGGAGCGGCAGCTGGAAGAAATGGAGCAGCAGGACAATGAGAATGCTGTTGTGGAGCCTCCTGCCCCGATGGAAGAGGAAGCGGAGCCGGAGCTGGAGGTGGATTGGCTGGAGGAAATGGTGGAGAACGCGATAGCGCCGATGCCGTTAGAAGACAGAGTGGCCGGTTTATTTATCGTAAGGCCGGAGGATATTACCGGGGTGGGTACTGTCGTTACCGCCGGGGAAGGAACCCAGGAAGCTTTGGACAAATATGCGGTCGGAGGCTTGGTTTATTTCAGCCAGAATATAAAGGATAAAGAGCAGCTGGCGGGGATGCTTTCCAAAACCGCCAGTATGAGCCGGTATCCGATTTTCCTCGCGGTGGATGAGGAGGGAGGATCGGTAAGACGCGTGGGGGGCGGAAGCATTGAAGTGGCGGACGTAGGCGATATGGCGGATATAGGAGCAGGGGGGGATACGATGGCGGCCTATAATGCCGGGGCTGAAATCGCTTCTTATTTGTATGAACTTGGATTTAACCTGGATTTTGCCCCTGTGGCCGACGTGGTAACGGATGCTTCTTCCTCGGCGATTGGGAAGCGCTCGTTCGGCGGGGATCCCGCAGCCGTAGGCGGCATGGTTTCGGCGGCGGTAGGAGGCATACAGGATACGGGAGTCAGCGCCTGTTTAAAGCATTTTCCGGGAATAGGGGCGACGACGGAGGATACCCACGAAGGGATGGCGACGCTGGAAAAAACGGCGGATGATTTGAGGGCCTCGGAGTTTCTTCCGTTTAAGGCGGGCATCGATGCGGGGGTGCATTGTGTAATGGTGAGCCATGTATCCGCGCCGAATATTACGGGGGACGACACGCCTTGTTCCTTATCGGGGGAAGTGATTACAAATCTGCTCCGGGGGGAACTGGGATATAACGGCATTGTCATTACGGATGCGATGGATATGTCGGCGATTACGGAATATTATGGGGCGGATGAAGCGGCAGTTATGGCCTTGAAAGCCGGAGCTGACATGGTTTTGATGCCGGAAGACTTTGAGACGGCTTATGAAGGCGTTCTGGCGGCGGTGAGGGAAGGCGTGATTACGGAAGACCAGATATACGAGTCGCTGAAAAGAATATACCGGGTGAAATACCGCGACAGGCTGGATCAGGACGGCAATGTGGTGGACGGCATATCGGAGAGCCGGGAAACGGAAGGAGAAGGCCGGGAGGCTGGAGAAGAAGGGCAGGATGAGGCTGCCGGGGAAGGCGGGGGAGAGACGCCTGCGGCAGAAGAATAAAAAGAATGAAAAATAATAGTTGACAAATGATGAGGAGCAGTATAAAATAATATTTGGTGATGCGGTTTGCGCGAGTGGCTCAGTTGGTGGAGCGCGACCTTGCCAAGGTCGAGGCCGCGGGTTCGAGTCCCGTCTCGCGCTCTTTTTTATTCCAGTAAAGACAGCGGAAACGTTGATAGATACAGCGTTTCCGTTATTTTTGTGCGTCTATAAATCGGTAGACAGTTGTAGACAGTACCTTAGTACCGTTACAATGCCTTTGTTATGAGGTCATAGGTTTCATAGGTCTTACGCAATCAAAATTCTATGATGTATCACTGGACTATATTGGCAGTTTGACAAACGATCCGACACCGCCACACAAAAGATAAAAAGTAATTAAGGGATATTTCAACCAACAATTTGAAATATCCCTATTTCAATTCTTTATGCCATGCCCCGCTTGTAAATCCCCGCTCTCCGAGTGCCTGCGGGAAAAGGATTGACAAACTTATTTTATTTCATGCTGGAATAGTGTATAATATTTGTAAACAACAGAAAAGGAAATGCGGATATGGATATAGAACAGCTTCAAAAACTACTAAACAATTCTTCCAATATAAAATGGTCAAAGCATTGTTTAGAGCGTATGCAGGAAAGAGATATCAGTATTGCTGATGTGAAATCATGTCTGTAAACAGGAGAAATCATAGAGGACTATCCAGACGATTTTCCTCACCCCAGTTGCCTTGTTTATGGACATACAAAGGAAAATGACATATTGCATGTTGTTGTCGGCTCAGATAACAATAGTTTGTTTTTTATAACAGCTTATTTTCCGAACACTGATAAATTTGAAAAAGATTTAAAAACAAGAAAGGGGCAGTAATCATGTGTATGTATTGTAAATGTAAGACCACCATTTCCTCTTTGACAACCCATGTAGTCAATTATAAAAACTGTATTATTATTATCAAAAACGTGCCTTGTGAAGAATGTGAACAATGCGGTGAAAAATATTATTCAGATGAAGTTGCAATGCAGTTGGAATACCTTGTCAATACAGCGAAACAGCTTATGCAAGAAGTTGCTGTCATTGATTATTCCAAAGCGGCATAATCTGTTCGGACGTATAAGCCAAAATTGTAGACACACTGTAGACAGTGTGCATTCCTCCTTGATTTTATGGGCTTTTCGAGGCAAAATAAAGTTCGAGTCCCGTCTCGCGCTCTTTATAATGAAGCGGAAACGTTGATAGGTACAGCGTTTCCGTTATTTTTTGTATCAAAAATTTTGCAGACAGTGCGTTTATTTTCCAAGCACTGATAAATTTGAAAAAGATTGAAAAACAAGAAAGGGGCAGGGAGGAAATCCCCCTGCCCGATGGCCGGAATATAGCGGCTTATGATAAGTATAGCAAATGCTTCATTGATTTTCCGCTTTGTGAAATCCCGTGAACCGTAACTTCCGTCTGGATGCGGCAGTCTGTCTGTATCAGCTTCCGGTATTCTTTGCCTGAGATCAGATAGCCGCAAATGTGGAAATCATAGAGGCCTTCTTCATATAGGATATATGTGATGTTTCCATATTCTGTTTCATCGACCCATAGGTTCATGCAGATTCCGTTTATGTCCTCTTCTCTTGCGATATCATAGAGCGCCATGCAATCCTCTTCGTTTTCCGGAATAAAGCTCAGATAGTCGGTCGTATAATAATTGGTTGTCTGCCAGAGGGATATGTCGTATTGTTCCATATTGCCGTCATTATTTATATCGCAGATCCTGTTATCATCCAGTTCATGGTTTTCTTCTTCTGCCGTTCCGCAGGGGAGTTGGGAACCGGTCTGGTATTCCATGGCAAGGATTTCCAGCGCGGGTTTCAGGCTTTGGTACTGTTCGCTTTCAAAACAGGAAGTTTGGATGCTGCGGCTGGAGCTGCCTTCTTTTGCAGTGATGGCAAGCCATACGCCGCCTGAGTATTTGCCGTTTTCATAGCATTCCAGGGTAAGTCCGTCTATCTCCTTTTTCTCAAAATCCCAAGTAGTTCTTGCCAGATAATTTTTTTTATTCCAGCGGATGAAGCAGAAATCCTCTTGGAGGGAGTTGTGGCCGTCTGTCAGGATATAATCCCCGTCCGGTGTTCCTTTAAAAAGATAATAAGCAATGGGGCGGAGGCTTCCGCCAAGAGATTCACAAAGAAAAATATCGTCGATCCCATCGTTATCAGCGTCGGTTTCCAGCCATATTCCCGCCTTGTCATAGGCGGAGGCGATCGCCAGCATATGTTTTTTTAGGGATGGATTTTCTTTGGCGAGTTCTTTGATCCTTTCCATATCCAGTTCTTGGCCGGAGGCCAGGGGAATCATAGCAGCCCTCATTTCTTCTTTGGAACCAAGGATATAACCTGAAAGATAAGCCGTCAGGTCTTCCGGTATTATTTGGCTGTCTTTTTCTTGGTCCGGCTGCTTGTTGTCCCAGAAGGAACCGTATTGTTCCAGCATCTGTTCGCCCGATAGATAAGTAAAGATATGGTTTTTTTCATCCCAGAGGTAGCCTGTCAAACCGCCTATGCGTTCAGGCACCAGGGGATATTGGGGATTGAGGATCTGATAATTGCATAGGAGATCTTCGCAGCCGTCCTGGTCGATATCTTCGGCCGCCAGATAGGCGGGGAAACAGTCCGTTTCCTGGACCAGAAGCGGGGTTTCGTAAGCGTCTGTCTGGTAAACGGTTAATTCATTGGGAGAAAGCCGGGCGGCGATAAGCAGGGGGCGGTCATTTTGCCGGTGCAGCAAAAAATAATATTCCCGTTCCTGAACGCTGCTGCCGTAGCTGACAACATATGTGCCGCTGTCCGTCCATACTCGGTGTTTGTTCATAAGCTCCCGGAACGATTCCGTATCATTATCCAGAGCCGTGAGATAGGAAGAGGTTTCTTGGATATGGAATAATTCTTTTTCTCCCGACTCATTTTCTGAAAAAAGGAAATATTCTTCTTCCCATGTGCCGGGATTTTCCCCGTATATCCAACATCCCTTGGCTTCGCTGCTTTTTTCGGGATTTCCGGCCGTATACAATAGAGGAACCGGAAATTGTTCTTTCATTTCGGCAGCCAGCTGCAAGGAAGATGCCGGCATTTGGACGATTTGATAGGGGGTGATTGCGATATCGTGTTCATAGCCGTCTTTATGTGCCTTGATCGGCCCGTTGCCGCTGTTGCTGCCGGCATATTTGGAATGGGCATCGGCCAGTATATATCGCTCTGCCCCTTCATCGGATGTTTCCCGGCGTATTTCCCAGCCCAAAGGCAGGGTGATCTCCAGGCTTCCGATAGAGACCCGGGTATCTGTTCCTGATGTCTCTTTATGGAAAGCAGGGGTGGAGGGAAGAAGTTCCAGGCCGGCTTCCGGCATGGGGGAAGAAGCGCCGCATCCCGTCAGGACGTATCCGATGAGAACGGCCAGAGGCAAGATTGTAATTCGGGAGATATATTTTTTCATATTTTGTGAGGACTCCTTTCTTTAGTGTGGAAAAAAGTTCCATACCTATTGATGGTTTGTGCCGCAGGGAGGCGGTATGAGGTTAGTATAGATAGGGGATGCATCATTTTGGCATGATTTCTGTATCATTTCTGTATCATTTTATAAGTGTCGGATCAATAGTCTGTTTGTAATATAGAAGATATAGGGTATAATAGAAACGATAGAAAAAGCAGGAGGAAAAAACAATGTTAGAAGTTGGAACAAAAGCACCCGGGTTTTCCCTGCCCGACCAGAACGGGGATATTCATACGTTGGAAGAATATAGGGGCAAAAAGGTAATTCTCTATTTTTATCCCAAGGATAATACGCCGGGCTGCACGAAGCAGGCTTGCGGATATTCGGAACGGGCGCCGCTTTTTATGGAAAAAGGGGCTGTTGTGATCGGCATCAGCAAGGACAGCGTAGCGTCCCATAAACGCTTTGAAGAGAAGCAGGGGCTGAAGTTTACGATTTTGTCAGATCCTGAATTGGCCGCGATTCAGGCATACGACGTATGGCATGAAAAGAAAAATTACGGCAAGGTATCCATGGGCGTAGTGCGTACAACGTATCTGATCGATGAAGAGGGCGTGATTATCAGGGCGAATGATAAAGTGAAAGCAGCGGATGACCCGGAGAAGATGCTGGGTGAGGTCTGGTGAAGATTATTTTATCCCCCGCAAAGAAAATGAATGTGGACGTGGATAGCCTGCCTTGTGGCGGGGAACCGGTATTTCTTGCGCAGACGGAGAAAATATTGGCATGGATGAAGGAAAGATCCCGGGAAGAATTAAAGAAGCTCTGGAAATGCAACGACAAAATTGCGGAACAGAATTTTGAGCGGCTGGAGCATATGGATCTTTATCATAGACTGACGCCGGCGGTGCTTTCTTATGAAGGCATCGCTTACCAGTATATGGCTCCGGCGGTGTTTGAGGACGGGCAGCTGGATTACGTGCAGGAACATCTGCGCATTTTATCCGGGTTTTACGGAGTGCTGAAGGCAATGGACGGAGTAACGCCGTACCGGCTGGAGATGCAGGCGAAGGCATCGATCGGCGGCTGCAGAGATTTGTATGACTTATGGGGCAGCAGGATTTATGAACAGGTCAGGGACGGGAGCGGGGTGATCCTGAACCTGGCTTCCAAAGAATATTCCAAGTGTGTTGAGAAATATCTGACGGATGAGGATACATATATCACGTGCATATTCGGAGAGAAGGCGGACGGCAGATTTATCACCAAAGGAACCTATGCGAAGATGGCAAGAGGGGAAATGGTGCGTTTTATGGCCGAAAGAAAAATGGAGAAGCCGGAAGGCGTCAAGGAATTCCGGCGGCTGGGCTATGTGTTCCGGGAGGACATGTCCACGGATACGGAGTATGTATTTGAAAGAATGCCCTGAAGCCGTCGAGGCATTCAGGGCATTTGTTGTTTAGTATACGATGGCGTATACGCCGAACACGTTGGTGTTGATGGTCAGAGTCTTAGGATCCGTATCGGTATCTTCCATAACGACGGATTTGCCGTCTTTGTCGATGCAGATTACGGAAACGCTGCTTCCTGCGTTAGCGATGCGTCCGGGCAGGCCGAAGGTCATGGTGACAGGTTCCGATGTATTTCGGATAGCAGTTACTGTGCCTTTTTTCGTTATGGTATATAAATCAACGTTGAGATAAGCGCCTACGGTCTTGCCTGTAGCAGCGGCAACAGACTGGAGGGCTGCTTTCATTTCTTTATTGGCGCTGTTGCAGATATAGAATCTTGCGTTTGTTCCTGCGTCTACGTCCGCCTGGCTTAATCCGATGGCAGCGTTTACTGATGCGATAGGGCTGGTAATAGCAACGCCGTTTACTGCAGTTGCGATGAATACGCCGCCTACGGTGGATTTCACGCTCTTTCCGCCGATGATTACGGTATTATGGAAAGCGAGGGAAACTGCGCCGCTGGCAAATCCTGTATTGGATGTTTCGGAGGAACTGGAAGTCCCTGATGAAGAAGAGGAATCGGAGCCGTCGGAAGGATTTTCCGTGGAAGGCGTATTGCCGGAAACGGATCCATCGGAAGAACTGCCGCCTGTGGAACCTCCGGTGGAGCCGCCTGTAGAAGGCGTGTTTCCGGAAACGGACGCATTGACAGTCATGGGGTTTGCTAATAATACAGGAACGCAGAGAGCCACGGCCAAAGCGCTTGCCAATAGTTTGTTGAGAGTTGCTTTTTTCATGATAAACCTCCTTCGATAGTTGAAAAGTATATAAATAGAATCTCGACATGGGATATTTTAGCAATGGGTTTTTAAAACGTCAAATCATTGAAAAAACTAATATAATTGTGACATATCGAAGTCAAGAAAAACCGGTATTTTATATTACAAAAACATGTAAAAAAATAAAAATGAGTAAAAAAAAGTATTAAAAATAACGATAAAAAATTTTGAAAAAATTTGAAAAAAAAGCTGGATTATTGTAGACTATTGTGGTATACTATAAATGGGTCGAGAGACCCATGTAAAATTCCCCTTTTACATTGTAGGCGTCCATCTTTGGTGGACGCCTTTTTCATATCATAGGAGATTGCGTTTGGCTTTTATAGAAAAAAGAAAAATGATAAGAGACAATATGGAAATTATTTGTTATAATTCTTATATCAATATAATTCTTATATCGCAGTTATTCATGGCGGCGGCATTGCCGCCTCCATGATTGCTTCGGGTAACTTTTGCCGGACAGGCGGACAACGGGAAGGAGCGGAAAAAGCAAAATGAAAAAGAAAGCGATGTTATTGGCGCTGGCGCTGGCGTTGGTATTCCCAGGATTCGAAAGCAGGGCGGCGGAAAGCGCTGCGGATGTGAAAACGGAAGAGGCGGGCTATACGGTGACTGCTTTTGAAGAAGGGAAAACGATGCATGCGTCGGGCGCGGTCAACGTAAGAAAAGGACCGTCTACCGATTATGAAAGAGTCGGCGGCCTGGCGAAAGGGCAGGAGGTGACGGCGACGGGACAGGCGGATACGGGCTGGTATGAGATCGCATACGGGGAAGGAAAAGCGTACGTGAGCAATAAATACCTTCAGGAAGGAAAAGCGGCGGAACCCGCACAGCAGCCGGAGGGTCAGTCCCAGGCGGCGGCAGAAGTGAAAAACGTATCCGGAGTGATTCTGGTAGGCGATTCCAGATTCGTGCAGATGCAGGCCAATGTGGGGGAGAACAGCTGTACATGGATCGCGGAAAGCGGCAAGGGCTATAACTGGTTTAATGAAAATGCGGTAGCGAGGATCGACGGCTGCGTGGGGAAAGGCTCCAAAATATTGATCAACCTTGGGGTAAATGATCCGGGGAACTTGAACAATTATCTGGAGCTTGTAAATGCAAAGGCAGCGGAATGGACGGGGAAGGGCGCGAAGGTATATTATGCATCCGTGAATCCGGTCTGGGAGAACCCTTATGTGACGGAGGATCAGGTGCAGTATTTCAACAGCCAGATGCAGAATGGCTTAAGCGGCGACATCACATGGATCGACAGCCATAGTTATTTGAATACGATCGGATATAAGCTGGTGGACGGGCTTCATTTTAATGCGGAGACTTACCAGAATCTGTATGCATATTATATGAGTTGTTTATAAGTCTTTTAAAATGGGCGGTTTCGGCAAAGAAGATGCAAAAGAACTTGTGCTTGGACTATGAATCTGCTATAATTGTGTGTGCTGATTAGCTGTATAGCAAGAAATACAGTCAAAATAAAGAGACCATAAAAAGGAGAGATAACAATGAAAGGAAATATTGTTGTTGGACAGTCTGGCGGCCCTACGGCTGTTATTAATTCATCGGTAGCCGGAGTATATGCGGCGGCTAAAAAGCTGGGCGTGAAAAAAGTATATGGGATGGTGCATGGCATTCAGGGATTCCTGCAGGACAATCTGTGCGATTTGGATGAATACCTGTCAGATGAGACAGGCATCGAACTGCTGAAGAGAACTCCTTCCGCATTTTTGGGATCCTGTCGTTTTAAAATGCCTAAGATCGAAGGCCATGAAGAAGTATATGAGAAAGTCTTTGAGATCATGGAAAAACATGATATCGAGTGCCTGTTCTATGCGGGCGGCAACGATTCCATGGATACGGTAAAAATGCTGTCCGATTATGCGGCGGCTCATAATAAGCCTCAGAGGTTTATGGGTGTTCCGAAGACGATCGACAACGATCTTCCGATCACCGACCATTGCCCGGGTTATGGTTCCGCGGCAAAATATATTGCGGCAAGCCTGAAAGAAATTATCCGCGACAACGAATCCTTTGGCGTAGAGAAACCTACGGTCTGCCTGGTGGAGATCATGGGACGCCATGCGGGATGGCTGACAGCAGCAGCAGCTCTGGCAAAGGGCGAGGATTGCAGCGGGGTAGATGCGATTTATTTGCCGGAAGTAACTTTCGATGTAGATAAATTTATGGAAAAGGTAAAATATCTGGCAGAGACGAAACATTCCGTAGTGATTGCCGTATCCGAGGGCGTATCCCTGGCGGACGGGCGTTTCGTATGCGAACTGGCGGATGCGGATAAGAAGGTAGACGCGTTCGGCCATAAGCAGTTGTCCGGTACTGCGGCTTACCTGGCTTCCCTCGTAGCGGCTGAGACAGGGCTTAAGACCCGTGCCGTAGAGTTCTCCACCTTGCAGCGCGCAGCGACGCACCTTGCGTCCCTGACGGATATCAACGAGGCGTTCCAGGTTGGTTTTGATGCGGTTATGGCGGCAGAAGAAGGCAAGACGGGCATGATGATCACCCTTGACAGGAACGGCGACGATCCGTACCAGTGCGGCACAAGCGCATATGACATTCACGCGATTGCCAACGTGGAAAGACCGGTTCCCGCAGAGTGGATCACGGAAGATGGATGCGGCCTGAACGAAGGATATGAGAAATATGCAAGGCCTTTGATTATGGGCGAGCTGCAGCCGCTTTTCGTGAACGGGCTGCCGAGGCATCTGGTAAGGAAATAAAGAATTCAGTAAAGGCAAAGGCCGGTATGATCTTCATACCGGCCTTTTTATGGTGTGCCCGGCGGCGCACGTTTCTAACGGGTGAAAGTCGTGTGTTCTGCAAGCTGTTATCAGCTTGCCAGTGAAAGTCTGGTCAAGGTAATCGCCAGTGAGCCTTGTAGCAAGCCTCCGATGCTTTTGGGTGACCGATTGTGTTGAAGC
>JAETNQ010000089.1 GCA_021772075.1 Lachnospiraceae bacterium
GGACAGCAGAAGGAGAAATTTTTCCTCTGCCAGAAAAATAGAGGACATACGTCTTCCTTCCTGGCTCATGGTAAAGGAGAATGATTTTTCTTTGATCGGGGAAATGACAAAGCTAAGACAGCTGTCCCTCCATGATGTGGCAATCGACGACTATTCTTTTCTGGCCGGATGCAGATCTTTAAGTACCCTGGATCTGCAGGATACCAGCTTTTCAGACTGCCGCCTGCTGGCAGAGCTTCCGGCGCTGAAGAAAGTCCTCCTGCCTCCTTACAGCCAGCTGAAACATACGGAAGTGCTGGAACGGTTATCCTGTATCAGGGAGATCAAAGAAGAAAAAGAGGAGAAGCCAAAGGCGGCAGGGCAGTCCTGCGGGGAGGGAACTCCTTCTGAGGGGAATCCGGCACCATGCGGACCGCTGCACCTAGGAGATACGGCGCATTTGAGTATTGACGGCATGGAAATGATCCGGCAGTTGTATGGGGTGGAAGAATTGCAGGGATACACAGAAGAAGAGTTGGCTGTTGTAAAAAAATATTTTAGCCCTCTTCCTCCCGTGCTGGAGGAGTTCTGGAACAGGGCGGCGCGCACGGAGGCGATTCACAGGGTACAGGATCAGTGGATCAGGCCGGAAGATTTCGACAGATGGGACTGGTTAAAGGACGGCGATTACCTGGTGCTCCTGATTGAAAATCAGGGATGCTGCCGGGCGGGAATCAGAAGAAAAGACCTGACAAAAGCGGATCCCCCGGTTTATGTGGCTGCGGATCAGATCAATGACCAAAGATGGACCTTGTGTGCCGGAACGCTCAGCGGATTTCTTAGGGCTGTCCTTGCCTATGAAGCAGTATTTGCCTTTCCCTTTCATGGAGATGAACTTATGTACTGGCTTACGGAGGAAGAACTGGAAACCGTCCGGTCCGGCCTTGAAAAACAACCCTTTGGGCTTTCCGGATGGCTGGGAATGGATATGAGTTTTTACAGCAATGCCTCTGACAATATGGCTGTAGTCATGGACTGCGGCGATCTGGAAGTGCTTTATGGAGCTGCCAGCGAGGAGGGATACAAGAGGCTTATGGAGGTCATGAAGGGAATCGGAGAACCGTTATAAAGCACGGCACAAAGCCAACAATAAGGAGGAATCGGACATATGGGACTATTCGGGAAAAAGAAGAACCAGAAACAGGCGCAGCAGGAACAGCAGAAGACGCAAAACGAAATGAAAATATATATTCAGGGAGCCGGAGGAACAATCGTCACAAAATCCATTCTGGATGGTACTTCAAAGCTGAAATGGATGTTCCGACAGGAGAGCGAACATGGAAACGGCTGGGTGGCATTTGGGGACACGGACAGTCAGGAATATGTAGATGACGCGAAAAACATGGCGATTGTGGATTTCAATACACTGGCCAACATAGAGCCTGCGGTGGTAACTATATTCTATATGCCGATCGGCAGTGATCTGGAATTTCGCTCTGATAAAACGGGGAAATATTTTGTGGATACCAGAACGGGAAAAGAGATCAGGGAGCCGGTGAAACATCCGGCACAGCTTGCCTTTGAAAAAAATCTGAAATTTCTGAACCAGAAGACATACCCGGAGGCGTTTTTCCAAAGCCTGTTTACCGAAAGCTCTAACATCAAGGTAGTCCGGGCAGGAGAAGCGGATTTTCCCACAGGGGAGGTGGTGCTGGCGGATCCGCTCGCATATTTGGGAAGTAAATATGAAACCCTTCTGGAGAAGCAGATTCCCGCCGGAAGCTATCCGGTGGAGCTGTCGGTCTGTCTCTCCCGGATCGCAGGCCTCAGAATTGCCGCCGCAAGGCTTTTAGTGAACAGCGGGCAGGCGGTTTCTTATGAGATTGCCATGCCGCGGGGGAAGCGCATAGAGGAATTTAATAAGCCGGGTGTTTTTACCTTTTTCGGCGTGGATACAGGGCTTGCATGCTTTGCAGACCGGAAGGTTTCGGAGGAAAGCCGGTTGTTTTTTGAAAAGTGGGCAGGTAAAAATCCGGGAAAGGACAAGTATGCGGATTATTTCGCAAGCCTTTTTCGGGAAAGCTATGAAGCGAATCCGGAGTTTCAGAATCAGGGCGGGAGCTTTCTGGAATGGAAACTCCCTGAGAGCGGTTTCAGGACAGTCCTTTTTTCCAGCGGCATGGGGGACGGTA
>JAETNQ010000090.1 GCA_021772075.1 Lachnospiraceae bacterium
AAAAACGGCCTGAGTATCGAGGGCGTCTGCCGGGTGCCGCTGGTGCAGGACTGGAAGATACACACGATGGCGCAGAAAGTCCTCCACGCCGTTTTCGATGACCCGGAGGGGACGCTGAAAAATGCGGCGGCGGTCCTCGGTCTCGGCGCGGCAGGGGTGGGGCAGACGGAAGTGCTGCGGGATAAATCCATCATAGAGGAAAAGCTGAAAAAGGAGTAGGGGCGCTACGAGACGTTGCTCGATATGCGGATGAACAACGAGATACCGAAAGAGGTATTCAGCCGCAAGCAGCAGGAGGTGGAGAAAAAGATAGCGGAGCTGGAACAGCAGATGATGCAGTACGGTGACGTGAAGCCCGCCACAGAGGCGGATGTGAGCGGCAAGCTGGAAAACCTGCGCAGGCTCATGGGGCAGCCGCCCGTGCCGGAGGATGGGGAGTTTTCGGAGGAAGATATCGATAAATATGTTTTCGGGGTAAGGGATTACGAAGACCGCTTTGAGTGGCTCTTAAACTTAAGCCCCAAAGCCCGCGGGGAACTGGATGACGCCGGTTCCCCTGTTTATTTTACGAAGCTGACGGTCACGCCGGATGACGAGCGGGTATGGTTCAGGATGCACCCGCAGTGGTCAAAATCCAACAAATATGTGGAACTGGAGGCATGGATTTTCATTTAAAACAAAAGAGACAGGGCGGAAGGGCTGTGGCGCAGCCTTTCCGTCCTGTCCGGCACTTTGCGGTTACAATTCTGCGGTCATTTCTTTTGCTTCTGTCGGCAGGCATTTCCCTAAAAACATGGCTTTGCAGTCGGAAAAGCCAAGCAGGTAGGCGAGCATCCCAAACCGGGAACCCAGCGCGTTCTGCTCGCTGACGTATCGGTCAATCAGCAGCCGGATTTCTTTTGGCAGTTCCATCCTTTCCAGTTCGCCGGAGTATATGTCCGACTTTCGGAGAATCGTCTGGTATTCCCCGTCACTGCTTACGATGCCGTTCATGACTCCGTTCATGCGGGTGTCCATGAGCTGGTACAATGCAGAATCTTTTTCCAATTCAATCCCCTCCTTCCGTGGTGTCGTAGCTTACCTCTGTTTTGGCGGGATAGTAAGTGGAAAAATAAAAAAGCCGGAAACTATCTTGTAGCGTCCGACATTTTTTGATAAAATATCCATATGGGGTACTGCCATAACGGGTAGGCGGTCAGTCCTTCTTCGCGGAGGGACTATCCCTCCGACAACGGGTAAAACCGGGAAAGGAGGGATTGCTTATGAGTGACTATGAACTGCTGACGGTTGTTCTGATGATTCTTGGGATCATCGTGTCGATCCTGATAGCATACATAAACACAAAAAAGTAACCGCCCGGCCAAGGATACGGTTACTTTCTTTTTAGGTAATTAAACTTGGGCTGACCGTCTATCGGCAGTATTCCCTTTTGTGCTTTTATTGTAACAGATTCCCCTGCGTCTGTCAAACGCTGCGGGGCGTTCCGCTGAAATCATTCTATACCGGATTCCGCATAAAAGCAAGGAAATCTTGTCGAATCCCGTTTGTCGAATGTCGAATTGGGTGGGGTAAATGGGGTAAAGAGGGGTAAAAGTCATCAGAATCTAACAGCGGCACAGGCGGCAATAAAAAAATAATGCCATAGGATTTTGGGTACTAACAGGCAAAAGTATTGAGGAATGGCTTAAAATCAAGGGTTTTTAGGCTTGGTGGGGTTCATCACGGTAGGTGGTGAACCCCGATTTTTCGTGTTTTTAGATGCCGCTGATAGGATGGCGATTGAGGAAAAAATCGTACTATCAGGCAAAAGTATACTTTCACGCAAAAGTCAGGGGTTTCCGTGATAGTATAAAGCGGAAAGCTAAAAAGGAGTAGGATATTGGAGGTTTTTGTGGAAAAGGGTATTAGCTTGATGGAAAATGCTGTCGATAAACGGGAGATATAATACAAACACGGAAACTGCATGGAGTTTCCGTGTTTGTATATGAGTTTCCGTGATAATATGGGGTTTTGCCTGTTAGTATGCTGTAGATGTTAATGGAATATTGAAGATAGGTGTGGTGTAGATATAGTAATAAAAAGCATGGAGCCTTATGAAAAAGTATAGGTTTATAACTGCCTGTCTGCTAATTTTACTGGCATTTCTGTTGTTCAATATTTTTAATAG
>JAETNQ010000051.1 GCA_021772075.1 Lachnospiraceae bacterium
AGTGTGGAAAGAAGTTCTAAGGCTCACAGCAAAGGCTGTTTCGCCAAGAACTTCTAAATTCCACACCGAAGAATGCCTGAAAAGCGGCATTCTTCCTGTTGATGGTTTGTGCCGCCGGGAGGCGGCATGGGGGTTAGTATGGAAAATAATGAAACATTTGTTTCTGTCATCGGAGGAGCAGACGGACCTACCTCCATTTTTCTGGCAGGAAAAATCGGGAATGGATTCATGATAGGAATTATTATTTTTGTTATGCTGGTGCTGCTTGCCGCAGCTATGCTCATATTCTGGAAACCGGGAGTTAAAACGAAATATCGGTTTATTCGGTTATCCGCAGGAAATCTATTGATTCATTTGATGGATGGGCTGATAACATTTGTGAATACGCCGGACTTGGCGAAGGAGGGAAATCCCTTGGTGAGCCGATTGGGATTTGGATGGGGAGCTCTTTTTACGGCCAATTTGATCGGATTTGCCGTGGTCGTTTGGATGACATGGTGGTTTTGCCGGTATGAATATGTGAAAATTCCTTCCAAGAGCATATTTGATTATAGAATGAAATTAATGTATGGGGAAAATTATAGGCCGGTTTGGGTGTGGTATAAATTTTCAAAAAATTACCGCGCAATGCTTGCATGGGGAAGCTATGGGATATATTGGGGCGCGACTGCAGAAGCTCCCGTATTTGTTATCGGATGGATCCTCCGTATGCTGCATATCAGACCCGCTTGGTGGAAGGATTATTGGATTGCGGTTATTTTGGGCATAGCGGCATGTGCCTGGGCTATGTTTCGCTGGATGAGGGAAGGATACCGGTTAAGCTGTAAAGAATATAAAGCGGGGGATACATATGGCAAAGGGGACGAATCAAAAACTGAAAATTATTTATTTGATGAAGATTCTTCTGGAAAAAACGGATGAAAAGCATAGCATTACGATGAATGAAATTATAAACGCATTGGAGGCTTATGGAGTCAGGGCGGAACGAAAGAGCCTGTACAGCGATATCGAAAGTCTGCGCCAGTATGGGATGGATATTATAGGGAAACAGATGGACAGAACCTATTATTACTGTGTCGGGAACAGGGAATTTGAACTGGCAGAACTGAAATTGCTGGTGGATTCCGTTCAGGCTGCAAAGTTTATTACAGTTAAGAAATCCAATGAACTGATTAAAAAAATAGAAGGACTGGCAAGCAAATATGAAGCTTCCCAACTGCACCGGCAGGTGTATGTAGCCGGGCGGATCAAGACGATGAATGAAAGCATTTACTATAATGTGGATATGGTTCATTCTGCCATCGGCGCAAATTCTAAAATTACCTTTCAGTATTTCCAATGGAATGTGGAGAAAAAAATGGAATTAAGGAAGGGGGGCGCATGGTACGAGGTAAGCCCGTGGGCGCTGTCGTGGGATGATGAAAATTATTATCTGATTGCTTTTGACAGCCGGGATGATAAAATAAAGCACTTCCGGGTGGATAAGATGCTGCATATTGGCATGACCGGTGAAAAAAGAGAGGGTAAAAAGTGTTTTCAGGAATTCGATATGGCGGTTTATGCCCGGAAAATGTTTGGCATGTTCAGCGGAAAAGAAGAAACTGTAAAAATTGAATGCGATAACTCGCTTGCAGGCGTAATGATAGATAGGTTTGGCAAAGATGTGACATTTATAAAAAAAGGTGAAGGGCATTTTACCGTGAACGTAAAAGTGGCTGTCAGCCGTCAGTTTCTGGCATGGGTTATGGCGTTGGGCGAAGGGGCGAAGATCGTTGGGCCGGAATCGGTAATTGTTCGGATGAATGCGGAAATAGACAGACTGTTAAGGCAATATCGCTGAAGCGATAAGGAATTGGATCAACTGTCCAATGACAATCCGATGAAAATAAGGTAAGCTTATTTTACGGAGGAATAGCGGAGGAAATGGGGAAGTAATGAAGGATAGGGAATATTCAAAGATTAATATGGAAAAAACAGGAGCTTTGCTGAAAGAAAAAGTGGCCGGACAGGGATATACGGTAAGGGACATCCAGAATTATTTGCAGCTGTCCTGTCCGCAGCCGGTATATCGCTGGTTTAAGGGGAAAGTGCTGCCTTCGTTGGATCATCTGCTGATGCTGAGCAAGGTGCTGAAAGTTCATATGGAGGATTTGCTGGTAGTGGAAGCGGATGCGGAGGAACAGGATGCGGAGGAAATAAACAGTGGCAAAGTTTTATATTATGATATACAAGAAGAAAAAAGAGAGAGAGAAAAAAAAGGGGAGTTGGGAAAGATGACAGGAAGGCTTCGGATATATTGGTACAAAATAAAGGTGAAATGTGTTGAAAACGGGAATTTTAGTTATCAGGGAGAATAGTTGGGAAAAATGCTCCGGCGGCAAGCCGGGGCATTTTTTATTTTGTCATTGGTATTCCCTTCGTTATTCTGCGGTAAACTTTCCAGATCAAAACCGCAGGAAAGCTGAAAAGTAAATATAGGGTAGAAAGAACGCCTACAAGGCCTCCGACAAAAGCGATTATGATAAGTCCAACATTCATAATAAAACCTCCTGATGTAAAAATTTTTCTTCCATCCGGTTTTATTATAGTAGGAAAAAATGAATGGGAAAAGGCGAATGGCTGTTTCTTAGCATAATCTTAGCGTGGTATCGATGAGCAGAATTTATCTCCATGCTCGTGAAAATCATTGCCTTGACATAATTTTATTTTTATGAGAATATAGTTTAATAGTGAACAGTTTATATATAAACTGTTTAGGTGTAAACTATTTCGTGCAAAGAGGGATGAAAAGTGGATACGGAATTTGAAACTCTATTATATGGACAGCAATTTAAAAAGCTTTATGAGAAAATGAGCAATCTTATTACAGAGAAATATGGACTGCATAAGGCGGAAATAGAAATTCTGCTTTTCCTGAAAAAAGGAAAGGGGGATACAGCCAGGGATATTGCAGAAAATAAATTTTTTTCCAAAGCCCATATTTCCCATGCCATCGACAAACTTGTGGAAGGCGGATACCTGGTAGGAAAGCCGGATGCGCAGGATCGGAGATGTATTCATCTGACGTTGACAGAAAAGACAGAACCGGTATGCGGGGAACTTTTAAAAATGCGGGAAAGTCTTATGAATATTGTCTGCAAAGGAATTACAGAAGAAGAGCGCCGGATGATGAGGCAAGTTGCAAAAAAAATTGCCTATAACATAAACAAGGAACTCGGCGCGGAGGTACAAAATAATGGAAGGAAAGAAAAGGAGGATTTGAATGACAAGAAATAATAAAAAGGAACAATTAGAAAACTATACTGTGAAATATGGGGATGTCTGTAAAGAAAATAATCGTATTGATAGTGATCTTTATGAGCAATACGGAGTGAAGAGAGGATTAAGGGATAAAAATGGAGAAGGAGTGCTTGCCGGCCTGACCAATATTTCGCTGATTAAGTCCCAAGAGATAATAGATGGAAAAAGAGTCCCCTGCGAAGGAAGGCTGTTGTACCGGGGATATGATATTATCGATCTGGTAAGGGGATTTGAATATAGTTCCCGGTTCGGGTATGAGGAGATCGCATATCTTCTGCTGTTCGGCAATCTGCCGGATAAGGGACAGCTGAAGGAATTTAAGGAAAAATTGGCAATAATGTGTACTCTTCCGACTAATTTTACAAGGGATGTCATTATGAAGGCACCCAGCAAGGATATTATGAGTTCCTTGACGAAAAGCGTGCTGACACTGGCTTCTTATGATAAGCAGGCGGCGGATCTGAGCATTCCTAATGTCCTGCGGCAATGCATGATGCTGATCAGCGTATTTCCTATGATGTCGGTATATGGTTATCAAGCATATAACCATTATGAAAGGGATGACAGCCTTTATATACATAGACCGGATCCCGGCCTTTCCACGGCGGAAAACATTTTGCGGCTGCTGCGCCCGGATATGAAATATTCCGAGCTGGAGGCTAAGGTTCTGGATATTGCCCTGGTGCTTCACATGGAGCATGGCGGAGGCAATAACTCTACGTTTACTACCCGCGTTGTGACATCTTCCGGTTCGGATACTTATTCGGTGATTGCGGCCGCGCTTTCTTCTCTGAAGGGGCCGAAGCACGGCGGGGCGAATATCAAAGTAGTGGAAATGATGGGGAATATAAAAAAACATGTAAAGGATGTAAATGACGAGGAAAAGGTCAGGGATTATTTGGCAAAGATGCTGAATAAGGAAGTATTCGATAGAAGCGGCCTGATTTATGGCATGGGGCATGCCGTTTACTCCATTTCCGATCCCAGGGCGGTGATTTTTAAAGGGTTTGTGGAGCGGCTGGCGTTGGAAAAGGGGCGAAAAGAAGATTTTAAGCTGTATTCCATGATCGAACGGCTGGCGCCGGAGGTAATAGCAGAGAGGCGGAATATTTATAAAGGCGTGAGCGCCAACGTGGATTTTTATAGCGGATTTGTGTATAGCATGCTCGACATTCCTCTGGAATTATATACGCCTATTTTTGCCATGGCAAGAATCGTTGGCTGGAGCGCCCACCGTTTGGAAGAGCTGATCAATGCGGATAAGATTATCCGTCCGGCGTATAAGAGCATAATGACAGAACGGGCTTATAAAGATTTGAAGGAGAGATAGAGTTGAAATTACACCGTACGAAATTCCAGGAAAAATTGAATGAAGCCTTGAAGGCGGTGCTGCCGATTATCGGCATCGTTCTTGCCCTTTGCTTTACGGTGGCGCCAATTTCCCCCAGCATCCTGATGGCATTTTTGATAGGGGCGGTACTCCTGGTCGTAGGAATGATGCTTTTTACTTTGGGCGTGGAACTCTCCATGACTCCTATGGGGGAACGGGTAGGAACATGTATGACCCAGTCAAAAAAACTTTCCGTTATGGTTATATTAAGCTTTATATTGGGCGTTGTGATCACTATTTCGGAACCCGATCTGCAGGTTTTGGCGGAACAGGTACCCTCAATCCCCAATTTGGCGCTGATCTTTGCCGTGGCTTTTGGCGTGGGGATTTTTCTTGTCATAGCTTTGCTGCGTATGCTGTTCGGGATTCCGCTTCCTTGCATGCTGGTATTTTTTTATGGACTTGTCATCGCGCTGGCATTTTTTGTGCCGAAAAGTTTTTTGTCAGTGGCCTTTGATGCCGGCGGCGTAACGACCGGGCCGATGACGGTGCCTTTTATTATGGCGATGGGCGTAGGTATTGCGGCAATCCGAAGCGACCAGCATGCGGCTGATGACAGTTTTGGACTTGTGTCGCTTTGTTCCATTGGTCCGATACTTTCGGTATTGGTGTTGGGGCTGATTTACCATCCGGAAAGCACGGAGTATATACCGGAACAGATTCCCGATATTAATAGTTCGGTAGAGCTTTGGGGATTGTTTGCGGAAGGGTTTCCAAAGTATATGTGGGAAATGGCAGTATCGCTTTTTCCTATTCTTGTGTTTTTTGGAATTTTCCAGATTATTTTCAGAGGAATGCAGAAGCGCACCCTGATTAAAATAGGTATTGGCCTTGTATATACATATACGGGCCTGTTTCTTTTCCTGACAGGGGTAAACGTAGGGTTCATGCCGGCCGGGAATTATTTGGGCCAGGTGATTGCATCGAATCCTTATCGCTGGATTATTGTTCCGGTCGGCATGCTGATCGGCTACTTTATCGTATTGGCGGAACCGGCGGTCTATGTCCTGACAAAACAGGTAGAGGATATTACTTCCGGCGCAATATCGGCCAAGGCTATGAGCTTGAGTTTGTCCATTGGCGTATCGGTATCGCTCGGGCTGGCCATGATACGCGTGCTGACGGGAATCTCTATCTTATGGTTTATTATTCCGGGATACGGTATTGCCCTTATTTTGTCCTTCGTAGTTCCAAAAATATTTACTGCCATAGCTTTTGACTCGGGCGGAGTGGCTTCCGGGCCGATGACGGCGACTTTTCTCCTGCCTTTTGCTATGGGGGCGTGCGTCAGCGTAGGCGGAAATATTGTAGCGGATGCGTTTGGAGTGGTTGCAATGGTAGCGATGACCCCGTTGATTACGATACAGGTGCTGGGACTCGTTTACCAGATCCGGTCTTCGAAGGCGGTATCGTCGATGCAGCCGGCAGGAATGGGGCTGCAGGAGGCTTTCGACCTGCTTGGTGACGATGAGATTATTGAACTGTAGGAAAGGAGTCCGGTATGAGCAAAGTGTATATGATGGTGACGATTACAAACCGGAATATAGGGCCAAAGATGCTGTCTTTCTATAAAGAAAATGAACTGGCGGTAAACTTGAACATGCTGGGGGCCGGGACGGCCAATAGCGATATGTTGGATTATTTCGGCCTGGAAGCCACGGAAAAAGCGGTTATGTTCGCCGTGGTTACGCGGGAAATGTGGAGAAAGCTGAAGCGCGGGCTGCAAAAGAAGATGCATATCGACGTGCCGGGAACCGGGATTGCTTTTATCATTCCCTTTTCCAGCATCGGGGGGAAAAAGGCGCTGCAGTTCCTGACAGACCGCCAGGATTTTGAAAAGGAGGAGGAAAGCATTTTGAAGGAAACAGAATATGAGCTGATTGTAGTGATCCTGAACCAGGGGTACAGCAATCTGGTGATGGATGCGGCAAGGGAAAAGGGTGCAGGAGGCGGTACGGTGATCCATGCGAAAGGAACCGGCATGGAAAAGGCGGAGCAGTTTCTGGGGGTGTCCATTGCGGCGGAAAAAGAAATGATTTTTATTGTAACCAAATCAAAGGGAAAAAACGCCATTATGAAAGCAATCATGGAGAAAGCGGGGATGGACAGCAAAGCAAGATCTATTGTATTTTCCCTTCCGGTAACGAGTACGGCGGGGCTGCGTCTGCAGGAGGAAGATACATCCGAGGAAATATGAGATCCTCTTGCTTTATATGGAGGATGAAGGCCGGGTAATGTAAAAGGTGTCCGCAAGGAGGAGCCAGTTGGCGCGGAACAGGTTCATGATCTGCCAGTAGCCGGCGCCCCGCAAACGGTATTCCTGGATAAGGGAAAATTTTTCCTTCAGGCTTCGGACATCTTCAAACCAGACCTCATGCATGACTCCGTCTTTTTCATAGGTGAAATGGGGGGACATGGAGACTTGGTCGAATTCGATAACCGCATCGTTCGCAACAGCGATTTCCACTGCTTCCGTATTGCTGATCGTACGGGCGGCGGTAACGCCTTTTTCATAGGGGAGGGGCCAATCGTAGCCGTAATTGGGGATGCCTAAGTTGATTTTTTCCGCAGGGATGCGCGTCAAGGCGTATTCCACGACTTCCCGCACTTTATGGATGGGTGCGACAGCCATAGGCGGGCCGTAAGTATAGCCCCATTCGTAGGTCATAAGCAATACATGGTTTGCGGCTTCGCCCAGCAGGCCGTAATCTTTGCCTCCGTACAGGAGGCCGGGCTGGTTGTCGGAGGTCTTGGGCGCCAGCGCTACGGAAACGGGGTATCCTGAGGCATTGGCGGATATCCTGACCCGGGTGACAAATTCGGCAAAGGCGATCCGGTCTTCAGCCAGAATATATTCGAAATCAATGTCAATGCCGCCGTAATTTTTCTGTTCCATGGTTTGCAATAAGTTATCGATCAGGTTCTGCTGCACTTCCAAATCATTTACCAGCACGGAGATAAGATAATTGCTGAACATTCCGTCGGGGCCGAAAGGCGTCAGGGTAAGGATCGGGAGAGTGCCGCCCGCCCGTGCCAGATCGATCATCCACGTATCATCCAGCTGGGGAGGAATCAGTTCGCCGTTGACGGTAAATCCATAAGAAAAAATGAACAGATCGGTAAGATAAGGGAGCGTTTCCGTGAGCGTAAAACGCCGGATAAAAGGATAGGCATATCCCCCTGCGGCAACGGTCATGCGTTCTTCTGCGCTTTCGCCGGCGGTCAGCAGAAGAGCCTGGCCTATGGCGAGCCGGTAAGGATAGGAAAGCTGGTTGTTATAAATGATGGAATCAGGACTGATATTGTAGGAGGCAGCAATGGAATCCACGCTGTCCCCCGGCTGGACGATATATATAGTCATAAGGGTTCCTGCCTTTTGGATTTATATATACGAATATATATAAATTATATGTAACAGCCCATGGATTTGACTGCAAATATTGCAAATAAAGAAAATATTTGTTATGATATTTTAATAGCATAGGGGGTTTCAAGAAGAAAGTGAGGAACGCGAATGAAGAAGGTTAATGGTGCAAAAAATAACAAACAGGATAATACAAACGTTTTGTGTAAAACGACCATTCAGATGGAAATACGGAAGCGTGTTACAAAGCTGGTTGCGATATCTTTGGCTGTAGTGGGAATAATATCCGGCTTTTTAAATTATTATTCAACAAAGAATACTTTGGAACGGGCAATGATTGAACAGGCAGAGACAGCGGCGGAAGAGATCGGGTATATTATGCAGGCGAATATAACGAGAATGGAGGTAATTGGAAGTATTGCCAGGCTGAGCAATCCTGAGGTTGCCCCGGAGCAGAAGCAGGAACTGCTGGAAGGATACCGTTCGCATTATGGCTGGCTATCTATTATGATTACCGATGAAAATGGCATAGACAGGGTCGGTTCAGGAACTGATGTATCCGGAAGCTCTTATTTCAGCAAAGTCATGAATGGGGAATCCGTAATTTGCGACCCGGTAAAAAGCCGGAATGGCAGCGGCATGGCAATTACGCTGGCGACTCCCCTGATGAAGGATGGGAAATTGAGCACCTATCCGGTAGGAGCGGTGGTAGTGGAGGTGGACGCAAAGATATTGACCGATATTGTGGAAAATATTCGCGTCAGCGATAACGGGAGCGCGTATATGATTAACGCGGAAGCCGATACGATAGCCCACTACAATTATGATCTTGTTTTAAACAGCAGCAATACGGTAAAAGAAGCACAGACAAACTCTTCTTTAAAAGGCCTTGCGAAACTGGAACAAAAGATGGTGAACGGCGATACTGGCTTTGGGCAGTATTTTTATGAGGGTTCGGTGAAGTTCCTGGCATATGCGCCCATTCCGATTAACGGCTGGAGCCTTGGCGTGACAGCGCCGATTATGGACTTCATGACGGAATCGGTAATAGGTATAGCGGTTATTATTGTATTGCTGATTATAGCTGTTTATATTGCAAAAGAAACAGCGAAAAGAATAGGCATATCATTAGGGGAGCCTATTAATAAATGTGCGGACCGTCTGCGTCTGCTGGCAGACGGAGATTTGGAGACCCCGCTTCCGGCTATTAAAACAGAGAATGAAACAATGATACTGGCGGAATCTACAAGGATTATTGTAGAACGGATGAATCAGATTATCGGTGACATGGCTTATCTTCTGGAAGAGATGGCGGGCGGAAACTTTGCAGTAAAGTCTAAAATCGGGGAAGCCGCATATGTAGGCGCATTTAAGGATCTCCTGATATCCATACGGACGCTGAACGGAGACTTGAGGACGACTTTGCGGGAGATTCATGAAGCTTCCAAGCAGGTGGAGGCAGGAGCATCCCAGATGGCGGAGAGCGCCCAGAGCCTGGCGGAGGGAGCTACCGACCAAGCGGGATCCGTGGAGGAGCTGCTGGCGACCGTATCGGAAGTAGTAGGCCATGTGACGGAAAATACGAAAGCAACGGACAATGCCCATGAAAGAACGAATGAGGTTGCCAAAGAGGCGAAGATCAGCCAGGATAGGATGCATGATCTTACGGCGGCCATGAACCGGATCGAGGAAACTTCCAATGAAATCAGCAATATTATTGAGAATATAGAAGATATTGCATCACAGACCAATTTGCTTTCCTTAAATGCGGCGATCGAGGCAGCAAGGGCAGGAGAGGCAGGCAAAGGCTTTGCAGTAGTTGCCGACCAGATCAGGAAGCTGGCAGAACAAAGCGCCCAGTCCGCGATCGATACAAGAAAGCTGATAGAAGCTTCTATTTCCGAAGTGGATAATGGCGGCGTGATCACAAAGGATACGGCCGAATATCTGGATAGGGTAATGGAAGGGCTGGACGAGATACTTTCTGCAGTGGGCGATGTGCGCCAGGCATCGGACAGGCAGGCGGCGGCAATGCAGGAGATAGAGATAGGCGTAAGCCAGATATCATCCGTGGTGGAGAACAACTCTGCGGCGGCGCAGGAGACGTCTGCTACCAGCGAAGAGCTTTCTGCCCAGTCTGAAAGCCTGAATTCCCTCGTCGATCAGTTTAAATTGGATTAAGAGGAAGCGGGTCATTGCTTAAGTTATGAATTTAACATAGAAATGAGGAAAAGAGAAATGAATTACAAGGAAGCGTATGAAAAGCTGGAAAAGTATGGACAGCTGCATGTGCTGAATGATTATAATGGGCTGACGGAAGAAAAAAAGGCGGCGCTGCTCGTTCAGATAGAGAGTCTGGATTTTAGCATACTACAGTATTGTAAGGAAAATACGACAAACCAAAAGGGGGAGATTTCCCCTCTGGCAGCTATGCAGCTTCCTGAGATAGAAAAGAAGAAAGAAAAATATACGGAGATCGGGTTAGAGGAGATCAGGCAGGGAAGGGTAGCTGCCGTCCTTCTTGCGGGAGGAATGGGAACCAGGCTCGGTTCGGATCATCCGAAGGGGATGTATGATATCGGGCTGACAAGGCCGGTATATATTTTCCAAAGGATTATCGAGAATATGCTGGACGTGGTAAGGCAGGCGGGAGAATGGGTGCGCCTCTTTATCATGACCAGCGATAAAAACCACGATATGACGATGGAATTCTTTGAGGAAAAAAAGTATTTTGGATATAACCGCGATTATGTGAGTTTCTTCATTCAGGATGTAGTTCCGGCTTCGGATTATGAAGGGAAAGTTTATATGGAGGAAGCGTGGAAAATATCCACTTCCCCCAACGGCAACGGCGGATGGTTTTCCTCGATGAATAAGTGCGGTCTTTTGGACGTTGTAAAAAAGGAAGGCATCGAGTGGATCAACGTGTTTGCGGTGGATAACGTGCTTCAGCGGATTGCGGATCCCTGTTTTATAGGAGCCGTGATTGATCATGGATGCGTAGCCGGTGCGAAAGTGGTAAAGAAAAACAGCCCGGACGAACGGGTAGGAGCTTTATGCCTGGAAGACGGAAGGCCTTCTATTGTGGAATATTATGAACTGACCGATGAAATGAAAGCGGCAAAGGATGCGGACGGTAATCCGGCTTATGATTTCGGAGTAATCCTGAATTATATTTTCAGGACAAAGGAACTGGAAGAGATTATGGACAGGCAGCTGCCGCTTCATGTGGTGGAAAAGCAAATTCCATATAGGAACGAAAAAGGGGAACGTGTGGATCCCGAAGTGCCCAACGGGTATAAATATGAGACGTTGGTGCTGGATATGATTCATCAGGTGGATAATTGTCTTGCCTATGAAGTGGACAGGAATAAAGAATTTGCTCCCATTAAGAACGCAACGGGAATTGATTCTGTAGAGACTGCCCGGGAGTTGTGTAAAAAGAATGGAATAGTGTTGTAGAAGGAGGTATGGGAAAATGGCAATTTTGGTAACAGGCGGTGCGGGATATATCGGAAGCCATACGGTGGTAGAGCTGCAGAATGCAGGATATGATGTGGTGGTACTCGATAATTTGAGCAATTCCAGCGAGAAATCGTTGGAGCGGGTAGAAAAGATCACCGGGAAGAAAGTTCCGTTTTATAAAGCGGATATTTTGGACAGGGAAGCATTGGAACAGATTTTCGCGAAGGAGGTTATTGATTCCTGCATTCATTTTGCAGGATTAAAAGCGGTGGGTGAATCGGTGGCAAAGCCTTGGGAATATTATGAGAATAACATTGCGGGAACTCTGACTTTGGTGGATGTCATGAGAAAACATGGAGTAAAGAATATTATTTTCTCTTCTTCCGCAACGGTATATGGAGATCCGGCAATGATTCCGATTACGGAAGAATGTCCGAAAGGACAATGCACCAATCCTTATGGATGGACAAAATCCATGCTGGAGCAGATTTTGATGGATATGCAGAAAGCGGATCCGGAATGGAATGTAATTCTTCTGCGCTATTTTAATCCTATCGGAGCCCATAAGAGCGGCACGATCGGCGAGAATCCGAACGGCATCCCGAATAACCTGATGCCATATATTACTCAGGTGGCAGTTGGGAAATTAAAGGAGCTTGGCGTGTTCGGCAACGACTACGATACGCATGACGGGACGGGAGTCAGAGATTATATTCATGTAGTGGATCTGGCGAAGGGGCATGTAAAGGCGCTGAAGAAGATTGAAGAAAAAGCAGGGCTGTGCATTTACAATCTGGGCACAGGATGCGGATACAGCGTATTGGATATTGTAAAGAATTTTGAAGAAGCTACGGGAGTAAAAATTCCTTACGTGATAAAGGCCAGAAGGCCGGGAGATATCGCTGCCTGTTATGCGGATGCGGCTAAGGCGAAGGAAGAACTTGGCTGGGAGGCGGAAAACGGAATCAAGGAAATGTGCGAGGATTCCTGGAGATGGCAGAGCAATAATCCGAATGGATATGCAGAATAGGAGAAACGCGTTCAGAGATGAATGCGATAAGGCCTTTAGGTATTTAAGACCGCCGGGATATTTGCCTGGCGGTCTTTTTTGTGCGCAGGCCCGCATAGGGAAGTCTGCTGCCAAGGCAGCATGCGGATCGCGCGGCGAGCAGGGGGGAAATCTTTCCTGCTCGATTACTATAAGATATTTGCGCTCCTTTCCGAACGGTGAATCAGGCAACATATAAATACATAAAGATAAAATGGCAGATGCTTCCGCCCATGACAAACAAATGGAAAATTTCATGCGAGCCGAAATAAATGTGCTGGGAATTGAAAATGGGAAGTTTTAAAGCATAAATAATGCCTCCGACCGTATAAATAATGCCGCCGGCAAGCAGCCATAAAAAGGCGCTGGCAGGAAGCGTGTGCCATAGAGGGCCGAAAACAGCCACGCATACCCATCCCATGGCGATGTATATGACGGAGGAAAACCATTTGGGACAGGTGATCCAGAAAGCTTTTACCGTTATCCCTAAAACAGCGATTCCCCAAACCACAGCCAGCAGGGTATAACCCACTTCTCCGCCGAGCACGATCATGCATACCGGCGTATAAGATCCTGCAATCAGGACGAAGATCATCATATGATCTATCTTGCGGAATATTTTGATGGCTTTTTCAGAAACATTGACGGAATGGTATGCAGCGCTGGCGCCATAAAGCAAAACCATGCTGAACATAAAAACAGCCAAAGAGGCCAGGCTGGCGGCGCCGGGTTCCATGGCTGCCTTGACGAGCAAAGGAGCCGTGGCAATAATAGCCATCATCATTCCAATAAAATGTGTAATTGCGCTTCCGGGTTCACGAATTGTAATCTGCATATTGCTTGCCTCCTAATATCTATAAACATATCTAAAACCATATTATGTAGTTTTGAAAACTACGTTATGCATATTGTAATGCTACACCTTAGTGTATGATATGTCAATAAAAATATGCAGATAAAACTGGGGGAAGATTCGGCGTCCCTATCCGCCGCGGCGGGCAGCGCCGGATTTCTTGCTTACATATCTTCTTCGAGAACCTGGATCTCTAAAAAATCAAAATCAATCGCTTCCATGAAATTATCCTGGTAAAAGCGGGCTTTCGCATGTTTTTTAAATTCGTTTGCCGTGGCATCGAGCCAGATCGGCTTGCCAAGGTCAAACTGGTAAGAAATTTCCTCCAAGGCGCGAAATATTTTATGCGTCCTTGTATCGCTGCTGTCATCGCAGATGACGGTATCTTTTACCAGATGGTTTTCTTTGATAATTTTTGCCCATAACCGAAACATATAGAAAATTCCTTTCAAGGGTATTTTACTTTTTATTATAGCATATATATATAAAGTGTGCGGAAAAAAACAATTTTTAACTCTTGCTGCTGATGAGAATAAATTAACAATAAGAATTAAAAAATAATAAAAATTTTGTGAATAATGCACATTTCTGTAAAAATGTGATATAATAAAAGCATCAGAATTCCGCTTTATGAAAAAGGGAATAAGGGCAGAAGAAATGCGGTATTATCGATAAGAATAGGGGCGGGAAGAAAATGGAACTCAGAGTAGAACGGAATAGCGATGTGGATAGCTGGAAAGAGGTTGTTCTGATTTATAATTCGGCATTGAAGCAAATTTCTACGAAATTGGAAATTTTAAATGATGAATTCCAGCATGTACATATGTACAATCCGATAGAACATATCAAATCCAGGATGAAGACATCGGAGAGCATTGTAAAGAAATTAAAAAGATACGGCTATGAATCCACCATAGAAAATATGGTTCAATATATCAATGATATAGCCGGAATCCGGGTGATCTGTTCTTTTACTTCCGATATATATGAGATCGCTGATATGATACGCGGGCAGAGCGATATCAGGGTCATCGGGGTAAAGGATTATATTGTTTCTCCAAAAGCGAGCGGGTACAGAAGCTACCATATGCTGGTGACAGTACCGGTATATTTGTCGGACAGAATCGTGGACACGAAGGTAGAAATACAGATACGGACGGTTGCCATGGATTTTTGGGCGAGCCTGGAGCATAAGATCCATTATAAATTTGAAGGCAATGCGCCGGATTATATTAAAGATGAACTGATAGAATGCGCGAGGATGTCGGCCGAGCTGGATGAAAGAATGTTGTCCTTGAATAATGAAGTACATAGCATAAGCGAGAAAAAAAGAGCGTAAACGGAATATGCTCTTTTTTTGTGGCATGGATTAGTTGTCCATAAAATGAGGAGTGCCCAGGCATCTTTCGACACCCGGGCTATTATGAAAAAATTTATCTATATGTGTAATGAAAAACATTACGTTATCTCTCGTTTGTTATGAATTTAGTATAGCAATCATTTATGAACAAACTATGAACACGATGTAAAAATATCATTAATACTTACAAAAATGAAAAAAAAGGAAAAAGATTTTGCGGCACATTGCACAAAAGCATAGGAACGGTTGTAAAAAGCCTGGAAAAATGATAAGATGTTAAATGTGCTGTACAAGATAGAAGTTCAGGGTTTGGGGGAACGGTAAAGGACGATATCGGGAGGAGATCAAATGGACAATTTTATGGATAAAATTGCGCAAAAGCTGGGCGCCCAGGAGGCGATACGTGCAAATGCGGCGGCAGATGCCGCGCAGATTGAAAGGCTGGAAGCCCAGGTGGCAGAATATGATGCGTGTATTAAAGAGATGCGCAGACTGAATCTGCGGAATGCGGAGAATGAGCAGAAGCTGAAAGAAATGGCGGAGACTATCGCCGGACAGATGAAAGCGCTGATGGAACAAAACGACAGACAGATGGGGCTGCTTGTGGAAAATGGCAGCAAACAGATCGAGCAGCTTGTAGAAGAGAATTGCGAGCAGATCAGACAGCTTGCGGAGGAAAGCAACCGGCAGATCAAACAGATTACGGAAGAGTGCATCGTGAAGCTGCAGGGGGCGGAAGAAAAAGAAGAAGACGGAGAAGAACGGAAAGAGGAAGTGCAGAAGATTCTGGAAGAGCTGCGGACGGCTCTTGCGGAAAACATGGCGAAGGTAGAGGAGCAATTCCGGCAATCGGATGATTTCGTACATAAAGAAAATGTGAAGGTATACCGCAATGTCCAAGCGGCGACTGCGGAAGAACTGGAAAAGCAGACGCAGGCGGTTATCGGCAGCCAGCAGGAACTGGCAGGGAAAAATAAAGGGCTGTATACGGTGGGGATTTGGACTTTGGTCATATCCATAGCTAATTTTGGAATCCTGATAGCCCATCTGGCCGGATTATTTTAGCGGGAAGCATTCAGGATTTTTAGCGGAAAGGAACTCGGAATGGGAAAACAGAGCTGGAAGCCGGGGAATATGTTGTATCCCCTGCCCGTCGTGCTTGTAAGCACGGCGGATAAAAAAGGGAAAAAGAATGTATTTACGGTGGCATGGGCGGGAACGGTATGCAGCGATCCTCCGATGGTATCCATTTCTGTCCGCCCGGAGCGTTATTCCTATCATATGATAAAAGAAACCGGAGAATTTGTGATCAACCTGACGACGGAAAAACTAGCGTATGCCACCGACTATTGCGGGGTGGCCAGCGGGCGCGACGTGGATAAATTTGAAAAAGCGCGCCTGACTCCGGTTAAGGCGGATATTGTCTGCGCTCCTATGATTCAAGAAAGTCCGGTAAATATCGAGTGCATAGTAAAGGATGTGAAAACGCTGGGAAGCCACGATATGTTTATTGCCCGGGTGGAGGCGGTGCATGCGGACGAAGAATTTATGGATGGCAGGAACAGATTCCGCCTGGAAAACGCGCATCCTATCGTATATTCCCACGGTGTCTATATGTCATTGGGGAAAGAAATAGGAACGTTCGGCTATAGCGTTCGGAAAAAGCGTTAAGCTTCGGATACAGGATGCTATAGGACATCTTTATTACGGAGGAGGCTCCCTCTTACGATGGAGTCTGCTCCGTATTTTTTGCGGATAGAATCCAGCGCTTGGTCCAGTTTCTGCTGTCTGGCAGAAGGAATTGCAGGGGCTATGGGAGAAGCTGTATTTGCGGAAGCTTCCATGATATCAAAAAGATTCAGCTGGACAGGCTCGCCTTCCGGTATCAGCCTGGAAGTGCGGATACCCAGAAGCCGCACGGGAGAGCCGTCCCATAGTTCGTCGAACAAACGGCAGGCTTGTGCATAGATGATATCGGTGTTTTGGACCGGCGTTGGCAAAGTGTGCTGGTGGGAGACCCGGCGGAAGGTGCTGTATTTGATTTCCGTACTGACCATTCCGGCGGACTGCCGGGCAGCCCGAAGCCTTCCTGCAACGCTCTCTGCCAGCTGGAGCAGGACGCGGCAGGCTTCTTCTCTGGTGAGGGCGTCTTCCGTCAAAGTGATGGAATTGCCTATGCCTTTTAAATCCGCCGGTTCCGTGATCACTTCGGAGTCATCGATTCCATTGGCATATTCCCAAAGCAATGTGCCATGGCTTTTCAAATGGGAGGCCAGGATGCGCCGGTCTGCCGCCGCCAAGTCGCCGATCGTAATAATTTCCAGCTTGCGCAAGGTTTCAACGCTGGAGTGGCCGCACATATAAAGGGAAGAAACCGGCAGAGGCCACATTTTTTCCCGGATTTCTCCGGCATATAAGGTATGCACCAGATTCGGTTTTTTGAAATCAGAGGCCATTTTAGCAAGGACTTTCCGGTCGGAAATGCCAATGTTTACCGTATATCCGAATTTTTCATAAATGGAATCCTTGATTTTGGCAGCGGCTGGAAAAGGTTCCCCATACCGGGCAGCCACGGAGGTATAATCCATATAGCATTCGTCCACGCTGACTTGCTCGATATCCGGGCAGATGCCGGAAAGAAAATCCATCAGCTGTTCGGAACACCGATGGTAAAGGGAATGGTCGGGCGGATGGAGAACCAGATGGGGGCATTTCCGGAACGCATTGACGATAGGTTCGCCGGTTACGACGCCGAAAGCTTTGGCCGGAATGGATTTGGCAAGCACGACCCCGTGGCGCTTTTCAATGTCCCCCCCTATAATGGAAGGAATTTCCCGCAGATCCGTATCCCTTCCTTTGGAAAGTTCTTCCAGGGCGCTCCAGCTCAGATAGGCGGAATTGACATCAATATGAAAAATAATCCTGCTCATATGCCCTCCCTGATAAAATAAAATAATAATTGCTTATATTCTACCATATTCTTTCCCGGAAAATCAATTTTCTGAGGCGGCTGCCATCCCCTTTACAAGTAAAATAAATGCTGTTAGAATAAATCTGTTGCAAATTTACGACATTTATAAAATCAGAAACGGATTGAAGTTACGGAATATGAAGAAAATTACAAAAAATTACAAACGTTTGCAAATAAGGGCGACAATGATCGCCGTATTGGCAGTTATTACCTTTATTTTTTTGATGCCGGGATATATTAAGATTGAAAATACGGGAAACAATAAGTTTACGTTACTTTTAAACGGAACCTATGTCGGGACGATAAGAGACAGTTCGGAAGCGGAGGAATATTTGAAACAGGCGCGCAGACTGGCGGCTGGAGACGGCGAGGAGCTGGTGCTGATCGACAGCAATCTGGAATGCGTGGGCGAGGAGGTATTCTGGGGGCATATCGACAGTGGGGAAACCGTTGTGGAGAATATGCGCAAGGTGCTGGAGGATAACGTAAAACATACGCTGCATCGGTCCTATACGGTGAAGGTAAATGATTATACGGTGAATCTTGCCAGCAAGGAGGAAGTGCTTAAATTGCTGCGCTCTTCCATCGGCAGATATGATACGGAAGGGGAATACGATGTGGATCTTGTATTGGATTCCACGAGGGAGTTGAATGTGCTTACTACCGAAGTGAGGTCGAAGGAGGAACAGCAGGAGGAAGAAGAGGAGGAACAGGCACTGGCATCGGTTGGAATATTTAAGACGCTGGATGATATGTTTGAAGAAGTGGAACCTGCGGTGGAGAAGGATTTTTCTGACTACGAACTCGGCCTTGTGTCCCTGATGTTCGGGGATGAAATAGAGGTGGTGGAGTCTTATCTTTCGGAGGAAGAACTCACGCCGATCGATGAGGCTATCGCAGAGGTTACAAAAGATCAGGAAAAAAATCAGATTTATGAGGTGCAGCCTGGGGATTCCCTTTCCAAGATTGCGGTAGAAAATGATCTGACGGTGGACAGGCTGGTCGAAATCAATGAATCCATAGAAAATGAAAATTCCACGATTCGTGCCGGCGATGAAATTATTATAACTGTGCCGGAGCCGGAACTTTCGGTGGAGCGGCAGGAAGAAGTATATTATGAAGAGGATTACGAGGCGGAAATCATTTACGTGGATAACGACGATTGGTATACGACGGAATCGAAGACTCTGCAGGAGCCTTCCGCAGGGCATAGAAAGGTTGTGGCGGTAGTTTCGTACCGCAACGATATGGAAACGGCCCGGGAGATCGTGAAAGAAGAAGTGACCTATGAAGCGGTGCCGAAGATTGTGGAGAGAGGGACGAAAATTCCGCCCACCTACATCAAACCTATTTCAGGGGGAAGGCTTTCTTCCGGTTTTGGAAGAAGGAACAGACCCACGAGGGGGGCAAGCACTTACCATAAAGGCATCGACTGGGCGACTCCGATCGGAACGGCGGTTATGGCATCTTCCGGAGGAACGGTGGCAAAGGCCGGATGGGGCAGCGGCTATGGTTATGTCGTTTATATTAACCATGCGGACGGGAGGCAGACGCGTTACGGACATCTGAGCAAAGTGCTTGTATCCGCGGGGCAGACGGTGTCCCAGGGGCAGAAGATTGCCTTAAGCGGCAATACGGGTATCAGTTCCGGCCCCCATGTCCATTTCGAGATTTTGATCAATGGTTCCCAGGTGAACCCGTTAAAGTATCTGAACTGATAGAAAATGATTCGATGAAAAGAAGCATTTACAAATGACATTTTTATGGTATAATCATTAAGATAAGACGTTGCAGGATATAACGTTAAGCAGAATTGAAAGTAAGAATGTATTTTGTATTTCCGCAGGCGCGCTGGCAGGAAAGAGACCGGGAAGTCTGAGCGGGGCAGTTGATATGATAAAGAGTAAGAGCCGGAACTGCTTTTCCGGCGGTATATGATAGAGGGTACACCATGGAACAATTTGCGATTAAAGGTGGTAATCCGTTAGTCGGGGAAGTGGAGATAGGAGGCGCCAAGAACGCGGCGCTTGCTATTCTTGCGGCGGCGATTATGACGGATGAAACCGTATTGATAGAAAACATGCCGGATGTCCGCGATACCAATGTGCTGATCCAGGCGATGGAAAGCATCGGAGTGATGGTAAAACGGATAGACCGGCATACGGTAAAGATCAATGCGTCCAATATTCATGACGTAGTGATAGAGGATGATTTTATAAAAAAAATCAGGGCATCTTATTATCTGCTGGGAGCTTTGCTTGGCAAATATAAGAAAGCGGAGGTGTCCCTGCCCGGCGGGTGCAATATCGGACTGCGGCCGATCGACCAGCATATCAAGGGTTTCCGCGCTCTGGGCGCTGATGTGCGCATCGAGCATGGCATGATCATTACCGATGCGGAGCATCTGAAAGGAAACCATGTATACCTCGATGTGGTATCCGTAGGGGCGACGATCAACGTCATGATGGCAGCAGCTATGGCGGAGGGAAAAACAACGATTGAGAATGCAGCCAAGGAACCCCATGTGGTGGATTTGGCTAACTTTTTGAATAGTATGGGAGCGGATATCAAAGGAGCCGGGACGGATGTGATCCGTATCAAAGGAGTGTCCAAACTTCATGGAAGCGAGTATGCTATTATCCCGGATCAGATAGAGGCCGGAACCTTCATGTTTGCGGCGGCCGTTACCAAAGGCGATGTGACGGTGAAGAATGTGATTCCGAAGCATTTGGAATCCATCAGCGCGAAATTGCTGGAAATCGGATGCGAAGTAGAGGAGTCGGACGACGCGGTCCGCGTGGTGGCTTCAAAGCCTTTGGGGCATACTCATGTAAAAACACTTCCTTATCCGGGTTTTCCGACGGACATGCAGCCACAGATCGCGGTGACATTAGGTTTGTCCATGGGAACAAGCATCGTAACGGAAAGTATATTTGAAAACCGTTTCAAATATGTGGATGAGCTGACAAGGATGGGAGCGAGTATCAAGGTAGAGGGCAATACAGCGATTATTGACGGTGTAAAAAAATATACCGGAGCCAGCATTACGGCACCGGATCTGAGAGCCGGAGCGGCGCTTGTGATCGCAGGGCTGGCGGCAGAAGGAATTACAGTGGTGGACGATATCCGGTTTATACAGCGCGGATATGAAGATTTCCATCTGAAGCTGAAAACATTGGGAGCGCAGATCGAGTTGGTAAATACGGAGCGGGAACTGCAAAAATTCAAATTGAAGGTTGGATAATGAAAATCCCCCTTGCCGCAGGGAATGTTTTTCTGCGGCAAGGGGGTTTTGTATATAGAAATACGGGTAAAGTTGGTAGTGTCAAGTAATCTATGAAAAACAGAGCTAAAAAAAATAGGCTCACCCGAACCTTGCTACGAAAATAAAACTCGTAGCCAAGAACCGAACCTTGACAACAAATGTTTTCAACAATCATGAAAGCATCACGATAAAGCAGTCCTCAAACGGGCTGCTGTTAGCGAAA
>JAETNQ010000091.1 GCA_021772075.1 Lachnospiraceae bacterium
GAAAAGCATAAAATCTCGTCCGAGAAGCTGCAATTACTTATCAAATTCAGCGAGGACGAGATTTTGAAGTTATTGGAAGAAAAAGAAAACGCAAAGGAGATGGCAGGAAATGAAGAAAAAGTTATCAGTTAGGGCGGCGGTGTCGCTGCTTTTATCGGCATTATTGTTCTGTATGCCCATAGGGGCGTTTATGGCGAACAGTGGGAATACGGTAGATGCTTATGCGGAGGAAAGCGGCGGGGCATCAGAGGAAAGCAGTACTGAAGCGGAAACAGAGGAAAGCACCGGAGCAGAGGGGAACACTGAAACCGGGGAAACAGAAAACGAACCCGGTGACGGCAAGGAAGAAACGGAAGGCGGAACGGTATCCGGGAATGAAGTCCCGGAGCCGGAATGTACCTGTAAAGAAAAATGCACACAGTATTCCGTTGATAAAGACTGTGAAATCTGCAAGGGGGATTACAGCTTATGCGAGTATGTGAACCCGAATGTAAAAATCACAATCTCCACTCCGTCAGGGTGGCACAATGACACCACAAAGGTACATATCTCCGTAGAGGATGTGGCACATTCCGGCAACTTTGCCATAAAGACGGTACAGGCGAAAGTTGCACAGAACGGGAGCTGGACGGACATCACAGAGGATATGTATGTGGAGATTTCGGAGAATACCACTGTCTATGTGCTTGTGACAGACCAGAGGGGCAAAACCTATGAGAAAAACCGCTACATCAAGTGCTTTGATTTCACGAAGCCTACCTTAAATGCTGCGGTCAGTGACGGTCTGCTATCCGTACAGGCGCATGATACGGATTCCGGCATCAAGGCAGTATATGTGAACGGGTATGAATTTACGGAGCTGACAAACGGTGTCTTAAATATCCGTCTGCAACAGTTTGACGCTGGCTACCAGTATTTCACCATTTCTGCAATGGACAATGCCGGGAATATGTCGGAGATTTACAAAACAGCCAATCCTTATTACACCGATCCGGAAAAAGAGGACGGAAACGAGAAGAACCCGGCAGAGCAGCTCCCGGTAAACGCACAGGCAACCAAGCCTTCCTCTGCCACCGCACAGGTAACAGAGCATACCAAGACGGACAGTGACGGGAACACCGTATCGGAGAACAGCCTTGCGGAGCAGAAAAAACAGGCGATGGCGGAAGCGGCGGCATCGGAGGGAAAGGAAGAATCCGGGGAGAAGGAAAAAAGCGAAACAGGGAAAGAATTTTACACAATCCAGACCGCATCGGAAAAAGTGTTCTACCTTATTATTGACCGGGACGGGGAGGAAGAAATGGTGTATTTCCTGACAGAAGTTACGGAAAATGACCTGTTGAATGTGACAGCGGACAACAGCGAAACCTTACCGAAAAATTCCGCTGCGCTGGAATCCGCAATCCCTGTGACAGAAGGCGCGCTTCCCAATAATAACGGGGAACAGGAGAAGGAAGAAGAAACTGCGGAAGAACCCGCAGAGGACGGGGAGGAAGAAACTACCGAGGAACCCGAACCGGAGCCGGAGAAAACAGAGGAAAACTCGGTGGCAACCTATATCATTCTTGGGATTGTGGCGGCTGCAGCCATTGGCGGCGGTTACTATTTTAAAGTAGTCAGGAAAAAGAAAGAGGAATTTCTTGACGAGGACGATGATGAGGAGGAAGAGGAAGAATACGAAGATGACGAAGAAAACGAGGACAGCGGGGATGATTTTTTTGAAGATAAAGAAGGGGAGGACGAATAAATGCAGTTAGTGATAGCGGAAAAACCGAGTGTTGCAAGGAGCATCGCAGAGGTAATCGGCGCAACAAAGGTCAGTGACGGATATATGGAAGGAAGCGGTTATGTTGTAAGCTGGTGCGTGGGACATTTGGTAGAGCTGGCACAGCCGGAAAGCTACAGGGAACAGTGGAAGAAATGGACATATGAGAGCCTTCCGGTAAAGCCGGAAAAATGGCAGTATGAGGTCAAGCAGGATACGAAAGCACAGTATGACGTGCTTTGCCAGTTGATGCACCGGGGAGATGTGTCGGCTACGATTTGCGCCACCGATGCCGGACGGGAGGGCGAGCTTATCTTCCGTCTGGTGTATGAAATGGC
>JAETNQ010000052.1 GCA_021772075.1 Lachnospiraceae bacterium
CGGCACAAACCATCAACAGGAAGAATGCCGCTTTTCAGGCATTCTTCGGTGTGGAATTTAGAAGTTCTTGGCGAAACAGCCTTTGCTGTGAGCCTTAGAACTTCTTTCCACACTATTCTCATCTCCATGACAAATATAGGCGAGAATAAAGGAACTGCCGCATTGCGGCAGTTCCTTCTGTGGGATTTCAGTTCCTTAACCATGCAAGATCAAATTCAGTAAAATCAGAGATGCAATGCATGGCTCCTGCTCGAATCAATTCAGGATGGATAGGATTGCTTCCAATACCTATAATTACTCCTGCACCATTCTCTTTTGCATAGTGTATTGACCCTATGCTATCTTCGATCACAATACATTCAGAAAATACCGTCCCTAATCTTCTGGCTGCTTCCAGCTGCATTTCCCCTTTATTTGCATATGCTCCGTCATCATAGACACATGTCTCACGTTCAAACCACCGTCCTAAGCGAAAGGTATCGAAGTAAAAATCCACATTATCTATAATGGAAGCGGTAGCCAATGCATAAGGAATTCCCCGTTCTCTTAATTCCAAAAACAGTTCTGCGGCTCCTGCTGTCAGATGCACCTTCTCCGGATTCCTTTGGCAGATATCCCGATAAAGAGCTTCTTTACGGACAGACACCTTCTGTCTTTCTTCCTTTGTCAAATCAGGGGCAATAGCATGAATTAATTCATCATTATTTTGCCCGCAGAATAATGCGGGATCCAGTTCCTGATCTGCTTCATTGTTTATCTCTTTATAAATCTCTGACCATGCTTCCATATGGAAGCATGAGTCAAAGAAAAGAGTACCATTAAAATCAAATATAACTGCCTTCATCACCTTGCTTTAGAAGAGTCCGACCAACGCTCCAACAAGACCAATTACAAGCAACAAACCAATACAAGCAACCGGCTTCCAGCCTTTCTTCTTCATCAAGTAGAAAAGAAGAAGAGTAAGGGTTAACGGAATCAGTTTCGGAAGCACGCCATCCAGAATGCTCTGGATAACGATGGGGCTTTCGCCGTTTGCAATTTCCAAAGAGATGGTTGTTCCACCGTAGTTAGATGTTAAAGCACCAACGATGAATACACCCAGCATGGAAGCTGCACGGGTAAACTCTTTTGCATTAGCTGTCAGCAGTTCAATAGCCTTAGATCCCAATTTGTAGGACCAGTTCATCAACCAGAAACGTACGGCAAACTGTACAACGTTAAAAATCACCAAGAACAAGATAGGACCCGCAAGGGAACCATTGATTGCCATGTTTGACGTAATACCTGCCGTAATCGGAACCAGAGTAAACCAGAAGATAGCATCCCCGATACCACCCAAAGGACCCATAGCAGCAACACGAACCGCACGGATAGTGTTGATGTCTGCTTTCTGTTGTTCCAAAGATAATACAATACCCATTACGAAAGTTACAAGAAACGGATGCGTATTGAAGAACTCAAGGTTGTGCTGCATGGAAGTCTCAAGGTCTTCTTTGTCATCTGCGTGAATCTTCTCAAGACCCGGCAGGATACAATATAACCATCCTGCCGCCTGCATTCTTTCATAGTTGAAGGATGCCTGCAGATTCAGTGAACGCCATACCATCTTATTCAGAGTTTTTTTATCCAACGGCTGAGCCGGTGTTAAATTATTATACTGTGTTCTATTAGATGCCATCTTCTTCACCTCCATTTGCGCTTCCTGCATTCTTCTTAATTGCAACACGTGTCTGGAAATCATTCAGGGAAATTGCAATACCAACGAATGCGATCAGGATCAGAGCGGAACCAGACAGTTCCGGGATGAATCCGATAATTGTTGCAAGTGCAAAACCTGCAAAGTAAATGCCCCAAAGGTCATTGGACAGCATGATACGCAGCAGAGTAGCAAAACCAACGAAACGCATCATTCCGCCTGCAGCGCCGAGACCGTTCATGATCCATGCGAAATCCTGGGACAATTTATCCAAAGTGTTTCCAAGAGCGCTTCCGCCGATCAGACCAGCGATACATACAACTGCAAACAAAAGACCAAGAGCTCCCATAGCCAGATAGTTCAAACGAACGATACCTTTTGTATCACCTTTCTCCGCCATCTTATCCGCTACAGACATAACCGGGGACATTGCTGTGAACAGCAAAGTTACCATATACTGGCCGATCAATGCAAAAGGTACTGCAAGACCAACTGCCGCCGTGGTGTCAAGCCCGGAAGAAACTGCGAATACAGTTGCCATAATTCCACCGATAACCGCATTGGGGGGCTGAGCTCCGCCGACAGGCATGTTACCGATTGTCATTAACTGATATGTACCGCCTACTACAAGGCCGGTCGGAAGATCGCCAAGAATAGCGCCGATTACCGCACCCGATACGATAGGCTGATACAGAGATTCTAACAAGTCGAATTGGTCGATGGCTACGATAAACGCCCATACGCCAACCAGAATAATCTGAATTGCATTAAATTCCATGATTTATACAATCTCCTTTCTCTAATAATGAATAGTTACTCCTTATTTGAACAATTTTTCAATGTTCTCTGCGCCCTCGGAAGGAACTCTTCTGATTTCAAGCTCCACACCAAGCTCGCGCAGCTTTGCAAAGGCAGCCACATCGCTGTCATCCACAGCTACAGAGCCTGCAACCTGACGCTTTCCTTCTGCCATATGCATATTGCCGATGTTCACTTTTTTGATCGGCACACCGCCTTCCACAAGCGTCAATACATCCTGCGGCGTCTCACACACAATAAAAATCATCTGCTTGTCAGATGCCTTATGAATGGTAGAAATAGTTTTTTCCAAAGTCCAGTAACGCATAGCCGCATAACTCGGCGCCGCCATATCCATAAGACCCTGGCGGAGCTTATCGCCTGCTACTTTGTCGTTGGCTACCAGAATAAGGTTTGCGCCAATGCTACCACACCATTGAGTGGCCACCTGACCATGGACCAAGCGGTTGTCTATTCGTGTCAAAACAATATTGGGCATAATTCTCCCTCCTTCAATTATGATTCTTTTCTGAAAATCCCATTCAGATTTATTTATTATAAATCTTTCTGCAAAATTAGTCTTTGTACCTTTCAACAGATTATTTAATCTTTTCAATTTTTTTAATATTATTTTAATTTTTTTCGCCCATTTTTTATATTTATAGGCTTCTTTGCAGAAATATTTTAGTCATAATGCATAATAAAATACAAGCAGACAATGGATTCCGCTGTTTTTGCCATTCAAAAATTTCTAAGATTTTATAGACATTTTCCTTAAAAAAATATATACTGTTTCTAATCATGGAGGTTACATATGCAGTTAAAAACATCGAGTTCAGAATTTGAAAAATACGGTTCTGTCTACGAAAAACCCTTAGATCTGGAAGAATGCGGCATGATCAGCCGGAACTGGCATCTGATCGCCAAACGCTATGTCAGCCAGCTTTACCGCTTCGACTGCGAAGTTTATCTGGAGATGCAGGAAGGCATGGCGGCCCTGTTGGTCGGCGAAGCCCCGCAGGCGGAACATTTAACAGCATTTGCCGTTCATCGGCTGGTACGGCTCAAACCCGGAATTTATTTTTCCCTCGTAGCCGTTACATCTAATATTACCTGCAAACTGATTACCATCGCGTCCTATTCATCTACCGTGGAGGCTCTTTCCCCGCCCTATTTGTTTGAACGAATCCTTCCCCGCATCCGAATCAGCGAGATCCTTGGATACTATTACTCTATCCGCAATTCCGGCTATCAGTTTGACGGCGAAAAACATTCCTATTTCGAACTCACCTATGTCGACCGGGGATGCATGATATCGGAAATCGACGGCCACTCTTACCATCTGAAGGAACGAGAGCTGATCATTTACGGCCCCGGGCAATTCCATACGCAGCAGATCCCGGAAGGCTGCTCATGCTCCTATGTGACGATTATTTTCGATATGGAAACTGTTGTTTACGATGTGGAAAGCACGCATTATGAATTACTTTTGAATAAAGTATTCGGATACGATAAAAAAATACATACGTTGATCAAAACTTTTGTCATGGAAAGCACCTCGCAGCTTCCTTATATGAACAGCCTGATGTTATGTCTGCTTCAGGAAACCATCGTCCGCCTCCTCCAGTCCGAGTTTATCGGCAAAAAGAACGAACGAACCATAACGGATGCAAGGCAGCATTATCAGGATGAACTTCTGGAAAAGATCCTCTCCTATATCGACGAGACGATTTATGAGCCAATTACCATTGCGGAAATCTGCCAGAAGTTTTCCCTGTCCCGGTCTTCTTTGCAAATATTGTTCAAAGAAAGCCTGCACCAGCCGCCCAAAAAATATATCAATGAATTAAAGCTTGAAACCAGCCGGCAGATGATATGCGAAGGAAAGTATACCATCAGCGAGATTGCCCTTATGCTCGGATTTAATTCCATCCATTATTTCTCCAGGGCATTCACCCAAAAATTCGGGATGGCTCCAAGCGAATATTCCAAAATGCTTTTTAAGCCTTGACATAAAACAGCCAGGCAGAAAAAATATTTCTCCTGTACATAAAAAGCCCGCAACAGAATCCATATGGACTCCGTTACGGGTTTTTTGACTCCTTTTTAACCGATATTTATGAGTCGATCAGAGCCTGAATTGCAAATCGGGAAATCTGGATGACTGTGCTTTTAGCCACTTCCACATTTACCGTTTCCTCCTCTATGCCCACCACTCTTCCATAAATTCCTCCGGCAAACATAATTTTGCTTCCTATTTTCAGCTCCGTATGGACTTCGCCCAAAGCCTCCCTGCGCTTCCGCACATTTTTTGCAGAAATAAAAACAAGGATCAGTCCAATGATTCCCATAATCACTGCCAAAGTGATACAGGTCCAGCCGATTACTTCCCAGTTAATATTCATAGTATATCTCCCACCGACACAAACCATCTACGGGAAGAACGCCGCTTTTCAGGCGCTCTTCGGTGTGGAACTTAGAAGTTCTTTGCGAAACGCCCTTTGGCGTGAGCATTAGAACTTCTTTCCACACTAAATCCCGTCTTCCTCCGCATTATCTTCATGAGCCGTAAGCTCAAACCGGACAATATATTCTTTTCCCGTTTCGATCAGCGACTGCGCCATATCCAGCGGGGAGTCAAACGCCGCCATCGCCATAGAACCTTCGATCAGCATAGGAAGGTTGGATCCTGCCAATACTTCGATCGCCTGATCCGGCCTTGCAACTTTACATTCCACTGCGCTCTTAAACGGCGAGCCTCCCGCCAGGTCCGAAAGAACAAGAACGCCGTCGCAGTCTTTTAGTTCATCCAATCCCTTATTTATATTCTCTGTCAGCGTCTCCGTAGAATGGTCCGCTTCAAAATCCACATAAACAATATTTTCCGTGTTGCCAGTAATCAGCTTCAGACTGGAACCAAGTCCTGTCGCGAAATGTCCATGCCCGGTAATCAATAAACCTACCATAACGGTATCCTCCTATTTTAATGTATATGGATATAATGTTACGCCCTTTACAACCCTGTTTACTTCTCCTGTCGGGCAGGGATTATCCGGCGTAATTCCCAAGGAGAGGGATTTCAGTACGGCAAGGGTCTGTGCAAATACGACATATGCGAAGCCGAGAAGAACATTTTCCATCGGCTGGCCGATCTGTAATTCCACCGTATAGTCTACCAGCTCCTTCGCTTCCTCGCAAGGCGTGTTCATCACTACCGCAATACGGTTCTTTTTCCTCTGGGGACTCATTTCCTTTATCAAATCCAATTCATATTTCCTGCGGTACGGATCATCACTCAAATATACAACGGTCAATGTCCTGTCATCAATGATAGATTTAGGGCCATGGCGGAACCCGAGAGGGGAATCGTACATAGTCGCCACCTGTCCTGCCGTCAATTCCAGCATCTTCAGCGCCGATTCCTGGGAAACGCCTTTCAGCGCCACATTGCCCAAGTACACAATACGGTTGAAATCAAATTCATCCACGATCTTCTGCGCGACAGGATATCCGCTCTCCAAAAAGTCTGCCGCAGCCGCGCCCACCTTATCGATCTTTTCCACGATCTCATCCAGGCGATCCAAGTTAAATGCCAGGTAAGTCGCCATATACATATTCGAAAAACTGGAAGTCATGGCAAAGGACTGGTCGTGGGTTTCCGGCGTCAGATTCAGGGCAAAGCAATTCTTCCTGTCTTCCGCCATTTTCGAAAGGCTTCCTTCATGATTGCATGTTACGAACAGATGATACAGGTTCTGGCATACGACTTCCGCAGCTTCCACCGCGCCGATCGACTCGGGGGAATTGCCGGAACGCCCAAAACTTACAAGAATCGTCGGCTTCGTGCGGGAAAGGAAATTTTCCGGTGAAGGTACGATATCTGTCGTCGCATAAGATTTTACCTTATAACCATATCTTCCGTTCAATGCCTGGTATAAAGAATTTCCTACGAATTCGCTTGTCCCCGCCCCCGTCAGCACGATATCAAAATCCTCTGCCTTTAACACCTGATCCAGAAATGCCTGAAGTTCTTCCTTGCAGCCTGCAATCTGGGCGCATGTCTTTTTCCATGTGGAAGGCTGCTGGTTGATTTCCGTAATCGTGAATACAGAGGAGGTTTCCTTCATCTTTTCCGGGGAAATGTCAAAAATGTTCATTTTTTTGTCCTCCTTATATGATTCATTTTCCGATTATATAAAATATACTTTTCACAAAGCATAGTTAAATTATACCGCAGAATTTTGATAAAAAACAATATGACTACTAAAACTGATAATGAATCACTCAAAAAATACAACTTCATCGGCTTATTCAATGCTATAATGAGATATAATAATAAAAATAATTAAATTTTCAGACAGGAGGTTTTTTTCATGCTAATTCAAGGTAAAAAAATATGGATTGCGGATCAGTTTATGGCAGCCGAGCTTGATATAAGGGATGGCAAAATTGCGGACATCCTCCCTTATGGCAGCCGTCCTGCCGATGTGGATTACGAAGACCTGAGAATCGTTCCCGGATTCCTGGACATCCACTGCCACGGCGCATATGGCTTTGATACCAACGATGCCAATGAAGAAGGGCTTCGGAACTGGACAAAAAATGTAGTCAGCGAAGGCGTAACCGGCTTTCTGGCCACCACCATCACGCAAAGCGAAGAGGTTCTTACGAAAGCGGTAGCCAATGTGGCAAAAGTAATGGAAGACGGTTATGAAGGCGCTGAAATTCTGGGCATCCATTTTGAAGGACCTTATTTGGACATGGTATATAAGGGCGCGCAGCCGGAACAGCATATTGTAAAGCCCACCATTGAACAATTCAAACGCTATCAGGAAGCAGCCAAAGGCAATATCCGGTATATTACCATGGCTACTGAAACGGACGAGGATTTTGCCCTGACCCACTACCTGACGGAGCATAACGTCGTTGTCAGCATCGGGCATTCCGCGGCGACTTATGAGCAGGCGGCCATGGCCTATGCGCATGGCGCGCGTTCCATGACTCATGTATACAACGGCATGACGCCTTTTAACCACCGCGCCAACGGTTTAGTCGGCGCCGCTTACCGCATCCGCACGATGTATGGCGAAATCATCTGCGACGGCAACCATTCCACGACAGCCGCGCTGAACAACTACTTTATGTCGAAAGGACCGGACTACTCCATTATGATATCCGATGCCTTGATGGCGAAAGGTTCTCCCGCAGGAAGCCGCTACATCTTCGGCGGCAACGAAATCGAAATTTACCCTGACGGAAGCGCCCATCTGACCTCCACCGGCGGCCTGGCAGGTTCTACCTTGAAACTGAACGACGGACTCCGCATTCTTGTGGAAGAAGCCATGGTGCCGTTTAACTATGCGATCAATTCCTGTACGATCAACCCAGCCCGCTGCATCGGCGTAGATAACCGCAAGGGCCTGATCGGAGTGGGCATGGATGCAGACCTGGTCGTTCTTGAACATGATTACCAAGTTCGCCAGACTTACCGCATGGGCCAAGCCCAACTGCCCTGATGAATAGCAACAGCTGAATTGCGAAAGGAGAAAAACAATGAAACATCCGATTCAAGAAATGATGGAACAACGCAGGCAGGGAAGGAAATGCGGCATTCCTTCCTATTGTACCGCCAACCCTCTGGCGCTTGAAATTATACTGAGACGCGCCAAACTGCTCCATGCGCCGGTGCTGATCGAAGCTACAGCAAACCAGGTCAACCAATATGGAGGCTACACCGGAATGCTTCCCAAAGATTTTTATGAAATGATTCAGAAAATGGCTCAAGAAATCGGCGTGCCCAAGGAACTGATCATCCTGGGCGGCGATCATCTGGGACCCCTGACCTGGCAGAACCTTCCCGAAAAAGAAGCCATGGAAAAATCCGTGGAACTGGTTTATCAATATGCAAAAGCAGGGTTTACCAAGATCCATCTGGATACCAGCATGAAAGTAGCTGACGACCCGGAAGGGCTTTTATCTACGGAAACGATCGCCCGCCGGGGCGCAGAACTTTACAAAGCCTCCATGAAAGGTTACGAAGAGCGGAAAGCGGAGGTTCCTGATGCTATGCGTCCTGTCTTTATTATCGGGAGCGAAGTTCCGATCCCCGGCGGCGCGCAGGAAGAAGAAGACAGCCTGTCCGTCACCAGCCCCGAAGCATTCCAGGATACTGTTGCCACTTATAAACATATCTTTGAAGAAGCCGGCGTAGGCGAAGGATGGAAAGATGTCGTTGCCGTCGTTGTACAGCCCGGGGTGGAATTCGGCGATGCCCAGGTATTCCTTTATGACCACGATGCGGCGACATCCCTTTGTTCCGCCTTGGAAAAATATCCTGAAGTATGCTTTGAAGGCCACTCCACCGATTACCAGAGTGCGGAATGCCTGAAAAACATGGTGAACGACGGCATCGCTATTTTAAAGGTAGGTCCCGCCCTGACTTACGGGCTGAGGGAAGCGCTGTTTGCCCTGAGCTTCATGGAAAAAGAATTGGTTCCGGAAGAAAAACGGGCCGATTTCATCGAAACCTTAGAAAAAGTCATGCTGGCGGAACCCGGCAACTGGCAGAAGCATTACCACGGAGACGACAAACAGCTGGCGCTTGCGAGAAAATACAGCTTTTCCGACCGCGCCCGTTACTACATCGGCCAGCCTGAAGTTACCGAAGCTATCAACAAGTTATTTGATAACCTGAGGGAATATCCGATACCTATGAACATGCTCCACCAATACATGCCTGTCTCCTATGCGAAGGTACGCGACGGCTCCCTCTCTTTGGATCCGAAGGAACTGGCTTTGGACGGCGTCACCAACTTTATGCTGGATTATGAATATGCCGTAGCCGAATCATAAGGAACTGCCATCAGGCAGGGAAGTTTTTTCAGCGCAATCGAGTAGGGGGGATTTATCTTCCCCTACTCGCCGCGCGGGGCGCACGTTGCATAAGCAACAATTTCATCTGTGCGCCCCTGCGCATAAAAAATCCAGGGGCGCTTTCCGCAACGCCTCTGGATTTTCTAATCTTTTTTCATTTTTCGCCTCAAAACCCTTCTTCTTTCCGCTGTTTGCGCATTTCCCTTCTTTTGATCCCGGCTTCCCATTCCGCCCTTTCCGCTTCGGTTTCAATAAGAAGTCCCGGCACTTCCACCGGATTCCCCTCCGCATCCACCGCAACCAACGTTAAATAAGCCCTGTTGATCGGTTTCCTTATGCCATCCATGCTTTCTACATAAGTATCCACCCGCACTTCCATAGAAGTCCTCCCCACAAACGTCACTCTTCCAATCAGCACGATCAGGTCTTTCTGGTATGCCCCTCGTATAAACTTCAAATTATCCACGGATGCGGTTATCACGTCCTGCTGCGCGTGCCGGACAGCAACAAGGCCGGCCAGTTCGTCGATCCATTCCATCAGCTTCCCGCCAAATAATCTCCCCGCGCCGTTTAAATGTTCCGGGCGCACTTGATATACCTGTTCTATTCTGGATTCCGATACCGCTTTTTTCATATTGCTTTTTCTCAATCACCCGGGAAAATAATTCCCGCTTTCTTTCTTGCTGTTTCCAGGACTTCCATTACATCGACCATCACATCAAGCCCCTGGTATACTGCTTCATAATTTTCGTTCAAAAGAAGTTCCGTCCATTTTCGCACTTCATAAAACCATGGATTCGGCTTCTCCTGCTCGTTGAAATTCTCCTCGGAATCCTTCGTGACTACCTGGACTTCAGCCATTCTGTTGCTTCCGCTTTTCACATAAATATAGCCTTTTTCCCCTTCGATCTGGAAGGAATTCACGCCCCATGTATCCTTGGCTCCCGCTGATTCGCTGACAAATCCGTCATACTTCATCACCAGAATTCCTGAAGTGTCCGCCAGCCCCTCGTAAATATTCGGAAAATAAACAGCCTCCTTGGGCTTCCCGAACAAGGCGATATTCAGGTATACATTATAAAAATTAATATCCATCAGGCATCCGCCGCCATACTGGGGATTAAAGACATTGGGCTTTTCGCCCTTCAACACCAAATCATAACGGCTGGAGTACTGGCTGAAATTCCCCAGCACCAGCTTCACCTTTCCAACCTTAGGAAGCTCTCTTTTTACTACTTCAAAATTAGGCAGGAATGCAGTCGGCACCGCATCCACCAGAAGCAGATGTCTTTCTTTCGCCAAGGCAGCCAGTTCCCTCGCCTGTTCCGCTTTCGTGCAGAACGGCTTCTCGCAGATCACATTTTTCCCTGCTGACAGCGCCTTTTTTGTCTGTTCATAATGCAGCAGATTCGGAGATGCTACATAAACCACATTGACCTCTTCATCTTTCAAAAACTCATCCAGCTCCGTATATACTTTATCCGCGCCATACTCCGCCGCTAACTCCCGTCCTTTTTCCTCCGTTCTCGAATACACCGCCGCCAGCCGGATCCCTTCCGTAACCGCCACATTATCCAGGATCGAATGCACGATAGGCCCCGAGCCGATCGTGCCCAGTTTGATTTCTTCCATAGTATCTCCTTTTTCCACCCTTTCCCGTTCCGTTATATGCGCCTCGTCCCTTTCCTCATTCCAGCACTTCCGAAACCACTGTCACCGGCGTCATTCTTGTGCTGTTCATATTGCTTCCTATATACGCAAAATAAAGCGATACAGCCACTGCAACTGCAATAACGCCCCCGACCACAGCCCTTTTCACGACCCTCATTATCCCTCTTTCCTCCTAACCTCTTCGATCTTCCCTTCTGAAACTTTATAAATTATATCACAGTTCTCAATCGTATTCAATCGGTGGGCAATGATAATCATCGTCTTTTTCCCATGGAAACTGTTAATTGCTTCCATCAAAGCCGCCTCTGTTTCATTATCCAGCGCCGAAGTCGCCTCATCAAATACCAGTATTTCGGGATTATGGTACAGCGCCCTGGCAATACCGATCCTCTGCCGCTGTCCGCCGGAAAGCCTTACCCCTCTTTCCCCCACTTTCGTATCCAGTCCTTCGGGCAGCGATTCCACGAAATCTTTCAACTGCGCTTCTTCCAAAGTCTCCCAAACCCTTTCTTCATCGATATCTTCCACTTTAATGCCAAAGCCGATATTTTCCCTTATGGATTCATCGATCAGGTAAATGGTCTGGGGAATATAGCCGATTTGTGCCAGCCAGGAAGCATAGCTTTCAAAAATATTTTTGCCGTCGCACGTAATGCTGCCCTCCTGTACATGCAGCAGCCCCAATATAATGTCCACAGCCGTAGACTTTCCGGCTCCGGAAGTCCCCATAATTCCTACGGATTTTCCGTAAGGGATCGTCATGTTGGCCTGATCGAAGATTTTCTTCTCCGTATTCGGATAAGCATAAGTAATATTTTTCAGCTCGATCTTTTCGTGGATCCCCATTTTCTTTCCATAGTCCCCGGTTCTCAGATAACTGTTTTCCTCCATGCTCTTCCTGCTTACTTTCATATTCTCATAAACGTAATCCAGGCACGGCTGGTTATAAGCGATTTCCGCCAGATAAGTATTGATCCTGTTTAAACACGGCATCAGCCGGATCGCCGCTACCGCATAAATGGATAGCACGGTGACAAGCTTGTCCACGTCGTTGCCCGCCCCGATATATACCATAATATATCCTACCAGGCTGCCGATAAACACCGTCTCGATCAGATTTCTCGGAATACAGTTCAGCACTGCGTACCTCTGGGAAAGCGTTGCTCCGTACCTTCCGGAATTTTCATAGTTATAAGCAAAAAACTCTTCCCTGTGGAGAACCTTCACATCCTTTATCCCATAAATGGCCTGGATCCTCCACTTGGCGATCCTGGACTGGATCTCCTGGTTCTTTTTCCCCAGAGCGTTCAGCCTGGGCTTCATCACCTTGCTCATCAATATGGTCACTATGCCGAACACGCCCACCATCATCACCGCCATCTTCCAATCGGTGACGACGAGCACCCCTGCCAGAAACAGGAATACAACGGCCTCAGATGCAAATTGCAGCAAAACCATCATCAACTGAAACAGATTAGGTATATCGGAGTCCGTCATTCGGAATACCGTCGGTATATCCGCATCCAGATAGAACTCATAAGGCCTGTTCAAAAATTCACGCAGCACCTGGCTGATCATTTTATTTTTGTTTATAGTAATAAAACGGTTCTGTTCATAAGTCAGCCATACAGTATATAAGTTTTTCAATACGTACACCGCAATGAGCATTGCCAGCAGGAACATGGTAAAAGTCTGCATCGTTTCCATATGCAGGAAATCCATAATCTCCCCTACGATCTCATAGCTCTGCAAAGATTCCTGGTCCAGAATCACCGAGATCACCGGCAGCATTGCCGAAACTCCCAGCGTTTCCACAATACCGCCTATAAAAATCATGATTCCCAGAAAAACCAGATGCACTTTCTGTCTCCGGTTAAAAATTGCCATCAGTTTTTTATACATTTTATCCATCCTTTAACTTTTATAAGCCGATCCCCTTCTTCAGCCGGTATTCCAGCTTCCGCAGTTTCTTCATCCGTTTTCCCCTGATCGAGTCCTGAAACTGAATCAAGGGTATCCTCTCTTCTAACTTTTTGTCAAATAGCGCCTCATCGTTCATCCATTCATTTTCTTCATAGGATTCACAAAAAATCACCGGCAGCATCCGCTCTATATGATGCGCCTCCGACGGAAAGCTGGGGGACATCCCGTAATTCATAATCTTGTTCAAGTTCCGGTAAAATTCCGGCGTATGTTTTCTTATCTGGGAACGCCCCGCAATATAGCACGCCCCCGGGGAAAATACGTTATATTTTGGTATCACCGGCTTTTTATAAATAAAAGAAAGCAGGCTGTTGTACTCATCGAAATAACGATGGGGATGGCTGGGGGATTCCACATACCAGGAAGTATTTTCCTCCAGATAATGGGATTCGCTCACCAGGCATTCGATCGGATCCTCTTCTTTTGACATAATTCCCTGCTGTTTCAGCTTTTTAAAGATATCCTTATCTTCATATAAAAATGTAAAATACCGGTTGTCATAAACACGGTCGAAATATTGCCTGGAACAATGGCGCCCCAGCATGTTCCCTTTGCACAGGCATACATACTCCGGCAGACTATCATAATAATCCGCAAAATACTGGAAATAGGTGGTAATATTATGCCCCGTATTCTCAATATGCATATAATGGTATCCCCGTTTTTCCAGTTCTTCTGTCACTTTTGGATCGGTGGAAGCATCGTATATGATATAGTCCCTGCAATAACCCACCAATTCCTCCGGCACCGTATTAAAATTGTGAATCACAAAAAAAGTATCCGTTTTCTTCATCTTTTCCTCACATTCTTCCGCCCCGGGATCATTGCCCCTCTTCCCATTCCTCCCTGGGAACGGCTTTTATGCTGTTCAAGCCATATTTCATGCGGAACACCTCATTCATCCAGAAATCATCCTCCATGGAAATATCGTTATCATACATAAAACTATATTTTGTCTGAAATTCCGGCCTTAACATGGGGAGCGTCAGGTCATAATTCCCCTGGCTGGTCTGCTCCAGAATATATGCCTCCCTCTCCTTTACTTCCCGCAGAATCCTTGCCAGATTCGCGCCGTTTTCCGTATAAGAAAAGAACATCCAGACCGTCGCGGCAACGATCCCCCCCGTTTTCAGGGCAATCAGCAGCGTATCCTCTTCCCGGATCCTCTGAATCATCTGTATACACGCTATGGCAAAAAAGATATTCGCTCCGAAATAGGCGCGCGGCATCGGTTCCGGCGTCAGGATCAGAACGTAGCTTGTAGCCAGCCCTGCCAGACAGAAAATAAAAGTATCCGCCAACTCTTCCAATTTTCTTCCTTTATAAAGCAGATAGGCGCAAATCAGGCAGATCAGCACAATATAAATCATCATATATGCATTGACCGCCTTATTGATCTTCAAGCCTCTGCTCACGTAAACCATAAAACCGCTGTACGCTTCATCCGCCTTCATCAGCGCCCCCCTGGCCTTATTGCCGGGCGCTGCCACCATCGCAAGAAAACCTGCCGCCATTCCGGCGATCCCGGCGGCCGTCCATGGGTATACCTTTTTCTCCTTTCGAAAATAAAGAAAAGAGAACAACAAAGCGATCAATATCCCGCCGCCTGACGTATTTTCATTTCCCCATCCTGCCAATATTCCGAAAAAAAATAACATCACACTGACCGGCACTGTCTTTTTTATTCTTTCGCCGGAATCCAAACAATAGCGGAAAAGAGTCAAAAACCCCAGCAGGATCACGACGCCCCAAAGATAATTGCAGGCCCCTCCCAGCCACAAAACGGTCTGGTCAAAATCCACGCTGAAATTCCACACGCACAGATTAATCAATACCAGCAGAAAAACATCATATTTCTTCCTGTCTTTTACATTGCAATAGATCAGCAAAGTAAGAGCCACAAAGCAAAAGCTGTTGCACAAATCAAAAACCCACTTTGGCGTCAGACTGAATATTTTTAAAATAATTTGAAGCACCGACCTCCCCGTCCATGTCATATACTGCTTATATTCCTGCCGGAAGATATCTAGCAGCGAACGATAATCCGAGGCCTGGAACAGCAGATCGTCCGACATAAGGGGGGTCATAAAATTATAGGCCCATATCGCCGCGAAGCTGACCGCCAGGCAGATGAAAAAAAACGCTTTTCTCACTCTGTCATCCCAATATATTTTTTTCACTCTGCATTCCGCTCCTTTCTGCCGGCAAAAGACTGGCACATATGCTCCGCCAGTTCTTCGCTGCCCTCCCCGAACTTGCGCGCAAACAGATAGTCCTCTTTCATCAGAATATCATAATCCTCCTCGGTCAAAAACTGGGCAACTCCTCCGGGACTCCACTTATTATAAAACAAGCTCGTATTCTTTACCGTATCCTTATAAGGGGAATCCATAATCATATTATGAAAGAAAAACTCCTCTCCGATATTACAAGTCTTCAACTGTCTCAAATACCAAGGATTCTTCTCCACGAATTCCAGCGCATAATCGATGAAAGGGCGGGAAAGATGGGAATAAAACAGCCCGTGGTACCGGAACCTGAGCTTTCTTCTGATCCCCAGCCTGCTCTGCACCTTCAGAAAATAATAATCAAAATTATTGCCAAATTCTGTTTTTTTATCATACCAATGCAGAAAATGGTAATAAATGAACCACGGATCTATCGCGTGATCCACATCGATTTCATCCAAATCATCCATCTGGATATAGTTCGTATCAGGAGTCTTTTCAAAGAATGCCGCCACTTCACCGATGGGGCGCGTAATAAACGAATTGCCGCTTATGATATGGAAATAGTCATATTGCCCGTTTTTCAGCGCTTCCTTTATCAAAAAAAGAACCGCGCTGATATGCTTATAGCTTCCCCAGTTTATTTTATACCGGGAATATAAAAATACCCCTTCCTTCTCTGCCGCCCAATCTGTAAATTCTTTCGGCATCCGGGTCTTTTTATCCATATGGATATAACAGTCAATCCCGCCGGAAGTATATATATCCACAGTTTTCTCTATCCAATCAAAATCTTTATAGGCAGTAATTAAAAAGGCCTGTCTCATTCTCTGTTTTACCCTTCCTTTTATCCGCGTTTCCGTGTCATTGGCTTATATCTCTATGATTATAGCAAAATGTGCCTGTCATTTCAACAAGCTTATCCTGCGCTTTCTTAATTCATGTACTGCAATAAAATATTTACACAGGAATATAAATATGATAGAATAAGACAAAATAAGACCATAAAAGCAGCATATGACCAATGCGCCAGCCAATGCTGCTTTCTTTTTTACAAACGAGGTGAAGAATATGGGAATCAAAATCAACGGATGCAGCGTATCCCCGCGCGAAATGGATATTCTCCGTATATTATGGGCAGCAGGCAAGCCTCTGCTGGCCTCCGAAATCATGGAATCCAACGAAGATCTGAAACTGGCAACCGTGCATACCACATTAACCAGAATGCTGAAGAAAAACCTGATAGCAGTCGCTGATTTTGTCCGGAGCGGCAATGTATTCGGCAGACGCTACACTCCGCTGGTCAGCCGCCGGGAATTCGAATCACAGAATCCTGTTTGCATTGATATCTTCAATTCCTGATGCTTTTTCCACATCTTTCATATCTTGATATAATCTTTTTTAGCCCTGCCGCTATTTACCAATTCCAATCGGAAATTATTGCACCATGACAATATCATATGCTTAACCGGGCAGCCGATCCATTCTGTTTTCATAAGCAATTACTCCAATTCGAAAGCGCCTGTGTAAAGTTGATAATAAGTGCCCTTTTCGGCAATCAGTTTTTCGTGATTCCCCCGTTCAATGATATGTCCGTGGTCAAGTACCATGATTACATCAGAGTTTTGCACGGTGGACAGGCGGTGTGCAATCACAAATACCGTTCTGCCCCTCATCAGTTTATCCATTCCGTCCTGTACCAAAGCCTCCGTTCGGGTGTCAATAGAGGAGGTCGCTTCATCCAAAATCATCACAGGCGGGTCAGATACGGCGGCACGGGCAATGGAAATCAACTGCCGCTGCCCCTGTGAAAGTCCGCTGCCGTCACCCTTTAGGACGGTGTTGTAGCCTTGCGGGAGCATACGGATAAATCCGTCGGCGTTAGCAAGCTTTGCGGCGGCAATACAATCCTCTTCCGCGGCGTTTGGATTGCCGTAACGCAAGTTCTCCATAACCGTACCTGTAAAGAGATTGACTTCCTGCAACACAACACCGAGAGAACGGCGCAGGTCAGCCTTTTTGATCTTATTGATGTTGATGCCGTCATAGCGGATTTTGCCGTCTGCAATATCATAAAAACGGTTAATCAGATTGGTAATCGTTGTTTTTCCTGCGCCTGTCGCACCGACAAAAGCAATTTTCTGTCCCGGCTCTGCATAAAGTGAAATATCGTATAGAACCTGCTTCTCAGGAACATAGCCAAAATCAACGCTGTCTAAAACGACTCTGCCCTCAAGCTTTGTATAGGTAACCGTTCCGTCGTGATGTGGATGTTTCCAAGCCCAAAGCCCTGTGTGTTCCGTAGTTTCCACAATGGCTCCGTTTTCTTCCTTTGCATTGACAAGTGTTACATAACCGTCATCCGTTTCAGGCTCTTCATCCATAAATGCAAAGATGCGGGAGGCGCCTGCAAGTGCAGTAACCATTGAATTAAACTGATTTGAAATCTGCGACACAGGATTGGTAAAGCTTCGGGACAGCGTAAGGAAAGAAGCAATCATACCGAGGGTAAGCGTTCCCGTTCCCGTCAGTCCCAAATTGATTATACCGTAAATTGCCATAAATCCGCCGAGAATAGCAATAATTACATACTGCACATAGCCAAGTGCGTTCATCATTGGCATAATAGAGTTGGCGTAGCCGTTTGCCTTAGATGCACTCATCGCCCAATCCTTATTTTTCTCCTGCAATTCTTCTTTCGCTTTTTCTTCATGGCAAAAGACTTTAATCACCTTTTGTCCGTTTACCATTTCTTCCACATAGCCGTTTACATCAGCAAGGTTTTTTTGCTGCATTACAAAATAAATACCGATTTTATTCGTTATCATCTTTACAATCTGCAAAATCAAAAACATAATAAATACAGCAACAAGCGTCAGCCACACGCTGATATAAAGCATACAAAGAAACACTGCAGCAATGGTAAAGACTGACGAGATAAGCTGTGCCATAGACTGGGCAATCATCTGGCGGAGCGTATCCGTATCGTTGGTGTAAAGGCTCATAATATCTCCGTGAGTGCGTGTGTCAAAGGTACGGAGCGGAAGCCTTTGCATTTTTTCAAACATTACGTCACGAATTTTTTTAAGCGTCCCCTGCGCTATTGTGACCATGACGCGATTATAAAACAAAGCGGAAACGACACCCATTGAATATATGAACCCAATCACTACAAGAGCTTTTAGCAGATCATGAAAAACCGGCGCTGATGTTCCAAGCAGAGGTATAATATAATCATCAATCAGCGATTGCAGAAAGAGCGAAGAAGCGGCGGAAGCAACAGCGCTTAACAAAATACAAATCACAACAAAAATCAGTTGTCCTTTGTAATCTTTCATGTAAGAAAGCAATCTGCCAAGTGTTTTTAAGTCGAACCCCGCTTTTTGCGGCACACTTTCAGGTATATCAATCATGGGTACTTTTCCTTTCTTATTCATTTTCTCCATCTCCTTTCACCTGCGATGCATATACCTCACGATAAATATCACAATCTTTCAGAAGTTCATCATGCTTTCCAATAGCAATTACCTTGCCGTCGTCCAAAACAATGATTTGGTCTGCATGTTGCACAGAGCTTACACGCTGGGCAATAATGATTTTTGTGGTATCAGGAATATACTCTGCAAAGGATTTTTGGATGAACGCATCGGTTTTGATGTCTACCGCACTGGTAGAATCATCCAAAATCAAAACTTTTGGCTTTTTTAAGAGTGCGCGTGCAATACAAAGACGCTGCTTTTGACCGCCTGATACATTCGTTCCGCCCTGCTCAATATGCGTGTCATATTTGTCGGGGAAAGCTCTTATAAATTCATCAGCACAGGCAAGGCGGCAGGCGTGTTCTATTTCTTCATCGGTTGCACTTTCATTGCCCCAACGCAAATTTTCTTTAATGGTACCTGAAAAAAGCTCATTTTTCTGAAGCACCATAGCAACAGCGTTTCGTAAAGCGTCAAGGTCATAATCTCTGACATCAACACCGCCTATGGTAATTCTGCCGTTTGTAACATCGTAAAGGCGGGGGATTAGCTGCACAAGGCTCGATTTAGAGGAACCTGTACCACCAATAATGCCGACCGTTTCGCCCGATGCAATCGAAAGATTGATGTTATTCAGCACTTTTTTATCCGCTTTTGAAGCATAAACAAAATCCACATTTTCAAAATGGATAGAACCGTCTTGCACAACCGTTTTAGGGCTTTCGGGATTTGCAATATCTGTTTTTTCTTCCAATATTTCTGCGATACGACGGGCGGACGCAAGGGAAATGGTCAGCATAGCGAAAATCATGGAAAGCATCATAAGGCTCACCAGAATCTGCGTTGCATAAGAAAACAAAGCCGTCAAATCGCCTGTTGTCATTCCCAAATCGGCATTGTTTCCGCTTGCCACAATCGCTTTAGCGCCAATCCATGAAATCAGTATCATACAAGCATACATAAAAAACTGCATGATCGGAGAGTTCAGGGCCAGCAGCCTTTCGCCCCTAGCAAAATCATCGTATATGTTTTTGGATATACCTTTGAATTTGCCGATTTCATAATCCTCACGGTTAAAGGATTTTACAACGCGAATGCCGCGCACATTTTCCTGTACAATATTGTTGAGGTGGTCATAGGTATGGAAAACACGATGGAAAACAGGGTTTACATTTTTTACAATGAATAGGAGCAGTATCGCCATAATCGGTATAACAGCAAGGAAAATCCACGCAATGGTACTGTTGATACGAAATGATACAATCATTGAAAATATGAGCATAACAGGTCCTCTGATTGCCATGCGAATGAGCATCTGATAGGCGTTTTGAATATTTGTAATATCCGTTGTCAGACGGGTTACGATGGACGCTGTCGAAAACTTATCGATGTTGGAAAAGGCAAAGGTCTGCACATTATCGTACATATCTTGTCGTAGATTGGCAGAAAAACCAACAGAGGCTTGGGCGGCAATGTGCGCCGATAGTACGCCCGTAATAAGCTGAAAAGCGGCAAATACCAAAAGAGCAATACCATATTTCCATACATTACTCATATTGCCAAGATCAATGCCTTTGTCAATCACTTCTGCCATACAAAGCGGTATGAGAATTTCAAAAGCCGCTTCAAGTATAGATAGAAAGATTGTGAGAGCAGAGCCTTTTTTGTATTCACGCAGGCTCCGAGCTAATGTTTTAATCATAGATGAACCTCCTTAATGTAGCACGCTACATATTGTGTTTAAGGAAAAGCCGACATTTGCCGGCTTGCCTATTCTAAGTTGTTATATATTACCAAAAGCATTTGCTTTAATTTTTTGATGTCAGCTTCCGAGAGCGAAGCAAGAAGCATTTTTTCATTGGCTAAAATTCGTTGTTCCATCTCCTCTCCCAAGGCTTTTGCCTGCTCCGTCAAAGCGACAATTTTGTTTCTCTTGTCAGTTTCATCTACCCAGCACCGAAGATGTCCGTTTTGTTCCATGCGTGAAATAATGCCGACAACAGTAGGGTGGGAAACCTCTAAGTAAAATTCAATTTCTTTTTGCGTTGCCTGACCGCCCCTGCTATCCAAAAAAGCCAACACACGGCTTTGCGCCAAAGTTAAATTACTATGCTTCAAGTCAGCGTCCGCTTTTACCTTTAACTTGTCGTTAATAATCTTGATTAAATAGCCAATATCCTTTTGCGGCACAAACATCCCTCTTTTCCAATATGTAGTACGCTACATATTATAGTGTGCAGTTTGTTCTTTGTCAAGTAGTTTTAAAAGATTTTTATATACCAATGTTACCATTCACAGTCGATTTTATTTAGTCTTTCTGGATCTAATCCCCGCAGCAAGACTGTAAGGCATTTATTTTCAAAGTAAACATCATTACATGACGAATTTCATATTGAC
>JAETNQ010000092.1 GCA_021772075.1 Lachnospiraceae bacterium
CCTGCCACTGTCTCCTCTGCCTGAGCAGTTTCTGCCCGTTCCTGGGCTTCCTGCGCCGCCAGTTTCTTCGCCTCCGCCCTCTGCTTCGTCCGCACCTTCGCCCGGTCAATATCCGCCTGGGTGCGGAAAGCGGAATGGCCTTTCAGGTTCTCCATAAGCATGTTCCGGCTCTCCTTCATATCCCTGCCGCCGAAACCAATTCTGAGAAGCCAGATCCGCATGTAATATTTCTCGTTTTCCTCGATCCGCTCCTCAGGGTCAATCCGCTTCTGCTCCTTCGCCTGGCGCACCATGGCGGATGCTAAATCCGTCCATGCCTTCACTTTTGCAGCATCCTCTGTGTATGGGAATCGGAAAGTGATTTTTTCACTGGAAACTGCAATGCCCCTTGTTTCATCCGCAAAGGCTTTTAAGGAATCCTCCAGCACTTCCATGGCCGCATCCCCGTTTTCTTCCAGTTTCTCCACCAGCCCGTCCGGGATGGAGAAGTTCTTTTCCCCGACGGACTGGTTGATGAGGTACTGCCTGCTGTGGATCAGGAAAATGAGGTTTTTCAGGTTCAGTGCCGTCATGCCCTCTGCCGGGAAGCCAATCACAACTTTGTTTTCCTCCGTTTCCGGCGCATCCACAAATCCTCTCTCAATAAGTCCTGTCAGCACCAGCCCTGCCGTCTTTTCATCTTCCGTTTCCACTGTGCCTACCCGGTCGATGATGCAGCATCCCACCTGGAAGTTGCAGGATGGGACTCCCAAATATTTTGACGGGATTCCCAAAATCTCGCTGACTGCTTTTACAACTGCTTTCCGGTTTTCTGCGTTCGTTTTCATCTTCATATGCCTTTTCCTCCGTTCATTCTGCTTTTTTGGGTATCACATTAATCACTCTGAACGGGTGTAAAGTCAAGACAAATACGCTGTTTTTTCCCTTCTTTTTTATCTTCCTCATGGAAGCGTTTTTCCAACTCGAACATCGTCCTTTCCGGACGGAAAGAACGCCTCCCGTCTTCCTGCCACTGGAGCATGATGCGCCAGAAATCCGGGTATTCCTCCCGAATGGTCCGCAGGGATGCCAGCCGCTGCTTTGGACAGAACCAGCACCCCAACCGGTTGAATTTCTGATACAGGGGATTTAAAAGCCCCCGTTCTTCCAGATACGCCCTGGCCATAGCTTCTGTGATTCCCCATTCGGCAAGCGGAGCTCTGGTATTTTCCTTCATCTTTACCAGACGTTTTGGTTCGTCAGCGGCGATCCCAAGGTAGGCGATATGCTCTCCGACCTGTTTCTGGTACTTATGGAGCGGTTTTAGCTTCAGCCTGTCATTGCACCAGGAAAATCCCGTAGTAAACGGAAATCCATAAATCTGCCCTGACCGTTCCCCGCGCTTATATTCTGTATAGAATTGTTCCTCAAAAGAAATCTCCGCCTGGACAAACGTAACCTTCCTCCCGATGTAATCCTCTATCTTATGGATGTACTCATACATCTCCGGAAAATCGCCACACAGGGTTGGCGTTGCCATCACATTGCAATAAATGATCTCATCAACCTGCATCCCCCGCTCCAGCATCATAAGGAGCATGGCGGTGCTGTCTTTCCCTCCTGAAAACGATACGATATGTTTCATTCCTCCCCGTCACACAAAAACAGAACCTATCCTTTCCCTTTAAAAGCATCCGTTTTACTCTCCTTCCCCCCTTTATTTTCCATACGATACACTATGATCAGCAGCTTCCAGCATTAATCGTCAACCGCTTCATTCGATTCCCTCCGGCACAAGCTCCCTGTATTTCATTTCCACGCCATCCCGGATCACAGACACATTCTCTGTCGACTCCACCTGCTCCATAAACCTCTTCACAATCACATCCGCAAACTTTTCATCCAGTTCTGCCATATAACAGATACGGTTGGTCTGTTCACAGGCGATCAGCGTGGAGCCGGAACCGCCGAAGGGGTCCAGCACGATGCAGTTGCTCATGCAGGAATTCTGGATCGGGTATGCCACCAGTCCCACAGGCTTCATGGTTGGATGGTCTTTCGACTGCTTCGGGCGGTCAAATTCCCATATGGTAGTCTGCTT
>JAETNQ010000053.1 GCA_021772075.1 Lachnospiraceae bacterium
AAAAAATGTTGAAAATCCAACATTTTTTTGGCACTTGCACACTCTGATTTATATGGTTATGAAAACACAGAAATTTTAAAAATCCTAATCGGCTGGGCCGTGAATTGTAACTTGCTTTTTGAAAAATCATAAAAAATAAAAATTGGGGGTTGCAATTTTACAGAAAGTAGAGTATTTTATTAAAGGACGGAAGAAAATCGTCAAAAATTGATAAAATATCCTGAACAAAGATGTTCCAAAATTTTTTGGGGCATTTTTTATTGCAAAGAAAGGAAAGGAAAAAATGGGCGAGGTTTTTAGCGTAGAAGAAATTTTTGCAAAAAATGTATTTACATTGGGCAAAATGAGGCAGCGTTTGCCGAAAAGCGTATTTAAAGAGGTGAAAGCGGTTATGGACCGGGGCGGGGAGCTTTCCTTGGAAACAGCCGATGTGGTGGCGAAGGCGATGAAGGATTGGGCGGTGGAAAATGGGGCGACCCATTATACGCATTGGTTCCAGCCGCTGACAGGCATTACAGCCGAGAAACATGATTCTTTTGTGGCTCATCCGGACGAAGAAGGAAAAACGATTATGGAGTTTTCCGGCAAGGAGCTGATCAAAGGAGAACCCGATGCTTCTTCGTTTCCTTCCGGCGGACTGAGGGCTACCTTTGAAGCAAGGGGATATACCGCATGGGATATGACTTCCCCGGCCTTCCTGAAAGAGGCGGCTACCGGAGTGATCCTTTGTATTCCTACGGCATTCTGCTCTTATACAGGAGAAGCGCTGGATAAGAAAACGCCGCTGCTTCGCTCCATGGAAGCGGTCAGTGAACAGGCATTGCGCATTGTGCGTTTATTTAAAAATGATAAAAATGAAAAGGCTGCCAAAGTGGTGGCCAGCGTAGGCCCTGAACAGGAATATTTCCTTGTGGATAAAGAGAAATATTTGAAAAGGCCGGATCTGATCTTTGCCGGCCGGACTTTGTTTGGCGCCCCGGCTCCGAAGGGACAGGAGATGGAGGATCATTATTTCGGCGTGATCAGGGAACGAATCGGGGCTTATATGAAGGATTTGAACGAAGAACTCTGGAAACTGGGCGTAACTGCCAAGACGCAGCATAACGAGGTTGCACCAGCGCAGCATGAGCTTGCTCCTATTTACGAGACAGCCAATATCGCGGTAGACCACAACCAGATTGTCATGGAGACGATGAAAAGGGTGGCAGTCCGCCATGATATGCGGTGTCTGCTCCATGAAAAACCCTTTGCCGGCGTCAATGGTTCCGGCAAGCATAATAACTGGTCGCTGGGAACGGATAACGGCGTGAATCTTTTGGATCCGGGCGATACGCCCAATGAAAATATACAGTTCCTGCTTGTGCTCGCCTGTATCATGAAAGCGGTGGATACCCATGCGGACCTGCTGCGCCAGAGCGCGTCCGATGTGGGGAACGACCACAGGCTCGGCGCGAATGAAGCGCCTCCGGCAATTATTTCCATGTTCCTGGGGGAACAGCTGGAGGATGTGGTAAAGCAGCTGGTGGAAACGGGCATTGCAGAGACCTGCAAAGAAGGCGGGATATTGGAAACGGGAGTTTCCACGCTTCCTAATCTGGCAAAAGACGCTACGGACAGGAACCGGACATCGCCTTTTGCATTTACCGGGAATAAATTTGAATTCCGTATGGTCGGTTCCGCTGATTCGATCGCCAGCCCGAATACGATCTTGAATGCAATCGTGGCGGAAGCTTTCTGCGAGGCGGCGGATATTCTGGAAAGGGCGGAGGACTTTGACCTTGCGGTACATGACCTGATCAAAGAGTATATGACAAAGCATCAGCGTATTATTTTCAACGGGAACGGATATTCTGAGGAATGGGTAAAAGAAGCGGAAAGAAGAGGGCTTCCCAATATCAGGTCCATGGTAGAGGCGGTGGAAACCCTTACTACGGATAAAGCAGTGAAGTTATTCGAAAAATTCCATATTTTTACGAAAGCAGAACTGGAATCCCGTGAAGAGGTTCTTTACGAAACATACGCGAAGACGATTAATATAGAAGCCCTTACCATGATCGATATGGCTTCCAGGCAGATCGTGCCGGCGGTAGTCAGGTATACAAAAAGCCTGGCGGATACGGTTATTGCCGTGAGGGAAGCAGGAGCAGACGCTTCTGTCCAGGCCAAACTGCTTGGCCAGGTATCTTCCGGGCTGGCACAGGCGAAAGCCGCCCTCGAAAAACTCCAGAAGGCCGTAGAGGAAGCGGGAGCGATGCAGGAAGGAAGAGCGCAGGCATTTTTCTATAAAGATGTGGTGCGTACGGCAATGGAGGATCTGCGCAGACCGGTGGATGAGCTGGAAATGCTCGTGGAGAAAGAAGCATGGCCGTATCCTACTTATGCGGATCTGATGTTTGAGGTATAAATGGCCGGTGGAAATGGAATCTTATTTTGGTTATTCCTGAAAATAAAAGATGCCGCAGAAGTTTGCATTCCTGCCGTATTGGCAGGGATGCCGGCCTGGGGCAGCTTGCGGCATGCAGTTTAGGTATTGAAAAAAAGGTATTGAAAAAATAAAAAAAATGCTTGCAAAGCGGCAGGAAATCATGTATAATACCAAAATGTAGCGAGCAAACAGAATATTGGGCTATCGCCAAACGGTAAGGCAACGGACTCTGACTCCGTCATTTCAAGGTTCGAATCCTTGTAGCCCAGCGAAGAAGACCCGGTGGAGAAATCCGCCGGGTTTTTGTATGCCCGGAGATGCAGTGTTTATGCGGGTTTCAAGGACATGTTGTCTTTAAGTCTGAAATTTTTCCTTTTGATAAGAAAAAGCGGTTTTACTGAAAAATTTTGGATTTTAAGAAGTTTTTCTGATGGATAGGTCAATTCATAGGTCAAATTAGATGCCCCAACATCTCAACTATTGCATAGATTATACTGTGACGGTTCCGGCACAGATGAAAAAAGAAGAAAAAGAAGTGAAGGAAAAAAGTGAAGCGGCACAGTCATAGGAATATATGAGAGGAATGACATTCGCCAACAGCGTTACTCCTGAAGCGACATATTATCCGAATGGTTGGAAAGAGTAGGCAGGGAGAGTTATTTTAATTGTATTTCGGCTTAAAATTGTATATAATAAAATCTGGATACCGGATTTCAGATAAGCTATACTATAGTGTATTAGAGCAAAATGGGGAACTAAACAAAGGTGAAGGCTGTGGAAATAATGGACTGTAAAAGGGTGATAGTGTTATTTGTAACTTTACCACTCTCAATTACCCGAAAATTCTTCAAATTAAAAGAGGGAATTTGTTTCTAAGGAAATGAGAAGAAAAATAAGAAGTTTGGGGAAATGATTATGCAGGTAAAAGATACTTTGAAAATAAAAGATTTTCCGGTTGTAGTAAGAACAGACTGTAAAAATATACGTCGGATATATCCCTTAAAACAAAGAACCGTTGCGAAGATATATGAAGTCGCCCTGAATCATAAGGTTATCAGGAAGATATATATATTTGGAAGTTCTGTGACAGGAAGATGTAATATTGACAGCGACCTTGATATTTGCATTGATGCAGATACTTCTGACGGGATGAAGATATATCATATGCAGAAAGAGGTAGGAGAGATTTGTGACTGGAACTGTGATATTGTGATGTATAGTAATATTGGGGAACGGTTAAAAAAGACAATTCAGGAGGAAGGGGTGGTTATTTATGAGCAGTCTGCTTGCCAGAGCACAGGCTGATATAGACATAGCAAAACTTTTGCTCAGTCCGGAAGGAAATCCTGGTAATGATGAAATGATAACAGACCAGGCAGCATATCATGTGCAGCAAGGAATAGAAAAAGCAATGAAGTATCAGACAGAAATGATGGGAATAGAGTATAAAAAGACGCATAATTTAGTTGGCTTGATTGCGGACCTTGAAAAGAATGGATTTGCTGTATCTGATAAATTGAAAGAAAAATCTTTTATTATTTCAGATTGGGAAGCATCCAGCAGGTATAAGGATGATTTTTGTGCAGTGAAAAAGGATATTGAAGAAGCTATTGCGCTTTATGAAGAACTGAAAGATAAAATTCTTTTGGAACTTGAGAAAAATACAAAAAGAGTATATAGTGATGAGAAATAAAGAGTAATAGGTCAATCCATAGGTCAATTTTCAAGAAAGGAATCATAGAAACTGCGTAAAATCAAGGAGAAACAGGGCAAAGGCAACGGACTCTGGCTCCGTCATTTCAAGGCTCGAATCCTTGAAAAATGTTGAGAAAAATAACAGGATATGCTATGATAAATTTGTTAAAAACTATATAATGCGATAAGGTAGGATGAAATATGGATTCTATTATTGAAGAGTATATGGGAATGGTTTATACCGTAGTTATTTTGGTCGTTACGGGCGCATGTATGTGCGCGGGTGTTACTTTCGGCCTTTTAAAAGCGCTGGGGTTTTATCCGACAGTCGCATGGGCGGTTCTCGGCATCTTTATTTTAACCTGTATTTGTTATTTTATGATAGGGCTGTTTCTGATTAAGAATGCATATACGAAGGACGAGACGACAGGGAAAAGGATGATCAAACCGGAAATGCTGAAGGTCGGCAAGAATTTTATACTGGTCATTCTTCTTATTCAGTTTAATTTTATTTCTTATATGATTCCGTCCAAGGAGTTTTGGGCATATGCCTTTTTCTTCGTTATTTTAACAGCGCTTTTTATGGATGTGAAGATGGTGTCCATAGTAGCGGCGGGTATTGCCGTATCCATTACTGTTTCCAGCATAATAAAAGCGGAGGTTCTTCTTCCGGCCATGGATGAAGCTTTTATCGCGGAGCTGGCGGTCCGGGTAATCTGCATTGTGCTATCTCTTGCCGGCATTATACTTATCACTTTTCTGACCAGCCATTTTCTTGTAAATGTGAAGAAAGATGAATTGGAGACAAATAATGCAAGAGTGCAAAACATAATTGAGAAGGCGACTCATTTGACGGCCGGCTTGGTGAATGCGAGCGTCTCCCTTTCGGAGGTATCGAAGAATGAAAGTTCGTCGGCAGAAAGGCTGAACGCGACCAGCGCTTCGCTTTTATCGACCAGCAATGAATTGATCGCCAAAGCCCAGGAGAGCATGTCGAATTTGAACGAATTAAAAGAATCCGGTTCTTTGATGAATGAGAATGTGGAGAAGGTAGAGAAGGCATCCAGCGATTTGCTGGATAAATCGCAGGAAAATGAGCGTCTCCTGAATCAATTACGGGCTGTCAACGAACAGGTCATCGCCTCTACGGAAGATACGAACCGGGTGGCGGAAAGATTAAGCGAAGCAGTCGGTGAAATCGATGTAACGCTCAATGTGATCAACGATATTTCGGAATCGACAAACCTGCTTGCCCTAAACGCGTCGATCGAGGCGGCAAGGGCGGGAGAGGCCGGAAAAGGGTTTGCAGTTGTCGCCCAGGAAGTCGGCAAACTGGCAAACAGCACACAGGATTCGCTTGTGGAAGTGCAGAAGGTGATCGGCAGGATACAGGATAATGTGAAGGAAATGTCCGCTTTTATTAATGATAATACGCAGAAGCTTGCGAATCAGAACGATATATTTATGAAAACATTTGAGAGCATAAAGGAAATGATTATATTGCTGAAGCGTTCCATGGAAGATATTTCGGACATGAATGAAGTACATAAAAAGCAAGAGGAGGTGATCCGGAAAACGGTACATATCAGTGAAAGCATTGCCGGAAGCATCCAGGATGAAAACAAGGAATTTTCTTATATTTCGGAGATGGTGGAGAGCAATACGGCCGATATCATGCAGATGACGGAGCAGGTAGATACGATCAACCATATGATCGAAGAAATGAACGATTTGCTTAATTTATAGAAAAACAGCATAGTTTGGGCAGAAAAGGAAAGAAGTGGTAAAAAAATGTATCAATTCAGCAGCCGCATCAGATATAGCGAAGTGGACAGCAGGGGAAAGTTATCCCTGGAGTCGCTGTTGGATTATTTTCAAGATTGCTCCACCTTCCATTCGGAAGACGCAGGGGTTGGTCTTGACTATTTGGCGGAAAGGCATCTTGCCTGGGTATTATCCGCATGGCAGATCGTGGCAGACCGTTATCCGCGGTTGTGCGAGGAGGTAAGGATCGGCACGGCGCCGTATGGTTTTAAAGGTTTTTTCGGATACCGCAATTTCCTGATGGAAACGGAAGACGGGGAGAAGCTGGCTTATGCAAATACTTTATGGACGCTGATGGATATGGAAAAAATGTGTCCGGCCAGGCTGACAAAGGAAATGACAGAGGCATACGGGATAGAAGACAGACTGCCGATGGATTATGCGCCGAGGAAAATTGCCTTGCCTGCAGAAGGAGGAGCAGGAAAGCAGCCATTGGAGGTTGGACGGCGTCATTTGGATACGAATAACCATGTAAATAACGGGCAGTATATCCGTATGGCAAAGGAATACCTCTCTGAGGCATATATGCAGGAAAATCTGTTTTTGCGGCAGATGAGGGCGGAATATAAGCGACAGGCGCATCTTGGGGATAAAATTTATCCTGTTGTCTATGAAAGGGGAGAGATGACTGCGGTTTCTCTTAATGATGAGGAAGGGCGGCCGTATTGTATTGCAGAGTTTGAGTTTAGGAATATGGGGAGTGAGTGATTATGATTCAATTAGGTGAAAGACAGAAGATGGTAGTAGTAAAGACGGTGGATTTCGGAGTATATGTCGCTCCGGCTGAGGATGAAGTGGAAGAGAAAGTGCTTCTTCCGAAAAAGCAGGTGCCGGAGGGGACGAAAAATGGCGATGAACTGGAAGTGTTCATTTACCGGGATTCCAATGACAGGCTGATTGCAACGACGAATGAAGCGAAGCTATCTTTGGGGGAAGTGGCTTTGCTGAAAGTATCCCAAGTCGCTGCGATCGGCGCTTTTCTCGATTGGGGGTTGGAAAAAGACTTGTTTCTTCCTTTCAGAGAGCAGACGAAGCAGCTGCGGGAGGGGGATGAGTGCCTGGTGGCTCTCTATATTGATAAGAGCGACCGGCTATGCGCTACTATGAAGATATATACTTATTTGAGTACGGACAGCGGTTACAAAAGAGATGACAGGGTGGAAGGCCATGTTTATGAAATCAGTAAAAATTTTGGGGCCTTTGTGGCGGTGGACGATAAATATTCAGGCCTGATCCCGGTAAAGGAAATCTATGGGGATATCCGGGTGGGCGATCTGGTTTCGGCAAGAGTCACGGGGGTGAAAGAGGACGGAAAGCTGGATTTGAGTATCCGGGAGAAATCGTATCTCCAGATAGGAAAAGATGTCATTAAGATTTTGAATGCGCTGGAGGAATATGACGGAGTGCTGCCGTTTAACGATAAAGCTTCCCCGGAAACGATAAGGCAGGAGATGCAAATGAGTAAAAATGAATTCAAACGGGCGGTAGGCCATCTTCTGAAGGAGGGAAAAATCACAATAACCGAAAAAAATATCCGCTTAAATTAGGCAATATTACGATTGCATTCGCTGGAGGATATCAGTATAATCAGTGATAACAAGGCGGGGAATAAAACTGCCCTTGAAGAAAGGAGATTATTATGAAAGTACAGAACATTACGGATATCGACAAGTTTTTTAAAGTAATCGACAGCTGCGTGGGAAAAGTAGAGCTGGTAACGGGGGAAGGAGACAGGCTGAACCTGAAATCAAAGCTTTCCCAGTACGTTTCTATGGCAAACATTTTTTCTGACGGTACGATTTCCGAGCTGGAGCTGATTGCTTATGAGCCGGAAGATATTACGAAATTAGTCAGCTTTATGATGGAAAGCTAAGAGAAGATGAACGGTAAAAAGGTAAACTGGATCTTTCTGACAGTAGTGCTTTTAAACATAACGACGATTGTGCTGCTGTCAGTCTTATATCCGATCTTCCAATTAGGAATGATATCTAATTTGATATTGAGTCAGCTTATTGTATTTTTGCCGGCTGCTTTTGGGGTTCTGCTTGCAAAGGAGAACCTTATTCAGTTTGCCGGTTTCCATAAAATCAAGATATCTTCGGTATTTATGACCATTTTTTTTACATGGCTGTGCATGCCGTTGATTACGCTGATCAATGCTGTTTCCATGCTCTTTGTGGATAATGAGGTGGCTGCTATGAGTAGCGATATTGCAGGAGCGCCGTTTCTGTCCGTGCTTTTAGTGATGAGTATTTTGGGGCCGTTGAACGAAGAATTGGTATGCCGCGGGATTTTTTACCAGGGTTATAAAAGATCCGGGACGATGATGCAGGCGATGTTGTTGTCGGCGCTTCTTTTTGCGCTTTTGCATATGAATTTTAACCAGGCGGCATATGCTTTTGCAATAGGGATTATTGCTGTGCTGCTGGTGGAGGCAACGGGAAGCTTATGGAGTTCCGTGATTCTTCATGTGACGGTCAATGTGCAGCCGGTATTGCTGATGCATATGGAAGACGGGGCGGACATCCGGGAAGCGCAGGAACTGCTGACTACGGATATGCTGCTTTTGGTGATCAGCGTATATTTAATAATAGCGGTCGTGACAACGGCTTTGGCAGGATGCGTGCTTGCATGGATTGCTAAAAATGAAAAGCGCGAAGAAAATCTCCGCGCTGTCTGGAAAACCAGGAAATGCAAAAAAGAAGGAAAGGTAGTGACCATTCCTCTTTTGATAGCAATTATTATCCTGTTTCCAGTTATGATATTGACCGCTGTATAACGGTGCCGATGGTAAAATATAATAATCTTACAGATAAATGTCGATGTTTGCGCCTATGGCAGGATTAACGGAAAGCTCCATGGAGGTGGTCATCATATTAACCATCTGAGCACCGGTAGATTCCAAATTATCCAGAGATTTGGCGAGCATCGCCGTTCCTATTTCGTTAAGGGTTCTTGATTGGGCAAGCCCCATAGACAATGAAGGGATATCCATACGCTTCCTCCTTTCTGTGCAACTTTTCATGTTTCAATACTTATATTGCAAGTATAGCATATTTCTGATATAATTGGCAAGTCGGGATATAAAGATTTGAAAATAATTTGCTGCAGTTTCGGCGTGGAATGCGGCAGATCATGGTGGAATATGCAGAAAATAAATATATTGGGAATTGAGCTTACCGATTATTCCCTGAAGGAATCGCTGCTTCTGCTGGACGGCTATGTGGGCGGCGGAGGACTCAATACTATTTTGTACATTACGGCTCCCATGCTTATTATGGCGGGAGAGAATGAAGAGGAAAAAAAAGAAATAGAGTCTATGGATATGACTTTATGCGGGGATGCGGATATTCTCAAAGTCGCGGAGATCCATTCCGTCAGCAGGCAGTATGAAGTGGAAAACATGGTTTTTCTGAAGGAATTTTTAAGAAGGCTGGCGCGGAGCGGCAAGAGAGTATATCTTCTTGCGGAATCGGAAGAAGAAACGGGAGTTCTCAGAGAAGAACTGGAGGCGTTCCAGACAGGCATCCTGGTTGGAGGAAGCGGAGTGATTGCGGACGGCGAGGAAGAGCTGGAAGAAGTGATAAACAGAATAAACGATATTGCACCTACTGCGATTATATCCAGAATCGCCCCCGGCATACAGGAAAGATGGATGATTAAGGCCAAACCTTTTGCCAATGCGGAAGTATGGCTGGGCATTTCAAAAGATATGATACTTGGCGGGGCGAGGGAGCCTTTTCGCAAAAAGGTTACGGACAAAATTTATAAGGGGATTTTTCATAGGAGGATGAGCCGCTTCAGGGATGAAAATGAGAGGGGAGAGTGAGCAGATTTGGGATGGCGTACATTTCAGGTCTGTTTGTTTTTGTATGCAGAAGGAAGAAAATGTCTTCAATATGCAGAAAAATCGGATAAAGTTGAAAAAATATACAAATTTATGCGTGAAGAGTATGGATTTTTTTGTGGTTTTCTATTAAAATTAGAAGAAGGCACAGATTTGGCAAAACTGTAGTGTTTGCAAAATGATAGAAAAAAGGATGGATGTTCGAGGTATAGTTTGTAAGTTTTGCATAATTTATCGGAAGAACGGACGCATAATGAAGATAAGAGAAGGAGCGGGGAAATGATTTCTAATCAAATTTTACAGAATACGATCGATGGTTTAAAATCTATTGCAAGGGTGGAATTATGCGTTATGGATGTGGATGGAAAAGAGGTTGCATCCACGGCGCCGGATATGGAAAGCTGCGCCGGAGCGGCAGCCGGCTTTGCGGGATCTCCAGCAGATTCGCAGGAAATTCAGGGATACCAGTATTTTAAGATTTTCGACGAACAGCAGTTGGAATATATTTTGATTGCAGGCGGCGCGGGGGAAGATGTATATACGATCGGCAAGATGGTGGCGTTTCAGATCCAAAGCCTTCTGGTAGCGTATAAGGAACGTTTTGACAAGGATAATTTTGTCAAAAACCTTTTGCTGGATAACCTTCTGCTTGTGGATATTTACAGCAGGGCGAAGAAACTGCATATCAGAACGGATGTCAAGCGCGTGACCATGATTATCGAAACGGAAGACAGCAAGGATAACAACGTTCTGGAAATGGCCAGGGCAAATTTTGGAAATAATAGCAAAGATTTCATTACCGCAGTGGATGAAAATAATGTTATAGTAGTGAAGGATCTTTCGGAAGGAGAGGCCGGCAAAGAGATTGAAAAGGCGGCAAAGGCCATGGAAAGCGTTCTGGCAAGGGAAGGAATGCAGGGCATCCGTGTTTCTTACGGAACGATCGTAAACGAGATCAAAGATGTGAGCCGTTCCTATAAAGAAGCGAAAATGGCTTTGGACGTAGGAAAGATATTTTTTGATGAAAGAAATATTATAGCATACAGCGAGCTTGGAATCGGCCGTCTGATTTACCAGCTTCCGATACCTCTTTGCAAGATGTTTATCAAGGAAATATTCGGCGGGAAAAGCCCGGATGATTTTGATGAGGAAACGCTGACCACAATCAATAAATTTTTTGAAAACAGTCTGAACGTTTCGGAAACATCAAGACAGCTGTTTATCCACAGGAATACCTTGGTTTACAGGCTGGATAAGCTCCAGAAGAGTACAGGGCTTGACCTGAGGGTCTTTGAGGATGCCATAACCTTTAAGATTGCCCTGATGGTGGTCAAGTATATGAAATATATGGAAACTTTTGAATATTAAATTTTCAGCAAAAGCAGGCAATTCTGATAAAAGCAGGTGGGTGAAATACATTGACGGAAAAAGACAGGAAGAAAAAAAGAGGAAAAAGGCATACGGTTCTGGAAAATGAGATCATTACTCTGGATAATGTCAGCAAGGCGTATGCGACGGGGGCGCCGGCATTAAACGGAGTCAGCTTACATATTAATAGAGGGGAATTTGTTTTTATTGTAGGCGACAGCGGCTCCGGCAAATCCACGATGATCAAACTTCTTTTAAGGGAACTGACTCCTACATCGGGAAACATTAACGTGATGGGATATGACTTGGTAAAGATCAAACATAGAAAGATACCGAAATTCAGGCGGAATCTTGGGATCGTTTTTCAGGATTTCCGTCTTTTGAAGGATCGGAATGTCTATGAAAATGTAGCGTTTGCCCAACGCATCATCCAAGTATCCAATAAAGAAATCAAAAGAAATGTGCCGAGTATTCTGGCTACGGTAGGGCTTGCCGGAAAATATAAAGCGAAGCCGAAACAGCTTTCGGGCGGCGAGCAGCAGAGGGTGGCTTTGGCAAGGGCGCTTGTCAATAAACCGGCTATTCTGCTTGCCGATGAGCCGACGGGCAACCTGGACCCTAAAAACTCATGGGAGATCATGAAACTATTGGAACAGATCAATGAGAACGGCACTACGGTTCTGGTAGTCACTCATAACAGGGAAATTGTAAATTCCATGAAGAAAAGAGTCGTTACGATGAAAAGAGGCGTCATCGTAAGCGATGAAGAAAAGGGCGGTTACATCGATGAGGATTAGTACATTTTTTTATACGATAGGACAGGGCTTCCGTAATATTATACGGAATAAATGGTTTTCACTGGCATCGATAGCGACGATCGGCGCATGTCTGTTTTTGTTCGGTATTTTTTATGCAATTTTATCGAATTTCCAGCATATTGTTAAATCGATGGAAGAGGGAGTGTCGGTGACAGTATTTTTTAATGAGGGGGTCAGCGATACGAGGATTTCCGAGATCGGTGATCTGATCAGCCGCAGGGTGGAAGTAGCCGACGTGCATTTTGTATCGGCGGAAGAAGCATGGGAAAGCTTTAAGGATGACTATCTTGGCGAATATGTGGATGGTTTTACGGAAAATCCCTTGTCGGAATCCGCGCACTATGAGATCTATTTAAGCGATGTATCTATGCAGCCGGCCTTGGTTACATATCTGGAATCCATCGAAGATATCCGAAGGATCAACAAGTCGGAAGTTACGGCAATGACGCTGAGCGGCATTAACGCGCTGATCGCATATGTTTCCTTGGGCATTATCGGAATACTGTTTGCGGTTTCTATTTTCCTGATCAGTAATACGGTAACGATCGGTATATCCGTGAGGAAAGAAGAAATAAATATTATGAAATATATAGGGGCGACGGATTTTTTTGTCCGGTCACCATTTGTCATTGAAGGGATGATGATCGGGCTGATCGGATCGCTGCTGCCGGTGGGCATTATTTACTTTATCTATAATAATGTGATTTTTTATGTGACGGAGCGGTTTGCCATGCTGGCCGATCTGCTGAATTTCCTTCCGGTCGAGGAAATTTTCAATATATTGCTTCCGGTATCGATAGCCATGGGGGTCGGCATCGGTTTTATAGGAAGTATAACGACGGTAAGGAAACATTTAAGAGTATAGTTTTTACAAAATCATAGCTTTTTACAAAATCATAGAAAGGTACTGCCCATGAAACGATGGAAGAAAACCTTAGGGGTCATCTTATGTATTTTGCCGGCGGCATGCCTGGCAGCAAAAGGATTGCCCGGTCCGGCGGACGTAAGGGCTTCCGAACTGACGAATGACCTGATCAAAGAGAAGGAGCAGGAGATCGAGAACGCCAGGGAGATGAAGGAAGAGCTTCAGTCGAATCTCACGGATGTAAAAAAAGTGAAAGAAGAGCTGGAGGCTTCGAAGCAGGATCTGGCCGAATATGTGGAACGGCTCGACGGGGAACTGGAGACGATACAGGCGAAGATAGCGGATTTAAAGGGGAAAATAGAAGACAAAGAAGGCGAGATCGAATTAACCCAAGGCGAACTGGAGGAAGCGGTACAGGATCAGGAGAGGCAATACGAGGCGATGAAGAAAAGAATTAAGTTCATGTATGAGAAGGGCGACAACCTGTACATGGAACTGATTTTTTCTTCCCAGAGCTTTGGTGATATGCTGAATAAGGCAGAATATATTGAAATGCTGTCTGCCTACGACAGGAAGATGCTGGACAGATATGTGGAAACGAGGGAGCTGATCGAGCTGTATAAACAGCAGCTGGAGGAAGAGAGGGCATATCTGGAGGACGCGAAGGCGGGAGTGGAAAGCGAAGAGGCTTCGCTGAATTCCCTGATCGATGAAAAAAAGGATGCGATCGAACAGGTCAGCGACGATATTAACAACAAAGAGGCGGCGATAGCAGAATACGAGGCATATATTAAAGAGCAGAATGAAACGATTGCCATGCTGGAAAAGGTGGTGGCAGAAGAGAAAGCCAAGCTGGCGGAGGAAAGCAGGATAAAGTATGACGGGGGGATGTTTCAATGGCCTGCGCCTTCCTACACGGCAATAAGCAGTGATTATGGCAACCGGCAGCATCCTACGCTCGGCGTGGAGAGGTTCCATAACGGGGTGGATCTGGCGGCGCCGGGCGGTTCGCCGATTCTGGCGGCGTATGACGGCAAGGTGGTGGCGGCGGATTACAGCGGTTCCATGGGAAATTACTTGATGGTCGATCATGGAGACGGGCTGTATACGATTTATATGCATGCATCCGCTTTGTATGTTTCAAAGGGCGATTTTGTAGTGAAAGGGCAGAATATTGCGGCGGTAGGCTCGACGGGGCGGTCTACGGGCAACCACTTGCATTTCAGCGTGCGTCTGAATGGAAGCTATGTCAGCCCCTGGAACTATTTGAGTAAATAATGTGGAGATGAAGGACAGTGGAATATAATTTGAACGGGTATTGGAATCAAGAGGATGGCGGCAGGGGGGAAGACAGGAAAGAAGAGGGAAAAAAGGATAAAAGAAATTTCCGCAACGGAATGTTTACAGGAATACTTTTATGCCTTTTTATCATATGCTGCGCTTATACGGTGAAACAGCTTTGCGACCTTCACAAGATGCGCATGGATAAGCTTTTGCAGCGAAAAGAGGAAAGCGCGCCGGAAAGCCTCGTCAACGAGGGTACGATGGATAAGCTGGAGATTATTGAAAAAGCGATCTCCGAGTATTATTACCAAAAGGATATCAGCACTGAGAAGATGATCAACGGCATGTACCAGGGAGTCGTAGCGTCTCTTGGGGATCCTTATTCCACCTACTATACGGAGGAAGACCTGGAAGATTTGATGCAGCAGACGGAAGGAATCTATTATGGGATCGGCGCTTATGTAGGAATGGATGCGCAGACAGGCATGGCCTATATCAGCGGCGTTTTTGAAGGAACTCCGGCAGAGGAGTCCGGCCTGCGGGACGGCGATGTGATTTACATGGTGAATGAAGAGCCTATGCAGGGCTTGGAATTATCGGAAATAGTAGGGAAGATCAAAGGGGAGGAAGGCACAAAGGTGCATCTGACCATTTATCGGGAGGGGGAAAGCGATTATCTGCAGATCGATGTGGAACGCAGAAAGATTGAAAGCCCTACCGTAAAATATGAATTGTATGACAATAAGACGGGATATATCCAGATTACGGAGTTTGACGAGATTACTGTGAGTCAGTTCCAGAATGCGATGACGGAACTGAGAAGCGGAGGAATGGAAGGACTGATCCTGGATCTGCGGGCCAATCCGGGCGGAAATCTGAGCGCAGTGGTGGAGATCGCCAGACAGCTTCTTCCGGAGGGGCTGATCGTGTATACGGAGGACAGGGACGGAAACCGGACAGAATATTCCTGCGACGGGAAGAATGTTTTTGATAAGCCCCTTGTTGTGCTGGTCAACGGTTATTCGGCCAGCGCATCGGAGATTCTGGCCGGGGCGATCAAGGATTATGGGATCGGGGAGCTGATCGGGACGACTACCTTTGGAAAAGGCATTGTGCAGAAGGTAATGTCTTTGTCCGACGGAACCGCGCTGAAACTGACGGTCAGCACCTATTTTACCCCCAAAGGAAATAATATCCACGGCATCGGGGTAGAACCGGATGAAGTGTACGAATTTGACAGCGAGGCATATTATGAGAACGGCTATGACAATCAGCTGGAACATGCCAAGGCGGTAATTGCGGAGAAGATAAAATAGGGGAGAAGAACGGATGTCGGGAAGGATGAAGCGGAAAATAGCCTTGGCAGCGGTGTTTTTGACAATGGCGGGATGCGGAGGCGGAAAAGAAGAGATTTATCCTTTATCTGTGGATGGAACGGAGATTATGCTGGATCAGACCACGATGCAGACGATTTATGATGCGGGGTTCGAGGTATCGGTGATGGATACTTCCATAGGTTCTGTGCAGTGGTATGAAGTAGAGGCGGATATGCCATTGGATGCGGACAGCGTATATACAGGAATATATATCGGCAAAGGCGGCGAACCATATGCGGTGATAGGCATAGTCACTGAGGAGGCATGCGCCGTAAGGGACGGGGTGGTCTACTCCTTTATGAGCGCTGAAGGCGGCTTGGATAAGATTTCGATTGCTTCGGTACCTTTGGCGGAACTGACTGGGGAAAAGGCGTTGGAAATCGAAGAAAGGCTGGAGGCGGGCGAGGATGGCCAGAGCTATGTGACAGATTCCAGGATCCTGCGCATTACGCGCGAGAGCGGGGCGGTAACGGAGCTGGAAGTGGAAGTAAGGTACGATATTGATGATATGCAGTGATGGGATGAGGGAATAATGGTTAGGAAGGAAAGCGGAAAACGGGCGCTGGGGCTTGGGATCCGCTTTTTTGCTGCGGGCTTGAAAGGAAAATATGGATAGCGTGAATATGGCATGATGGTTCCGGTGAATTTGTAAAGAAACTGTGGTAAAAGTATCTTCCCGGTAGCAACGCGCCGTGCATACTGGACTTTTATCACCCTCTTCGCTATAATATGTGCAAAAGATGTATTAAAAAATACCTATTTACCAAATAGATGCAAAGGAGACAGAAAGCGATTGAAAACAAATATTCTCATAAAACGGATAGGAATATTTGTGTCTGCTACAGCCCTCATACAATTAGCAATGCCGATCAGCCGAAATGGCAGGATCATCGGTATTATCTTCAGCTTGTTTGCTTTGTTTGTAGCTATTAAAATACCTGCGCAGGGCCTTCTTTCCAAGCAAGACCTAAATTTTTGCATTTTGTTATCATCCACTATGATTGCAGCATACTACTTTCTCACCCACTTTTATATGCTGCGTGGATATGGAGTAAACATTCCGTTGTTGCAAAAGCTGCATTTGAATCCATTAATCACAATATGTACTGCGGAATTCCTGTTAAGTCTTTACGTAATCATGGTATTTTTATATTGTTGCAAATCGAATATTCGATTAGGTTTTCGAAATATCAATGAAAATACATTTTATCGTTTTTCTTTGATCTATGGCTTCATTTGCCTTATTTTTATGATTGTGTTTTGTTTTAATAAAGAAACTTGGTTTGATGAAAATTTCTCCATGGCGATGATCCAACATTCTTTTTATGAGATTATATTGCTTACCGGAAGAGATGTCCATCCGCCATTGTATTATTTTATTTTGAAGCTTTTTGTGGATATATTCCATACGATCATTCCTTCGGCACCGCTTGTTGTCTGGGGAAAGATTTGCTCTGTTTTTCCTTATGTTATTGTATATATCATTATGACCATTTATATAAAAAAGCAATTTGGAAAGAAAGTAGCGGGGCTGTCAGTTATATGCTTATTCGGCATGGCAAATATGATGGAGTATGGCTTGGAAATTAGAATGTATGGCTGGGCGATGCTGTTTATTTTTATTGCATACTTATATATGTACCGTATCCTGAAATGTAACGGGGCGGTATGCACTGATTGGATCGGATTTTCTATTTTTAGTCTGTTTTCCGCATATACTCATTATTATGCAGGCCTTGTTGCAGCAGTATTGTTCTTATATCTGCTCATACAAAGCATTAGGCGTATGACTTGCTGGAAAAAATGGGTTTGGGCAGCTATCTTTACAATTGCAGGATATATCCCGTGGCTTAGGGTTCTTTTCGTATCATTCGCTTCGGTCACATCAAGGTCATGGCCGGCTCCCATTACCTTAGAAACCGTCATCGATTATTTTCGCTTTATTTTTGGATACTATAGTATCTTTCCCGTTGTGCTGACCGTCATAACCTTTTACTTCTTACAGGAAAAAAGGAAGGGTGAGCATAACACGTATTTATGGACGGGATTTTTATGCCCTTTTCTTATAATGGTCATTGGTGTGATTATATCCGTTTTATATGCACCGGTATTGACAGACCGGTATTTGTTTACCGCATTGGGCTGCATGTGGACAGTTGTGGCGTATATGACGATGAACTCCCAAAACTTGAATTTGCAAAATATATCTTTCAGGGCAATATTTATTTTTGCGCTGATCAATATTTTTATTTTTACAAAAGACCAGATTGTCGAAACTCGCCAGATTAACAGGTTTTATGATGAAATAAACGAATTTGCCGACCAGAGAATACTTGTTACAAATGTTCCAGATATTGCCTATGATGTTGCAATTTCCAGTGAAAAACATATTTATTTGTTCGAGGATGGAAACGGTGCATTGATGAAGGATGTATTTAACCAGCAGATTACAGAGATCAACATAGATCTTATCAGTTTTTTGAATGTATATGACGAAAATATCTGTCTTCTGATAAGGGAGGAGAATCGTTCGGAAGTGGAAACAGTTTTACCTCAATTTGCCAGCGAATATTCGGTGAATGACTCTCTGGCCGGTCAGTGCGGAATTATTGCATATTTTGTGAATAATGGGGGATGAGAATAGCGAGATGTTCTTTTCCCGTTCTTAGATTAATGTTCGTGATTTGTTGGTTTATTCCCGCGAGCAACGAGCCAAGTGGCTCGCGGGAATAAAGCTATTCTTCATTATATTGGTATTTCTTTAATTTTTTTCCTGTGATGAGACAGATCAAACTTCCGCTTACTCCAAGTATCAGCATCATAAGTGCCGCGCCGGAACCTTTCCCTGAGCCGAAGAGCGTTTTCAGAACTGGTAAATTACCGTATACTCTCATAAACGGTTCGCATACGATATCTACCATAAAACCACCTATAAACAAGCCTATAGGAATAGTAAAAAATTGAAGCGTATTGCGGCAGGCATAGACGCGTCCCTGTAATTCCACAGGAATGGTGGTTCTGAGAACGACATCCAAATTTGCACTCATAATCGGTACAAGAATCCATCCGATCATCTGCCCAATACACCATAATAAGGGTTCTCTGGAAAACGCTAACAAAAAGTTTTCGGTTCCTAATGAAAACAGCATCGTTAAATAAATAATCTTTACCCTGTTTTTGGGCTTTGGCAAAACGGAAACTGCCAAACTGCCAACAATCATAGCAATGCCAGAACAAGATGTGACAATTCCCAAAACAGATGAGCCGCCTTTCGGATTAGGAAGCACATAACCGGGCAATACGGCATCAAAGGCAGATGCTACCAGATTAACACCGGACATAAATAAAATCAGTGCCATAATAAGCGGATTTTCTCTCAAAAACATAAGTCCTTCTTTAGCAAGAACAAGTACACTTTCTTTTTTGTCATTTTTATTTTCCGGAATTTTGACAAAAAACAATAACGCTGTAAACGCAACAAGAAAGCTGCTGATATCAACCGCTATTACACCGTTAAGCCCTATAAATGAGTACAATGCTGTAGCAATCAAAGGATTCAATATAGAAATCAGGCTTCTTGACAGAGAACGGAGTCCGCTCGTTTTTTGGTAATACTTTTCCGGCATAATAAGTGTCATAGCAACCTCGCTAGCAGGCTGTTGAACAGTATTCATTAATCCCGAAATCGCATTCAAAGCATATAAATGCCATACCATCAAGCTATTTGTGCGAAACAATATAAATACAATAATCGTGCAAATTGCAGCAAATGTATCGCAACCAAGCATTGTCCTCTTTTTGTCAAACCGATCTGTCAATGCTCCGGCAAATATGCTCATTAATACATATGGCGCATAAGAGCATATCGTAAGTGCTGCTGTACTCAGAGAAGAACCTGTTTTTTCATACAGCCACAATGTCAGCGCAAATCCTGTCATGCTGCTGCCAAGCTGAGATATGCTTTGCGTACTCCAAAGTATCAAAAAATCCTTTAACTCATATAATTCCTTCTTTTTTATAAATTTCATTTCTTTGCTCCTTTTGTTTTACTTATTTTCAAACTAGAAGCAAAGTCTGAGGATATCAACAAAAATGATTCCTCCATGCAGTCTCCTCAGACTCTGCATGGAGCTGTTGCAATGCAAAGCATCGTTTTATCTCCTTTCGTACTGTCGCACTTTATTTTATAGTAAACCATTAACCACATAGAGACAAGTGATTTTTATGATTGGTTTTAACTTCTCTGCTTTTTTATTTTTTGAAGGTAGTTTGAAAGCATTTCGCTCAGTCCTTTTCGCCAGATTTATTTCATGTTATACTTTGTGATAGGTTTTTCTTTCCCTTATTTTTGCTCTTGTGAGGATTCGTAACATGAGGGACAAGGATATAACGCAAGGGAAAATCCAAGGGCAAACTCACTTGCTATAAATTCAGCATTTTCAAGGGTTTGCGGACTTTTTGAAGATAAGATATAACAGTTAATAAATGCTATAAAAAGTGTCTTATCAGAATTCCAGTTTGCAAGGGAGTGCGTTACATGAAAGTAAGTAATTATTTATCCGGTGCAGTAAGACAATTTTCGTATTGGTTTGTGCATGGGACATTAGGATTCGCAGATGTGAACGTACAGGCGCACTATATGCAGCTGCCGCAGTATATTGGAGTGGCAGCGATGATAGAAGGCATTGTTTTTGGGATATTAGGTTTGAAAGATGATAGGTGCTATCGGAACAAAATAACAGATTGCACTGACACAACATAAAAGAAAAGAGGATGATAACAAACATGAAAGCTGCTATGCAATATCAAAATAAAACTCCGGAAGAGATTGTTCGTCAATACAAAAAGAGACTTCGGGCCAAGCAGGGGCTTCTCATCCTGATCTTTCTGCTATATGTTATTGCGGGCATCAGGGGAATCTGGTGGGGCGATGACGGCATTGCAGATGTTCTGCTCAAATTGTTGATCCTTTTTGTGATCACTTTTCCAATCAGCATTTGGATCTCCCGGGATTTTATGC
>JAETNQ010000003.1 GCA_021772075.1 Lachnospiraceae bacterium
GCAACTGCATAACCTTAACAATCTCAATATTCAATTTTTAAAGCAGCCACCGAAAGATGGCTTGTTTGTTGTGTGCTTAAGGTAATGGATACCCTCTACTTTTCATTTTCAATCTTATCCTCCTTCTTCTAAGCGAACGCCACCGTACTCCCAGAGATCTTCTTTCAGCTTTTCCATATCTAACTCGCCATTTTGCCATTTTTCGTAATATTCCAGCACATGGCTGGTAAACTCCGGAATTCGTTTTGTATAAGATTTCTTCCAATAATGATCCATAAGAACTTCCAGTGGGAGAGTAAGCAACAGAATCATAGCAGTGTTTACCGCATCATCCGTAGCCTGCTGCCGCACTCGTTCGAGTTCGTTGCCGATTCCTTCACGAACCATAGCATCTAATTGAGCTTTGGTAAGATTGTATGTGGCGGTCTTTGCTTTTTTCTCATTCTTCATAGCTCGTCGAATTTCTGCGCGTCCCATAAATATCAAATCTCCTTTACATCATAAACTCGACTTAAAGATACTTTTTTGATTATTCCATCTTTCTGAACCATAGCATAATCTCCGCTCCAAAATCCGGTGCCAATCTGTAAGAGTTCATATTCGGAAGTATTTAACGAACATACAGAACAATCGTCAACCACACCAAACATTTCTTGCGTCTCCATACAGGAGCGGCAATGGGAGATGTCTGGTTTTACTTTACATGTTTTCATCATCGCCCTCCTACACAATCCAGTTCTCTTTTGAAAAGAACAGAGGGATTCCCGCCATTAAGGTAAATATAAAAGCCGTAGCATCCCATTCAATCGGTACAGACAATCCGCCAACCACTATAAGAGCCACCGAATATATCTTATTTTTTATCAGTTCACGTTTCCACATATAGCTCACTCCTTAATTTGGAAGCGGTGCACCAGTGTACCACCCAATAAATGCCACAATAAAAGCGATTGCAATCATTAAGACTACAACCGCTGCCGCTATCAGAATAAAATGAAGAAATATCTTACGAAATCGTTTCTTTGACATTTTCTTTCTCCTTATTCGATTTTTGAATACCTGCCTCTACATCATCCATCTTTACCAGCACACCGTTTTCTCTGAATTTGGAGTAGGCTCTAGCAGTCGCACAGTGCTCGATGCACTTGCACAGTGCTCGATGCACTTGCATACTCGGTTGATCAGAGCGTAAATACAAAGATAAAGGATAATAACTGCTACTACAATCTGTAAAAAGTTCATTCTAATTTTCCTCCTATTTTTTTAATAATTTTATAACAACACAATTCAAATCTTGGCTCGACACCTTTTCTATGCATTACGTGAGAAAATTGGATGTCGCTTCCATACTTCTTTTTAAGTCTTAAAATATCTGGATGATTCGATTTATAAGTTGCTTGTAATTCATCCAATGTATTATAAAATAAGGATTCGAAACTTTGAATCATACCGGTTCCCCCAAAAAATAAAAGAGCCAAGATTTCTCTCAGCTCTTAGACTCATCTTCTTTTTCCATCGGACACCATTTTCGACATTCCGGATATGATTGCTCTCCACATTTGTTGCAAATCATCGTATGCCTACCAAGATCAGGAATCTCTTCTTTAAATTCCTTTACTTCGGTGATCCAGCTTCCATCGGGCTGCCTGACAGGGCAAACCATTCTTGAGTTGACTTTCACGAATATCGCCTCCTTTGCTTATTTTACCACAACACTCCAAAAAAGTAAAAGGCCATGTTACTGACCCTTTACCCGGAAACGAAGCTGATTTACGAAATCAGTATTTGATACCGTTTCCTAAGCTCCTCAAACATGTCGGGAGTTGCTGCTATGCTGATGTGAAACTCGATTTTGCCTTTCTCGTTTATCACGGTTTCGACAAATCCTCGAATCTTCTCAGCATATAGCATTCTCAGACAAATGCCAAGTTGCTTATCGTTTACAGCTAAAAAGTAATCCATAAACGCAACCTCCTTTCCATTATAGGAGATGTTTTTCACGCGCCCGAAAGCTTCTCTTGCATCTTTTCAAGAATGGTTTCAACCGACTTTCGAGTTTTCGGACTCATTTTTATGTAAGCCTTATGCTCGTTATACCAGTTAAATATCTCATTAAGATTGCCTTTCTGCCAACTGAACGCCCACCAATCGCAAATCATTTCGAGAATATGATGGTAAGGCATATCCAGCACAATCTCACCCTCTTTGGGGTCATCGTTGATGAGAACCCAATGCTGCCAGTGATGAGGATTCCTGTGAAGATGCAGAAGCCACGCCCTTCTGTAATCCTGAACAACCTGATAAGATTTGTTGTTGCCATAGAAATACCGGTCGTAGGCTTCATACTCGTCCGACTCATTCTTGGAAGTATCGTGAGCAAACTCTGTCTGCCATGCTACACCATCTACCAACAGTTCGGGAAGGTTCTCCTGAATCCACTGAAAGCCTTTGTAAACATTGTTACGGTGTTGTTGTAGATATAAATCATACTGTGCGCTCATTTGATCTTATACCGATAGCCGGTCTCCTTTCTTCATAATCAGGGCAGGAAAACTCAATCTTGATGTTCAGATGATCGGACATAACATCCCACCCGTAATCGTCATTGGGGCCGTCACCATAGTTTGTACTTTTCAGCTTTTCCATAGCGTTCTTAGCATTGTTCTGGTTTTTACAAACCTTAACATGCGAACACTTATTACAATCAGTTTTTAACTTAAACATTGTTCTCCTCCTTCCTAATTTTTAAACTCTTATCTGCGGGAGCTAATACGATACTCATAGACCGTAATGCGCAGGCATCAATAACACAAATAGAATTTTCATCATGCCTTTTTACATTAGTGTAATAACCGCCCACATAATACTCATCTTCCGTGAGCAAATCTGTAGTTAAATTAACCTCACACACGAGTCCTTTGTCATCACGAACTATATTTGCATCACCTATTACAGGACGGGGATCATATAATCGATCAAAATTCCAATGCACCGGTACTTTATTTGGAAATGTAATTTTGCAATCTTCCGCAAATTTTCTGCCACATGAATCAACTGTACCGAGATTCAGCAGTCGTCCCTCCATTTTAATCATAAATATCACCCTCCTTTCACTCGACGAAGTTCATCACTAGTCATTTCTTTTTCTAATCGCTTAATCGCCCGGTCGAGTGATGAAATTAGCCCGCTTCTAAAAGAACGTGAACCGTAGCGAATGCAAGTTCTGTCATATCGAAGATTAAACCAATCTTTCTCTCGAACTGTGAGCGGTTGTTCGGCTTGTATTTTAATAGCACGTCTTAAATCTTCCATCTGCATTTCTAACTGCTTGTTGTTAAAATCTCGCCAGTTCATCATGTTTCCTCTGCACTGTAAATATTTTTCCATTCCTCAGAATCATGATAAGGATGATCATATTTATTTCCATTTTGGGTAAAAACAATTTCGTTTTCTGCTTCGTTATAATACACACCATTCATTTCTGTAGCATCACATTCCCATCCGCTATCGCTTGTCAAATGAACATTTGATGGAATGTTGTTTTCTTTGATGATTTTTTGCAGAATATCAAAAGTCATTTTAGTTCATCTCCTTTCGCATTACACATAATAATCTCGCTGTACGGAAGCCGCTCAATCCACTGACAGAACTCCCGCCATTCATCCAACTTGTGATTCTTACGGTACATATAAATACCGGACAGGACTTCATAGTTCAGCATAACAGTACGCTTTTGGTTGTAAGAACTAGGGAGAAGCTGAATCATCTGCCACCATGCTTGTTTTGCTTGATGCTCCCATTGAGTTCCCCTTGATTTAATATCAAGATATCGGTCTCTGGCACCGTTAAGAGCTGAAATAATGCACCCCATAGTTTTCGCTGGCGCATATACTGCATCTGCATCAGTAAATTGCTCACCCCACATACCGAAATTGGTCAAATGCTCCACACTGAAATCTTCCCATGTAAACTCTTTTGCATGGATCTTATGCATGGTAGAGCAGGAATTGGCGACGGTACCCACTTTGTATGTATCGAATTCCTTCCACCAGTAGAGTGGAGCCGTGATATCCACATAGACCGCAATCATCCGACGGAATTTTCCGTGAACCGAACCAGCTTTTGCCAGCTTCATCATCAGTTCATGATCTGCTTTACCGAGCTGCCACGAATGGTCGTATGTATGATCGCACCCACAATCGGCGCAGTTATCACATCCAACCCCATCATCGCCGCCTTTACAGATACCGCTATCGGACTTATCCCAACTGTTCATCGGATTCCGCATTCCACGGATAACATGCTCCCATCCCGTCACTTCACAATTTTCAATTTTAATCATTGCTCATTCTCCTTTCTTCGCACACTTTGCAATGACAATCTGTAGATGGCTTTCCTTTCTTATATAGGCCGCAGAAAGCACACTCTTCTGGATTGGTAATTGTTATATTTCTTATTTTGCATTTGTAGTCGCCCCAAGAAGGACAAAATATAGCCTCCTCACAGGTTGTATGCTCTTTTACATTGCTCATCTATACCTCCTTAAGATTGTCACGAGAGATTCCGATCACCTCAGCAAACCGATCAGCAAGATAATCGTAATCATCGCCAAATATAATTGCGGCATCCTCTACACCCTCACGCTCTTCGTTCGGAATATCTTCTTCTGTAATTCCCTTTTCAGCCAGCCAATCCTCCACAACATCAATCAACCTGCCCCATAATTCCATGCGGTCAGACTGAGTCATATCTTCGTTTATCTGTCGGCTTCCATTTTCTTTTTCCCAGTAAGAATCGTAATCGCCTTTTATAAAATTCTTAGCATGGGATATATCCGAGGTGTGTTTGCACTCCGTAGACGGGCAGGTTTCGCCACATTGTTTTCCGTCACAAAAATAAAGAATATCTGCCACTTTCTCTGAAGGAAGCCAAGCGTTCCGATCATCAACGTACTCATTGGCAAATATCTTTCTCGTATCTGTCCCGAAGGACACCACAATCTCCGGCAGGTTCTCATTGATAGCGTCAAATATAAGTCCCTGCTCGGCAGACCAGTCGATTGCATTTTTCAGCATATCGTCCACCCGGCATGTCCAAAGGATGAGCTTGTCTCCGTTTGCCTGCCGATCTTTCAGATATGTAATCATCTCTTTGTTTGCTTCTCCGATTTCCGGCCACTTGTTCTCGCACAATGTACCGTCAAAATCTACCGCAATAATTTTGCTTTCCATCTCTTTTCTCCAATCTCAAAAATTATTGTTCGCCTTTATCCAATCTGGCGATTCCTCTGTCAAATTTTTTGATCATAATATTTCTCACATCATCAAAATCCAAATCAATAGATGAGGAATATGTTAATATTGTACATAAGACATCCGCTATTTCCTCTTTAATATTATCGGGATTACCTTTATGACGCTGATCTTTAGAAACCTCTTTTATCAGCTCCGACATTTCCTCGATTAGATAAACATGTTGTGGCACTCTTTTTTCTGCCGTAAAATCTTTCCGCACCAGTAAAGTTGCTTTTTCCATAAGTTCACTATCAAACATAAATACTTTCCTCCTTTTAGAAACCCGATTAGTAATTACGCCGTTGATAGGGGAGATGCTTTTGAACCCTTCTTTCCACTCTATATCGTGGCGTGTAATTTTTTAGACACTGATTCTTTTTACAATGAGGCACAAACATCGCTTTTCCTTTGGCGCGTTTTTCTTTCTCATCATAAAGCTGCTCAAATATTTTTATAAGTGCGTCCGCAACCTGCCTAACAGTAACAGTAAATTGTTCCCATGCTTCTGTGAACTTATTAAGTAACGTATTCCATTCATCCGTAGTCATCAAATCATCCTCCATATCGTAGTCCAAGATGAGAATATAAACGGTCGTACAGTTGCTTTTCTATCTCATCCTTATAGACCACCACCGGTTTTCCTGCTATATGAATTGTCATGGTTTCACGGAGCAGAGGTTGTGCCGCATTTATACTCACAGATTGAGCAGCGTTCATTGCTATTTGCGGTTCGGGTAAATATGCCAGAGCTTCCATTCGTTTATGATCGCATTTATCAACAAAAGGACACTTCCGACATCTTTCTGATAACTGCGATAGTCCCATTCACACTTCTCCTTTCTTCATTGTAAGTTTCTGATATAACTCTGTTGCCTCATTGCCCTTAAAAGCGTTGATAATATCAATCTCGCCTTTATCTTTTCTGCCAACAATTAGCACCGGAATATTTCCATGGGTATGGTCAAAACTTACAAGAATAGTATCAGCTTTTCCTTTCATCAAATTCTCCTTTCTATGCGGCTTTAGGTAATGCTTCAGGAGTAAACGTATACCGCTTTACATATCCCGTTGCATTAAAATCTTTCTTTTCTTTTAATGTCCTACTAATTGCTAAATCAATCCCCGAACGAGATTTCAAATGGTAATAATATAAATCCTTGAATGGCGTATTTAACCTATCAATTCGTCCAGACGATTGCTTCATAATTTTGTAGGAATAGTTTTGTGAGTAAAATATAATGGTATCTGTTTTAATACAGTTCCAACCTTCAGCGCCAGCATTGTATTGAACCAAATATACCCACTTCTTAGCATCCGGAACTGGTTGATGACAGTGCCCGTTCCATTCTGCAATCTCGACATCATTTCCGTAAGCCAAATTCTTCAGTATGTCAAGTTCATAATCAAAATTGTAGAATATAATGGCTCTCGGATGCTTCTCAATGATTTCCAGTAATGCCACTTGCCTTGATTGGTCGGTGTTTACGATTTTTCGCCAGACATAACAAAGTTCACCCGCATTGACAATTGGCTTGTCCTTATAAGGATTCCATCTAGTCCTCGCAACATCTTTGTACTTCTCGATGTTGTACTTAACAAAGACGTCTTCGTGATGTGAAACGGTGGTTCTTTTGAAATCCATATTCACCAAAATATTATTTCGCTGTCGTATCAACCTTCCAACATTTAAGTATCTATCCACTTTCGGGAATTTGCTGAATCGACTGTAAACAATATGCTCTCTGGTAAACTCGGTTCGATTCCTATAGAAACCGTTCGCGATAAAGACCGGAATATAATCTTGCCAAGTATCTCCAGGAGTGGCAGAGAGAAGAATCCATTGATTACTTTTGGCAATCTTCAGGAATGACTTTACCCATGCTCCCGAACCGACTACTCGTTGCTCATCAAATATAAAGAATGCATCCACAATCTCTGCATACTTCTTGATGTTGTTCCACGAATCTACAACAACCTTATTATGATAAAGATTATGTTCCGGCTTAGTAGAAAGAAGAAAGGGCGAAAGCTCGCCCTCCCATTCCAATGTATCTCTTTTTCGTGCTGTAGTGATGATATATAAATCTTTTGGCGGATCATTCATTGGCAAGTAGTTATCTCCGGCAACATTTCCCAATAGTTCTCCGCCTTCCTGGAAGAAATAATAGGCAAGAGCCGTTCGAGACTTACCAGAACCAACGCCGCCACAAAGAATACAGCCGTTTTTCATCTGACTAACTGCTTTCATCTGGTAGTCGTATAGTTCCATTTTCTATTCCGCCTTTTCTTCCCGAATCAGTTTTGCTTTAAGATTCCTGAGTTTTGCAACACTTCCGATTCCAAGCGCATCAGAAATCTCTTTTTCTGATTTTCCCTGATCGTGCAACTTGCGGATATCGCTTAAAAGCTGCTTATGATACGGTTGTATATGCTTTTTGAACTGGTTATAATAACTCCCCGTATTTCCATAGACTTTTTTTGCGATTGCCATCGCCAGTCCCTTTTCAGGATCGAAGTCCTCGTTTTCTGCCTTTACAACGGTCTTGGTACCATCCATCCAGAAGACAACAGTTGCGGGATTGTTAAAAATAACCTGCTTGATTTCCAGCGCCATTTTTCTGTGCAATTCTGCTACCCCGAACACATCATTGACTGCATACTTAATGGCATCCAGTTGGTTCTGTGCCTCCGCCGCCTTTCTATTGGCTTTGCTGATCTCTGTGGCCGCATACATCAGTTCGGGTTTATACCCGTCCTCATCAACGGCGTAAACGTAACCGCCGGTTAAGTTTCCGATCAGTCTTTGATTAGGAGAATTGATCAGATTCTCCATGGTATCCATAAATTCTCTTGCTGTCATACTCATAGTTATTTTTCTCCTTTCAATAAGTCATCCATTTTATGAACCAGTCTTCGTGTAACCCAAACATCAGAGAAATATATCGGCATAAACCAATAATTCTCAGTTGTATCATTTGGGTCTATCGGATCTGTAAAAGTGTTACCGATCTTGATATAGGCCGCCACTCCCAAAAGAGAAAGCTGAATATAACACATCAGAGCTACTATTTCATCAATGTCCTGCCCTACGACAAGAACATGGTTCTGATAATTCAGATTTTCCTTCTCCAACTGCCTCCTCGCTTCATGAATTCCGGCAATAAGTGTAGCGCCAGCACCGCAACATGAGTCACAGATAGTAATATAGCCCTTTTCGTTTATTTCTTGAACCACGCTTTCAGTCATTGCCATCTTCGCCATAAGATCACAGACATGATATGGCGTAAAGAACTGCCCGTTTGAGCCATTACCAAGATTTAATTCCATGAAAATACCGCCCAGAAAGTCCTGCTCCGGATTTTCTTCCAAAGCCATAACTGTATGAGCGGTAAGTTCGGGAAACAGGTTTTGCTCCTGCTTATTGTATTTCTTAATAATTCTCAGATACCGTTTCTCGCGTTCGTCATAGTGACTTTTATCCAACGAATTTGAGATTGCACAGGCAAACATAATAATGAAATCTCTCCAAATATCCCATGCTCTATGGCAGGAAGTAAGCTGCTTGAACACTCTGAGAAATTCCTTTCTCGCATCCTGCCGCTTGAATTCTTTTTGGGTTGTGGTAGATTTCTTTGACATATCCGGCTTTGGTTTAGGCAGCGGAGTGGATCTTGATTTTGGTTCCCATTTAGGAACTTGTTTCGGCGAAGCGGTATTTGTCTTTGATTTGGCTGTGGTCTGCCGCTTCGGTTTCTTTTTCCAAAACCTCATACATTCTCCTTTCAAACACGACATTAGTCACGCGGCAATTCAGTCTTCAGCACATTGTTGAAGTTCCCCTTATTACCGAGCGCTTTTTTCATGAAGCAAAGAGCTAATCCTTTTTCGGGATCATACACGTCACCTTTCTGACATTTTACAATCGTCTTGCTTCCGTCTTCCCAAATAACAATAGTGGCCGGATCATTAAATATAACTCTTTTGTATGTCATATCGGAAGGGATTTTCAGAACACCGATACGGCGAGGGTCTTTATAACCAACAGAACTACGTCCGTCAACTATTCCGTTCAGCTTTATTCTCATTATGGACTCATAAGAAAAACGTTCCGTTTCCATGTTCGTGATTGTAACGGGTATTTCTTTGCCATCCACAATTATGATTACTTCATGTCCTCTTGCTATTCCCGAATATAAAGAATTAAATAATTCTCTCATCTTTTTCTCCTTTCAAAAATATAAAGAAAGGGCTGTCACTTCATTAAAGTAACAACCCTCCCGGCGATCAGTTGAACGGAATCTCGTCCGGACCCTCCATCTCGGCATATTTATCGGCAAACTCGTCTTCCTCAATGGTGACATACATGGTCTTTAAATATGCCTTGACACCATTCTTCTCGTTCTTCGTCCCTTCCTGAATAACCCAGTTGTAAGGGCGGATGGTCAGATCCACATTCCGAATTTCCGCATAATCCAAAGTATCGATAGACTCCTCGTCCAACTGCGTTTTTGCTCTCCGAGTAATCATAAAAACTTTGGGCGGAATATTCTCAAAGCTGACAGCCACCTGAAGATAATGTTTCGGATCATCATCCTCATCACGAGGGGGAAGAATCCGAATATTCCATCCCTCATCTGCCAATCTCTGAGCCAATTCGGGATCATCAATGATTACGCAAAAGTTACGGGCACCGGCTCTGTTGTACTTACCCTCTTTTCCGGCAAAATTCCGAAAGATAACCCGGGCATTCTCCATGATAATGTTGTCGTTTACTCTTTTTCGTGACATAATAATTCTCCTTTACTTTTTTAGTTGTCTTCGGGTTGATTCATGGCGTGTTTCATAATCACGTCCGAAATATCGTATCCAAGACCACAATCCATATGGAAAGTGTCTTCATTAAAATGTGGGCAGTCAAAGCAGGTACTGAACTTCGCATCTCCGCAAGGCATTAACCACGGCGGTGTATCCTCACAGTCAATATCAGAATCATTTGCTCCAAGCGGACCAATATAAGGGTCGTCCGAAACAAACCACTCGAAATCTCCATACTCTGAGATTGTCTTAACCGCTTCATCAATCAGCTTGTCATAGTATCCACGGTCAATGTCGCCCTCTTTCTCCAGTTCCCGAACCATCTCCGATTCAAGCCATCGATACCCTTTCGAGCCGGTAGCAGCGTAATACTTACCATCTTTCTCACGCATAAGCAGACCGCCGCCACAACCATCTTTAATCGGGCAGAATTGACCGACTTTTCCGATGAAACGATAATTGTGTCCCTCGTCAATAAGCGGTCTTAACTCTGCACAGGTCGCTTCAAATGTTATATCTGAAAGCAGTCCCTTTTTGTAGTCACTTTCTGCCTTGGCAAACTCTTTCTCGTGAGCGGTAACGTCAGGCATTCCCTCATTCATATCCAAATATAAAGAGCTGCTCACGGATTTGGTTTCGCACATATCTTCAAACGCAATCTCTTCTCCACTGAACAGTTTCTTAAATACATATGGAATCTGAAACTGGGTTCCTGTCGCCGTCCATTCGCCCGCGTGCTTTCCGTCCTTATACTTAGCGATATAAACCGCATCGTTGACGAGACACATCCTGTCGTATGTAGCCTCATGCTCAAATGTGTATCCATACTGTTTGCCATAATCCATTACAAACTGAATAATCTCAGGTGTTGCATCCGGAATTTTAATGGAGTCCGTCTTTATGTGTGCAACAGTAAAGCCCCGTTCCTGTACCTCATGCTTAAGGTTAATCATGAACAGAGCTCCTCGTTTCGCCACAATATTGTCTTTATTTCTCGGATCACGGAATGCGTTATCGAACGACGCAGAAGTGAGACCATATACAGAATTGATTGCTGTCTTCAATGCATCAGCAAGCTGCTTGGATGTCATTTCGCCGTCAATTACCTTCTGGATATAAGGTGTGAGTTTGCCATCCAGCATCGTGTTGACGATATCCCATGCCTCATGCTTGATACTCACACGTCCCTCAACAATATCCCGGAATGCTCTGGTGAATTTTACTCCGAATAGAACTTCTGCAATGGCGCTGTGGGGATGCATGGAAGAAATATCCAACAATGCAACATTTCCGTACATACCCGGCTCAGCATAGACATAGCCACCTTCCCCAACTTCCTCACCGCGGTAAGTTGACTTTCCGTTCTCAAATTTGTATCCCGGAAAATATGGAAGAAAACTTCCGGCTTCACCATGCGTATGATTCATCATTTCTGGACACGCTTCTGCCAAGAACTGATAGGTCTCCTCATCCAGATCATGTACCGGCTCAGCCAAATCTCGATAATTGAACTGATCTTGCGGCTTCCGGTTATTGCCAAATATAATCTTTTGAGTAAGGCTGTTTGTCGTATCGTTTACAGTCATGTCCGCCAAGTCAGCCAGAATCTCCCGGGCTGTCCAATCAGCTTTCAGATAAACAAAAGCCGCTTCGGTCGCAATCACATCGTTATCACAATACTCGGCAACTTTTGTCCAGAGTTCCTCCGGTACAGGCTGATCCCACGGAAGTCCGAGCTCCTGATGATGGGTTCCAGCTTTGATGATCCGAATCTCTGCCTCTGAGAATCCTCTTTTTTTCAGTTCCTTTTCGGAAACATTTCCCATCTCAATTTCCAACTTCTTGAGACTCTTCTTATTTCCAGCAGAAGCAAAGTCGTAGACATCTGTGTAACTGACATTATAAGCTTCTCCAAAGAAACAATTAGCGCTTCCGTTAATAATCTTCTGCGAGAGGTTGTAAAGTTGTTCGTTAGAATAACCCATAAGTCTCGCATACAGAATATGATTGTCATACCGGCGACAATTGAAGCCAACCAATCGGAAGCGCATCAAACTCTCAATTTCGGTCGGCGTGGGATTGATCATTCTGACAACCGGTTTTCCCTCACCCTCAATTTTCCAGTTCACAAGAAACAGGTTGGGAAATACTTCAACGTCATAAAATATCAGCTTTGCATCCTCATTCTTTACGGCTGTGGACGTATCAGCAGATTTGAACTGCATCTTGTTTACTAACTTGATACAGTAATCGGCCTGATGAGTGCTGCTTGCTGCAAAAGCTAATACCGCATTCCGCATATCTGTCACATCATATTTCAGTTCGCTCGAATATGCGTCCTCCAGTATTTTATAAATAAAGTCGATACTGGGCTTAGTACCGGGATGAATCTCCTTGTTGAGATTTCGCTTTATCAGTGTTCTAAGCCCTTTCTCGCTTTGAATCGCATCAAAATTTACCATTTTGTTTTCTCCTTTCAGCGGTAAACCAGAGCTAATTGTTGCGATGGGCAGATTGTTACACTTTGATAACTTACGTCTTAATGAACTATTGCCCGTGAACACCTTAACTTCTATGTGGTCGTCATAAACGCGACTCAGCTTGGTGGGATCACCCGTATAAATATAATGCAGATGTACTCCACATCCGCTTTTACTGAGTTCCGCATAGGTAGGCGGCCATTTGCTTGCTTCTGTGACATTCCTTTCAAAAGACTTATTACCGTCCTTATCGGGAATATCAAAATCAATTACAATGTGATTTTCCGGAATCTTGACATAATGAAGTTGCGAAGAATCTAAAGCTGCTAGGGTTGTCTTGACATTTAACCATTTTTTGCTTGGTGTTCCTGCCTCTGTGCCATATTGAGCTGGACAGTCAGAGCATTCTTTGTCAAATATCGATTCCTGCTCTTTGAACTCAATCAATCTTGGCTTTGTTTCCGCAATTTCACCCTCCGAATTTTTTTCAGTTTCAAATTTCTCAGTCCGAAATCCAGAGTAATAGCTCCTAACCCGTGAGCCATCATCAAGATTGAAGCGCTCTTTGTAATCTCTGAAATAGTTTCTAAGTTCCTCCTTAAAGATTCTCTGAGAGAACGGAAACGACACCTTTGCTTCGTCACAATAGGTCTTATACATCTCCCAGGCAGCTTTTAAAGTTGTTCCGTCCTCTTTTTTAAACACATGGTACGAATCAACAATGAAGTTGTAAAAATCATTGGATGCCCCCAGCATAGCAATGGGAATATAGTCGTCATACATACCGGGGTTTTTCAAATATACTTCCTGACAGTAAGATGCAATAGCTCCAAGTTCAAAACCAACCTGCTTCACAATTGCTTTATAATCTTTCGGACTCAACTTGTCCCCGGTCGGAGATACATCAATCAATCTTCGGATAAGACCGGATTTAGCATCTGTTATCTTTACCGGTTTGTTGGTTCCCATAAAAAGAAAACACTTGAATCGGTTAGCATAAGTAGATTTAAACTTTTCGTTTACCGTCATCAATTCGTGAGACACCAAACTGTTAAGACGGGTATTATCTTCGATTCTTGACAAATCACCATCATGTTGGATTGCTACGAGAGGGTTACTCTTAAAAGCTTCCAATGCAAAGGAATTACTGGAAGATCCAAGTGCTTTTGCGTCAAACACCGAATAGTACCCGTCGAAGAGTTGCTGAATAATGTTAAGCACCGTAGATTTACCCGTTCCGGCAGCACCATATAAAACCATGAACTTTTGCAGTCTTTTAGACTCTCCTGAAACGATCGAGCCGATTGCCCATTCAATCTTGTGTCTTTCCTCCTCAGAATATAAAACAGACATCAGCTTGTCGTAAGCAGACAAATCGCCAGCTTCAAGCGGATAGTTCAGCTTTTTACTGGCGTAATCTTTTTTGTTCGTTTCTGTATTTGAAAATATAAGTTTTTCATCCAGCATATGAAAGGAATCTCTCATCTGCTTTTGACAATACTTATGCCAAGAATCAATCATTCCGGACTCAGCATCCCACATATGCAGGACTTTAATATCGGAGTCAAAGCGCCGGCGGTTTTCTTCTGCGTATCTATCCAGTTCGCGGTCTATGAGCTGCAAGGCATCCTGCTCATCTGTAGACCATAAACCACGTTCCTCAATCCAGATAGCGTAAAAGTCACCACCTCGAATCATCAGATCGGAGCTTTTTTTAATAATGAACTTCGGATAGATTTCTATTACACCACGCTTTGTACTACGTGTTGAAATCATCAAAAAGTCGATCATTGCATTTTTTACTCTCCTTCCAGGCGCCTTAATTCCTTAATCTCATTGCTGAGCTCCTCGATTTTCTTGTTCTGCTTTTTGCGGTCGATTTCATTTGTAACCATATAAGCCGTCATAGCAATAGCTAAAACGGCCACATTACGGTTAAAACTTCTCTGATGTTTTAAGGTTCGCTGAATGCTCTGAACAGCTTTTTCAGAAGACCGTAAACTGCCAAAAATATAACCAAACACTTCACACATATGAATCTTGCCTCCTTTCCTTTGAACCTTAAAATTTATACGATTTCGTCTAAGTACCAGCACATTTGATACCAGATTTCAACAGTCCGCAAATCTCTGCGACTGTGTTTTACCGTAAACAAACCACCCTCGCCATTTCGTTCGTACTCTCGATTTAGAAATCGTTCGATGACTTTGTTAGCATAATCTTCATCAAATTTTGCATCTGTCATTGAACCTAATCCGAGATTCACTACCATGTTCCAGAACCATTGACCTGTACGATCTCCGATATCGGGATCATCCATAATATGTTCTTCACAGCGAATAGCGAGGGCAATCATCATCTCCAAAACACTGCAGGGGTAATTGTCCAAATAAGTTGAAATCATGGATTGTTTGTACGAATTGTCGTAACCGAACCGATATCTAAGATCTATCCCATCCTCTTCTCTGTTTTCGTCCATAGCGATAGTATAGTTAAAATCTACGCTGTGAAGAAATGATAAAAGCTTCCGATAAGATAAACTCTTAGAATATCGGCGGTCTAATACGAGCTGGCACATCCAGTCAAAATATTTGCTATTCAGCTCGTTCTTTGTCATCATACCTCCATCTGATGTGGCCTTGTTTTAACAACGTCCGAATAAGTTCTCTGATCCAGAAGAATTTCATAGTCACATTTCAGCCGGTCATTTCTGACAAAGACCGAATCATCCTCGTACTCTCCAAAATGAGTCAGAGACTCAAACCCAACGGCGCCCTCCACATCTTCTACCAGTTCGTCATTCTCATCCGCAAGAACCTGATCTCCATAATAGGTGAGACTTATTTTCTCATACTCCTCATACTCACCAAATTCTTCCGGGGAAATAACATAGGGTTTATCGTTCATAGATGTCTGCTCCTCTTTTCCCGTCCCCGAATAATTCGTGTAGCCTTCATTTTTCAGCAACGCAGCATATTCAGAAATGCTGGGCTTTTCTTCTACTTTCCGCGGCTCTGCCTGATGCGGTGTTTCCGAAACAGTTACTTCCATGTCGGGATCTTTTTTCATGAAGACAGCCTTTACGGAATCAATCTCTTCCTGAGCAATCTGCTCATATTTTTTCTTAACATACTGCCATGTAACGACCGACCCGACTGCAGCCCCCATAGCAAACATTACAAAATTGGTTACTTTACTCATCATCGGTCTCCTCATTTTTTATAGTCATCACCGTTAATGCCAAGCCGCCAAACAGCATGGACATGCTGATCAAAATTCCTCCAGTGATATGTCTTTTCCTCTTGGTATCCAATATGTAATCTAACATGGATATCAAACTCTCAAATCCTTCCATGTCTTTACATCTCCTTTCCGCCGGACAAAACAGCGATTCCGCCGACAAAACAGATACCAGCCATAGCCGCTAACGCATAGGAAACAAATGTTAAAACATTACTCATAAGTCAATTCTCCTTTCATTCATACCTTGAAAAATAGTGGTTTTCTACCTGAAACATAGGAACGCCATAATTGCTGTAACATCCAGCCGTAAAGAATACAACATCATAGTTTGTTCGACATTCCAGTTCTTCTCTGACAAGCTGACAAATATCTTCTCGCACTTCACAGCAATCCACCCTGCCGTTCCACATCGATGAAAATTGATACGGCTGATAAATCACATCGTAAGCTGTATCGGGAAAATGTTCGGAGTCCATACGGTTAAGAATCGTGTCGATCACCAGCCGTTTACCCTCTTCGCATTCTCCTTCAGCCTCGGCCATAGTGACCAATGCAATCAGCGCAATATCTTCATCTGGAAGTAATTCTTCTTTCTTTTCAGTATCCTTCATGTTCATTACAGAAATATCTTCTGTCGGTTCATAATTGACAGAGGCTATGTGCAGCGGAATAACTTTCGTTTCTAAAACCGGTTCTTCTGCTGTTGAAATGGTGGTAACTGAAAATATAAAAACCGCACACAGAGAAAGAAACGCGGTTATTGCAGTTATCTTACGCATATAAGTTCTCCTTAAAAATATTTAGACTATCCTCAGTTCTCTGGGTCCGAGCCAAGGATAGTCTATTGCATCCTGATATGGATTTCCGGAACCGATCCCATCGATTCCGTCCCTTCACATAAGCTCCCAGATATTTCCATCCACATTGAAGTCCAACAAGATTGCAGTATCAAACCCGTTTGCAAAATCGGAATAGCTCAGATTGTCGGCATAAAGTCCGAAATCCACATAGTTGTCACCAACGGGATGCTCCGGATCATAAACCCAACCAACTACCTGACCAGCTTTGGTGCGGGGCATTCCCAACATTTCATATACATCATTCAGGAAAAGACGCTTCTTTGCCCGCAGAAGATCATTGGCATAGCTTTCCTGCGCCTTGAGAAACATAAGGTTGTATTCGTTGTTGGTTTCCCAATGGGGATTTAAAACACTGTTTCCCTCTTCATCCTTTGTGTATTTCTCAAAAAACCGAGCGTAACCGCTGATATCAGACGGGTTTACAACGAAAGCCGTTTTCTTTACTTTCTTTTCTTTGCCGGTCTCTTCGTCCATAACCGTTTCGCTTACCTTTTCCGCTTTGATATTATACCTGAGTTCTCGATCAATCTCTTTGCCGAACCGCTCAACAACGCGATTTCTGTAATCCTTGAAACTCTTATCAATCGTAGCATAAGCCGCTGCCAAAGCCACATTCCTCTTCCGAAGAATATTATTGGACGCCAGAATGCTGGTGATGGATAATGTACCAACTGCCACGGCGGGTGCGTACAGCTTTGCCAGCTTCAGCGCTGTCTGGGTATAGACAATGACCGTGTCTTTCTTGGCGTCTTCCGGGGAATAGTCCCCCCCCATCGCAGTGCATCCTTTTTCGGCAGACTCATGGACCTTATCCATTTTTTCTTTGGTTTCGCCCAAAACTTTATCCACCTTCAACGTAGCTTTACAAGCCAGAACGGCACTCGCCACGGTGCCAACAACGCCAGCCACGACAAGAATTTCCGGGCTGTGTTTTTTCAACTGGAAACCGACCTTATTAAAGGTTCCGCTTACTTTTGTCATGATTTCTGCTTTTTTCATAGCTAAATAGTCTCCTTTTTTTAATCTTCTAATTTTTTCAAATGGTCAATAAGATGCTGCGTATACCAAAGGATTTTTTCCAAATCCTGAATACCGTTTTTTTTCTTCCACCGGCAGGCATACTTGAGAATATTTCCTGTATCTGTAGCCTCAATTCCTTTGAGATCAAAAGTAAAGGCTTCGATTACATCGATAACTTCCAATCCCGTTTCGGATTGATAATGGTCCGGATGGGATACCATCTTGTCTTTCGATTCGTACATGGACACCTCCTTTAGTTAATCGGCAGCGCTTTGGGTAATTTGAGAATATAGCCATCTCTTACCCGAACCGGCTTACATCCGCTGATATCAGTCCAGCCATATTTATTCACGGCATAATTATCTGTGGATACATCGGCGAGATCGTACAGATCTCCGACACTCACAACCCCATACTGACTGATGATATCATTCATCGCATCAAGAACCGACTCTGCATCTCCGCGAGTTTCAAAGACAATATCGTCATAATCATATCCACCGCGGGACGAAGCCAAGCGCTCACGTCTTCGATCCGGCTCACGGTCATAGAACTTTCCGTATGACACCTTAGTTCCAGATGAAGCCTTTCTTGTCCGCCCGGTTTCCCCATACAGAATCATATCGATACCGTTCGTAACGATGTCTGATATTGCCTTTTTAATTGCCGGAACGAGAACGTCCATCAAAATATAAGATTTTACATTTCCAACGTCTTCCGAAATAAAAACATCGGCGAACTTCTGCATCTCACCCTTTTTCTTAGGCTTAGCCGATCCGCTGATAACTTTTTCCACTTTTTTATCTGGTGGAGCTGCTCCCTCCTTTTGAGTTTCTTTAGATTTATGGGAATTAGGTCTGTATTCCTCCATTTTCTTCTCCTTTCACTTAAACAGTAACCAACTTTCCCGGCAACGTAATTTTTGTATTAGGAAGCTTGTTGTTCTGCTTTTTAAACTGATATGAGAGATTACTTCTCGCTTTTCTCTCGGACGTTGCGTATGTAGAGCCTTTCCAGTTATGCGCAACGCAAATTTCAAATTCCATAACAGGTCCGCTGTACTTATACTGGTTCATAAGCCACCTCCTCAAAGCAAAAAGAAAAAGGGAAAGCACCTTGTTACAGGTACCTTCCCGTCCGAACACTGTTTTTTCTTACATTTACGCCGGATCTTTATCAACGGTCTCTCCGCTCACGATTTCTGCCTCCTCGAAGTCATTGAAATCCCCCTGCTCGACCATCTGTTTATTCCGCTTCCGAGCTTTGATATGTGCTATCGCCGGATCGATGATGTATTTACCTGCTACATAGCCGGCAATAAACACCAATCCAAAGGCAGCCGCTTTCTTAAATCCGTTAGCCGAACTTACTTTCACGATCTCCTCAGTAGTTTCCATAACCTCTTCGTTTGTCATAATTTCGTTGTTTTCCATTGTGTTTTCTCCTTTCAATAATCAGAAAATATGTGGGTTCTCCATTAAAGACATTGTTTTTTTCGCGTACTTATCAGGCAGTGCGGAAGTCATACCGGGGCGCAATGTGATACTCAATTACAAGGCAAGGTGTTCCGTCATCTGCTAACTGAGAACTGAATGACAAATCGATATACCCCTGGTCGATATTCCAGCCGAGTTCGTCACCGATGCTGACCGGATTTAAGCCGATTTCATAGTAGAAATCGTTCAGAGAAATATACATCTCATCCCGCATCTGCCGATTCAACTCATTTGCTGCCTTTTTCAGTTTATCTATATCGGATTTGAAATATCTTCCCGATACGGCATCATAACAGAGAGTATTGCCTCTTTCGGTGATGATCACTTCTCTGTTAGTTACAGGGTTCTTTTCAATCTTATCTTTAGCTACAGCATCCCGAATAGATTGCTCTTTTTTCTCTCCGATTGTTTCTACTACTTTTTCCTGATATTCCTTCAGAGCAGACTCGGAGAGAGCATATGCTGTAGCCAAGGCTGCCCGCCGTCTCATATTTACCGAACTGGCTCCAATTAAGCAAGCTATTGAAACTGTTCCAATGGCAGCCGTCGGAATATAACAAGTCCACGCCGCCTGGATTGTTTCTTTCGGTGTAAGCTCATTTACCTCCAGTTCATCCTTCTTTTCCTCAATGAGAATTAGAGCTTTAGGCGTTGCCCGGACAGCCATTACAGTTGTCGTAATCATTCCGGCGATTCCGATCCCGGTTAAAATTTCCGGACTGTGTTTTTTTACAGCGGTTCGCATATTCCGCATTGCCGCCGTTATGGTGTTTTTGTTCATCAATATACTCCTTTCGGTTTTTGCTGCACATAAGCGCATCTCCTTTCAAAAAATATAAAACCGCCCACAAGGGGCGGCGATTAACCTAACCGGAAGACCGGACGAACCCCATTAGAGGCCGAAGCGTCGGTGTAGTCCGCATAGCCATCGTCGTTCACAGAAGCGAAAAGAGCCGAAGAAGACTTTACTTTATTCTGCAACCAGCCCCACTCGTAAGCTTCTCCTTCACGAATCGCGATACGGTTCTTACGGTCTTTCATAAGAAGCCACTGTTTCTTACCGCTGGGTTCATAATTATCGACATCGCCGAAGAATTCCTCTGCATACGGGATACGAAGCAAATCACCATTCTTAAAAGGAACCATGATACTCTGAATAGAGCTGAAGATATTCAGAACTTCTTCTTTCTGGAGTTCTTTGCGTAAATCACTTGCCTCATAGCCGCCTGCGTTCGTATACTCACGGTTCATCTGATATGCTGTATCCAAATACTGATCCAAAAGAAAGAGTGCTCCCTTTCTGGTAATCTTCTGACAGGTCGCCGTATACTTTCCAACCTCGATCTGATCGCCAACCTTAAACTCATTTGCTGCCTGAATTGTTACTTCCTGTTTTCTTAATGCCTTCATTTCTTTTTCTCCTTTCATTTTTAACTCATTATTCCAAACATCTTGTAATTTCTAAGATGTCCGTTGCCATTTCATAGGCGACACTAAATATCTGCCTATCCTCTTTATCCCCATAATCTTTTGCGGAAAACTTGCCTGTCTTTACCGCAAAGTCTGATATAATATCAATGGGATCTTGTGTTGGGTTTCTGCGAACACGATCTAAAAGTTCACGACCAGCCCATCTTTGATAACTAACTTCCTTAAACCAGTGCTTATCCCAACTTCGCTGTGGTTCTGTGATATCGAAAATATAATCCTCGATAATCAAGATAACTTGTTCATGCTTAGACATCCTAGACATCGTTCTCTCCTTAGAACAGAAAAGAAGAGCCCTTGTTAGGACTCCTCATTTTCGTCATCTTTTTTGGCAAGTGCTTCGTTTACCTTTTCTTCGATTTTTTCATCCATTTTCTGTTCATTGACCCAATCGGTTACAAGCGTTGCCGCCACTCCGATCACGGTCGCTGCCAGACCAAGAACTTTAATCAATTTACTTTTAGTAGTCATAAAGCGATTACCTCCTTTTCATAATAGAACTTGCAATTTCTGCGAACTAATCAAATTTACAGAGTGCCATTGCGTCAATAGTAATGCATTCCAAGCCGTCTTCCAGAGTTGTTTTCTGATTATCAAAATCAAGCCAATAAGAATCCATCTCTTCGACCATATGGGTTATATCCCAACCCATTTCATCGCCTTTCTCTACTCCATCAACGCCAAGAAACGATAAATATTCATTTAAAGAACATTCACCTCTAAGCGCGATATTACGATTCGCATGATACTGAGCATTTAAAACAGCAGCCATTGTTGTAGTAAAGTATTTCTTCGATGTAAGGTCATAGAAAAGACACTCCTCACTTTCGGGGTCCATATCCATGTTATAAACTTGATAACCCCATGCAGAATCAGCAACCATTGCATCTTTAGCCATTTCAGCATGGATTTTGTTATCAGCATCTTCGCCATAAACCTTTTTGGCTGCTTGTCGGTATTGCTTGTAGGATTCATTAAGCATGGCGTATGCGCTCGTCAAAGCCGCCTGATTACGTTTATCCATTACACCAATACCGATTATACAAGCAACAGTACCAACGCCTACCAAAACGGACGGAATATAACATTTCCAAGTTGTTTGCACCAGTTCCACAGGCGTAAGTTTATCCGTTTCCAGTTCATCTTTCTTAGCTTTGATAAGCCTCATTGCCTTAGGTGTAGCCCGAACAGCCGTCACAGCCGTACCAACAACACCGACGATTCCTAAGACAGTTAAAATTGTTGGGGATGATCGCCGTAATCCCGTTGAAAATTTGCTCATTTTCTTCTCCTCTCAAAAGGGGCACAAGGCCCCAAGATTTATCTAACCAACCAGAACTCCGGACGAACTCCATAAGAGTTCGAAGCGTTGGTGTAGTTCGCAGGGCCACTGCCGTTCACAAAAGCGAAATACGCCGAAGAAACACTCCTCTTTACCGCATTTCTGAGCCAACCCCATTCCCATTCATCATTGAGGTATGCTACACGATTCCTCCGCTCCTTCATAAGCGGAAGCTGCTCGTCTTCATCCGGCTCAAAATGCTCATTATCCCATTCGTCATCGTGACCGAACAATTCGCCTACTGTCGGAATAGACAGACTGTCAATCCGGCTTTTAAGCTCCTCGGGAAATGCTGCCAAAAGAACCGTGTCGATCCACTTCTTCAAATCAGACTCCTCATAACCGCCCTCGTTGATTCTCTGGTTGTTCATCGGCCTGCTCGTAACGTACTCATCGAAAATAAACAAGACGCCCTTGTCCGTAATCTTGTGAGCCGTTGCAGTAAAGTCCCCGATCTCTGCCAAGGATATCAAAATCTGATCCCCAACCATAACCTCTCTTGTTTCCAGTTCCTGTCTCCGTAATACTTTGATGTTTTCCATTTCTTTTTCTCCTTTCATTTTTTTTATGGAAAATAAAAGAGCCGTTATCGACTCAAAAAAAAAACAAGAGAAACAGATAGGACTCGAACCTATGACCTCCACTAGTGTGTGGCGCTCTACCAACTGAGCTACTGTCTCTCCATAATATAACTTGCAAATTTCGCGTATGTAAAAGCAAAGAGACCGTGTCTCCACGATCCCTTTGCAACTATAAACCAATCGCACTCAAAATTTTTGTGAGTTCGTCTTTATTCAATTCCGCATCAACACTTAGATGAACACGTGCCGTTCCATCAGTAACAGCGGCGGTAAATTCATTCAACTGAATATCTACATCATATCCAGTTTTTTTCTTTACCGTTCTTTTTACCAGTTTCGCAACCAAAGTCTTCATAAATTTTGATCCGATTTTCATTTCATCCATACCTCTCTAACTCCTTTCAGTTCAATGGTTTTTCATAAAAGGAATTGTAAAAAATGCGTCTAAATATCACGTCTGTCAAAGACCGTTTCCCACCGTTCCCTCGCAATCGGCTTCATTTTCAACGCCCACATAATCTGTCGAACCGTAACAGTGGGATAAAGACCATCCTTACATTCTCCAGCCCGTTCGTCAAAGTATTTCTTAAATTCAGGATGTAAATATAAATCGTCCGTCAACCAAGGGTCAACTTCACTCCACCACGTACTCTTTGTCTCCAAATCATATCGCTGCTGGATGACAGCTAATCCTTTATCGTTAATTTGAAAGAGGGTGCAACTGTTATAAACTGGATGTTCACAAATATAAAGTTTGCCATACATGGAAAGATAAATAGTAGGCTTTTCGTAATGGTATCTCATAGCAGCCTCCTAAAAGCAAAAAGAAAGAGCCCTCGTCAGGACTCCCTCTTGTGTTGATAATTCTTTAATTGTCAAATAGTTTACACGACGTTTTGCAATGTGGATATGGACCCCCACAAGCTCTACATCCTTTCGGTGGTACACTGCCTCTATAGGATTCGAGTGTTTCTTCTGTCCATTCTTCCTCGCTATCTTCATACTCGTAATCCATTTCATCTACTTCCCATCCGCATGATGGGCAGGCATAAATATCACAGCCACCCGCTGGATCTTCCCTTCGGTCCATAACTGCTCCACAACGATTGCAAACCGCATATCCGTTATTCAGGTACTCCATTAACTCCATACCTTCCGGTTTAATAATTTTTTGGCTCATAAAGTCATTACCTCCTTGATAATCTGAAAGTAACGGTATAATTGTACGGTTACTCTCTATATTAAGTCAAGAGATAAAAGAGCTCTTTTAGCATCTCCTTTCCATAATAGGGGCTGTAAAAATCACGCAGAAAAACGAAGAGGACGTGTAATTTACGCCCTCCATCGTCTTAAAATCGTTCATTTTCTTATTTTCTCGTTGGTCTAAAACGGTTGAACAATCCTCTGAATGTTGTTGAGGTATATGTTCCAGTTTCCTCAAACTTAAATCCCTTTTTCATCCAGATACCATAGAACATCAACGGTATCATGAGTTCTGCCGCCGCTATTCCCAATCTGAAGTATCGATCTTTAATCTGTTCCGACAACTGCGTACGTTTCATTTCCTCATCGCGAGTGCCGGCTTCTTCTTCCATTACCCGGCGATTGTACTTTTCGTCATACTCCCAGTCATTCTTAGATTCCTCGATCCTCAGTTTGTAGAGCTTTGCCAGATCATCAATTGCTGTTGATTTTTCTTTGCTACCCGCATTTAAATTGGATAAAGCCTGAATCTCCCTGCTAATCTCCCCGCTTAACAAATCTCTGATGTTGTCTTCCATTTTCAGTTCTCCTTTCAAATAATTTATTACCGATTCCATAAAAGAGCGTGTTATTCGTGCGAAATATAACTTTTAAGATCAACCTGCAGAAGCACTTGTTTCTTGGTAGATATGTCGCCAACGCCCTTTGACAATTCCAGAAACATAAAAGGGCCGTCCGGATCAGAAGTATCGATACGAAGTTTACCAACCGATTTAGACCGCCGGACTATACTCGAAAAAACACAACCAATAACCATTCCGATTACAAATACAATTACAAGTTCCATGTTCTTCTCCTTTCAAATTGTTTTTGAAAATTTTCCACCCGGGAATTTTTCAGATATCAAAATACCACGTTTTTCTGTCACCTGCGTACTGAGGTTTTAACCTAGAATAAAAAGAAAGAGCCATTGCTGGCTCAATCCTTGAATCGGTTCGTGATGTCTCCGTCCACATTAAAGTCTAACTCGATATCGCTTCCATCTCCTTTTTCGTGGATATCAAAATCGATGTAATTATCCCCAGACGCATTTGACAAATCATAGTACCAACCCACAAATAACGATGTCTTGGTAACCGGAAGACCTAAGCATTCAAGAACATCTCTCAAGAATACATAGCCTCTATTCCTTAAAGCATCATTAAAATAGGTTTGCTGTGCTTTCAAATACATCACATTCCATTCTCGATTTTCCTCCCACCCCGTACAGGTTGAATTAAATATCTGTGCGTATTTACTTTTATTCATAAGTATCACATCTCCTTTCATAATAGGAGCTGTTATTTCTGCGACCCCTCGCCTTCATAGACAATCTTCTTTCTCAAATCTGACCATGCAATATATCGCTCTTTCTGGCAGACCGGGCAGAAAAACTTAATTACCTTAGCGCCGATATCCTCCAAATCCTGACTATCTGCTTCCAACCGGCTTTGACAATTCGGGCAGTTGAACCGATATACCTTTTTCACTGCAACATCCACAATCTTCATATCAACCACGCTCCTTATTCAACAGCCAGAAGAAACGTCTGTACAAGTCGTAATAGACATCCTTGCAGCACGGAATATCTAACCTAGCTTTCAAACAATCATAAGAGATACCGCTTGTAACAGCCTGTAAAATATAGGTTCCAAGCACGACATCAGTCTCTTCGGCCACTGATTCAACCAGTTCCATTCTGTTGGAGTAAAATATCCTTGCCTCGGCGCATTTAGCAGTCGGATCGCTGAGGTCTCGTTGTCCCGAAAACAGAACCAGATCAGATGGTCTTTTAGCTAACCCGTCTAAAGCCAAATATGCTTTCTTCCAAATAGGATATTGAAGACAGAAATGCTTCAGCTCATAGTACCGATGTTTTTCAATCCAATAGGGATTCTTCTCAGACAGCTCCGGACGTATTGTTGTTCCCATCAACGTTTCTCTCCTTTCCATAAATAGCCCGTTTCTTCATAGAGGAGCTTCGGGGAAATATAGAAATTGATACGTCCGTACCTCGAATTCATCTCCTCAATGTTTGTTACAAGTTTACCGTTTCGAGTAGCCTTTCCGATTGGAAGCCATCCAGATATGATTCCAGCCCTTACCCAAGATGCATCCTTGCCGTATACTCTGGCCGCAACGATCACTGGCACTGAACCCGATTCAAATATAATTTCTTCCATTGGCTCTTGCCTCCTTTCAACGGCTATTCTAGGATAAGAACCACTTTTAGTAAAAACAACCTCGGTGGTTTGGCATTATAGAAGAAGATGTATTTTCTGAGCCATCCACCGAATCATCGTCATCTCGCAAGGATAATCCTCGTATCCAATTGTCTCACAAGTAATAAATCCCTCTATCACACCTCGGATAATTTCCGATTCATACTGCTTGTACGGAAAAATATCATCTGGAAGCTCTCTATGTAAACGCCCGCATCTGATACAGCGTAGTCTTCTTATCTTAATCCATCTGGTATTTCTCAGTTTCGACCGTACAATTCTTGGAACACGGTCATAATATTTCAATGCCCCACCACAATCGGGACAAGTTGATACATCATGAGTAACCATATACATCACCTCCAGTGTAAAAAATAAGTGTAGGAGTAGTTGACAATTCCTACACTATGATATATGATTACTAATGGTAAATCAAGCGAAACACAGAGATTTGCCAAGAAAGGAGTGAATGTACTATGCTGATGCAATGTCCCGAATGTGCCTTGCAAGTAAGTGATAAAGCAACTTACTGTCCGCATTGCGGATACCCAATGCAACCGGATATAAACCAACGAAAGCCTCGGAAATCAAACAAAAGAAGAAGACTTCCGAACGGATTTGGACAGATAAGTGAAATCAAAGGAAGAAATCTTCGAAACCCATTTCGAGCTATGGTTACAGTTGGAAAAACTCCGACTGGACGGCCCATTTGTAAGCCGCTCAAACCGGAGTCGTACTTCCCAACATATAATGATGCCTATGCTGCTTTGGTGGAATATAACAAGAATCCGTATGATTTAGAACCAGCCATAACAGCAAAAGAGCTCTATGAAAAATGGACCGAAGAATATTTCAAGACACTGAAGAACAATGCAAGCGCAAGAGCTGTTACCTCTGCCTGGGCGTATTGTTCATCGGTTTATGATATGCGGGTAATGGATATCCGGGCACGCCATGTAAAAGGTTGCATGGAAGAAGGCGTAGCTGTAGTTAGAGGGAAAGAGCAGCGCCCCAGCGCATCCATGAAAAACAAAATCAAGTCGCTGTTTAACCTTATGTTGGATTATGCTTTGGAATATGAGATTGTGGATCGCAACTATTCCAGAAGTTTTAATCTGACGGAAGAGACCATCAAAGAAATTCAGACTGTTAAGAAAGAACATATCCCGTTTACAGATGAAGAAATTTCATTGCTTTGGGAGCATGTGGATGATAAACGGTATGTTGACGCAATCCTGATTCAATGCTATTCTGGATGGAGACCGCAGGAACTTGGATTGATAAGGTTGGAAGATGTTGATTTAGAGAATTGGACTTTCAAAGGCGGTATGAAAACAGATGCCGGTACCGATAGAGTTGTTCCGATTCATTCAAAGATACAATCACTGGTGCTCAGAAAATATAAAGAGGCGGAATCCCTAGGAAGTGAATTCCTTTTCAATTGTACTGATCCGGACAGCAACCGGAAAAATATAAAGTTCACATACAACCGGTATCAGAAGGGATTCACAAGAATCCGCGATGAGCTGAAGTTGAATCCAGACCATAGACCACATGATGGACGAAAACATTTTGTGAGTATGGCAAAAAAATATGGCGTTGATGAATACGCTATTAAATACATGGTTGGACATAAAATTTCTGACATTACCGAAAAGGTATATACAGCAAGGGAGTTTGACTGGCTACGAGAGGAAATAGAAAAAATAAAATAGAATGTCTTTTGTGTAGGAATGTTGGTATAGGAGTGGTACAGGAATAATATATGATTTACATACATTTTCCTGCTTTTTACCACTCCTAACCGCTTTCAAAAGTGTTGATTTTACTGAATTTCTTAGTGATAGCATACTTAGGAAGTTTCTATAATATAATCTATTCTTCATCCGTTCTCCCATCCCGCGCCGCAGCTCCATTTTTCCAATGACAATTCATTTTTCACCGGCCGGCGCGTTTTTTATCTTATGTTTTGCAGTTTTTTTAAACGTATCACACTTTTGCGGATAACTCAACATTTTTAAAAAAATCTTAATAATCTTCCCAAAAACTGCATAAAATAATTTTCAGGCAAATTTTTCAGAAAAGAGGACAGGACATGCAGCTTTCTAACCATCTTGACGACAACATCCGACAGTTGACATCCATTTTTCCGATTCCGCAGAGCTTTGATATTATCACCAGGGATTTGTTCTTCGGGGATACCAGAGGATATTGGATCGGTATCAACGGTTTTTGCCGCGTAGAATTGCTACAGCAGATTTTTTCGGACCTGCAGAATCCGCTCTATATGAAAGACCATAAAATAGAAGACATCAGCCGCTACCTAAACGCAAAAATCGGCTATGTACAGGCATCTCTTTGTGATCAGTGGGAAGAAATTACACGCAGCGTCTTAAGCGGCCCCTCCGTTCTTTTTATTGACGGTTTTTCCCAGGCGGTTATTATCGACGTGCGTACTTATCCGGCCAGAAGCGTAGGAGAACCGGATACCGAACGGGTAACGCTCGGCGCAAGGGACGGGTTTGTGGAAACCATGCTTTTCAATGCCAATCTGATCCGCCGCCGCATCCGTTCCCCCAAACTGACCTTTGAAATCCTTTCCGTAGGCAAGGAAAGCAAGACGGACGTCTCCATTGCCTATATGGACGGCCTCGCCAGCCGGGAACTTCTGGCCGACCTGAAACAAGCCTTGGCCGGCTTGTCCGCGACTTCCCTGACCATGGGCGCGAAAAGCCTGGAAGAACTGCTTGTGAAAAAGCGTTGGTTCCACCCCCTTCCCTGTATGCATTATACCGAACGCCCAGACGTAGCCTGCAGCTTTCTTACGGAAGGGCATATTGCCGTTATCGTAGACAACTCCCCTTCCGTGCTGATACTGCCCTGCACCATCTTCCAGTTTACCCAAAGCCCGGAAGACTATTATAAAAGCCCCATAGTAGGAACCTATTTCCGCCTGGTCCGCTTTCTTTGCATTCCGGTCAGCCTGGTATTGATGCCCCTTTTTCTCCTGCTGACCGCATATTTTCCTCAGTTTTCGGAGAGATGGGGGCTTTTATCCACAAAAACGCTCCCCGGTCCTACCATTATTTTCTATGTCATGGCCGTGGAGTTTCTTCTGGATCTGTTCAAATATTCTGCCTCCGTCAGTTCCGGCAGGTTTTCCGGTTCTCTGTCCATTATCGGAGGTCTCATTATCGGGGATATCGCCGTAGAACTGAACTGGGCCTCGGTAGAAATCTTGTTTTATGCCGCCGTCACAATGCTGACCAGCTTATCCCTTGCCAGCATCGAATTCAGCGACGGCATCCGGGTCTACCGGCTTTTCCTCGTGATATGCACCGCCCTCTTCGGCTTCTGGGGCTTTGCCGGAGGCCTCTTTCTCGTCCTCTGCTCTATCCTGACGACGCCAGTCTTCGGCGGCATGAGCTATTTCTGGCCTCTCTGGCCCTTCAACTGGAAAGCCTTGCGTACCCTGCTGTTCCGGTATCCCGCCGCAAAAGCGCAGCCGAGCCGGGTATGGGAGCGCCATTAGAAAAGAAAAGGGATATCAGAACTATCATCTCCGCATCTGCTTTGCACAGGGACAGCCGCCCTACATGGAGTTTAAAATGCCCTCTATTCCCTCTTCCTGGAAAATTTTTTTATAATATCCGATCTCGTCCTGAATCAATGCGTCAATGACGCTCATGCCAAGCAGTTCCACGGGCGCTCTGTCATCTGTCAGAAGGAGGTCCCCGCCTTCATATTTTACTAACCCTTCGGAAACTCTCCGCATCATATCCGACAGTCCGTCATTCTCCAGAACGCCGGTATTCTTTTCTAAAGTTTCCAATATCCCAACGCCGTCCGCGGAAGCAAATAGCTCCCGGTTCGTCGATCCCTTTACATCCACTGTATATACTTCGCCGAATACGCTGGCAATCGTGTCAGAAAGATATTCGTTGATATTCCCTTTCTCTTCCGAGTGCATATTCATATTTACCACCATGACGCCGTCCTCTTCTAAATGCTCCTTTACCATCCGGAAAAATTCCACGGAAGACATCTGGAAAGGGATGGTAATATCCTGATAGGCATCCACCATGATCACATCATATTTTTTGTCCACTGCCTGCAGATAAGCGCGTCCGTCGTAAGTCGTCACCTCTATCGTATTGGGAAGAGCAAAATATTCCCCGGCCAGATCGGTGATTTTCTGGTCAATTTCCACTCCTTCCACGGATACATTTTCAAAATAGGACATGCACTGCTTCGCATAAGTGCCCGTCCCCATTCCCAGTATGAGAATGTCTGCATTTTCCTTTTCCTTCACTCCTGCCATCACCGGAGCAGCCAATGCGTAGTCATAATACATCCCTGTCAGGGAATCCCCCTTTTTCATAATGGACTGTACGCCGAAAAGTACATTTGTAGAAAGGATCACGCTGTCATCCGTTTCTTTTACCTGCAAATAATTATAAATCGACTCTCCTTCGTAAAGCAGACTGTTTTCCCAGAAAGCAAAGCTGCCGGAATGTCCGAAAATGCTGCATAGAATAAAAAGAACAATAGCCATGGCACATGTTCTTTTCTTCGCTCTTTTGCTGATAAAATAAACGAGGCCGAGCAAAAGCAGTATGCCTGAAAAAATCAGAAAAGTAATGGCCGTTCCCACGGCAGGAATCGTCACAAACGTAGGAAGAAAAGTACCGATAATGCTTCCGATCGTGTTAAATGCTCCCAAAGTGCCGACGGTCTTTCCGCTGTCATCCAGGCTTTCCACCGTATACCTGGCCAACGAAGGCGTAACCGTTCCAAGCAGAAACAGCGGAAACACGAAAATCACCATGCAGGCCGCAAAGCCAGCCAAAATCAAAAAATTATTGTTTACGCTCACGATCAATAACGCAGAAATGCCAAGAATAATATACTTCCCGACCACCGGAATTGCCGCGATCCATAAGGCTGCTACAATCAGCCGCATATACAGCTTATCGGGATTGGGATTCCTGTCCGCGCTCCTGCCTCCCCAAATATTCCCTAAAGCCATCGCAATCATAATCGTACCAATAATGATTGTCCATACGATCTGCGAAGAACTGAAGTAAGGCGCCAGAAGACGGCTCGCTCCCAGCTCCACTGCCATAACCGACATCCCTGCAAAAAATTCCGTCAGATACAGATAGTATTTGTTCTTTAAAATGCTTTCCATCTTTTATCTCCTCCCATCCCCTGTCCTAAAAAAAGCGTATCCTGTGATGCAGCAGGACTCTTCCGTCCCTCAGGCTTTCCGCCTCGATATCCACCTCGCATCCCCCGGCCTGTAGTTCTTCCAGAACCCTGTTCATATACTCCGCCGAATAACTCTCATCTTCATACGCTTGGTAACACCGCAGCCAAAGTTCCTCGCTGTCCACTACATTTTCAAACTCCGCCGGATTTCCGGCAGCCATAATCTTATCATAACAATCTTCATAATATTCTTCCATACGGAATATCACGTCTTCTTCCGAAAACCCTGCATCCTCCATGCTTCTTCTCTCATCCGCCGGAGCATCTTCCCTGATTTCCTCCGCTTCCAGGCCGCCATACCGGGTTCCATTGCACGGGGGCAGATATACGGAAAGTTCTTCCCTTTTATGGGTAGGAGAAAATTCCTGGTCCGTCTTATTAAAATAGCGGTATGTATTAGGTTCCGTATCGTCCCAGGTAGCATCTGCGTTATAATATTCGCCGTCCAGGCGTATGATATTCCATGCATGGTTTTCCCCCGCATAGCCAGTGCAATAATAACAGGGCGTTTCCAGCTGCGTCATCAGATACTGAAAACTTCTCGCATAACCGGCACATACGGTTTTTCCATTCACCAAGGCGCTGTATGCGCTCTGGTTGAGCGGCGCCTGAAGATCATACTCTATCCGGTCAAGAAGAGCGTTATGCACATATAATTCCTTTTCATAATCGCTGCCCAGATTCCGCGCTCCTGCCAGAATCTCCTCTGCCGCGCCGTTAAAAGCCTCCTTTGCAGAATCCAGGTTGTCTACCAAATCATTGAATTGGAGAGAGATTTCCGCGCATCCGCCGCTTCTCGCAAATTTCGCCTCATAGGCCGAATCCAGCCAAAACAACTCAGGATGGTCATTCACCACCGCCATAAAAGCATTTTTCAGTTCTCCCTGCGTCACAGGCTCCACCGGATTAAAAATCCTGTTTACCGCCCCTGCATTAGCATAGAGCTGGCGGTAAATGGCGCGTTCCCGTTCGGACAGCATTCCGTAATAGGGATAGAACTCCGTATCAAAATCAAGCCCTTCCCCTGTCTCTCCGTAAGTATACTTCTTTTGAAGTTCTTCCGCCTCTTTTTCGTCGATCTCTTCGGTGTTTTCCTGCACCGGAATATAGCCGTTTCTCCCGGCCACTTCTTCGGGCGTATGGATTTCTTCCCGTTCCGGCGCTATGTAGCCGGAGGATCCCCCGCCCGGCTCCGGTTCCCCGCTATTGTCGCCGCTTCGCCCCAATTCTGCGCTGTCATCTGTTTCCCCGGTCTCTTTCTCTCCCCCAGGCAATATATCCGGTTCTGTTTTCTCCGTATGTACCGATTCTCCGTTTTCCAAATGAGAATAAAGAAAATCGGATGTCTTGTCTGCCAGTTCCGGCCAAAATGCACATAAAATAATAAATATGCTGACCAGCGATAATAATGCCAATATGCTGTAAAACAATCTTTTGATCCACTTCATACTCTCATCTTCCTCATTTCCTCTTCCGTCAATTCCCGGTACCCCCCGCCCGGAAGGCTTTCGTCCAGAACAAGGCCGCCCATGGCAATTCTTTTCAAATAGACCACTTCATTCCCCACCGCTTTCAGCATTCGCTTTACTTGGTGGTACCGCCCCTCTGTTATCGTCAGGTAAATGCTGGTATCCGATATCCGTTCCACCTTCGCCGGCAAAGTCGGCTTTTTTTCCCCGATATCCACGCCAGCTTCCAGAGCCTTTCTGTCTTCCTCCGCCATCGGTCCGGCCATCTCCACATAATAAACTTTATCTACATGCTTTTTCGGGGATAGAAGATGATGGGCAAAATCGCCGTCGTTGGTCATAATCAGCAACCCCTCCGTATCTTTATCCAGCCTTCCTACCGGAAACAAATTCCCATATCCAGTATCTTTTAAAAGATCCAGCACCGTTTCATCTATCGGATCCCGGGTGGCGGATACGACTCCCTTGGGCTTATTCAACATGTAATACACATATTTCTTATAAATGATTTCTTTTTCCCGGAAGGATACCCGGTCCTTTCCTTCTTCGATCTTATATTCCGGTTCCCGGACAACTTCGCCGTTCACCTTCACCAATCCTTTTTTTAAATATTCTTTTACTTGGCTGCGGCTTCCCACATTGGCACCGCTCAGCCATTTATCCAGACGAAGCATCTGTCCACCGTTTCCCTTTCCGATTTGCTTCTACTTTTTTACCTTTTTCATATATTGGTAATAACCACTTTTCCATATAAAACCCGGTGATGAATATGATAAAAATATCCAACCCTAAAAACAAAGCTATCACCTTTCTGTTTCTTATGATAACCGGTCTGCTTCTTGCCTACCCAAAGGAAAGCCTGGCGCTTTCCCTGACCGGGCTGCAGCTTTGGTTTAACCGGATGGTTCCTACCCTGCTCCCCTTTATGATCTTATCAGGTATTATGATACGCCTGAACCTGACGGAACATATCGTAAAAATAATCAGCCCCGTTCTCACGCCCCTTCTTAGGATAAGCCTCAACGGCCTTTATGCGGTCGCCATCGGATTTCTGTGCGGTTTTCCCATGGGCGCACGGGTTATCGCGGAACTCTATGAAAACCACAGGCTTTCTAAAGACGAAGCCTCTTATCTGCTTGCATTCTGCAATAACATCGGCCCCGTTTATTTCATCAGTTTTGTTCTGCCGACGCTGGGCCTGGAACTTACTGCGCCCTATCTCTTTGGCATGTACGGACTTCCTTTGGGTTATGGTATTTTCCTGAGATATACCTTTTACAGAAACCGTATCCCCATGTCGCGTTTTATGCGTCCATCCTGCAAACGAAAGCATATTCTTTCCGCTGTGGAAAAAACCTCCCCGGCATCTTTGCTGGATACTTTGGACGATTCCATCCTGTCCGGCCTGTATGGCATATCCAAACTGGGCGGATATATGGTTCTTTTCAATCTCCTCAACCTGGTTCCACAGACCGTGCTTGGAATAACCGGTTCTACAGGCCATGATCCGTGCGCGGCCATTAACTGTATGCTGGAAATTACAAGCGGTATCAGCCGCATAGGAGACCGGTCGCCGCTCCTTGTCCTGCTCCTGCTCCCCTTCGGCGGTTTTTCCTGTATTGCCCAGACTTACAGCATGATAAAAGAAACCGACCTTTCCTTAAAGGATTACACGGTTCATAAGCTCATTCTATCCGCCATCACCCTGATATATTATATCCTCTGGTATTTATTTCTTCCGGTTCCGTTTCTTCTTTGAACGGCGGCCTCCCATAAGGATTCCTGCCAGCAGAAAGAGTACAAACAAAATAGCAGCGCACAGAAAAGCCACCTGAAGGAAATAGAGAAAGGTCGCCTTTGGCGATTCTCTTTTCTCTTTTCCCGGCGCAAGGGATTTCTCTTCCCCCGCCGCATTCCCGTCTTCCAGCGAATTTTTAGCCGTCATTGCCCCAGCCTCCACGGCTTCTTCACCAGAAATTTCTTTTTCCTCCTCTTCCTTCTTGGAGGCGATGGACGGCAGATATACATGGTTGCTTTCCGTATCAATATCATATTTATTATATACCTTTACCACAACTTCGGGAACCGTTCCCGGCGGCGCTTTCATGGAAAATGTAAGAATATCCGCGTTGCGCGGTTCCCATTTTTGCAGGTCGGAAAAATTCCTCCCCCCATCCCAGCTATAACTGTAATAAAGAAGATAGCTGTCATAATCCGAAGCATAAACAGAAACCTCGATATCCCCCGTTTCCGTATCCGCCCGGTCCACATCTATCGTACAAATATCCGGCTCCGTCAGATCCGGTTTCACCGGGCCGGCCGGAACCGGCACTTCTGCTTTTGGCCAGCCGCCATAATCTATACCAAGGATTTCCGATTTCAGGCCATAATATCTGGCAACTGCCGTCGCATCCAAAATACCCAGCTTTTCCAATTCTTCCCCCGAAGTATAAAAAGGCGTGTCGTTTTCCTGGTCCAAATGGCAATGTTCGATCAGCGCCGATGGAATTCCCCTGGCCGTAGAATGCCTTATCACTCCATAATAATCCTCCCCTTTATCGTTCATCCTTGTTTTAATTCCCCTTGGATACAATCCCATCTCTTCCAAAAGTTCCATTTCCACGCCGGCAAAAGCATACCCTTCCTGGTATTCTTCCCCAAAAGCGGAAATCCACACTTCCGAGCCGAACAAATTATGCTCTTCAGACATATTAAAATGAAGACAGAACAAAAAATCCGCGTTCCGGGAAGCCGCAAACTCTGCACGTTCCTCCAGGCTCATATCCTTATCCCCTTCGCGGGTCAGATATACTTCAATCCCTTCATATTTTTCCAATTCTTCCTTCATCGCCAAAGCTACGATCATGGTCAGGTTTTTTTCTGTATATCCGTTGCATTCCGCACCCAGGTTTTCCCCTCCATGCCCCGGATCGATCGCAATCACGACGGGCTGCGCGCCATACACCGGAATACTTTTTTTATATAAAAAAAGCAGCCCGATAAGGCACACCGGTATTACTTTCCAAATAATTTTCATATTTCTCCTTTAGGTATACAATGTTCATGGAAAAGCCGGTTTCGCCATTGCAAGCAAAACCGGCTCTCTTTTTCTTATTCGTTATTTCAACAAATCCAAATTCAAAGATTCCCCGCCATCTCCATCCTCAGCTCCGCCAAGCAGAAGATCCGCCTCCTGGGGGTGCAGATCCGCCCGGTTCGTCCTGATGACTTCCGCATAACCGTTCAGATTGTTAATAAAGCTTTCATAATGGGATGCCGTCATATTTACCGTCTGGACAATCAAATTTTCCAGGTTTGCCAGCATTTCATCCGTATATTGGATCGCCGCCGCCCGCATATTATTCGCCTCTATCGTAGCATTATCCAGAATATCCTGCGCCTGATGGCTGGCCAGCGTCACCACTTCATTTGCCTGCGCATACGCCTGCTGCATGATCTCATGCTCATTGATCAATTCATTGGTATGCATGGTTGCTTCATTGATCAACGCTTCTGCCTTGGATCTGGCATCGCTTAAGATCGCTTCTTTATTGCTGATGATCTTCTGGTAACGCTTGATTTCATCCGGAGTCTTCATGCGGAGTTCCCGCAGCAACTCATCGATCTCTTCCTTATTTACGATGATTTTCGTATTGGATAACGCCTGATACTTGCAATTTTCAATATACTCTTCGATCTCGTCGATCAACTGTTCAATCCTGCTGCTCATATAGTAACCTTTCCCATGACTGCCGCTATCACTTTTCTGCAGTATTATCCATGTCCGTATTTTTTATAAATCAGCCGCGCCACAAACTCCGGAACGCACATCGTAATATCCCCGTTGAAGCTGGCAATTTCTTTCACGCTGCTGGAACTCAAATACGCATATTCCAGACTGGTAGTCAAAAATACAGTATCCAATTCCCCCTTGGAAAGCAGTTTATTTGTCTGGGCGATCTGCAATTCGTATTCAAAATCGGTAATTGCCCGGAGTCCCCGGATCGCCACATGCACGCCTTTTTCCCTGGCGTAATCAATTAATAAGCCACTGAAGAAATCCACTTTCACATTCGGAATATCTTTCGTCGCCTCTTCCAATATCTTAACACGTTCTTCCACAGAAAACAATGGAGTCTTTAAATGATTGTTCAACACGCTTACTGTTAATTCGTCAAAAATATCAGCTGCACGACGAATTACGTCAAGATGCCCATAAGTAACCGGATCAAAACTTCCCGGATAGATTGCAGCTTTCATTCCTTTTCCCATTGCTCCTTTCGCACAAAGACATGCTTATTCGTCTTATATCTTTTTTCTTTTTCGATCTCATATCCCAGCTCCCTGACAAAGGAAAAATCTTCCGTAAGCTCCGCTTCTATCACGACCAGCGTTTCCTCTGTCACATAAGGCTTGTCCGCCAGCAAAGCCAGCACTTGCTTCTCATAGCCTTCCCCATAGGGCGGATCCAAAAAAATGATATCCGCTTCCTTTTCATGGATAAAAGAAAGAGCTCCGACCACATCCTGCCTCAAAAGCGTCGCCTTTTCCTCCATCTTCGTAAAGGCTATATTATGCTGGATGCAAGCAAAAGCATTTCTGCTGTTTTCCACAAAATAAGCATGCTTCGCCCCTCTGCTCAAAGCCTCTATGCCTATGCCGCCGCTCCCGCTGAATAAATCAATAAATATGCAGTCCGCAAGATAAGGCTGAAGCATATTAAATAAAGTTTCCTTTATCCTGTCCGTAGTCGGCCTGGTGTCCATTCCCCCCGGCGCCTTCAAAGGAAGGCTTCTTGCCGTCCCTGCAATTACTCTCATAATCCTTCTTTTTTATCCTTTCAGCGTTTATCTTTCTATCATCATAATATTTTCTTTGTTTCCGGTCAATCCTTTTATAAACATTTTATGCCACATAGAATGCCGAAAATATTGTCAAAGCCTTGGCTTGACTCCTTTGGTATCTCTTTTTCCGGCTTTCAGCTTATTCAGTTCGACCTTTTTTCCTTTATACTCAATCAAATGCTCCACGGCATTCTGCGTATAATATACTTCTTCCACGTAATCTTTATCCGCCAGCTTCATTCCACGGACGCCCACCGCCCCTTTCTTCTTTTCAGGAATCTCCGCGATCGGGAAACGCAGAAAATATCCGCCCGCCGTCCGCAGGACAATATTAGCCTGTTCCTTTAAAATATTTACAGAAACCACTTCGTCCCCCTCTTGCAGCTTGGTAGCCGCCACCGTCCGCTTCGATACGTCGAATTCCCCGCCGTCTACTATTTTCACCATGGAAAATTTTGTGGCAAAAATCACCCGGTACAGATTAAGCTGCGACTGTCCGGTTATAAAAAGTATCGTTTCCTTTTCGGAACTATAGTTGCTGACATTATCCAGCGGAATTCCTTTATCCCGGAATTTTCCAAAAGGAAGATCGGTGACCTTGATCGTATGCAGCTGTCCCGTATTGGTAAAAACGCAGATCCGCCCTGTATTTTTACAGGAAAATAAAAACTTATTTTCCGCGTCCGCCGCTTCCTTATTCCGCTCATAAGTAGACATATCCACCGTTTTTACATAGCCGAAGCGGTCGATCAGGCACATAACTTCCATTTCTTCTATTTTCTTTTCTTCATAGACGGCCTCTTCCCCGTTTTCTACTACCGTCCGCCTGGGTCTTCCATATTCCTTCTTCATGGCGTCCAGTTCGTTCATGATCACCTGCGCCATGGCCTCCCTGCGTTCCAGGATCTCTTCATAGCGATAAATATTCGCCATGGTCTCTTCGTGTTCTTTGATCAGTGCTTCCAGCTCCAGGCCGATCAGCTTATACAACCGCATATCCAATATGGCATTGGCCTGTTTCTCGGTAAACCGCAACTGGGCGGCCATAATCTTCGATTCTTTTGACTTAAATTTGATGCCGTCCGTCTTTCCTTCCACCAGGCACGTTTTTACCATCGTCCGGTCTTTGCTTCCCCTCAGGATTTCTATAATCAGGTCGATGACGTTGCATGCCTTGATCAGTCCCTCCTGTACTTCCCTGCGTTCCATTTCTTTTTCCAGAAGAGTCTTATATTTTCTGCCCGCCACTTCAAACTGAAAATCAACGTTCGCCTTAATGATCTGCTTTAACCCCATCGTCTCCGGCTTTCCATCGGAAATCGCCAGCATATTGACGCCAAAAGTATCCTCCAAGCGCGTTTTTTTATATAGCATATTAATAAAATGATCCACATCCGCATCTTTTTTCAGCTCTATGACAATACGGATTCCCTCTTTGGAGGACTGGTTGGAAATATCCGCGATATCCTGGGTCTTCTTTGCCTCCGCAAGCCCGGCCACATCGGAAAGAAATTTGCCGATATTAGCGCCGATCATGGGGTACGGTATCTCGGTAATCACTACATTGGTCTTTCCGCCTTTCGCTTTCTCGATTTCCACTTTTCCCCGGACTTTTATCTTCCCTGTTCCCGTTTCATAAATCGAAAGCAGGTCATCCTTATTAATTACGATCCCCCCGGTAGGAAAATCAGGTCCTTTCACATACTTCATCAATTCCTTTGCCGTAATCTCCGGATTCTTCATATACGCCTTGGCCGCATCAATCACTTCTGATAAATTATGGGGCGGAATACTGGTGGCCATGCCCACCGCAATTCCCTCGGAACCATTGACAAGCAGATTGGGGATCTTGGCAGGAAGCACAGAAGGCTCCTTTTCCGTTTCGTCAAAATTAGGGACGAAGTCTACCACATCCTTGTCCAGGTCAGCCAAAAAAGCCTCCTGTGTCACCTTCTGCAGCCTCGCTTCCGTATAACGCATAGCGGCCGCACCGTCTCCTTCAATATTCCCAAAGTTCCCATGCCCGTCCACAAGGGGCATTCCCTTTTTAAATTCCTGGGTCATTACCACCAAGGCTTCATAAATGGAGCTGTCGCCGTGGGGATGGTATTTACCCATGGTATCGCCCACAATACGGGCGCTTTTCCGGTAAGGCTTATCATGTCGTATGCCCAGTTCGTGCATATCATACAAAGTCCTCCTCTGTACCGGTTTTAACCCGTCCCTTACATCAGGGAGAGCCCTCGCAATAATAACGCTCATCGCATAATCGATATAAGATTTCTGCATGACTTCCGAATATTCCGTTTTGATGATCCTGCTGCCATCCATAATCACTCATTCCTCCCGGCTTGCTATTTCTTATACATCCAGCTCCGCATCCTTTGCATGTTCATAAATAAACGCTTTTCTCGGCGGAACATCCGTCCCCATCAGCATTTCCGTCACTTCGGAAGCCATGCGGCCGTCTTCGATCTCCACCTGTTTCAGAAGCCTTGTCTCCGGGTTCAGCGTCGTTTCCCACAACTGCCCGGCATCCATTTCCCCGAGTCCCTTATAACGCTGCAGCGTAAAAGGCCCCTTATGGCGCTTTCGGTATTTTTCCAGCGCCTTATCGTCATATAAATATTCTTCCGCCCCTTTCGCCGGCATCGCCTTGTACAAAGGGGGCATGGCAAGATATACATGCCCTTCATAAATAAGTTCCGGCATAAAACGATAGAATAAGGTGAGCAAAAGTGTGGAAATATGCGCTCCGTCTACATCCGCATCTGCCATAATAATAATTTTATCATACCGCAGTTTGGAAATATCAAAGTCGTTCCCATAGCCCTCGGAAAAACCACAGCCAAAAGCATTGATCATTGTTTTGATCTCCGCATTTGCAAGGACTTTGTCAATACTTGCTTTTTCTACGTTCAAAATCTTGCCCCGAATAGGCAAAATCGCCTGAAATGCACGATTTCTTGCAGTTTTTGCGCTTCCTCCCGCAGAATCGCCTTCCACGATAAAGATTTCGCATTTAGACGCGTCCCGGGATTCGCAGTTCGCCAGTTTCCCATTGGAGTCAAAGGAAAACTTCTGCTTTGCGAGCATATTCGTCTTCGCTTTCTCCTCCGTCTTCCGTATCTTGGCCGCTTTTTCCGCACAGCCGATCACCGCCTTTAAAATCTCCAGATTGCGGTCGAAATAACGGACGATTTCTTCCCCCGTCACCTTGCTGACCACCTTCGCCGCATCCTGGTTGTCCAGCTTCGTCTTCGTTTGTCCTTCAAACCGGGGATCCGGATGTTTGATAGACACAACCGCCGTCATTCCGTTGCGCACGTCGGCTCCTGTAAAATTAACGTCTTTTTCTTTCAGGATATTCAGTTCCCTGGCATATGTATTAATCACATTGGTGAACATGGTCTTAAACCCTGTCAGATGGGTTCCGCCTTCCGCATTATAGATATTATTGCAGAAGCCCAGCACATTTTCATGGAATTCATTCACGTACTGGAAAGCGACCTCCACAGAAATATTCTCATTTTCCCCTTTATAATAGATAACATCATGCACCGTCTCTTTGGATTTGTTCATATCTTTGACAAATCCGGTAATACCCTCCGGCTCCTTATACTCGACCTGTTCCGCCGGAGTTTTTCTCTTATCCTCATAAATAATCGTAAGCGTAGGATTTAAATATGCCGTCTCATGCAGACGGCTTTTCACTTCGTCTTCCTTGAAACGCGTCCTGTCAAAAATAGTATCGTCGGGAAGAAAATTCACCTTCGTCCCCGTTTCCCTCGTTTTTCCGATGACTGGCAGCAGCCCGTCCTTCAGTTCAATAACAGGATTGCCCTTTTCGTATTTATCTTCATAAATAAAACCGCCGTTCTTAACCTGTACCGTCAAATATGCGGAAAGCGCGTTTACCACGGAAGAACCCACTCCGTGGAGCCCTCCGCTCGTCTTATAAGAAGAATTATCGAACTTCCCGCCGGCATGCAGCGTGGTAAATACGAGCCGTTCCGCGCTGATCCCTTTTTCATGCATCCCCACCGGAATTCCCCTGCCGTTATCTTCTACCGTCGCCGAACCGTCCGCCTCCAATGTGACTTTTATCTTATCGCAATACCCTGCCAGATGCTCGTCCACGGCATTATCTACAATTTCGTATATGAGATGGTTCAAGCCTTTGTAAGAAACGCTGCCAATATACATTCCGGGTCTTTTCCTGACCGCTTCCAACCCTTCCAGAACCGTTATTTTCGAAGCGTCATAGGTATCCGCTTTCGCCATGATTTCCACCCTTTCCTATCGTTATCCAAAAATTCATTTTGTAGTATAGCATATATCCTTTGGAAATAAAAGGGGAAAAAAGAAGCGGCACATCATAGCGTGCCGGAAATAGGATAAGGCTGTGGCAGCCGGGGAAGGGGCAGTCGGGGATGGATTTTTCTGTTGGAGCTTCCAATCAAATTTCACTAATGAAATGGATACACAATACCAAACCGATCAGGTCGGAAGCAACGGGCATCGTGCCCTATGCTTCCTAAAATTGCCATCCATGGCAATTTTCCCCTAGGTTTTCATCATTTCATAAGTGACATTGCTGATTGTATGCAACAACAGAAAAATCCATCCCCGACTGCCCCTTCCCCGGCTGCCACAGCCTTATCCTATTCCCGCGCGCGCTATGATGCTTGCAAAAAACACAGCTTCTGCAAAACCCGCTGGCGGCGGCTCTGTTTTTTATATTTTTTTGCAGCAGGCGATCGCCAGCGCTCCCGGGCCGATATGGCAGGAAACGCTTAAGGAGAGGGGATCTGTATGGATGTCAAAACCCGGAAATACTTCCAGCAGTTCTTCCTTCAATACCTCTGCCGCTTCCTGGTTATGGCTATGGGCGATCTGCAGCCATATATTGTCTTTATCCGCCCCTCCAAAACGATTGATCATATCGTTTTTAATAGCATTGGTCATAATTGTCTTTCCTTGGTTCGTGGTTCTTGCTTTTGCAAAAGCATCCAATTTATCGCCTTGTATCTGCAAGACCGGCTTCAGCCTTAACAGCGTTCCAAGCGCAGCGGCGGCAGGAGTGATTCTTCCGCCTTTTTTGAGATAATAAAGCGTATCCAACATAATATAAATACTGGAATTGAATTTATCCGCTTCTAAGAATTCCTTGATCTCTTCCGCGTTCTTTCCGCTTTCCGCCAGCTTGAGCGCGTCCAGCGCGGACTGCCTTTGGGTAACGGATATCCGCTGGTTGTTTACTACCTGTACCTTTCCGCCATAATCCCGGGAGAGCATGACCGCGCTCTGGCAGGATCCCGATAAGCCGCTGCTCATGGGAATATGCACGATTTCATCATATTCTTTCAGCACATCATCCCACAAATTCATCACTGACTCAGGGGACGGCTGGCTCGTCACCACATTGTCCCCTCTCGCCAGCATTTCATAAAATTCATCCTGCGTCAGGTTAATATCTTCAAAATAAGTCTCTTCATTCACCATAAAAGGCATAGGAAGCACATATATCCCCAGCTCCTTCGCCTGATTCTGCGTAATTCCGCTGTTACTGTCCGTTACGATCGCAATCTTTGCCACTATTCCGTACCGTACTGCATCCGCAGCACTTCTCCTTTCCGCCAGTCTTATCCCTTATCCAATCCGGCCAAATATCGCCGTTATCCATTATCTTACCGTCAGATTGTCCGAAAGTCAATCGAATTCCATAGATTTTCCATATACTTTCCAAGCAGGGCATGCTCCGGTTTTTCCAGCCCTTCATCCTCCGCCAGCACCCTGCCCGCATATTCTCCTGCCATTTTCAGCAAATCCGCATCCTGGTAAATATCCCCGATCTTAAAATCCATCAGCCCGCTCTGCCGTATTCCGAACAAATCCCCCGGCCCGCGCATTTTCAAATCTTCTTCTGCAATATAAAATCCATCGTTGGAACGATTCAATATCTCCAGCCTGTCAAAACTTTCTTTTTTTCCGGATCCGTTGATAAAAATACAGTAGGACTGGCTCTCCCCCCTGCCGACCCGCCCCCGGAGCTGATGGAGCTGCGCCAAGCCGAACCGTTCCGCATTTTCCACCATCATCACCGTAGCGTTTGGAACATTGATCCCCACCTCGATCACCGTAGTAGAAACAAGTACGTCAATATTACGGGCTCCATATTCCTCCATAATTTTATTCTTATCCGCAGGACGCATCTTCCCATGCAGGCAAGCCACCTGTATTTCCGCCGGCAGCGCGCTTTTTAACTTTTCCGTATAGGAAACCGCGTTTTCCACTCCTTCCATTTCCCCTTCTTCCACCATCGGGCATATCACATAGACCTGGTGTCCCATCCGCACTTCCTTTTCGATAAAACGGTACGCCTTATCCCTATATTCCGTTCCCACCACGCAGTTTTTGATGGGCAGCCTGTTGGCGGGCAGTTCATCCACAATCGAGATATCCAGATCCCCATAAAGAATAAGCGCCAATGTTCTCGGAATCGGCGTCGCGCTCATGACCATCACATGCACGCCCTCGCCCTTTCCGGCCAGCCTCTCTCTCTGCCTTACGCCGAACCGGTGCTGTTCATCTGTCACTACCAGCGCCAGGTTTTTATACTCCGCCTTTTCCTGTATCAAGGCATGGGTTCCGATCACCACATTAGCCCTTCCGCTTTTTATTTCCTCATAAGCCTCCCGCTTTTCCTTTGTTGTCATAGATCCCGTTAAAAGTACCGGGCAAAAGGGAAGACGGTATTTGTCCGTCAGCTCCTTCATTGCCTCATAATGCTGCAAGGCCAATACTTCTGTCGGCGCCATCATCGCTCCCTGACAGCCGTTTGACACGCACATCAGCAGCGCAAGAAAGGCAAGGATCGTCTTTCCCGACCCCACATCGCCCTGAACCAGGCGGTTCATAACCTTGTTCCCTGTAAGATCTTTCTTTATTTCCTCCCATGTCCTAAGCTGCGCCGCTGTCAGAGAATAGGGAAGGGACTCTATCAGCCTTCCCGTCTGCGCCGTCTCTATCATGGGATAACCGCTTTTCATCTCCTCATTATGATCTTTGCATTTTCTCAGCGCTATCAAAAAAAGGAAAAATTCATCAAAAGCCAGCCTCTTTCTCGCTGCCAGCATCGTTTCGTAATCCGCAGGAAAATGAATCGCTTCCACCGCCTGCCGGTATGTCATAAAGCGCTGTTCTTCCCTGATCCATGCAGGCAAAGGATCCTCCTTCCAATCCAAAAATGCTAACGCCTGTTTGACCGCCTTTGTCACCATATGGTTCGTCAATCCGGCCGTCAGCGGATATTTGGGCTGCAGCACGCCGGTCAGCCGGGCATACTCCTCCGGCCTGTAAATCTTCGCCTGTTCCATCACCAGCTTCCCGTTTTTCTCCTGCAAAATCCCCCGGAATATATAAAAACTTCCCTTTTTCAATATATTTTTTACATAAGGCATATTAAAATAAGTCATAAAAATCTGCCCGGTCCCATCCTTGATAACAAAGTTGGCCACTGTCAGATTCCGCACCTTTTTTGATGCTATATTCCCCGCCAGGCAAGCCCTCACCGCACAAAGTTCTCCAGGAACAACATCGCTGACAGAAAGCGGAGCGGAAAACATCTCATAGTCCCTCGGATAATTTTGAAGCAGCTCCCCGATATTTTTCACATTCAACTTATAAAACAACCGGGCGGTCTTTTCCCCCACTCCTTTAATCTGAATAATATCCGTACGCTCATCTATAGTTTTTGCATCCATTTCTTCTTTCCCTGAAATTTCAAATATTGATAGGAAAAAAGGACGGCTCCCCGTCCTTCTCCTCTTAACGCATGATCCTTTATTCCGCCGAAACAATATAATAGTAAATCGGCTGTCCTCCATATTGCAGTTCCACGTCGCACCTCGGATATCTTGCTTCCACTTTTTCTTTTAATTCCCCTGCCGTCTCCTCCGAAACTTCAGAACCATAATAGATACTGATCAGTTCCTTATCTTCTTCCATCATATCCTCTATCATCCGGAAGGTCACCTCCATCATATCCGTGCCGTTGGATAAAATGCCGCTGTCGCCGATTCCCATATAATCGCCCTGCTTAATCTCCTTATCGTCGATCACGGTATCCCTTACCGCATATGTCACCTGTCCGGTAAGAACCGATTTGATCTCCTCCGCCATGGTGTCCGCATTCTCCTCCACAGACAGTTCGGGCACATAATTAATGACTGCCGTAATTCCCTGAGGCACCGTCTTGGTCGGTATCACAATGACTTTCTTATCTTCTGCCATATGGGATGCCTGATCCGCAGCCAGGATAATATTCTTATTATTAGGAAGAATATACACCGTATCCGCGTTCACCTTTTCCACGGCATCCAGCATATCCGCCGTGCTGGGGTTCATCGTCTGTCCGCCTTCGATAATATAATCCACGCCAAGCCCTTTGAAGATCTCCTGGATTCCGTCTCCTGCGGAAACAGCGATAAAGCCTACTTCCTTTTTCGGCGCTTTTTCTGTTTCCTTTGCCTCTTCTTTCTGCTTTTCCGCCATCTTAAATAGTTTTTCCTGATGCTCCAGCCTCATATTATCAATCTTCATATTGGAAAGAGCGCCATATTTCAATGCCTTTTGAATCGCCATACCAGGGTCGTTGGTATGTACATGCACCTTGACCACATCCTCATCCGCAACGACTACAATGGAATCACCGATCGATTCCAGATACGCCTTGAAATCCATCTCCTGCTTGATGTTGAAATTCCTGCTCAGCATAATGATAAACTCTGTGCAATAACCGAATTTAATGTCCGCCTGAGCCTGTGCATCCATATTTGCCGATGCTGCGGACGGCGATGTTTTCATGTCGGAAAGCTTAAAATCAATTTCCTTTCCAAGAAAAGCTTCATAAGCGCCTTTCAGCACCTGCATCAGTCCCTGTCCGCCGGAATCCACCACTCCTGCCTGTTTCAGCACGGGAAGAAGATCCGGCGTCCTCTCCAGCACCTCATCCGCATGCTTTATAATTTCTTCAAAAAAAACGGTCAGATCCTCTTCTCCTCGATCAGCCAATTCCCTGGCTTTCTGGGCGCCGCCTTTGGCAACGGTCAGAATCGTGCCTTCCTTAGGCTTCATAACAGCCTTATAAGCAGTTTCCACCGCTTTATCAAAAGCATCGGCCAAAATCTTTGCATCCAGTTTTTCGTAATCCCTTACCCCTTTGGTAAACCCCCGGAAAAGCTGGGATAAAATAACGCCTGAATTCCCCCTTGCCCCGCGCAGGGAACCGGAAGATATCGCCTTGCATAACACGGTCATATCCGGTTTGTCCATAGCCGACACTTCCTTTGCCGCCGCCATAATCGTTAAGGTCATATTCGTTCCGGTATCGCCGTCTGGAACGGGAAATACATTCAGTTCATTGATCCACTCTTTTTTCTCTTCCAAATTTTTTGCGCCAGCTAAAAACATCTTAGAAAGCATCTTCGCATCGATTGTCTTAACCACAACAAATTTCCTCCTTAATCAATCACTCTTACACCTTCTACAAAGATGTTGATTTTTTCAATTCCAATACCGGTAAACTCTTCCACTTTATATTTCACGTTGCTGATCAGATTATCGGATACCGCCAATATGCTGACTCCATAAGCAACAATCACATGAAAGTTAAGAACCAGCTTATGGTTATGGAGCGAAACCTTGATTCCTCTCGTCATGCTGTCCATTTTTAACAGTTTCACCAGGCCATCCTTCATATTTACGCCGGCCATGCCGACAATGCCAAAACATTCCATTGCCACCGAACCGGCATACTGCGCAATCACTTCGCTGTCGATCACTATATTTCCCATATGGGTATCCAAAGAAGAAGCTTTCATACTATACCTCCTTAATTTTCCTTTTGGAAATCAATATATGATGTATTATAACCGTAATTTGGTAAAGAAACAAGAAAATATTGAATTTCAGATAAAATAATTTTCCAATCCATGAAATTTTTACTTGCATTATAGGTTTTTATCTGCTATTATACTAATGTTGCGAGTACAATTTCGAGGAGGTGCAAAAATGGCTAAATGTGATATTTGTGGCAAGGGCGCTCAGTTCGGTAATAACGTAAGCCATTCTCATAGAAAAACAAACAGAATCTGGCATGCTAACGTAAAACGCGTAAAATGCAAAGTGAATGGCGGCAATAAGAAAATGCATGTCTGCACACGTTGCTTAAGATCTGGATTAGTAGAAAGAGCTTAATTTTTAAAGTCCATAAAGCAGCCTTGAATAAAAAGTCAGCCTGACGGCTGACTTTTTATTTTATCTTTTTTATTTTGCCCTGCTTCCCATTTCATAAGCTTTTTTCAATTCTTCATATTCCCTTGTAATGATCTGCACCATTTCATGGTCTCCCGTCACATTATCGGGATGAAACATTTTCATCAGATCCTTATATCTCTTTTTTAATGTCAAATAACTGTTAACCCCGCTGAACAGCATTTCCTCCACGCCTGAATGATGGGAAAATGCCTGCCTTTCGTGGTAAGCCCCCCGTTGGGAATTCAACTTGTCCTTTTCCCGCTGAAGCACCCGCCTGTCTTCATCCAAATCCTCAAACCCTTTCTGGAGGATCTTCATCTTCTGGTCCAAAAGGCGGTTTTCCTGCTCTATGCGCCCTTTTTCCACTTTCAGCTTATGCTGCAGGCTCCGCATCTCCGTCTCATGGAATTTCTTTTCCTGATCCAGTTTTTTTCGCAGGTCATCCAGTTCCTCACGGATCATAGACAGCCGGAACTCTTCCCGGAAAAGCCACGCTTTCATCTCCCTTAATTCTTTCTCATTCCCGTCCTTTAATATTTCATCCACATTTCTCATTTTCCAGCACCTTCGTATTCCTGTACGCCTCAATCGCAATAATAAAAATTATATCCAATGAGCAGCAGCAATGCACAGATAATCAATCCTATAAACCTACTGGTAAAAAAAAGAAGCATAAGCAGCATTCCTACCGCAATCCAAAAAGCGATAAAACCAATTAATTTTTTCATGCCGTTCCTCCGTGCCGCTCCAACCGCTTATGCTCTTATTTTATCTTATGCATTCCCTTTGTCCTAAATGACTTTTATTTTTTCTCCGTTTCCGCGCAATCTTATTCCTCGGGAAAAGCAATGTCCACCGCCGTTTTATCATCCGGCAGTTCTTCCTTGTCCTCCGGTTTTGTAAATTTTTCTACTATATCCGGAATCATATCCAGAATCTTCGTCATCGTATCCTGGTTTTTCACATTGACGAGTTTCGTTGTCCCATTCTTAATGACGAGCACTGCGCTGGGCGTCATCTTACCGGAAAAACCTCCTGCTCCGCCGCTTTTTTTATCCGCCGCATTCGCCCCTGCGCCCACGCCGAAACTGACATCCACAAGAGGCAGTATGATCGTATCGCCCACCTGCGTGGCTTCCCCCACCACCGTCTTTGTTGAAAGCACGCAATTCATTCCGTTCATCAATGCTTCTATTACACCCGAGAAATTATTTTCTGCCATTTATACGCCCTCCTTTTTCAGCAGTTTAAGTAATCTCCATATATTTTTATCCAATACCATCTTCAGGCCGGCGACCAGGAAAATAATCCCTGTGATCTTTCCTTTGATATATACATCGCCTTCCATTACTTTCTCTTCAAATTCCGGCTGCAGGAATATACCGCCTCCAACCACTGGGTAGAGCATGCCATAGACCGCCATAATCTGTCCGGTCGCAGCCGGATCCTCCATCCCTGCCCGCAGATTGATTCTGCATTTCTCCGGTTTCAGCCTCCTGCATATCCATAGAAGCTGCTTTTTTGCGTTCCTAAATACGCTCCGGAAAGCTTCTCCCTGTAAAATATCGGTATAATACCGTATATTTTCCATGACTTTTTTTATTTTACCACATATTTCCCTTATTGTGTACTCTATATTTTTTAAGGCTTCCACAAGTTTATGGAAAAAACGAAAAACAGCATGAAAAAACGCCTTAATTCTTCCGGTCATTCCCTCCCCGGCTTCTTCCGGGAAAGTCCCTTCTGCTTCCTCCGTTTGGCTTCCGCTTTCCTCCGCTTCAGCTATCCCCGGCTTTTCTGTTTCCGGCCCGGCGGCTTCTTCCTCTTTTGTCTTTTCTTCTTCCCGGATTTCTTGAATTCCCGTTTTTTCCCTTCCGCTTCCTTTTTTGCCAGTCTTCTGTTTTTTCCTTTTACCGCCTTTTTCCTTCTTTTTCCCTTCTTTATTTCGGGAGGAGTCCAATAGGGTAAAACAAAACAGCCTTATTCTCAAACAAGCGGATTCATGGTAGGAAAACAAAATATTCACGATATGCAGCAGCCATGTCACCTTTATTTCCACGCGGACCGGAGGTTGCCCCCCAAGTTTTCCATCCGCCGCGACGCGGTATCTGACAGGCACGAACAGCCCGCAGATCAGGACAAGCAAAAGAATTCCGATAACGGCTGCCAGAATAATTCCTATTATTTTCAGTATTGACAATATTATTGTTAATAATATGTGCAGCATATCTACCTCTTAATCACCTTCTGGAAACAAATATTTTTTCAAATCCGGATATCCATTCCTTTCCAATGCCGCCTTCGTTATTTCGACCACAAGATCCAGCGCTTCTTCATATTTTTTTGCGATGCCGATGATATATGGGGGATGTTTTTTATAGTATTTCTGCTGAAGAAAAGCACAGTGATAAATCTCCAGCTGATCCCTTCCGGCGGCCAGAGCGATCACATATATCTGAAACTGCCCGGCATTGTGCCGCAGCTTCCACTTTACCATATTCGGATGTTTGATTCCTTCGCCTATATAAAGATTTTTATAAAATTTCATCCCTGAACCATCCGTCTGTATTTTTGTTTCCTGTTGCCATTATAACATAATTTTTTTTATTTCCAATATCTAAAGTACAAAATAGGATTATTCCTGAAAATGTGCATCAAAAATCCTCTTGGCGATCGGCACGGCAAAATCCCCGCCGGAGCCGGCGCCCTCAATAATAATAGTCACGCTGATTTCCGGGTTGTCCACCGGGGCAAATCCGGTAAACCACGCGTGGGAATCCCCCTTTACGGTATTGTATTCCGCTGATCCCGTTTTTCCTGCCGCAGTATAGGAAAGCCCTTTTAACCGGCTTGCCGTCCCTTCCTCCACCACGCCGTGCATCAGTTCTTTCAAAACTTCCGCCTCTTCGGAAGAAAGCAGCCTCTTTGATGAAGACGGTGCAAATTTCTTGACTATCGTTCCCATACTGTTTTCCACAAAATCAATGACATAAGGTTTCATCAATACGCCATCGTTTGCAATCGCATTGGTGATCATATTCAAATGGGCCGGTGTCATTCCTGTCGTTCCCTGGCCGATGGCAATCTGCATCATATCGCTGTTCGGGGAATCTTCATATACCTCTATGCGGCTCTTGTTGTAACTGAGTTCCAGCGGAAGCTCCTGATTAAACAACAGGTCGTCCAGCGTATCCTGGAATTTCTTTTTCTCCAGTTTCAGGCCTATATCAGCAAAAGAAGCATTGCAGGATTTCGCAAAGGCCCTGGAAAAACTCACGCTGCCATGGCTCTGTCCGTGATAACAGTTAATCCTGTCAGCGCCGTCCGAAAAACTTCCGTTGCATTGGAAACCGTAGTTTTGATACGTATCCGGGTTCTCTCTTATATATTCCAGCGCTGTTACAATTTTAAAAGTAGACCCCGGCGGATACAGCCCTTGCGTGGTGCGGTTCAATAATATGCCGCTCTCCTTGTCCTCCACCAGGGAATCCCAAATTTCTTCTATTTGGTTAGGATCATAATCCGGTTTGGAAACCATGGCAAGGATTTTTCCGCTGGAAGGCTCCGTAACGATAATCGCCCCCCTATAGACGCCGAGCGCCTGGTCGGCCACTTCCTGAAGTTTTACGTCCAAGGTGGTATGCACGTCGTCCCCGGGATATTTGCTCCCGGCCATATCGCTTGCCACTTTTTCCGCTAAAGGCGCATTGGAATGGATCAAATAATAATTCCCCAAAGCCTCTATCCCGGCCCTTCCATGCGTGGCATACCCCACCACATGGGAAAAGAGGCTTCCGTACGGATAGCTGCGTACTTCCTCCCCGTCTTCATCCGTAACTGTCTGCGCAAGAACTTCCCCTCCTCCTGCATAAATCGTCCCGCGGATGTTTTTTGCGGTAAGCACCTGCTGTCTGCCGTTATAACTGTTATTGATCAGTTCCTGCTCATGGGTGGAAGAATAGTAACAAATATAAACCATCATACTGAGAAAAACCGCCGCAAACAGATATGTGACCGCCATAATAGGAAGATTCGTTTTTTTCTTTTTGGGATGATTATTCCTCTTCTCTTTCATTCCGATCCTCTGTCCTGCTGTTTTTGACTTTCCGCCTCTTTCTTTCCGCATATCTTTCCTCTTTTTCCTCATCCCCTTTTACCATGCAAAGCCCTTCTATAATCGCAAACATGATCAACGTCGTCAGCACAGAGCTCCCGCCATAACTGACCAACGGCAAAGTAACGCCGGTCAGCGGAATAAATTTGCTGCCCCCGCCGATTGTCAGGAACACTTGGAAAATATAAGTAACCCCGAGTCCAAAAGCAATCAGCCGGTAAAAATTATCCTTTAACTTCATAGAAATATCCATAAACATAATGAAGCTGCTCAAACATACCAGGATCATACACATGGCGAACAGGATACCTAGTTCTTCTGCAATCGCGGAAAAAATAAAATCCGCTTCCACAAAAGGAATGGAATTCGGCGTTCCCTGGAAAAGCCCCATGCCAAACCAGCCGCCGCTGCCAATGGCAAATAACGACTGGGTAATCTGATAACCCGCAGAATCGATTTCGCTCCATGGATCCCGCCATGCCTGGACACGCACCTGCACATGGCTGAAAGCCTGGTAAGCAATGACTGCAGCGGCGCTTCCTCCGGCCGTTCCTGCCAGAAGATACAACGGATTTCTGGTAGCCACAAATACCATCAGCACATATACCACAAAGAAAATCAACGCGCTGCCAAGGTCTTTGGAAACCACGAGAATAACGACATGGATTCCCGCCACCACCGCCGTTGTAAATACTTCAAAAAATGAAGCGGATTCATGCAGGGCGCCGGCAACAAAGAAAACAAAAATGATCTTTACGAATTCCGACGGCTGGAACGTCACCCCGCCGACAGAATAGGAAATTTTCGAACCGTTCGTATACGCTCCCAGTATGAGCACGACCGCCAGAGCCGCGATCCCTGCCAGGGCATAAACCCATGTCAGCTTTTTTAAAAATTTCAGCTTATGGATAAAAAAAGGAATTACCATCGCCACGACGATCGAACATACCGCGATGACAAACTGTTTTACCGCTTTTTCATAAGAAAGCCGGGTTAATACGACGAATCCGATACCCAGAAGCATGCACATATTGTTCACCGCCAGCCGGTTCGCCCTCGGGTAGATCATATGAAACAAAATAACCGTGGCAAACAGGACGATCTGCTGGAAAATATAAAAAAACAGATAGGTCATATCTCCGGTTTCAAAGCATATTGCCATAAAACAGGAAAAATGAACCGCCAGCATCAGAAAATTCTGCCGTGTATAAATCCCGCTTCTTCGTTCTTCGTCCTGAAACCGGAATACTGCGAAAGATTCATATGCATATAATGCCATTAACAGCGTAATGACATATTTAGATATTTCTGTAATGTACAGTTCCATTATTCCGCTCCCCGCTTAAAATGGCCTTTTGTATACTCTGCATAAGGCACATTCTTGTAAAGATTTCCCCCGCCCTCCATCCAAAAACGAAGTATTTGTTTTGTCTCATCTTCTCCTTCTACCGTAAAATCCAGACGGAACGTAGAAATTCCTGCCTCTTTTATTTTGTCCGTATTCTGGTGAAGCGATAACGGAAGAGAGTTATAGACCACATTATAACAATGCGCGCAATTTAAATATACAGGAAAGACCTTTCCGTATCTGTCTGTCAAAGCGGCAAACTCCTGCCTCTGTCCTTTCTTCTTTCGACGGCAGCCCTCCGTCGTGCCAGCAACGCAGTTAGCAGATATCATCATAGGAACCCTTCCGTAAACGGACATTGCCAGATCCCTCTCCCCCGCTTTGCCCGCCAGTTCTTTCAGCTCATGGATATTCAATTCAACCGGAACATACGCCTCCTTACAATCCCTCCCAAGAACCCGGAGAGCCTCTCCATTCCAAATATAAAGGCCGGCATCCGAAACTATTTTTATATCCCGAAGCCCCTGAAAACTATTCTTAATATATTGAAGTTCCTCCAAGTTGCGCGCCAGAACTCCTTCAAAAACGGATTCTCTAAGCAAAGATTCTATTTTATCTAAATAAAGGTCATCTTTTTGCCTTATCACATAGGGCAAGGCCAGATAAAGCTCCGTTTTCCTTCCGGCATCCTTCCATTCCTTCATCCATTCCTTGTCCATGCAAAGATCCGCATCCACATAAAGCCGCTCCGCTCCGCAGGATATGGTCGCGGCGCATTGTTCCTTTGTCAGCGCCAGCACATGGATCTTTGCCTTTCCATCCTTCTTTCCACCGGCAATATGATGTTCCGAATGTTTCTTATAAAGCTCCGTTTCCTCCTCAGGTTTCTTTGCTTTTCTTCCGTAAAGGGAACGAAAACCGTTTTTTCTGATGATCTCTTCTTCCAAACGTTCCAATGCCGTCCGCCGCAGATCGTTGATATGTTTTACCGGAAGAAAAACATCCTCCGGCATCCAAATACTCAAATCATCCAAGTAAAATGCCGTATTCCCGCATTTGCCAAGCTGCCTGCGGATTCCTTCCTCTGTCAGCGGCTGTTTCTGCGCCTCCTGCGGCTTCTCTCCCTTCGCCGCGGCCTGCACGCCACTCCCCGTAACAACCAGCTCCGTTTCTTCTCCTTTTACCAGCCTTATATCCATTCGGACAGGATAACGGAAATCGCCTTCCAGATAAGTTTTCCTGATTTGTCCCAGCAAACCTTCATCGCTTCCTGTATATCCCGGATTTTCCAGGGATATCATATCCCTTCCGTTATGCTTATAATAATAACCTTGACTGATTTCGCTTCGGATATACAATGATTCCAGTTTTTTCCGGTCTTCCTCTTCCACACGGTAATTCCCCGGATCTTCATAATACCGGTCGATATACTTCCTGTAGATTCCCGTTACGCCGGCGGCATATTCCGGGCTTTTCATTCTTCCTTCAATTTTCAGGGAATCGATGCCGGCCTCTATCAGTTCTCCCAGCAGTTCCACCGTACACATGTCCTTAAGGCTTAAAGGGTACATATCCTTTCCTGCCTTCCGCCCCAAGCCGGATACGGCACCGGAAAATCCATGGGATATTCCATAAGGCAGCCGGCATGGCTGGGCGCACCTTCCCCTGTTCCCGCTTCTTCCTCCGATCACGCTGCTGAACAAGCACTGGCCAGAATAGCAATAACAGACCGCCCCATGAATAAACGTTTCGATCTCTATACCCGTCTTTTCTTTTATTTCCTTTATCTCTGCCAGCGATAATTCCCTTGCCGGAACGATCCGGTCGGCGCCCAGGGCTTTCAAATACTCCGCCCCCCGGAAACCCGTCACCGCCATCTGCGTGCTGACATGCCTCGCAAGCGCCGGAAACCATCGGCCGACCGCCTGAAATACCCCAAGATCCTGGACGATCACTCCGTCCAGCCCTGCTTCATAAAAAGGAAGGAGGTAAGAATATATCTCATGGAATTCCCGTTCCTTTACAAGGGTATTCACCGTCAGGTATACCTTTCTCCCATAAATATGGGCATATCTTACCGCCCGGCATACTTCTTCCTCTGTAAAATTGTCCGCATATGCCCTTGCGCCGAATTTGTCGCCCCCGAGATAAACAGCGTCGGCCCCGGCATGTACCGCCCCCAGAAAACTTTCATAATTCCCTGCAGGCGCAAGCAATTCCACTTTCTTCATATCCGCTCCCGTATGTCATAGCATTCTATTAATTGTAAAGAGCTGTCTTATGCAAGACAGCCCTTTTCTTTCTTTTATCTCCAATTACTTTCCATTTCCTTTAAAGTCTTTCAGCTCCGTCTCCATACGAATTATTTTCTTTGCGCTTTCATTTACTTCCGACTGCAGGCTTTTTACATTTTTTTCCGTATTTTCCAGCTTGATCTGCGATGCGATCAATTCGTGCTTCAAATCATACAATTCCCGCTCTTTGCTTTGGATCTCCTCTTCCAAAAGGCTGATCTGTTTTTTCGCCTTGAAATAATCATCCGCGATATTCAGTTGGAGCAGAACACTCTGGGTATCCGAAGGCTGTCTCCGAAAACTATCGACCTTGCCGTATTCCGCCATCTTATTATTAATATAAGACGCTACTTTCTGCAAATATTCTTCACTTTCATAACCGCTCAATGTAAATACCTTGCCGCCGATAATAACTTCCGTATCCGTCTTAGCCGACACTCCCCATCACATCCTTCCACTAAATATGCTGTTCCTTCCATTTTTCCATACAACATCTATTATATAGATATTAAGAAGGAATTTCAAGCCCTAAATGATGATACGCCAGATCCGTCGCTACCCTTCCCTTCGGAGTGCGGTTTAAAAATCCGTTTTTCAGCAAAAACGGTTCATATACATCCTCCAGCGTCCCGGCATCTTCCCCGATGGATGCTGCCAGCGTATCCAGCCCCACCGGCCCTCCTTTGAATTTATCGATAATCGTAATCAATATATTTCGATCGATATGATCCAGCCCCATCCGATCCACTTCCATCAGATCCAAAGCCATCCGGGCCACCTCTTCCGTGATCACGCCTTCGTATTTGATCTGCGCGAAATCCCTGACCCGCTTCAACATCCGGTTGGCAAGGCGCGGCGTCCCCCTGCTCCTTCTCGCCAGTTCCTGCGCTCCTTCCTTTTCGATTTCCACATCCAGGACTTTTGCCGAATGCTGGATGATCAGCGTCAGTTCCTCCGCAGAATAAAACTCAAGGCGGTGGATCACCCCAAAACGATCCCTCAAAGGAGCGGTTAAAAGGCCGGCCCTCGTCGTCGCGCCCACCAATGTGAATTTCGGAAGATCCAGCCGGATCGAACGGGCTGACGCTCCTTTTCCGATCATAATATCGATGCAGTAATCCTCCATCGCCGGATAAAGAACCTCTTCCACCTGACGGTTCAGACGGTGTATTTCGTCTACAAACAACAAATCTCCTTCCTGCAGATTGTTTAAAATAGCGGCGATCTCTCCTGGTTTCTCGATGGCGGGACCGCTTGTCACCTTCATATTCACGCCCATCTCGGAAGCGATAATGCCGGCAAGCGTCGTCTTTCCGAGTCCCGGAGGGCCATAAAAAAGCACATGGTCCAACGCGTCTTTCCTCTGCTTTGCCGCCTCGATATACACCTTCAGGTTCTCCTTCACCTTTGTCTGTCCGATATAATCCTCCAGGCGCTTCGGACGGAGGGAACCCTCTATTTTCACATCTTCTTCCGTAAACCCGGTCTCTATCATTCTTTTTGCCATATCGATAACATGCCCTTCCTATGCCTCTGTCCGTTGCTTCAGGCATATATTTTTTATCAGCCGTTCATATGCTTCAAAGCCAGCTTCAAAATTTCCTCCGTATCCATTCCTTCCAGCACTCCCGCCCTTTTTACCGCCTTCAGCGCCTCCGACGGGGAATAGCCAAGCGCCGTCAGCGCCTCTGCCGCTTCGTTCCGGGCCGTATCCGTTTCCGCCCCTGTCACGCGAACTGCTTTTTGTCCTTCTCCCCGGCTCATAAAGCTCTCTTCCAAGGATACCTTGTCCCGCAGATCCAGAATGACCCGTTCCGCCGTCTTTACTCCGATTCCCGGCGCTTTGGCGATGGCTTTGGCATCACCGGAAAGAATCGCAAAACGCAGATCATCCGCCGTCATTGTCGACAGAATCGCCTGTCCCCCTTTCGGGCCGATTCCATTTACCGTAATCAGCCTGCGGAATATCTCCAGATCATCCCTTGTCAAAAAACCGTAAAGCCAGAATGCGTCCTCTTTCACATAAGTATAAGTATATATTTTCACTTCCTGCCCGATCCCCGGAAGAAGCCCGGCCGTTCCTGCGGAAATCCGGATATTATATCCGATATTGTTCACTTCCAGTATCAGATTATCCTCCGCAATGTCTGCGATTTCTCCCTTCATATATGCGATCATAGATTTTTCACAAACTCCTTCCCCATATATTTGGCCGCTTCCCGGGCAAGCAGCCCGATGAGCAGTCCGGTAACCAGCCCTGCTGCCAGAAGCACCGGAAGATAAAAAGCGACTCCTGCAGTTCTCGTTACGAAATACGCCACCAGAATCTGTCCGATATTATGGCAAACGCCGCCCGCCATGCTGACTCCTATTATGCTGAACCCTTTCGCTCTTTTTAACAGGCACATCACCATAAAACTGCCCGCCGCCCCCGCCAGGCTGTACATCACCATAAATAAGTTTCCAAATAAAAAACCGGAGAGAAAAACTCTTGCCAGATTCAATGCCAGCGCCTCCTTCCATCCATAACGATAGAGCGCGAGCAGCACCGCCAGATTAGCCAGCCCCAGTTTCACTCCGGGAACTCCAAAATAAAAAGGAACCAGGGATTCCACATAAGACAGGATAAGGGCGAAGGAAAGGAAAAGACCCATATATGCAATTTTATTTTTCATTCCTTTTCCTCCCTGTTCCGTCACCTTGCCAAAACGTCCGCTTCCCCTGTTTCCCCGCCGATGATCTGAACCGCCAGCTTATGGGGAAGACAAATGATGCTTTCCCCGTTTTTTCCAACCGGCCCCTGTTTCACGCAAAGCTTGTCCGGGCAGTCCGCCTCTTCCATATATGCCTCTCCGTCCCGAATCACCAGCACGTTTCTTCCTCCCCCGTCGCCTGTCAGGACAATCCTCCCATCCGTGTGTAACGGATAGCTGCCGATCGTCTCCCCGTTTCTTGACACAACAGCCGCAGTTCCTCTGCCGGAGGCCGCGCAGCTTCGCCAGAAAAAAAGAAAAAAGGCAGCAAAAGCAATTACCAGGAACAAATAGACATCATTTCTTTTTATTTTTTCCCGCATACCTACCCTTCCATCACATGCAGAGACCGGATATAAGGATCTTCAATCTTTTCCATCAAGGCCATCGTATGGCTTTCCAAGAAATTATCCCCTTCTTCCGTCAGCCCCTGGGCCGCCAGTTCCTGGATGACCAGGCTGCAGACCGCCTCCACAATAATAACGCACTTATCCTTCCCGTTCACCGTATACAAATAATCCGTTTCCCCTGCGCCTTCCCATGCCGGGGACTGATCCTCCATTCCTGCCAGAAGATCCAGGATATCCCCTATTTCGGATAAAATGGCAAGTTCTTTCATCCCATGGCGCATCCATTTGTAAAAAGGCGTGTACCGCCTGTTTAAAAGATAAACCATGGAAATCGAGCTTTTCATAAATTCGGCCAGCGCCAGCTTTGCGGCCACCTTTTCTCCCCGTTTCATGGCGCGGGCATAATTGTACTGGCCGGACTGAGCCATCACAGCCGCTCTTGCCGCTATCTTCTTGATTCTCACGTCTTCCGGATAGCAGGGAAGCAGCCCGTTTCTTATTCTGCTGAATTCTCCCAGCGGATCCTCAAACACCTCTCCGTTGGTCGCCGTGCAGAGAGCCGATTCCTGCAGCCGCATCCACTCCCTGTTGCTTTTGGGAATATCCTCCGTTCCCAATATGCCATAATAGAAATCCGGAATACAAAGAACGCCTATTCTTCCGCCTCCATGCAGGCTTTCCATCCTGCCCTTTATCCCTTCAAAATCTTTCGGCAGCTTCCGGTATTCCTCCGCCATGGCCTGTCCATATTTTTCATAATCCTCTCTCGTCAGCCACAGGCAGAAGGACGGCCCATAGTCATGATCCCTGGAAATCGCATCGTCGAAGCCAAGGCATTCCGATCCCTGCCCTGCCAATCCTGCGGCCACCCGTCCTGCCAGCATCGGAAACTTTTTCTCTAACATTCCTTTTCCATAGGTATCATAATATTTTCTGGATAACTCCAGGCCTTTTATTTCTCCATTCTTTCCCATTCCGTTCCGTCTCAGCCGATCCTTTCATAGATATTCCGTGCCTGTTCCCTATACTTCCGGGCCTTTTCCCCATCTGCAAGGCAGTCGCAGACGGCTGCACAGTTTTCACAAAGCACCGCATAACTCTGATTTTTTCCAAAATGCTTTTCGACTTCCAGCAAAGCTTTCTCATAAGATGCCAGCGCCGGGGCATAATCCCCCATACGGTAATAGGCTTCTCCCACTCCTGCCAGCGCCGCGCTGTAATGGGCATCCGTTTCTCCGTTTTCCCCCGCTTCCTCAAAAATACGCAATGCCTTTTCCAACGCTTCCGCCGCCTCTCCGACCCGGTCCATCTTAAAATAAACCAGCGCAAGATTCGTCAAAGTAGTGGCCTGTTCCGCCCCGCTGTCTTCCAGTTTTTCCACGATTCCAAGCGCCTTTTGCAACAGTTTTGCCGCTTCCTCATTCCTCCCCATCTGTTCCAGCAGGAGGCTCATATTGTTGTACAGCCCTGCAAACCGGTAATCTCCTTCCTGCAAAAGACCGTTATAAATCTGCAGCGCCTGGCAGTAATACTGGTACGCCTGTTCCGCATTGCCGGCCGCACGGTAGGCGGTGGCCGTATTCAACAAGGTAGTGGCAAAATGCTCGCTTCCCCCAAGCTGCAGTTCCTCCATCAATAACAGGACGTCTTCCGCAATATCAAAAGCCTTGCGGAATTCGGATACGCTCCGGTAGAACCCTATCATCTCATTTCCCACTGCAATATAAGCGGCATAATCCTCCGCCTCTTTTGCCTCTTCCAAGTTCCTGGTCAGATAGGGTTCGACCTGGTCCAGTTCATTCTTCTGGAAATACTCATCCAACTGTCCGAAAAATTCTTCTATATTCATTTTCCATCCCATTTCTGCGCTGTTTTTCCTATTTTTTATGGTTAATATAATTCACAAGCCCTTCTGCCGCAATGATTTTTTGCATAAATTCAGGAAATGCCTGTCCCTGGAACCGGGTGCCTTTCGTTATGTTTTGAATGACCCCGCTGTCAAAATCCACTTCCACCTCGTCACCGGCTTCGATTCCCCGGGACGCCTCCGGGCATTCCACAATAGGAAGCCCGATATTGATCGCATTTCGGTAAAAAATCCTTGCAAATGTCTCCGCGATCACGCAGCTTACCCCCGCCGCCTTAATGGCGATAGGCGCGTGTTCCCTGGAAGAGCCGCAGCCAAAATTCTTATCCGCCACGATAATATCCCCCGCCTTTACCCGATGCACGAATTCTTTGTCAATATCCTCCATGCAGTGGAGCGCAAGCTCCGCCGGATCCGAGGAATTCAAATACCTCGCCGGAATAATGACATCCGTATCCACATTATCACCATACTTAAATACTGTTCCTTTTGCTGATTTCATAGGTTCCTCCCTGCCATTGATATTGGTTAAAAACATTTCCGCCTGGAACCGCGTTTTTACGGGCAGGCAATCTTTCCAGCCACCGCGCTTGCTGCTGCTACCGCCGGACTCGCCAGATAAATCTCTGATTTCACATGGCCCATCCGCCCTACAAAATTCCGGTTCGTCGTGGAAACACACCGTTCTCCTTCCGCCAGAATCCCCATATAACCGCCGAGGCACGGGCCGCATGTAGGTGTGCTTACTACCGCCCCCGCTTCTATAAAGGTCTTCAAAAGCCCTTCTTCCATGGCCTGCATATAAATAGACTGGGTAGCGGGAATCACAATGCAGCGCATGCCCTTTGCCACATGCTTTCCAGCCAGTACCTTTGCCGCAATACGCAGGTCATCCAGCCGGCCGTTGGTACAGGAACCGATGACCACTTGGTCGATCTTAATGTCTTCCCCTATTTCATCCACCGTTTTCGTGTTCTCGGGAAGATGGGGAAATGCGATTGTAGGTCTGAGCATGCTTAAATCGATCGTATACTCTTCATCATATACTGCATCCTCATCCGCTTCATAAATCGTATATTTTTTTTTGGAATGCTCCTTCATATAAGCAACCGCCGCATCGTCCGCCGGGAAAATACCGTTCTTCCCTCCTGCTTCTATCGCCATATTCGCGATCGTGAAACGATCGTCCATCGTCAGGTTGCTGATTCCTTCTCCCACGAATTCCATAGACTTATATAAAGCGCCATCCACGCCGATCATGCCGATAATATGCAGGATAATATCCTTTCCGCTTACCCACTGGGCCGGTTTCCCGATTAAGCGGAATTTGATTGCCCCAGGCACTTTAAACCATGCCTTTCCCGTCGCCATGCCTGCCGCCATATCCGTACTTCCCACTCCTGTGGAGAAAGCACCCAAAGCGCCGTATGTGCATGTATGGGAATCGGCCCCGATAATCACATCCCCTGCCACAGTAAGCCCTTTTTCCGGAAGAAGGGCATGTTCAATCCCCATCTCCCCCACTTCAAAATAATTAGTGATTCCATTGCGGTATGCGAATTCCCTCACGCATTTGCAATGTTCGGCAGATTTGATATCTTTATTCGGCACAAAATGATCCGGCACAAGGGCGATCTTATCTTTATCAAAAACCCCCTCCACATTCATTTTTTCCATTTCTTTAATGGCAACCGGACTGGTAATATCATTTCCCAATACCAAGTCCAGATCCGCCTCAATGAGCTGTCCTGCCTCCACTTTTTCCAATCCCGCATGGGCTGCCAGTATTTTCTGGGTCATCGTCATTCCCATTTTCTTTTTCCTCCTTTATTCCTTTTCCGCTTTCACCGGAATGTCCCCCGCCAGATTTTCAAATTTGTCCCTCGCTTTTCGGAAACAATCCATCAGCTTCGGGGAAAAAGTGCCGCATTCCCCGTTTATAATCATCTCAAACGCCTTATCCTTCGGAATTGCGTCCTTATATACCCTTTCATTCACCAAAGCGTCATAAACATCCGCCACGGAAACGAGCTGGGCCGAAATCGGTATTTCATCTTCCTTCAATCCGTCAGGATACCCCCTCCCATCATATCTTTCATGATGATATCGACTTATTTCATAACCGATCTTCGCATACTCCTCGTCCCATACGCCCTCGATGCTGCTGACAATCTCGCATCCCTTGATGGTATGGGCCTTCATGCATTCAAACTCTTCCTTTGTAAACTTCCCGGGCTTTAAAAGAATGCTGTCCGGTATGGCGATCTTTCCCAAATCGTGCAGCGCGCTGGCGGATACGATAATTCCGATTTTCTCCGGCGTCAGGCCATATTCCGGATATTCCTTTGCAATTTCCTCCGCCATAATCTTCGTATAACCTTTTACACGCCTTACATGTTCGCCGCTTTCCAGATTTCTATGTTCCACTACCGTGCCTAACACATCGATAATATTATCATTGCTTTGCTTTAACCGCTCTGCCTGCACTTTCAGCAGCTTATATTGTTCGCGCAAAGTCTTTGTCTGCTCCGCCACTTTCTGTTCCAGTTCCCTCTGGTACTGAAAAAGACTTACTACATTTTCCACCCGCTTTCTCACGAGGGCATTGTCAAACGGTTTATGGATAAAATCGGAAACCCCATAGTCAAAGCAGTCTTGTTCCACTTTAATGGAAGACTCCCCGCTGATAACCAAAACAGGAATCTTGTCAATCCACATTTTTTCCTTCATAGCCTTCAGAACTTCAAACCCGTCCATTTCCGGCATGATCAGATCCAGCAGAACAACCGCGATCTCCTGATTCCGGTCTTCCATATGTTCCAAAGCCTGTTTCCCGTTTTCCACCATGATCACGTCATATTCATCTCTTAATATTTCTGCCAGCAATTCACGGTTGATTTCCATGTCGTCTACAACAAGTACAATATTACGCATATTTTCTCCTTTTCATTATGCATTCATTCTTTTTCTCATATCAGTTGAAAAATCGTGGATTTTAAAAGATCCATATTCACCGGCTTTGACATATGCGCATTCATGCCGGCTTCCATTGCCTTTTTTACATCTTCTGCAAAGGCGTTCGCCGTCATGGCAGCAATCGGTATTGTCCGTGCCTCAGGATGCGCGCATTCCCGGATTTCCCTTGCCGCCCCGTAGCCATCCAGCACAGGCATCTGGATATCCATTAAAATCATGTGATAATAACCTTTTTCTGACTTTTTAAACATTTCTACTGCAATCTGCCCGTTTTCTGCAATATCGCAGTCCGCGCCTTCTGCCTTTAAAAGTTCGGATATAATTTCCGCATTGATAGTGTTGTCCTCAGCTACAAGAAACTTCATTCCGGACAGCGACTTGTTGTCCCCTGAATACTTCTTTTCCTCTTTCCAGTCATTATTTTCCCCGTTTCCCAGCTGTTCGATGACTTGGCGGAAATTGGAAATAAAGAAAGGCTTCTGCAGAAAAGCATTGATTCCGACCCCTCTTGCCTCTTCTTCTATTTCGCTCCAGTCATACTCTGTCAGAATAAATATAGGTATATGGCTTCCTACCTTTTCACGGATGCGCTTGGCTGTCTCGATACCGTCTATTTCCTTTATTTTCCATGCCAGCAAAATCAGATTATAGCCATTCCTCTGTTTTTGCTTTTTCTCAATCATATCGAGCGCCGCATACCCGCTCAAGGCATACTGCACATATACGCTTGTTCCTGCCATGAGATTCTGGATATTGACGCATACCTCTTCATCCCTATCCACAACGAGCATACTGTATATGCCATGTTTCTTCCAGAAATCCCCGCCTTCCGTCTGTCTGGATATCTTCAATTCCAGATCCATAGTAAAAATACTTCCTGTGCCTTGCACGCTCTCTACAAAAATCGTTCCGCCCATCAGATCCACAAGATTCTTCGTAATCGCAAGGCCGAGTCCCGTCCCCTGGATGCCGCTTGCTGTCGTATTCGCTTCCCGTGTAAAAGGGTCAAATACTGTTTCCATAAATTCTTTGCTCATACCGTTCCCGGTATCTCTTACTTCAAACCGAAGCCTTGCGTAATTCTGTGTAACTTGCTCCATATTGTAGATGTGCAGTTCCACCTCTCCGCCTTTCGGCGTATACTGAACCGCATTCGTCAGCAAATTCATCAAAATCTGGCTGATACGTACTTTATCACCAACAAACAGTTCCTGGTACAACCCATATGTGCGGATGGTAAACTTCTGTTTTTTTGCCCTGGCCTGGGGAAGAATTACTGTATTCAGTTCCTCCAGCATCACTGCGAAATTAAATTCCGATAAATTTAAGAAAGTCTTTCCGCTCTCGATTTTTCCCATATCCAGCACGTTATTGATCAGGTCAAGAAGATGATTGCTGGAAACCATGATCTTTTGTGCATATTCCTTTACTCTGTCGGGATGCTCCGCGTCTTTTTCCAGAAGCGTGGCAAAACCGATCACCGCATTCATGGGAGTCCGCATGTCATGGGACATATTCGCGAGGAAGTTGCTCTTTGCCTTATTCGCCCCTTGCGCAATATCCAGCGCCTGCTGCAGCCGCTGATTCGCCTTGCGTTCTTTCGTCCTGTCGGACAGAACCAAAATAAACTTATCTTTATCTTCGATCGACGTATAATGTATCGTCTGGTGATACCAATGCTTTTTCCCCGTCCGCAAATGGATGAACTCTCCGTCGCCCTGCCAGCTTTCCCCCATCGCTATGTTCCTTAACACATCCTCAGAGGCGATTGCCATTTTATCCACAACGGCGGCATCCAAAATCCGCAAATCTCCTTTGACTTCTTCCATCCCCACGCCCAGCAGCCTGTCGATATTCGGGCTGACATATTCTACCGTAAAATCATCAGCAGAAAACATGACAAAAATATCATCTACATTGCTTGTCAGCATCCCGAACAGTTTTTCCCTGTACCTGATCTCCACATCCTTATCCTGTACCGCCTTTTTCCGGCGATAAACCAAATAGAATAATTCCGTAGTGCAAATGATGGCAAAAAAGATAATAAAGATAATGCTTGTTACCAACTGCACATGGTTCATGCTCGCATTTACCATATATTCCGGTACAATCCACAACGTCAGCCAGTCCTGGAACCCGATCGGCCGGTACACCATATAATAGCCGGTATCCATTATTTCAAAGCGTATAATATCCGATTTCCCTTCCTCCAGGCCGGAACTGAACTGCTCCGCGCTGCTGTCAATGAATTTTGCATTATTGATCAGGTACTTCAGGAAATTACTCGGCTGGTTTTTTCCGTCACGGGTAGTAAATAAAATTCTCCCATCCGGCCGAAGCACATAATAAGCCGATTGCTGGTCAAACACCTTAATATTCAGCGACCTCTCCAAATCTGTCCTATTATAACCAACCGCTATAGCGGAATATTCCAAATCATGATACACCGCCTTCTGTACCGGAATTGCAAATATGGTCAACACCGAACCGTCGGATAAAGCGCCTTCCACCACAATCTTTTTTTCATCTTTTATCAGCGTCTCCAGCTGAGGCCCAAGGTCAAGAAATCCTTCCCCGCCAAGAAACGAGCGATAATTTCCGTTTTCCCCGATAAAATAAAAGTCTGTAAAATTCCAATTGTCCTTCCCGTTTCTTAAAAATTCCCGCAGTTTTCCTTCCGATTCATTCGCAGTATGTCCGATATGATATTTCCAGTCATCCAGCATATTCCAGTTGTTGGAAACAAGAACCGTAAAGGAAGCGTTAATCTGGGTATAAATTTCTTCCAGGTGGCTGGCGCTTTCCGTAATAATGCTTTTATGAATAAAATCCACGCAGTATATCCCTGATAGCAATATAATGACAGCAATTACCAAGGCAAGCAGCTTCCTTCCTTTTTTCAGCACGATCAGCCTCCTTTCCTCCTGCAGCGCTTCCTCCAAGAAAGCCGGTTCCTTTTCAGGGAACCGGCCTTAAATAACATATCAACCAGTATTATGCTTCTAAATATTTCTGTAAATGCTGTATTAGATTATTTATGTCGATCGGTTTCGCTATATGCGCATTCATGCCGCATTCCAGGCAATGCTGGATATCTTCTGCAAAAGCGTCCGCAGTCATCGCAAGAATCGGCAGATCCGCGTCTTCCCGGTTTAACGCACGGATTGCTTTCGCCGCCCCATAACCGTCCAATACGGGCATACGGATATCCATCAATATTACATCATAAAACCCGATTTCGGACTGTTCAAATTTTTCTATACATTCCTGTCCGTTTTCCGCCCATTCTACCTTGAATCCTGCACTCGATAATATCTCGTTGGCAATCTCCCAGTTCAAATCATTATCTTCTGCCAGCAAAATCCGCTTTCCTGTAAAATCCATCTGGGTTATTTTCTCATTTTCCGCTTCTTTTTCCTCTTTCTCTGCATAATGCATCAGCCCCAGATATAAGTTGGATTTGAACAAAGGCTTTGCAATAAAGCCATTGGCTCCCGCCGCTTTCGCCTCATCTTCAATATCTGCCCAGTCATAAGCGGAAATGATCAGAATAGGGACTTCATCCCCCACCCGTTCCCTGATCTCCCTGGTCGTCGTCACTCCGTCCATCTCCGGCATTTTCCAATCCAGCAGGACAATATCATAATCCCTCTTTTCATTATGGCACTTTTCAACCATTTCAATCGCTATCCGCCCATCGGTCGCCCATTCCGCCTGCACTCCGATCTCCTCTAATACAGAAACCGCGCTATGGCAAAGGTCTTCATTATTATCCACTACCAGCATATGCCATGCCGGAAGACGCATCTCTTCCTCAGGCACCACCGCCTTTTCCAGATCCAGCACAATATGGAATTCACTGCCTTTCCCTTTTTCGCTTTTTAATTCTATGGTGCCTTTCATAGCGTCCACGATATACTTTGTAATCGCCATCCCAAGCCCGGTGCCTTCCGTTTTCTGTACCCGCGTGGAATCTTCCCGGGAAAAAGTTTCAAAAATCTTTTCCTGGAATTCCGGCGTCATTCCCATCCCGTTATCCTTTACGCGGAAATGGCATCTTACATGGGTTTCATTCCCCGGGATATTCTCCTGGGACAAGTATACTTTAATATTGCCTTCCGCAGGTGTAAATTTCATCGCATTGGACAAAAGATTGATTAATATCTGATTCAGCCTTATACTGTCGCAATATACGTCTTCTGCTATAATATTCCGGATAAAAATATCAAAATGCTGGTTCTTTTCTTTGATCTGCGGACGCACGATATTCACGAGATTCGCCATAGCATCGCGCAGCGAGATCAACTCCATGTTAATGGACAGCTTGCCGTTTTCAATTTTCGACATATCCAGAACATCATTGATCAGCCCCAGTAAATGTTTGCTGGACAATGTAATCTTTTTCAGGCAATCCTTTATACGGACATTATCATCAATATTCGCTAGCGCGATCGCAGTCATGCCGACGATTCCATTCATCGGAGTACGGATATCATGGCTCATATTGGAAAGGAATTCGCTCTTTGCCTTATTCGCCCTCACTGCTTCCTCTTTTGCTTCATTCAGCAATTTCATCTGCTGCTGGGACGCCCTGTAATATAAAATAAATATAATCAGCAAAAACGCAAAGATAAAGCAGCAGCCCACCAACATCGTATTGACCCGCTCATTCCCCAGTTTCATAATGACATTGTCCAGTGTTCCGTAAGGCATGACATTGATCAAATACCATTCGCATCCCGTCAAAGGAGAGCAATACAAATTCCTGCTGGTTCCCTCCGCCAAAACCAAGGCGGAATAATCTTTTTCCTCCGCTATGGCATCTTTCAATTCCGATACATATATTTCTGCGTTTTTCCCTTTATTATCATCAATTATTTCCCTCATACGCGTAAAATAATTTTCCCGGTATGCGTTTCCATTCCTGATCACATAACTTCCGTCTTTCCGTATGATATGAGAATACACCAAGGAGCTGTCTTCCTCCAGCACCATCTCCTTATTCAAAGTCTCCATTTCAATACCGGCTACCAGGCAGGTACTCTTTTTCCCCGACCTCATGTCGTATTCTGCATCCGCCGCAAGCAAAAGCACTTTTTCCCCTTCTTTATCAAAAGCGCTGGAAATGTGCATCTGTTTATCTTTCAACACCCTCATAAATTCCGCTTCATCAATGATCTCCACAGGCTCGCCATAAATCACTTGGCATCCGCCTTCTTCATCATAAAAAGCCAGATATGTAAAATTACGCACGCTCGCATTTAAGGCAAGATCCTCCAGGATGTCTTCGCTATAGCCATCCTCCCTTTGCGGAGTACGCTGGACAATGCCCGCCACCTGCGATAGCCGCAGCTCGATAAGCGCCTTAAACTTCTGCTGTATCTGACCGTTCATCTCCGACATATATATCTTGCCGATCTCGCTGATCGCTGCCTCGCTTTTATGAGTCATGGAAACAGATATCCAAATAAATACGGCAATGCTAAGAATAATTAAACTGCTGAAACTAATCCATAGAAATTTTCTGGTTCTAATATACACGTAACTCTCTCCTTTTTGCAAATTGCTTTTGTAAATCCCTTTGAATATATTCGATTCCACATCAAAGCCGCTATTTATATATTATCTTGCATGAAAAAAAAAGTCAATGAAATGTCAAAAAAACATTGCGGCTTTCAGGCGCAATGTTTTTTCGCTCTCCATCCCCTTCCCTGTCCGATCCAGCCGACAGCATAGTCTTGATCATCGTTAATTATTGATCAGTTTTTCATTCTCATTGTTCCAGCTGTACAGCTTCCTGATATCTTTGCCGATTGTTTCGGAAGGATGCTCCGCAGCCAGCTTCCTCATTGCCTTGAAATGGGCCTGCCCTCCCGCCGGGGACATATCCAGCAGAAAATCCTTCGCAAAACTGCCGTCCTGAATATCGGAAAGTATTTTTTTCATCGTTTTTTTCGTTTCTTCCGTAATAATCTTCGGTCCTGTAATGTAATCCCCATATTCCGCCGTATTGGAAATGGAATATCTCATACCTTCAAATCCCGACTGGTAAATAAGGTCAACGATCAATTTCATCTCATGAATACATTCAAAATATGCATTTCTCGCATCATATCCAGCTTCTACGAGCGTTTCAAACCCTGCCTGCATCAACGCGCATACGCCGCCGCACAGAACCGCCTGCTCGCCGAACAAATCCGTTTCTGTTTCCGTCCGGAACGTCGTCTCCAAAACCCCTGCCCTTGCTCCGCCAATAGCCAGCGCATATGCCAGCGCCATATCGAGGGCTTTCCCCGTAGCGTCCTGATGGACAGCGACGAGGCAAGGCACTCCTTTCTCCGCCTGGTATTCGCTTCTTACCGTATGGCCGGGGCCTTTCGGCGCGATCATTGTTACATCCACATCCGCAGGAGGAACAATCTGTCCGAAATGAATATTAAATCCATGGGCAAACATAAGCATGTTCCCCGGCTCCAGGTTCGGCTCAATGGATTCTTTGTACATCTTTGCCTGAAGCTCATCGTTAATCAATATCATGATAATATCCGCTTTTTTCGCCGCTTCCGCTGCGGTATATACTTCAAATCCCTGCGCCTCCGCCTTGGCCCAGGATTTGGAGCCTTCGTAAAGTCCGATAATCACATGGCATCCCGACTCTTTCGCGTTGAGCGCATGTGCGTGTCCCTGGCTTCCATAACCGATCACGGCAATCGTTTTCCCTTCCAGCATAGCAAGATTGCAATCTTCCTGATAATAGATATTCGCCATTTCTTTTTCCTCCATATTCCTCTGTTTTGGTTATTATACTTTTATCCTAATCTTCCAGATAAGTTACGTTGCCGATTCCCCTTCCAAGCCCGGTAATTCCCGTCCTTGCCAGTTCCAGTATTTCATAACCCTCCAGCAGACTGATAAACGCTTCTATCTTTGACTGCGTCCCCGTCAATTCCACAGTAAGGCTCTCCGGCGCGACATCAATAATCTTCGCCCGGAAAATGTCCGCTACAGAAATCACCGACTGCCTTTCCTTTGCCGCAGCCCTTACCTTAATCAGCACCAATTCCCTGAATACGCTGTCTTCCGGCTCCAGAACCTTGATATTCCTTACATCCACAAGTTTTGCCACCTGCTTCTCGATCTGGTCCAGGATCTCATCATCTCCCGATGCCACGATCGTAATCCTTGTGTACCTCGGGTCTGCCGTCCCCCCCGCCGTAATGCTTTCAATATTATAACCGCGCCTGGAAAAAAGACCCGATATCCTGCTTAATACGCCCGACGTGTTGTCTACTAAAAGCTGAAATACCTTTTTATGCATATGTTTCCTCCGTTCGTCCTTTCAACATCCGACCATTATTTTATCAAGCGCCGCTTTAAAAGTCAATACACTTAGGAAGCGCCAATGTGCCTGTCCTTGCCACTTCCACGATACTGATGGACTGCAGCATCTTAAGAAACAAATGGATTCTCTCCGGCACATCACAAATCTGGATAATCATCATATTTTTGGACATATCCACGATCTGCGCTTTCATGATATCGCAGTTCTCCATAATGTCCCTGCGGTTGCTCCGGTTATACTTTACTTTGACCAGCATCAGTTCCCTGCTGATGCTCTTATTTTCATCAAAGGTCTTGACTTTAATCACATCCAGCTTTTTGTTCAGCTGCTTCTCGATCTGCTCGATGGTCCGCTCATCCCCGCTGCTCACAATCGTCATACAGGAGACCGCCGGATCGTCCGTTTCGCCTACCGCAAGAGAATCGATGTTGAAGCATCTTCTTGAAAAAAGCCCGGCCACCTTGCAGAGAACGCCCGAACGGTTTTCTACTAATACGGAATATATTCTCTTCATTGTTTGTCCTCCTACTTTACCAGATCCATCGGATCGATGATGCATTCCAGCAGCATCGATTTGTCTTCTTCCAGGAACCTGCCAATCGTCTCTTCCGCTTTCTCCATATTTTCAAGGCGAAGAAAATCCATGTCATAAGCCGCCGACAGCTTTTCCAGATCCGGGCTGCCAGACAGATCCACCACGGAATAATGATCTTTGTAAGTATAATGCTGAAACTCCCTCACCATACCGAGATAATTATTTTTCAGGACGACAATCTTCACTGCCACGTCATGCTGGCGCATGGTCGCCAGTTCCATCATGGACATCTGGAAAGAACCGTCCCCGCACACGGCCACCACTTGCTTCTCCGGCATTGCCAGCTTTGCCCCCATAGCGGCGGGAATGGAATAGCCCATCGTTCCCATTCCCCCGGAAGTCAAGAAACGTCCTTTTTTCACAATATGATACCCGCAGGACCATATCTGGTTCTGTCCCACATCCGCCACATAAATGCCGTCTTCTTCCATTTTATCGGAAAGCATCGTAATAAAGCCCGCCGGATCTACATACGACTTATCCGGTTTCCTTATAACCGCCATCGACTCCCTGTAACCGTCCAAAATATGTATCCATTCCGTATAATTACAGCTTGTCTGGCTGCAGACGATTTCCTGGTTCATAATATCTTCAAAAATATGTTTGACATCGCCCACCAAGGGAATATGAGGGCCTACGTTTTTGCCGATTTCCGCCGGATCCACATCCATATGTACCAGCACCTTGTTATTGGTGATTAAGTCCGGCTGGCTGACCGCCCTGTCGGCTACCCTCGCCCCTACCATAATGATCAGGTCCGATTCGTTCATAGCGCGGTTGGCGCATGGCTTGCCATTATTCCCTACCATTCCATAGTACATCGGATGCCTGGTAGGCATCGCCCCGATTCCCATCATAGTAGAAACGACAGGAATTTTATATTTTTCCGAGAATTCCCTGAGCTCTGTTTCCGCATCGCTTAAAAGCACTCCGCCCCCCGCGCATATGATGGGACGCTTTGCCTTTTCCAGTTCTTTAATGACCTTTTTGATCTGGACCATATTCCCTTTTACTGTAGGTTTATAGGTTCTCATGCTGATTTCTTCAGGATAATGGAATTTGGAAACAGGCGCATTCTGTATATCGATGGGGACATCGATCAGCACCGGTCCCTTACGTCCGGTATTCGCAATATGAAACGCTTCTTTGAATACCCTTGGAATATCGTTCACATCTTTGACCAAATAGCTGTACTTCACAAAAGATTCCACAGCCCCCGTTATATCCGCCTCCTGGAAAACATCGCTGCCTATCAGTTCGCTGTTCACCTGTCCGGTAATGCATATTAAAGGAATACTGTCCGCAAAAGCCGTAGCAATCCCCGTAATCACATTGGTTGCCCCAGGCCCGGAAGTCACCGCGCATACGCCCGGCTTTCCCGAAACGCGGGTAAAGCCGCTGGCCGCGTGGGCGGCATTCTGTTCCGTCCGGATCAGTATCGTTCGAATATCCGAATCCAATATGCTATTATAAAAAGGACAGATCGCCACCCCCGGATATCCGAAAACAATCTCCACCCCTTCTTTTTCCAAGCATTTTACTATTGCATCCGCACCATTCATATACTTATTTCCCGCCTTTCTGTCATTTATTCATTCTCCATATGCAGAAGCTGTTTCGCCAGTTTTACCGCTCCAGCCGCATCTTTGGAGTAACCGTCCGCGCCAATTTCATCCGCATAGTCCTGGGTAATGACTGCGCCGCCTATCATGATTTTCGCGTCCACTTTCTGCTCCTTCGCATAATCCACCACGCTTTTCATCTCCTGCATCGTCGTTGTCATAAGGGCGGACAATGCAATAATCCCTGCTTGATGTTCCTTTGCCGCTTCTATAATCTTTTCCTTCGGCACGTCCTTTCCCAGATCGATCATTCGAAATCCATAATTTTTCAGCATCAGGGCAACAAGGTTCTTTCCTATATCATGAATATCCCCTTCCACGGTTGCGATCACGACTGCCGGCATTTCCTTCTTGCCGCCCTTCCGTTCCAAAAGCGGCTCTAAATATTCAATCGCTAATTTCATCGCCTCCGCGCTGGCAATCAGCTGAGGCAGGAAATATTTCCCTTTATCGAACAAGTCTCCTACTTCGTTGATCGCCGGAAGAAGAATATCGTTTAAAATCTCTTCCGGTTCCATTCCGCCGGCCAGCGCATCTCCTGTATCATTCACAATCCTTTTTCTATTTCCTTTTAAAACGGCTTCCCGTACCAGCGATGCCGCATCCTCTTCTTTTGTCTCCTTTTTTTCTTCTTTCCTTTCTCCATCCGGCCGTTTCTGTTCCTCCCTGCCGTTCATCTGTTTGATATAGCGTATATCGGCACTCTCTTTGGCTAATAACAGATCTGCTGCGAAAGCGCTGCCCACCAGCAAGTCCTGGGAAGGATTCGCAATCGCCATCGTAAGCCCTTCCTGAATCGCCATGGTAAGAAACGCCGCGTTCACATATCCTCTTCCCGGCAGGCCGAAAGAAATATTGGACAGCCCGCAGACCGTGGCATATCCCATCTCCTTGCAATAACGAATGGTCTCCAGAGCTTCCAGCGCCGCTGTCGGATTCGCTCCAACAGTCGTCACCAATCCATCCACTACAATATCCCGCCGGTCCATTCCCAGTTCCTCAGCCCTTTCCGTTATCCTGCGGATAATCTCTTTTTTCTCATCCAAGTCTTTCGGAAGCCCCTGGTCCGACAATGGAAGCAGGATAAACATAGCGCCGTATTTTTTAGCCAAGGGAAGCAGTTGTTCAAATTTGACCTTTTCATAAGATATGGAGTTGATCAGCGCCCTTCCAGGATATCTCCGCAACGCCGCCTCCAGCACATCGACGTGGCTGGAATCAATGGAAAGGGGCAAAGAAGTTACACCGGATACTTCCTCTAAAACCTTTAGCATCATCTGTTTTTCATCGATGCCGCTCATTCCCATGTTAATATCGAGGATCTCCGCCCCGCAGGCTTCCTGCTCTTCCGCAAACTGAAGAACCATATCCAGGCTGCCCTCTCTCAACTGTCCCTGCAGTTTCTTTTTTCCGGTAGGATTGATCCGCTCTCCGATTATCAGGAAATGACCTTCCAGACCAAATTCTATAGTTTTTCTTTCCGATGCCAAAAACCTTTTTTCCGGCTTTTTTTTGCGGGCAATCCTCATCTGGTTCGTCCGCGCACAAAGCTTTTTGATATATTCCGGCGTCGTACCGCAGCAGCCGCCCAGAACGGAAGCTCCTGCCTCCACCAACCGCGCCATTCCTTCTGCAAAAGCTTCGCTGCCCATATCATATACCGTATTTCCTTCCTCATCCAAAAAAGGAAGGCCGGCGTTCGGTTTGGCGATCACCGGAATAGACACCGCTTCCGCCATAGTCCGTATGATATCTGCCATCTTATCCGGTCCTGTAGAACAGTTTGCCCCTACCGCACACGCGCCCAAACTTTCCAGCACCACTGCCGCCGTTTTTGCATCCGTACCATATAAAGTCCTTCCATCCGCTTCAAAGGTCATTGTCACCATCACCGGCAGATCGCAGCATTCTTTCGCCGCGATCAAAGCGGCTCTGCTCTCCTGAAGGCTCATCATTGTCTCCACGACCAGAAGATCCGCCCCCGCTTGAACCAAATAACCGATCTGTTCTTTGTATATTTCGACCAATTCTTCAAAATCCATGGTTCCTATAGGTGCCAGCTGTTCCCCAGTCATAGTCAGATCTCCGGCAACCAGGCACTGATCCCCTGCCGCCTCCTTGGAAATAGCAACCAGCTCCTGGTTCATCCGTCCAATTTTATCTTCCAGCCCATACTCCTTCAATTTTACGGCATTCGCAGAAAAGGTAGGGGCATAAATAATATTGCTGCCCGCTTCTATAAACTCCTTTTGCAGCCCCAGCAATACTTCCCGATGCTCCAGAATCCATTCCTCCGGACAGACCCCTGCCGGCATTCCTCTCTTTAAAAGATTGGATCCGGTCGCCCCATCGAGATAGACAGGATATTCTTTTAGCATTTCCTGAAATTCTTTCTTTGTCATTTTTCCAGCCATACCCTTTCCCAATTTCATATTTTCATCATTCATGGAATCCATGCTGCCGCAAAACCATAAGAACTACAACTGTCATGCCTGCCCGCGCAGCTTGAACTGCCGGACGGATACTTTCATTCTTTCCGCATGATTGTAAAGTTCTCTGGCAGACATCGCTGACTTTTCCGCCGTCGAAGCATTTGTCTGTACTACCTCCGATATTTGCTCCATGCCAAGAGTCAGCTGCCGCAGGGACTGCGACTGCTGCAGCGCCGAATCCGCGATCCGTCCCATCAGATCCGTAGATCTTCGCGCGCCTTGGACCCCTGCCTCCAGAGCCTGCGTCGTATCTTCCGATAACGCGGTTCCCTGCCGGATCATCATAATCGAATTTTCAATCAATTCCGTAATATTCTGGGCAGAATCCGAACTCTTATTTGCCAGGCTCTTTACTTCCTCAGCTACTACGGCAAAGCCTTTGCCTGCCTCGCCAGCCCGGGCTGCTTCCACAGCCGCGTTCAGAGCAAGCAGATTGGTCTGGAACGATATATCTTCAATCGTCTTAATAATACCGCCAATCTCCTGGGATGCCTTTGAAATATCCTCCATGGCAAGCTTCAAATCCGCCATTTTCTTATTACAGATATCCAGCCGCCTTGCCGCATCGGTCGAACAATTTCTCGCATCTTCCGCATCAGATGAAGTGCGGTCAACCTGGCCTGACAGTTCCTGGATGCTTGCAGATAATTCCTGTACCGCAGATGCCTGCTGTATTGCCCCTTCGGACAGGACTTCCGCATCGGATGCCATCGTCTTTGATTTCTTCGATACCTGTCCCGATATATAATTTATCTGGGAAAGAGCCTCGTTAAGAGAATCCAGGATCTGTCCCATCGCATTCTGGATAGGGACGAATTCCCCCCTATAACTGCTGTCGATCGTCAGATCCATTTTTCCCTGAGCCATCTGGCTTAACTTAGAATCGATATCATCAATATATTTTTTTAATTCCCTTTTCGTTTCATGGATAGATTCCACCAGCATTCCGATTTCCGAAGTATCTGGCTGCAGCGAGAATTCCGCCGAAAGATTTCCTTGGGAAATTTCCCCCATCTGGTCTTTCACTGCGATGACCGGCCTTAACACTTTCCTTCTGATAAATACCATACTGATGATTTGCATAATGCCCACAATCATCAGCGCCGCAAATATCGTTGTGCTGATAAAGTCTGTTTTCCGCGTCAGAACATCCACTTTTTCCCTCGTCCTCGCATCTAATGTCGATAAAAACTGTTCCTTCAGTGAATTAATTTTTGCAATGGAATTACTGTAATCTTCTCCATAAACATAATTTATGGCTTCTTCCCTCTTTCCCGCCTGTACGTTTTCCATCGCCTGTTCCTCCAAGGGAACAAGTTCATTGGAAAGCGAAGACATAGCGTCTATCATCTCCTGCTCTTCAGGGGTAATGCCGATTTCCTGCATGGCCGCCACTCCCAGATCCCTGTTCTTCAAATTATTAATTTCATTCCAGTAATTATCGTAATATTCCTGTTTGCCTGTTGCCGCAAAGGCTCTTACTTCATTCGTCAAATAAGCGGAACCATCCATAAAACGATTCGCATTATAAGTCAGTTCAAACCTTTCTTCACTGGCCTCTCTCAGTTCCTTATTCGCATAACTGTAACTGAGCAAAGAAAGAACCATAAAAATAAGCGATAAAATAGAAATTCCGTTCAAAACAAGAGTTATAAGAGATTGATTCATTGCCTTTTTCATTTTGCCTACTCCTTCCAACATCTATGGCAGCCCAAAAAGTTTATCTGCTTTATTGTACTAAAAAGAGTCTGCAATAGCAATAGTGAACTGATAAAATGTCATAATTCCGGGAAATTGCAATATTAAGGTGATATTAAGAGGATTGCATTAAGCACAAAATAATTCCAAAAACGCCACAATTCATAAGAATTATGGCGTTTTCTCTTTCTTTATATGTTATTTTTGCTGTATTTCATATGATTCAATTAAAATTTCCCTGCTTTGCTGGCTTCCTCGATGGAAACGGCTACAGCCACAGTCATACCAACCATCGGGTTATTTCCTGCGCCGATCAGACCCATCATCTCCACGTGGGCGGGTACGGAGGAAGAACCTGCAAACTGTGCATCGGAATGCATACGCCCCATCGTATCCGTCATACCATAAGAAGCAGGACCTGCCGCCATGTTATCCGGGTGGAGCGTACGTCCTGTGCCGCCGCCGGAAGCAACGGAGAAGTATTTCTTGCCCTGTTCGATGCATTCTTTCTTGTATGTACCTGCGACAGGATGCTGGAACCTCGTCGGGTTGGTGGAGTTGCCAGTGATGGAAACATCCACGCCTTCCTTATGCATAATCGCAACGCCTTCGCACACGTCGTTAGCGCCGTAGCAGTTTACTTTTGCACGAAGCCCTTCGGAATAGGATTTTCTATAAACTTCCTTTACCGTATTGGTGTAAGGATCATATTCTGTCTCAACAAAGGTAAATCCGTTAATTCTGGAAATAACCTGGGCTGCATCCTTTCCAAGGCCGTTCAGAATAACTCTTAAAGGTTTCTGGCGTACTTTATTTGCTTTCTCAGCGATGCCGATCGCCCCCTCTGCAGCCGCAAAGGATTCATGTCCTGCCAGGAAGCAGAAGCACTCTGTCTCTTCTTCCAAAAGCATCTTTCCAAGATTGCCGTGTCCAAGCCCTACTTTACGCGTATCCGCAACGGAACCCGGAATGCAGAAAGCCTGAAGGCCTTCGCCGATTGCAGCGGCAGCGTCCGCCGCTTTCCTGCAGTCTTTTTTAATTGCGATCGCAGCGCCGACAATATAAGCCCAGCATGCATTCTCAAAGCAGATAGGCTGGATGCCTTTTACCTGGTCATACACATTAAGGCCGGCATCTTTTGTAATTTTCTCCGCTTCTTCAAGCGAAGAGATTCCGTAGCTGTTCAACACGGAATTAATCTTATCAATTCTTCTTTCATATGATTCAAATAACGCCATCTTCCAAGTCCTCCTTATTCTTCTCTCGGATCAATAATCTTAACAGCATCTGCCACGCGGCCGTACTGGCCCTTAGCTTTCTCCCATGCTGTGTTCGGATCGTCGCCCTTTTTGATGAAATCTGTCATTTTGCCGAGGCTTACGAACTGATAGCCGATAATCTGGTCATCTGCATCCAATGCGATGCCTGTTACATATCCTTCAGCCATTTCAAGATAACGGGGACCCTTCTTCAACGTACCGTACATGGTACCAACCTGGCTTCTAAGCCCTTTGCCCAGATCTTCAAGGCCTGCGCCTACCGGAAGTCCGTCTTCCGAAAATGCGCTCTGGCTTCTTCCGTATACGATCTGTAAGAACAATTCCCTCATGGCAGTATTGATCGCATCGCATACAAGGTCTGTATTCAATGCTTCCATCACTGTTCTTCCTGGTAAAATCTCAGATGCCATAGCTGCGGAATGTGTCATGCCGGAGCATCCGATCGTCTCAACCAGCGCTTCCTGGATGATGCCTTCCTTCACATTCAATGTCAGCTTGCAAGCGCCCTGCTGAGGCGCGCACCAGCCTATACCATGCGTTAAGCCGGAAATATCTTTGACTTCTTTGGCCTTTACCCATTTCGCTTCTTCCGGGATAGGCGCACAGCCGTGGTTTACACCCTGTGCTACTGTACACATTTCTTCAACTTCCTTTGAATAAATCATGTGAAAACTCCTTTCAATATGTAACTTGTGAATTTTATCGGCGCCAACCGCCAGATTGGCAGCCTACGTGCGCATCCGCGCACTTTTTAACATAACCATAACCGCAATTCTTATTTTCGCATATTTTCTGCAAAAAATCCAGTATATTTTCAAATTATATTGCTAATTCCGCGATTTTTTACCTTCTTGCAGCAATCTCTCCTTCTTTTTTATAAATGCTGTTTTCCGGCACATACCCTCTGACCGAAGAGGTTGGATATATGCTGGCTCCTTTTCCGACCACCGTACCCGGATTCAAAACGGAATTGCATCCCACTTCCACATGGTCCCCAAGCATCGCCCCGAATTTTTTAAGCCCTGTTTCCAGACATTCTTCCCGAAATTTTACGGACACCAGCGTTTTATCGCTTTTTACATTAGAAGTAATGGAACCGGCCCCCATGTGCGCCTTGTATCCAAGTATGCTGTCACCCACGTAATTATAATGGGGTACCTGGACTTTATTAAAAAGAATCACATTTTTCAATTCCGTGGAGTTTCCTACCACCGCCCCTTTCCCGACGACCGCGCTTCCCCTGATAAAAGCGCAATGGCGTACCTCGGCATCTTCATCGATAATGGCCGGCCCGTTGATATATGCGCTTGGAAATATTTTTGCCGACTTTGCCACCCATATGTTTTCCCCTCTTTTCTCATAGAGTTCTTCTGGAAGGCTTTTCCCCAGTTCCACGATAAAATCTTTGATCTTCGCCAGCACCTCCCATGGATATTCCGCCCCTTCAAAGATCTTCGCTGCTATCGTTTCCGACAACGAATATAAATGCTCCACTTTCCACTGTTCCATTTCCTTCTCCTCCCTCATCTACTTTTTATAATTTTGGGCCGCACGATCGAACTGCTGGAATAAGAAACCTTGGTTTCCCATCTGTTTTACGATATTTGTCCGTCTGCTTACAAAATCATCCAGCTTCGCCATATACTCTTTTTCCGTAATATTCCCTTCCGCTACCAGCGTCAGCCCCTTTTCCCAGCTCGCTGTCAGGGCCGGATCGAGCAAAGGCTTGATAGAACCGGCCACTACATCGTATATCATTTCCCCCATCAGAGTAGGCGTGATGATCTGAGTTTTTTTATTCAAAGCCAAATATTTAATGTTTACCAGCTTTTTTAATATTTCGGCCCTCGTAGCAGAAGTGCCGATCCCGCTTCCTTTGATCTGGGCGCGGAGTTCCTCGTCCTCAATAAACTGGCCGGCATTTTCCATCGTCAGTATCATTGTTCCTGAATTATAACGTTTGGGCGGCGATGTTTCCCCCTCCTTGATTTCCATTCCTTTTAAAGCAAAAACCATTCCTTTTTTCATCTGCTGGATCATCGCTGCCAATTCAGGATCCTTTGTATCCGGCGTTCCGTTTTCCCCATCCTCTTTTTCCTTTTCTTCTTTCTTTTTTGCAAAAGAAAAACCTGCCGCTTTTAAATACCCCTCTTCCTCCAGGATCTTAAAATTAGCAAAAAACTTCTCTTCCTTTATTCCGATCCGAAGGGATATCTTCCGGTATACGGCTGCAGGATAGAAAATACTCAAAAAACGCCGGACGATGATTTCATAAACCTTTGCCGCTGTCTGATCCAGTCCGTTCAAATTCCCTAATCCCTGCCCGGTAGGAATAATGGCATAGTGGTCCGTGATCTGCTTATCATTTACATATCTTGTTTTCGCCATATTTTTATATGCCTGGTTTTGCAGCACTTCATCGGCAAGCGCCGCCGTCTGGGAATAATTTCTTAATCCGCTTATATTTTTATAAATTTCCTTTGCTACCGCGCTGGACAGTACCCTGGCATCGGTTCTCGGATAAGTCGTCATTTTCTTTTCATATAATTCCTGCACGATGCGCAATGTTTCATCCGGGCTTATCTTAAAATATTTGGAGCAGTCGTTTTGCAGTTCCGCTAAATTATACAAAAGCGGAGGATTCTTTGTTTCCTTTTTCTTCTCTGCCGCCTCGAGCACAGGCGCTGACAGCGGTTCCTGCTGCAGACAGGCGATCAGCTCCTCCGCCGTCTTCCTCTCTTTAAACCCATTTTCCTTATATAACAGCGGGGAAGAATAATATTTCGTCCCTTCCGCCGCTTTCCATTCGCAATCGAACTCCTTCCCCCCCGTTTCCACCCTTGCGGACACTTTGTAAAAAGGAGTCTTGACAAATTCCCTGATCTCCCTCTCCCTGTTCACCACCATTCCCAGCACACAGGTCATGACCCGTCCTACCGAAATCACCGCCCGGTCCGTCTTCAGGTAGCTTTTAATGGAACCGCCGTATTTCAGGGTAAGTACACGGGAAAAGTTAATTCCCATCAGATAATCTTCTTTGGCCCTCAAATAAGCGGCTGCGCCAAGGTTGTCATATTCTTCCAGATCCTTGGCTTCACGTATCCCCCTTAGTATTTCCTCTTCCGTCTGGGAATCGATCCAGACACGCTTTCGTTTTTTTCCTTTCACCCCTGCCTGGCGCTCCACCAGCCGGTAAATATATTCCCCTTCCCGCCCGGAGTCCGTACATACATAGATTGTTCCTACATCGGGACGATTTAAAAGCCCGCTCACGATTCCAAACTGCTTTTTTACATTCTCTATCACTTCGTACTTGAATTCATCCGGGATAAAGGGAAGCGTGGATAACGACCACCTTTTGTATTTTTCATCGTACGCTTCCGGATAGCTCATCGTCACCAGATGCCCTACACACCAAGTGATCACCGCTTCTTCGGATTCCATATAGCCGTCCCTGTTGCCCATATTCAATTTCAGAGCTTTCGCGAACTCCCTGGCTACGCTCGGTTTTTCCGCTATATATAAATTCTTTTCCATTTCATGTAAAGCCTTCCTCTATCCTGCCGTCTCTTTTAATAATTTTTCCATTTGTTCAGGCGGCATGGGCCTGCCCAGAAAATACCCCTGGATATTGTCGCACTCGATGGATTTTAAATATTCAAACTGCTCCTCTGTCTCCACGCCTTCCGCCACCGTTTCGTAACCGAGTCTCTTCACCATATAAATGATGGATTCCGTAATAATTTTCGTGTTATCATCCGAAATCACCGTATCAATAAAAGACTTATCAATCTTCAGCGTATCGATAGGGAGCCCTTTCAAATAAGAAAGGGAAGAATATCCTGTCCCAAAATCATCCAACGAAATCCTGAAACCGTATTCTTTTAAAACGAGCAGCTTATTCGTCACTTCTTCCAGATCATCGATCAGAATGCTCTCTGTAATTTCCAATTCCACTTCGGAAGGGGATACTCCGTATTTTTCCAACACTCTCATCAGACTGTCCACGAAATCCTTCCGCTTATATTGAATCGCAGAAATATTTAATGCCAGGATCAGGGATGGATGGTATTTCTTCTTCCACCCGGAAAAAATACGGATGCTCTCTTCCATCACCCACGTTCTACTGCGGCTGGAAAGCAATCGTAAAATTCTGCTGGAAAACGGCCTCTTTTAATTTGTTTTCTATATCGATATCCTGCAGGAAATCCTTCAGGATCGCTTTATCAAAATATTGGATCGAACCTTTTCCCCTCGCTTTTCCTTTCAGCATCACGATTTCGGCGCAATTAATAAGCTCCAAGGCGTTTTTCGCCGCCTCCGGATAAGATGCTACTCCTACGCCTGCAGTAATAAAAAGCTCCTGCCCGCTGCTTAATACAAACGGTTTTTCTATTCGCTCTTTCATCGCCTGATAGATCCGCCCCGCCTCTTCCGTTCCGTTTGATCCGTATATCGCAAGACAATAGATATCGCTGTTAAAATGCGATACGACAAGATCCCTTCTGCCAAAAGAAGATAAATACTGCCCGAACTGCTGGACAATTTCGTCCCCTATGACGATTCCCAATCCATCATTGATTCTGTGAAAATCATCAATATCGATAAACATAACATCGACTGTCTTTTCTTCCATTTCCGCCTTTTGTAAAAATTTCCCCAAAAGCTGTACAAAATAATTTCTGTTATATAACCCTGTCAGTATATCATAATAGGCCAAATAAACCAGTTCCTCATGCTGCCTTTTGAATTTCGTAATATCTTCAAAACGCAGGACTTTATCCCTGGGGCTGCCTTTTTTATCGTATATGACTGCGGCTTCGCATTCCAGCCAGGTTCTTCCGTCCCGAAGGCGTACTGTCAAGTTTCCTCTCCGGATTCCTTTTTTCTCCGGAAATAAGAATTCTTTAAATTGTGGCGCATATTCTTCTTCCACGCAATAACCGATTTTTTCCAGTTCCTCCGATGTACGCAGTTCCACATCAAAAAACTTATTCCAGCTGCCTGCCGTCTTTACCGTTTTTTCCTTAAAATCGGCATACAAAAATGCGCTGTCTGACATATCGTATATCATTTGGAACATCTTTTCATCATTGCTCAATTCTTTGCCCGCTGTATTCCATAAATCCATTTCCAGCCGCCCTTCTTCATAAGTCCTCCGACTTTTATTTTTTCGTAATATATCCCTGTGCTTTTAACAATTCCGCACAAAGCACCGCTCCTCCGGCTGCTCCCCGGACCGTATTGTGGGAAAGGCCTACGAATTTCCAATCATAAACGCTGTCCTCCCTCAGCCGTCCCACGCTGATGCCCATTCCTCTTTCATAGTCCACATCCAGGCTCACCTGAGGACGGTTATCCTCTTCCAGATATTGGATAAACTGTCCGGGCGCGCTCGGCAGTCCCAGTTCCTGGGGGACTCCCTTAAACTGAGTCAGCTTTGCGATTAATTCTTCCTTTGATGCTTTTTTCCTGAATTTCACGAAAACCGCTGCCGTATGGCCGTTCAAAACCGGTACGCGGATACATTGGCAGGTAATGACCGGGGTTGCAGCCGGCACGATTACTCCGTCCTTGATCTCTCCCCAAATCCGCAAAGGTTCTTTTTCGCTTTTTTCTTCTTCCCCTCCGATATACGGAATAATATTCCCTTCCATCTCCGGCCAGTCCTGGAATGTCTTTCCTGCCCCTGAGATCGCCTGGTAAGTCGTCGCCACCACTTCGTACGGTTCAAACTCCTTCCACGCGGTAAGAACCGGCGCATAACTCTGGATGGAACAATTCGGTTTGACGGCCACAAATCCTCTTTGGGTTCCTAACCTCTTTTTCTGGAAATCAATGACTTTCATATGTCCTGGATTAATTTCCGGCACGACCATAGGCACATCTTCTGTCCATCTGTGCGCGCTGTTATTCGATACCACAGGAGTTTCCGTCCTGGCATACTCCTCCTCTATCTTCTTGATTTCTTCCTTTGTCATATCCACCGCGCTGAATACAAAATCCACCTGTGCGGCTACCTTTTCCACTTCGTTTACATTCATCACCACAAGATCTTTTACCGCCTCCGGCATGGGCGACGTCATTTTCCATCTGCCCTCCACCGCTTCGGCATAAGTCCTTCCCGCAGAACGGGGGCTTGCCGCGATCGTCGTCACTTCAAACCAGGGATGGTTCTCCAGCAAGGAAATAAACCTCTGCCCTACCATGCCGGTTCCGCCTAAAATACCTACTTTTAATTTTCCGCTCATCGTACGCTCCTCATCTTTCTTCCTTTTTTAGTAATATCGTTCTTTCAGCCAGCTGTTCTCTAAATATTCTTTATAAATACGGATCACATCTTCCATCGCTTTCCTGCCGGGCGCGCCGATTGTCAGCCGCCGCTCCACGCAGCTTTTCAAACTTATGGCGTCATAAATATCTGCTTCAAATACCGGGCTGATCGCCTTCCACTCGTCCATCGCCAGAGCATCGATACGAGTATTCTTATCAATGCAGTACAAAACAAGCCGCCCTATGATTCCATGGGCATCCCGGAAAGGAACTCCTTTTCCCACCAGATAATCCGCCGCATCCGTAGCGTTCGTGAAACCGTTCATAGCGCTTGCTGCCATCGCTTCTTTATGGAATTTCATCGTCCGCAGCATTCCGGTAAACAATGCGATGCATCCTTTTACCGTATCGACCGCATCAAAAGTGAGTTCCTTGTCCTCCTGCATATCTTTATTATACGCCAGCGGAATCCCTTTCATCACCGTAAGAATCGCTGTCAGCGCCCCATATACCCTCCCGGTTTTTCCGCGGACCAGCTCCGCAATATCGGGATTTTTTTTCTGGGGCATAATACTGCTGCCTGTCGAATAGGCATCATCGATCTCTACAAAATGATATTCATTGGAATTCCATATGATGACTTCTTCACAAAATCTGCTTAAATGCATCATGACTGTGGATAAAGCGGAAAGGAACTCAATAATATAATCCCTGTCCGCTACGGAATCCATGCTGTTTAAAGAAGGCCCCTCAAATCCGAGCAGAGATGCCGTATACCTCCGATCCAGCGGATAGGTTGTCCCTGCCAGCGCCCCGGCTCCAAGAGGGCAGTAATTCATCCTTGCATAAATATCCCTCATCCTCAAATGATCCCTGTGGAACATCTCGAAATACGCCCCCATATGATGAGCCAGCGTAACGGGCTGCGCTTTCTGCAGATGGGTAAAGCCCGGCATATAAGTATCCAGGTTCCCTTCCATCACTTCGAGCAATACCCCCAGCAGTTCCTCCAGCTCCTCTGCCACATGAATAATCTCTTTCCTTATATATAGCTTCATATCCAAAGCTACTTGGTCATTGCGGCTCCTTCCCGTATGCAGTTTTTTCCCTGCATCCCCAATCCTCTCTATCAGGTTTGCCTCCACAAAGCTATGGATATCTTCATATTCTTCCGTAATCTCCAGCTTCCCGTTTTTTACATCCTCCCGGATCCCGGCCAGCCCCTTGACAATCGCATTTTTTTCCTCTTCCGATAAAATGCCCTGCTTTTCCAGCATTACCACGTGGGCTATACTGCCTTCGATATCCTCTTCAAATAATTTTCTGTCAAAAGAAATAGATGCGTTAAAATTATACACTAACTGGTCCGTTTCCTTCGTAAAGCGCCCGCCCCAAAGCTGTGCCATGATATCATCCTCCAAATCCATCCAATCTGATATTAGATACTACCATATTTTTTTAGCTTTTTCAATCTTTTCCACGGCTGCCGTACGGAAATCGGCTTTCGCATACCGGTTTCCCTGCTGCGGACAGAGAAACCCTTCGCTTAATTATTACAATTCACACCATTTTTCTTCCCTCATCATATAATGAACATATATGAAGTTGGAGGAATCTTATGACAAACCCGATATTAGAATTGAATGATATCTGCTATTCCTACCACAGCCCAAAAGGCGAAACCGATGCCTTATCCCATATATCCTTCCGTGTAAAAAAAGGAGAATTTCTGGCAATCGTCGGTCCTTCCGGCTGCGGAAAATCCACTCTTCTATCCATCATCGCCGGCCTGATTCCACCGGAAAGCGGAGAAATCCATTTTGCATCCGCGCCGGAAGAAAATCCGGAAAAGCGGTGCTGTCCCAGAATCGGATATATGCTCCAGCACGACCATCTTTTCGAATGGCGCACCATTTACCGCAACGTTATTCTGGGACTGGAAATAAACCGCCAGCTTACTCCCGAAAAAAAAGAACGGGCTTTGGAACTTCTCAAAGATTACGGACTGTATAAATTCAAAGACAAAAAGCCCGGAGAACTGTCAGGAGGAATGAAACAGCGCGCCGCGCTCATACGCACCCTCCTCCTTGATCCGGATATTCTTCTGCTGGATGAACCGTTCAGCGCCCTGGATTACCAGACAAGGCTTTCCGTTTCCTCCGATATCTGCAATATTATACGTTCCACAAAAAAAACGGCAATCCTTGTAACCCACGATCTCTCGGAGGCCATCAGTCTTGCCGACCGCATTCTCGTTCTCAGCAAACGTCCCGCCCGCATCAAATGCGACATTCCGATTCACCTGACCATTTCCGGCAATTCCCCTCTCGCTTCCCGGAACGCCCCGGAATACCAGGGATATTTTAATCAATTATGGAAGGAGATTTCTGATGAAAACTATATACAACTCCCGCAAATCGCCCGGCCAGCCTCTGAGTAACCAGGAAAAATACGAATACGCACAGCTGCGCCACCACCGCCTCGTGATCGCCGTCCGGTTTCTGATTTTTGCCTTTTTTCTCGCCGTCTGGGAGTTTTCCGCCCATATGGGTTATATCGATGCATTCTTTTTCAGCAGCCCGAGCCGGGTTGTTTTATGCTTTTGGAATATGGTAAAGGATGGCACCTTTTTCACGAATACGGGAATTACTCTGCTGGAAACCGTCGCAAGCTTCCTGCTTGTTTTTCTGATCGGAATGTTATCCGCCACCCTTCTATGGTATTCCTCAAAATGCTCCGAAATTCTGGAACCATATCTGGTCGTTCTGAACAGTCTTCCGAAATCCGCTCTTGCCCCATTATTCATTGTATGGCTGGGAACAGGAATAAATACCATTATTGTAGCAGGGATTTCTGTCGCCATCTTCGGATCCATCATTAACTTGTATACCGGGTTCCGGCAGGTGGACGAAGAAAAGATCAAGCTGATCTATACGCTGGGCGGCAGCAAAAGAAACGCTTTCATAAAAGTGGTGCTTCCGGGATCCATTCCCACGATTCTCAGCAATATGAAGGTAAATATCGGCCTTGCCTTAGTAGGCGTTATTATCGGCGAATTCCTCGCCGCCCGCAGGGGACTCGGGTATTTGATCATTTATGGGTCGCAGGTCTTCCAGCTCAACATGGTAATCACATCCATCATGATCCTCTGCGTCATCGCCATGGCGCTTTACCAGATGATCCAGGCTTTGGAGCATTATTACCTGAAAAAACTATGATTCTGCAACTTCAGAAAAAATACAGTTGACATCCCTTTCCATAAAGCGTATGCTAAGAATACGTTTGAAAACGAACATCCAAAATACAAGCCGTGTTATTTGCAAGTGCGGCAATGAACTCATAAAAACGAAAGAAAGGAGGCAAGAATTATGATGATGAACTTTTACTGCTATAACAATTTCTATTACACCTTAAAGCCGTATCACCCCATATTTCGAACTGCCTCCAGTACATCGATAGCCAATGCCAAAGCGCATGCCTTTTGCAAAAAGGATACTATTTGCCAATCTGCTGATTGGTAAATACAAATCGGCGACTGATGCAAACGATGTCGCTTAGCGGCATTCCCCGCATACTTTTGACGACGGAAGCGGTTCTTTTACGGGAACCGCTTTTTATTTGCCCTAAATTACCGCCAGACCGGTTCTTTTCTATCTTACAGGAGGAATATTATGCAGCCAAAAAAATTATCTGCTTACCTATATGAATATAAATTTCCTTACCTTTTCGCTATTTTGTCCATCGTGGTCAGCGTATCCCTGGATCTGACATCGCCCCAGCTGACCAAGCGGATCATTGATGAGGTCATTGTGGGAGGAAAAACATACCAATTGAAATATCTTCTTGCCGGAATTCTTGGTATTGGCATCGGCCGCTGTATCTTCCAATATGTAAAGGAATATACCTTCGACGCTACGGGTATTAAAATTACAGCAAAAATGCGCCGCCATTTGTTCGACCATATCCAGTCCTTAAGCGCCGATTTTTTTGACCGCACGAATACCGGGGAATTAATGGCACGCATTAAAGACGACATCGACCGTATCGGCGACGGCATCACCTTCGTTGGAATGCTGATGATCGAAGTGATCGTACATACTTCCATCGTTCTCTTCTGCATGTACCGCCTGGATGCACGCCTTGCGTTGATTCCAACGGCGGCCATGTTTGCCGCCGGGCTGACCGCCATCGTCATGGAACGGAAGCTGGATTCCGTCTACGAGTCTATCAGCGAGGAAACTGCCGCCCTCAACACAATAGCCGAGGAAAACCTTGCCGGCGTACGTACCGTCAAAGCCTTTGCCCGTGAAAAATTTGAAATCGGGAAATTTCTTTCCCACAATAAAAAGTATTATGACCTGAATATGAGGCAGTCCAAAATTTTTGTGGCCTATTATCCCTATCTTTCCTTGATCAGCAAACTACTGCCTCTTATTATTCTGCTTTTGGGAGGCCGGCTGGTTATGGAGGGAGGACTTTCCCTCGGCGCGCTAGGCGCTTTTGTTGAATATTCGATGAACATTGTCTGGCCCATGGAAATGCTTGGCTGGCTGACCAACAGTTTTTCCTCCGCCGTGGCATCCAACCGCAAGCTGAATAAAATATATGCGGAAAAGCCAAGCATTATTGAGAAAGAATGCCCTATTTCCCCAGAACACATTCATGGGAAAATCGAATTTTCCCACGTTTCCTTTTCCAAATCAGATGAAGGCGCGTCCGTTCCTTATGAGATTCTGCACGATATTTCCTTTACGGTGGAGAAGGGATGCACGATCGGCATCATGGGCGCTACCGGGGCAGGAAAAAGCTCCATCGTCCATCTCTTGGAGCGGTTCTACGATGCCACACAGGGTTCTATCCTCGTTGATGGCATTGATGTAAAAGACATGAGCCTGAAACAGCTCCGAAGCAATATCTCGCTCGTCACCCAAGACGTGTTCCTTTTCTCAGACACCATTATGGAAAACGTAAAACTGGGGAAACGCGGCCAATTAGACGCTTCCGCCGTGAGACATGCTTCCAGGAAAGCACAGGCAAGCGATTTTATTGAGAATATGGAAAAACAATATGACACCGTAATCGGCGAAAGAGGCGTCGGGCTTTCCGGCGGGCAGAAACAGCGCATCAGCATCGCCAGGGCCCTTGCCAAAAAGAATCCGATCCTTGTCCTCGATGACTCCACTTCCGCACTCGACATGGAAACGGAGCAAATGATCCAGGATACTCTTCGTACGCTGGATCATACGACGAAAATCATCATCGCCCACCGCATCAGTTCCGTCATGCATGCCGATGAAATCATCGTCCTGGAAAACGGATCGATCCATGAGCGGGGAACCCATGCCTCATTAATGGCCCAAAAGGGCCTTTACTATGAAACCTATGCCGCCCAATATCAAGGAGGTGAAAACCATGCCCGTTAATTCTTATAAAATAGATGAACAGTCTTCCGAAACCGGTAAACTAAAAACGTTGTTCCGGCTTCTCTCCTATCTGATGGTATACAAGAAAGAAATCCTTTTTGTTCTGTTGATCATGGCTTTCTGTGTCACAGTATCCTTGCTCAATCCGCTGATTATGGAAGAAGCCGTCGATCGTTTCATATCCGCCGGCAATCAGGAGGGCTTATGGAAGCTGATCGGATTCTCCCTGCTCTTAAATATTCTTATGGTAGCAGGAATTAAAATCCACATGTACGTTATGGCCAAGGTATGCAACAACATTCTGGTAACCATCCGCCAGGAACTGTATACCCACATCCAAACCCTGGACTTCCGCTTTTTTGACAGCCGCCCTACCGGAAAGATTCTTTCCCGTATCATCGGAGATATCAATTCCTTGAAAGATGTCCTGTCCAACTGCGTGACGACTCTGATCCCTGACTTCATCACCGTTTGCGCCGTGGCCGTTATTATGTTCGCTAAAAATCCGGTTTTAGCCGCCGCCTCCCTTGTCAGCACCCCGATCATGGCGATCTGTCTCTGGCTGATACAGGTCTACTCCCATAAGCGGTGGCAGATCCACCGGAAAAAAGCTTCTAACCTGAATGCTTTTGTCCACGAAGATTTTTCGGGCATGCGGATTATCCAAAGCTTCCATGCGGAAGAAGAAACCAGACAGACATTCCATGAACTGGTACAGGAACATCACGACTCCTTTGTTTCCGCAGTACGGCTCAATGATGCCTTTGGATCCGTCATTGATTTCTGCTGGGGAATCGGCACTGTCATGCTTTATTTTACGGGCATTATCATTCTCGGAACCGATCAAGTTTCCATCGGCACTTTTATCGCTTTTGGCACTTATATCTCCATGTTCTGGCACCCGATCATGAACCTGAGCAACTTTTATACCCAGCTCATTACCAATATTTCAGGCGCGGAACGGGTTTTTGAAATCATGGATGCACAGTCAGGTATCACAGATGCACAGGATGTGGCTGCCATTCCTCCCATTACGGGAGAAGTGCGTTTTGAACATGTCACCTTCTCCTATGACGGAAATATCGACGTTCTGGACGATGTCAGTTTTTGCATCGCCCCAGGTGAAACCATCGCCCTAGTGGGTCCTACCGGCGCAGGCAAGACGACCATTGTCAATCTTATCAGCCGATTTTATGATGTCCAGAAAGGCAACGTGTTCGTAGATGGCCATGATGTCAAAAAAGTGAGCATTGAAAGCCTCCGCACACAGATGGGAATTATGACACAGGACAATTTCCTTTTTTCCGGCACGATCCGGGATAATATCCTCTATGGAAAACTGGATGCTTCGGAAGATGAAATCATCCGCGCCGCCAAAGCGGTAAACGCCCATGATTTTATTATGAAGCTGGAAAAGGGATACGATACGGAATTATCCGAGCGGGGAGGAGGGCTTTCCGCCGGGCAGAAGCAGCTTCTGGCCTTTGCCCGAACGATGGTCTCCGATCCGAAAATACTTATCTTGGATGAAGCGACTTCCAGCATCGATACGAAAACAGAGCTTTTAGTCCAAGCAGGAATCGAGACCCTTTTAAAAGGGCGGACCTCTTTCGTTGTAGCCCACCGGCTCTCCACGATCCAAAAGGCAGACCGCATCTTTTATATTGACGATGGAAAAATTCTGGAACAGGGATCACCGAAAGCACTAATGGAAAGGAAAGGCTATTATTACCGCCTGTACATGGCACAGTTCCATTGCTGAACTGCTTGATCCAATTACGGAAATCCATTGACTTTCCCATCCAATTATTGTATTATTTACTTTATTAGCGCAATGCGTTAAAGCGCGAAAAATTTTGTACGAAAACGGAGAAGCAACAATATGCCAATTACAAACTTATTAGAAGAAAACTGCAAAAAATGGGGCGACGACATCTGTCTCGTAGAGATCAACCCGGAAGTAAAGGAAATACGCCGCGTCACATGGAAAGAATATGAACTGATGGAACCCAGCCCCCTCTCCCACTACCGGCGGGAGATCACATGGAACGTATTCAATGAAAAAGCAAACCGCTTTGCCAACCTTCTTCTCGGAAAAGGAATCAAAAAAGGGGACAAAGTAGCCATTCTGCTCATGAACTGCCTGGAATGGCTGCCGATCTATTTCGGCATTTTAAAAACCGGCGCCCTCGCCGTTCCTCTTAATTTCCGTTATACGCCGGAAGAAATCGAATACTGTGTCAACCTTGCGGAAGTCCATATATTGGTATTCGGCCCGGAGTTTATCGGCCGGGTGGAGGAAATTGCGGATTCCATCACCAAAAATAAACTGCTCCTTTATGTGGGGGATAACTGCCCCACTTTTGCGGAGGATTACAATTCCTTAACCGCCAACTGCTCCAGCCAGTCTCCTTTTGTCCCGCTGACTGACCGGGACGATGCCGCCATCTATTTTTCTTCCGGCACTACCGGCTTTCCGAAAGCTATTTTACATAACCACGAGAGCCTGATGCATTCCTGCCTGGTGGAACAGAACCACCATGGACAGACGAAAGATGACATTTTTCTGTGCATTCCTCCTTTATACCATACAGGAGCCAAAATGCATTGGTTTGGTTCCCTTCTTTCCGGCGGAAAAGCCGTCCTGTTAAAAGGGACAAAGCCGGAGTATATCCTGGATGCCGTTTCCAAGGAAAAATGCACGATTGTATGGCTGCTCGTCCCATGGGCGCAGGATATCCTGGAGGCTCTGGACAACGGAACAATAAAACTGGAGGATTACGAGCTTTCCCAATGGCGTCTCATGCATATCGGCGCCCAGCCCGTCCCTCCCAGCATGATCAGACACTGGAAAAACTATTTCCCGCATCACGCTTATGATACCAACTACGGCCTGAGCGAATCCATCGGCCCCGGCTGCGTCCATCTCGGAGTGGAAAACATCCACAAAGTAGGAGCCATCGGAAAAGCCGGTTATGGCTGGGAAACCAAGATCGTGGATGAACAAAGGCAAACCGTCGCCAAAGGCGAAGTCGGCGAATTGGCGGTCAGAGGCCCCGGCGTCATGACCTGTTACTATAACGACGAACAGGCCACTGCGGAAGTCCTTTCCAAAGACGGCTGGCTTTATACCGGCGACATGGCCCAGGAAGACGAAGAAGGTTTTATTTTCCTGGTAGACCGTAAAAAAGATGTGATCATCAGCGGCGGAGAAAATATTTATCCTGTCCAGATCGAAGATTTTCTCCGCAACTACAATGCCATTCATGACGTGGCGGTTATCGGGCTTCCTGACCGGCGCCTCGGGGAAATTACTGCCGCCATCATTGAACGGAAACCCGGCACGTCCTGCACGGAAGAAGAAATCAACAATTTCTGCCGTAAGCTCCCGCGCTATAAACGTCCGCATAAGATCATTTTTGCCGACATTCCAAGAAATCCTACCGGCAAGATTGAAAAGCCGAAACTCAGGGAAAAATATTGCGGCGACAGCCTTGTAGCGGCACAGAACCGCGGATAAATCTAAAAAAAGAGAGCAGAATATGGAGGATTACTATGATACTGAAATTTGCAATGCTGGTTATCTTTTTTTCCGTTATGATCGCTATCGGCTTTTACTGCCGCAAACATGCAACGGATGTGAACGGCTTCGTGCTGGGAGGGCGCTCCGTAGGCCCCTGGCTGACCGCTTTTGCCTACGGTACTTCCTACTTTTCCGCCGTTATCTTCGTAGGCTATGCCGGCCAGTTCGGCTGGAAGTACGGTATCGCTTCCACATGGATCGGCATCGGAAACGCATTGGTCGGCTCCATGCTGGCATGGGTCATTCTGGGCAGGCGCACGCGCATTATGACACAGCACCTGAACAGCGCGACCATGCCCGAGTTTTTCGGGCGGCGGTTCCACAACGACGGATTAAAACTTGGAGCTTCCGTAATTGTTTTCCTATTCCTGATCCCATATACCGCCTCCCTTTATAACGGCCTGTCACGGCTGTTCGGCATGGCATTCAACATCGATTATACGGTCTGCATCATTATTATGGCTGTCCTGACCGGCATTTATGTCATTGCCGGAGGATATATGGCCACCGCGATCAACGATTTCCTGCAAGGAATTATCATGCTGTTCGGTATCGCTACGGTGATTCTCGCCGTCCTGAAATCCAACGGCGGTTTCCTGGAGGCTTTGAACCGCCTCGCCATGGTATCCGACCAGTCGGTTTCCTCACAGCCCGGCGTATTCGCCTCCTTTTTCGGCCCCGATCCGTTGAACCTTCTGGGCGTAGTAATCCTCACCTCTCTCGGCACTTGGGGACTGCCCCAGATGGTACAGAAATTTTATGCCATCAAAAGTGAGAAAGCAATCTCCAAAGGAACGATCATCTCCACTCTATTCGCGGTCGTTGTTTCCGGAGGCTGCTATTTTCTCGGCGGTTTCGGACGCTTATATTCCGGCAGCGTGGATATCGCTTCCGAAGGATATGATGCTATCATCCCGGCTATGATCTCCAATCTTTCGCCGGCGTTGATCGGTCTGGTGGTCATCCTCGTATTATCCGCCTCCATGTCCACCCTGTCTTCCCTTGTCATGGCCTCCAGCTCCACCTTGACCATTGACTTTTTAAAAGGACATATTATAAAAGATATGGACGAAAAGAAGCAGCTCCTTATTATCCGCATCCTGATCGTCGTATTTATCGCCCTTTCCGTCATAATCGCTATTATACAGTATAAAGGCAATATTACTTTTATCGCCCAGCTTATGGGCGTCTCCTGGGGCGCGCTTGCAGGCGCTTTCCTGGCTCCTTTCTTATATGGGCTCTACTGGAAAAAGACGACCGCTTCGGCCGCATGGGCCAGCTTTATTTTCGGCTCCGGCTTTATGACATGCAATATGCTTTTCCGCAGTCATTTTCCGCTTCTGCTCCAGTCGCCGATCAATGCCGGCGCTTTTGCGATGATTGCCGGGCTCGTTCTTGTCCCCGTAATCAGCCTCATAACCCCAAAACTGGAAGCATCCTTTGTAGACGCGGCCTTTTCCTGTTATGAAAGAAAAACCGAAGTTTCCGTTAAAAATGACTTAGGCGAATAATGGTGCATCCATTATCCGCCTTGTCCCTAATATGTTTTCTGCCACTGGTAAGGGCCGCCCCAGTCGCCGATCATTGTCGTTGTCATTCCTTCCTCCGTTAATACCCTTGTCTCAAAATGATAATTCATCTCATAGTCAAAAGACCTTTCTTTCTGTACATTACTGCACATATAACTGATAATATATTCCGTATGGGGATAATAATTATCCCCTTCTTTTGCCGGTTCATAAGTGATGCTGGAACGCTGTACCCCGTTATCCAGCATTTCATTCCCCCATACGGTAATAATTCCCGCCGTATTTTCATTATCATCATAATCAGGAAATGCAAAACTGCATTTTCCGTCCTTCCACTTTATGGTTACGTATTCACGGCTCACCGGAATATAAGTCGCCCCTTCCCAGTACTCCATCGTCCCGTGGATGAAGGCATCCCTGATCTGAAGATAAGAATCTTTCACAAGGAAATCTTTCGCCGCTTCATAGTTTCCCGCATCAAACTCCCGGAAAAGACCTTCAAATTCTGCCTGAACCTCTTTTATTTTATGAAGGCATGCTATCATCTCGCTTCTCTCTGCCGTTTCCGACAAAGCATTGGCATTTTCCAGAACCGCCAGATAAGTATCCACATATTCCATAGGTACTTTCAACTCTTCTGCGCCCAGCCACCCGAACCTGGAAACAAGATCCCGTACATTCTCCATTCCGGCAGCATGAGAAAGAGAAATAAGCCTGTTCATTATCTGCTCATAAGAACGGAAATCAAATTCCGTTGTGTCCGCGCCTTCCAGCCAACGGCTGCAAGCCGTATCCAGTAACTCCGCCGCTTCTTCCTTTAAAGCATTTTGTTCCAGCACATCCGCAATCTTTTCTATTGTTCCAGGATTTATGGCGTCTCTGTTGATCTCATCCACCGCCTCGTTCAGGATTACAGTACAATAATATTCCAACAGACCCTCATCCTGCGTATTTTCCCATCCGTCAAATAAAACTTGCTTCGCCCGGGCTTCTTCTTCCATATCGAGATATGCGCCTGCCATGCACCGGTATGCTTCTACCGATGTGGAATCAATCTTCAGCGCATTCTCATACGCCTCTATCGCCGCATCATAAGATTCTTCCTGCGTATACTCCATTCCGGCGCTCAATTCCCTGCTCAATTTGAGGGAAGGAAGATTCCAAATGACATACCCCCCTGCCCCCGCCAGCATAAGAACGCCACAGGCAACTAACGTCCATTCCAATATGACGATTCGCCTTCTCGACCTCCTGCGCCTTCTTTTCCTCTCCGCAGCAGACATCTTTTTTCCCTTTTTCTTCATTTTATTCTTTGCGCTGCTGCTCTTTTTTTTCTTTTTCTTATGCTCTAATTCGTTATCTGCACCGCTCATTTCGTCCCTCCATACTGCTTGAAGGCATATCGCCTTCTTTGCCTTTACAGAAAAACTTTCACAACATTCCTCTATCTGCGTCTGCGCCTACGGCTTTTTTCTATAAACATTTCACCAAAATCCCTGGTCTGCCTGCTCTTATCCTTTTCGCCGGATTTTCCCTTGCTGACGCTCCTGTCTTTTTCATTTCCTTTTCTTTTGCCGCCCTTATCCTTCTCGGAACCGCGCGCTTTATTCGCGCCTTTCTCTTTCTCTGCGGATCTGCCGGAAGAAGACCCTCTTCCCCCGCGTTTCCCGCGACGGCGTCCGCCCTTTCCGAACACAAGATCTTTTGGATTGAATTTCTCCACCTTAATATCCTTGATATCATCGCCCATTTTCATCCGCATGAACGCTGCCGCAAGTTCTAAAGCCGTATATTCGCTGTCCACCAGCTTTTCCCTAAGAAAATCCATCGCCGTATCCAGATTCTTATTCTGTATGGTGTCGATCGCTTCCCCTAAAACCTTTTCTGCTTTTACAGAAGTGATGTCCGCCGCAGACGGTATATTCCTCTCCCTGATCTTCGTATGGCATACCCGTTCGATATCCCTTATTTTATACATTTCCCTTCCGACTACTAAGGTAAAAGAACGGCCTGTTTTTCCCGCCCTTCCGGTACGGCCTATCCTATGGACGTAATATTCGATATCATCCGGCACGTCGTAGTTAAATACCGCTTCCACGTCGTCCACATCGATGCCTCTCGCCGCTACGTCAGTAGCAATCAGAATATCCATCCTTCCGCCACGGAATAAATTCATAACCGTATCCCTCTGGCCCTGGCTCAAATCCCCGTGCAGCCCTTCCGCCTGGTATCCCCTGTCCTTCAGGTGTTCTGCCAGTTCGTCTACCATCCTTTTTGTATTACAGAAGATAAGGGAACGCTTCGGATGATAGTAATCGATCAGCCGCGTAAGAACCTCTTCCTTATCCTTGCGCTGTACTTGGTAATATGCCTGTTTGATCAGGGGAATCGTTACTTCTTTTGGCGTGACTCTGATATACTCTGCGTCCTCCTTCTGGTATTCCTTTGTAATTTCCAGAATCGGCCTTGGCATCGTAGCCGAAAAAAGGGCTGTCTGCCGTTCTTCCGGCATATCCTTCAGGATCGTCTCGATATCTTCCCGGAATCCCATATTCAGCATCTCATCCGCTTCGTCCAGCACGACAATTCTCACTTTACTCGTCTTTAATGTATGGCGGCGCATATGGTCCATAACCCTTCCAGGAGTACCCACTACCACCTGCACTCCTTTGGACAGCGCCCGGATCTGCCTTGATATATCCTGTCCGCCGTATACGGGCAGCACTTTCACATCGTGCATATATTTGGCAAACCGCCTGATTTCTTCCGCCGCCTGTATGGCCAGTTCCCTCGTCGGGCAAAGTATGATCGCCTGTAACCCTTTTTCCTCCGGGTCGATCTTCTGGATAATCGGAATTCCGAAAGCCGCCGTCTTTCCCGTGCCTGTCTGGGCCTGCCCGATCAGGTCCCTCCCTTCTAACATCACAGGAATCGCCTGCTCCTGAATCGGCGTCATCGTTTCAAATCCCATTTCCTCCACTGCTTTTATAATCCTTTCATCTATCGCCGAATCCCTATAGCTGACCTTATTTTCCATGCTCTCCAAATGTTCTGCGCTATCTCTGTTTTCTACCTTTTCCATTAAATTTCCGTTCCATCCTTTCAAAATGCACTTCTCTCCATTATTAACCGCTGCGTCTCATCTTTCGCCAAAAAGGACAACACCCGCTTTTAAAGTGTTGTCCTTCGATCCACGAACTATGCCATTATACCTTCCTTTTTAATCAAAGTCAAGCCCTATTTCTTCAGGAGTTATAATTTCTACTCCTTTATCCCGCAATGTCTTTTCCGTCGTTTCCAAATCGGAAGTTTTCAATACCATGGAAGCATCATCCCCGCCCGTAGAGAGGGCATACATATATTCGATATTGATATGTACTTCACAGATCGCTTCCAGCAGTTCCTGAAGCATTCCTACCCTATGGGACAGTCTCACGGCAAGCACATCCGTCAGCCTGGAAGAAAAACCATTACTCTTCAGCGCATTATATGCCGCCTCCGGCTTATTGACAAGCATACGCAGTATTCCAAATTCATTGGTGTCCGCAAGGCTTAAGGATGCAATATTGACCTTATTATTTTTCAGGACGGCAAGAACCTCTTCCAGCCTGCCTTCCCTGTTCTCCATAAAAACCGATAATTGTTTCATATACATGCGATTCTCCTATCCGCGCTTCCTGCGCCCTTCTTTATACCAGATGCCTCTTATCGATAACATGCACGGCTTTTCCCATGCTCCGTTCGATGCTTTTGGGTTCCACCAGTTTCACTTTAACTGCAAGTCCGATCGCCTGCTGCAATACATGGGAAATTTTCTTTGTCAGTTTTTCCAGTTCCCTGATCTCATCGGAAAAGAAGTTCTCGCCTACTTCCACCTGTACTTCCAGCGTATCCAGGTTATTGACGCGGTCCACGATCATCATATAATGCGGCGTTGTCTCTCCCATTTCCAGCAGAGCGGATTCTATCTGCGACGGGAATACATTCACGCCTCTGATGATCAGCATATCATCGGAGCGGCCCTTGAATCTGCTGATTCTCGGAAGCGTCCTGCCGCACTCGCAGGTTTCATAAGTAATGCTTGTCAGATCCCTCGTCCGGTAACGCAGGAGGGGAAGCCCCTCTTTGGTAATCGTTGTAAATACCAGTTCTCCCGTCTCCCCATCTTCCACTGCTTCCAGCGTATCCGGCTGGATGATTTCCGGCAGGAAATGATCGTCATAAACATGGAGGCCCTGGTGGAATTCACAATCGCAGGCTACGCCCGGCCCCATAACCTCTGACAGCCCGTATATATCATGTGCATGTATGTGAAGCCTCTCTTCCATCTGCCGGCGCATATTTTCCGTCCATGGCTCCGCGCCGCAAACCGCCGTTTTTAAACGTATCTTATCTATTTCCCCGCTTTCTTCCAATGTTTCCGCAATATGGAGCAGATAAGAAGGCGTACAGGCAATCGCCGTCACTCCGAAATCCACCATCATCGTCGTTAATTTCTTTGTGTTGCCCGTTGACATAGGAACTACTGTGGCTCCCAGCTTCTCCGCTCCTCCGTGGGCTCCAAGCCCTCCGGTAAAAAGGCCGTAGCCATAAGCTACCTGTATAATATCGTTTCTCGTGACGCCGGCCATAATAAGCGCCCTTGCCACGCATTCGCTCCAAATCTCCAGATCCTTCCTTGTATATCCTACGACTGTGGCTTTCCCTGTGGTGCCGCTGGACGCATGCACCCTGACAATCTCCGACTGCGGCACCGCAAAGAGCCCGAAAGGATAATTATCCCTCAGATCCGCTTTCGTAGTAAACGGCAGAATATGAAGGTCTTCCACTCCGCGTATATCTCCCGGCTCAATGCCGATGCTCTGCATCTTCTTCCTGTAAAACGGCACGTTATGATACACCCTGTCCACCGTTTTTACAAGCCTGGCGCTCTGCAATACTATTTTTTCATCCCTGCTCATACATTCTTTCGTTTCATTCCAAATCATCGTATTTGCCTCTCCCGTTCCCTAGCTTTCATATCCGACAAGAAATGCCTTTTGGTTTATTTCCACCGTTTTCGAAGGAACTGTTTTTTCAATTACTTTCAGCCAGTCTTCCTTCGCAAAATCCATATGCTTTGCCGCCGCCCCAAGCACAATTACATTAAACGTTTTGGAATTTCCAAGCGCAAGAGCCTCTTTCATAGCATCAATGGCATAAACCTTATGTTTCCTGCCAAGTTCATCGATAATATTCTCCGGGTACTCCGCAGCTCCCGTTACAACCGTAATCGGATCGATTCTCCAATCGTTGACGATCAGAACCCCGTCCTTTTTTAAAAAATGGGCATACCGCAAAGCTTCCAGCCGCTCAAAGGCGATCAGGACATCCGCCTGACCCTCCTCCACGATCGGTTCCGCTACCATTTCCCCATACCGCACAAAAGTTACTACGCTTCCGCCTCTCTGCGCCATTCCATGCACTTCCGATAATTTTACGTCATATCCCGCTTCCTGCATGATCCCGCCGAGAATCCGGCTTGTGAGGAGCGTCCCCTGACCGCCGACCCCCACTATCATAATGCTTTTTGTTATCATATCCGCTTTTCCTCCCAGGCAAATTTTGTATTATTTCGGCTCTTTTGCAATCGCGTCAAAAGGACAAAGCTGCATGCAAAGTCCGCATCCATTGCACATCGTAGCATCGATGGCGATACTTCCATCCTCTTTTTTTGTCAGCGCCGGACAGCCCGGTTTCAGACAGGCGCCGCACTTTTTGCATTTCTCCGGTACCGGAACGCATACGTCGGGAAAATGATTTCCCTTTAATAATACGCAGGGGGCTTTTGTTATAATAACAGAAACTTCATCCCTTTCCGTCTCCTCCTGGATCACTTTTTCCAACAGGGGAAGATCAAACGCGTCCACTTCCACCACGTGTTCAATACCGATGGCCTTGCAGAAATGGTAAATACTGATCGCCGGAACCGTTTTTCCTTTTAATGTCTTGCCGGTCGCCGCATGATCCTGGTGCCCCGTCATTCCGGTGGTGGAATTATCCACGATAATCACAGTTCCCGTCCCCTGGTTGTACACCGTGTTCATTAAGGAATTCACTCCCGTGTGCATAAATGTGGAATCACCGATCACTGCCACCCAGTTCTTCACATATTCCTTTCCTTTTGCCATCTCCATGCCGTGGAGGGAAGAAATGCTCGCCCCCATGCAGATCGTCGTATCGATCACGCTAAGGGGCGCTACCGCCCCGAGAGTATAACATCCGATATCTCCGGCCGCATGTATCTTCAGTTTCTTTAAAACGGAAAATACGCTTCTGTGCGGACAGCCCGGGCAAAGAATCGGCGGGCGGGCAGGAACCTGTGCCGCCTGCGCCTCCGTCACTTCTTCCGAAAGCAGTATGCGGCGCAGCATATTCGCGCTGTATTCCCCCTGCCTTGTAAAGATCTCCTTCCCTGCGGCCTCGATCCCCCACGACTTTACCTGTTCTTCAATAACCGGCTCCAATTCTTCAAATATGTACAGTTTATCCACTTTGGAGGCAAATTCCTCAATCATTTTCCTCGGAAGAGGATTCACCATGCCAAGCTTCAGCACGGAAGCCTCCGGAAAAACTTCCCTTACATACTGGTAAGGAATGCCGCTCGTAATAAACCCGATCGACGTATCCCTATATTCCGCCCGATTCACAAAAAAACCGCCGCCGTCTTCGGACATGGCTTCCATGCGCTTTTCCACGTATACGTGCCTTCCCTTCGCCATGCCCGGCATCATCACAAACTTGCCGATATTCCTCTCATAAGGTTTATCAGGAACTTCCTGTCTCTCTTCCAGCACAACCATCCCCTGCGAATGGGATAATCTGGTCGTCGTCCTTACAATCACCGGTGTATCATATTTTTCGCTCATTTCGAACGCGAATTTCATGAAATCCTTAGCTTCCTGGCTGTCCGAAGGCTCCAAAACCGGCACCTGTGCCGCCCTCGCCACGCACCTTGTATCCTGCTCGTTCTGTGAACTGTAAAGCCCCGGATCGTCTGCCGCCACAAGTACAAGCCCTCTGCCCACTCCTGTATAGGAAGCCGTATACAGCGGGTCGCTCGCCACATTGACTCCTACATGCTTCATGGAAGCCATTGCCCTGACGCCGCTGATAGAAGCTCCGATGGCTACCTCCATCGCCACTTTTTCATTCGGCGACCATTCCGCATATACTTCATCATATTTTACAATACTTTCGCTGATTTCCGTACTCGGCGTACCCGGATAAGCTGCAGAAACCTTCACTCCCGCCTCGTATGCTCCCCGAGCAATCGCTTCGTTTCCCAACATAATCTTCTTTTCTGCCATTTCCCATTCATCCTTCCTGTGTCATACATCTGACCTATTTTATCATAAAAAAGAAGAAAAAAAAAGAGAAGGGTCGGATTTTGCATACGGAAATGATTTTGCAGGCGGGCCGTACCCCCTGCAAAATCATTTCCGTATGCAAAATCCGGCCTCTCCTTAGAAGGTAACTTCCCCTTCCTGGGAAACCATAGATACATTTTTCACACCGCTTATCCTGCTGATTTCGCGGACGCATTCCGCGCCTTCCTTCACACGGACTTCAATGACCATATTCAGGTTTTCTGCGTCCATATTCCTTGCTTTCACTTTGCTATGGGCGCTATATTTTTCCACCGTTTCCATAATCTGCTTCTCTCCGTCCAAGTCGGAAGAATCCACAACAAGAATCATCGGCGCCTTTGTGGACGGAAAATGATCCAATGCAAGGACAGCCGCCGTAATCAGCAAAGAAACAAAAATGGCGATTTCAAACAGTCCCGCGCCGCATATAATTCCTATGCTGATAGACCAGAACAGAAAAACCAGATCCATCGGTTCCTTTACCGCCGTCCGAAAACGGACAATAGACAATGCGCCTACCATACCGAGGGAAATCACTACGCTGGACTGGATAGACAAAATAATTGCCGTCGTAATCAGGGCAAGCGCCACCAAAGAAATATTGAAATTCTTGTTATAAAACGCTTTTCTTGTCATCATCCGGTAAATGAAAAAAATATAAACGGCAATCAGGCACGCCGCCATCAAGGCCGCAATGGCATCCCCTCTGCTCATGCTTTCCGTTGTCGCCTGCACAAAAGATTTTTTTAAAATATCGCTAAAACCCATTTCTCTTTACTCCTCCTATGTTATATTTTCTGCATAAATAGTATTTGGAAAAGGTTTCCTGCGAAAGGCCGTCGATTTGCAGACTATTATAAATAATATCCGGCAAAAACCCGTCATATTTGACTTCCATTAAATGGAAGCCCACAGGCATGATCGGCCTTGCAAATAAATCTTTTTCAAAAAATGTTTCCACCTGGTTAGAGGAACGTATATCGGTGTCAAAAGTAACCCTTACATTCCCGGCCTTATAAACATAAGGTTCCCTGTCATATTCCACAATTACTTTCGGCCGGTAAAGCTCCGTCTTGTATTTGAGAATAAATTTTTGGAAAACCTGGGGATACCTGTCCCCGCACGGCACGCCTTTCCCTGTTAAAAAAGCCCGGCATTGCCCGGTCGTAAGGACGCAGGAATCTTTATGGGTCTTTCCCCCTTCTTTCCTCTTCAATTCCAAATGAACCGTCTTTTCATCGGCATTATAAATGCGTATCCTGAATTTTTCCCTCGGATTTGTGCCGTCCTCGTTTTCCAAATAGCAGGTATTCCTATAGTCATCAAAATACACGCTTCTTATCGTATATTTTCCCCTTTCGCCGGCATGGGCGTCCAGAGCCATCAGTGGACGGATCCTGTTTTTCAAAATTGCTATCTGCCGGGACGAGACGATATATTTTAGTTCATTCCTGTATTCCAGTGCCATCAGCCTCTTCCCTTTCTTCCTGCCAAATACCGGTAATCCTATTTTTCTTATAAATGCCCTGTTCCATCCCCAGATCCGGAATCGCTACCCTTTCCTTTATTCCGTTTCCGGCATAAGCCAGCATCACTTCTTTCCCCTTCTTCAAATTAAAATTGACCTTCATCAACACATCCGTTCCATCATAATTTTTACAGCCGACCCGAATGCTTTCCCCTGGTGCCAGAACTATTTCTTCCAAATAATTCATATGGGAAGTCTTTTCCTTGTCCATCAGGTAATATCCCCATGTACTCAATTCTCCCGGGGAAGTATTGGTCAAAACGATATAGTCGCCCTTCCCCTTTGCCTTGATCTCACTTAACTCCAAACCGGCATCCGATTCTTCCGAATATAGGGTGACGTACAGTGCGCCGTCTATGATCATGCCCTCTTCTATCCGTATTTCTTCCTCGGCATACAGTTCCCCGTTCATTTCCCAATAGGCGAATTCCCTTCCTTCCGGGAGAACCGGCGCCAGCCAAGTATCACATCCGCTCAAGTATCTGCCGGCAAACTCCGGTTCTGTCACTGTCATGCCATTGATTCTGGCTCCTTCCCCTCCAGGAAGCAGCAAATAAAGGGTATATGCCTCTCCTAACTGCCATTTCTGCCGCATTCCTTCCAGCATGCTTTCCGGCGCAGCCTCCGCCCACGCCCTGATACAGTCCATCTGCATTTCCAGATAAGGCTCCCCGATCTCCGGCAGATCCGGGTTCCTTATGCTTTCCTCTATATATTCCAGCATCTCGTTCTTTCTTGACTGATGCATGTCTTCCAGCACATTTGCCACATTCTCCGCAGAATATGCGCCGTTTAATAAGTTGCATGTATAACCCGCAAAATATTCCCTGCAGTCTTCCCGTTCCATCAAAGCAGTAAATAAAGGCGCATATCCCCTTTCTTCCAGCGAGACAAGGGTTTCAAAGCTCTGTTCCGGGTTCAGGCTCTCCCTTATGGATCCTAACCCCATCGTCGTATCCACGTCATACAAAAGATAGCGGTATCTTCCGTCAAACACCGAGCCTTCTTGATATCCTCCGCCAGGCGCCGCCACATACCGATAAGCCTGGATATTATTGAAAGGCCAGTCCTGGTTCGCCATATAAATTTCCAGCGCATAATACTGCAAATAATTTTCTATATCAATAACTTCGTTCAATTCCCGGCATACCGCATCTTCTGTCAAATCTAAAGCGCTGTATTTTGCATATATTTCATTGTATTCCCCGGCATAAAGAGATTCGATTTCATCGCCCCCCGACATGTTCATCTCGCTGCTTCCTATGACAACCATTTCACCGTCGTATTTCCCGTATTTTTCTTCAAAATATTCCTCATCATAAGCGGAATGCATCCAATACAGCCCCTGGTATACGCCGTTGATATATACGCTTACCGGCCGCACGGACTGGGTATCGGCAAACCCGGCCTCCGATGCAAGCCGCATGCCCAGTTCATCCCTGATAAACCCTTCCGAACGGTCATTTCCCGTATTCCGGATCTTTACCGACTTATACTGGTCAATCACATTTCCCCCCTGCACGGAACGCATGTCCTCAAACAGCGGAAAACAAAACCTGTTCTCTTCCTCATCGTACTCTTTTCTTGCATAGAGCTTAAAAGATTTCTGCTCCGACTGCCTTGTAAAATTCCCTGAAATGCGGATTCCCCCATTCTGGGCAATTACCCTTTTCCCATTTTCTTCAAATATTTCTATATGGACGTTCCTTTCGCTTTCCCTTCCCCTCACATTATAATTGGCCGGCGCATCAAAAGCAGCTTCCTCTCCCGGATGTTCCGCTTCCCAATCCGCCCGCAGCTTCCCTTCCACAAAAATACCGTTCTCATATCCGTACAAATCATCGTCTTCCGCCGCAAGGCTGATAATCATCGTATCATAACGGTCTTTTATATTTTTCCCCATAAAATAAGTATTCGTCAATACTTCCGACTCTGTACCATCATCATAGACGGCAAAAAAACGGTAAACTTCTACCGCCTCCTCATCCCCGGCCTCAAGAAACACCGGTTCCTTGTATAAACGGGTGCTTCCGCCTTCTTCCCTGCCCGGCACGGATCCATCGGAAGTATAAAAAATCTTCCCTTCTTTTTCCAGTTCCGCTTCTATCCAAATATCCTCTTCATAAAAGCCGCTGTCTGTTAAAATGCGGAATCCCGGCGTTCCTCCTGCCGCACTTTCCTCCCCTGCCCCGTCAGCTGTTCCAACCGTATCTTTTCGGGCCAAAAGCAATAACAACAATATCATAATACCTGCCAGACCGCAGATGCCTATTTTATCTTTGTTTCTAAAAATTTTAAAGACTCCCTTTCCTGTTCCCTGATGTTATTTCCCATGTCCTTCCAGTTCATTTCAAATTATTATATTTATCATACTTATCTTTGTCAAGCAATTTCTCATATTCCTAAAGCTATTCCTAAAGCCCAATACATAAAAACATCGGATACAGGACTTATTCTTCCCATATCCGATGTCTATTCATACTTTGTATCGTTTATTTTTTGTTATTATTTATAATTCACGATCTTGCCGAAATCAGGCTTCAAAGAAGCGCCGCCAACCAAGCCGCCGTCGATATCAGGCTGCCCGAATAATTCCGGAGCCGTCGCTGCATTTACCGATCCGCCATACTGGATGCGGATTGCTTCTGCCGTTGCTTCGTCATAAATCTCAGCGATGCAGTCGCGGATCGCTTTGCAGACTTCCTGTGCCTGCTCGGTAGTCGCCGTCTTGCCCGTTCCGATCGCCCAGATCGGTTCATAAGCAACCACTGCCGTCGCTGCCTGGGCAGCTGTTACATTTAAGAATGCAATCTTAATCTGTTGACGAATCCAGTCAATCGTAATCCCTTGCTCCCTCTGGGTCAAGGATTCGCCGCAGCAGATAATCGGAGTAATTTCGTGTTCAAAAGCTTTCAAAACTTTCTTATTCACTGTCTCATCCGTTTCCGCAAAATACTCTCTTCTCTCGGAGTGGCCGATGATTACATATTTTACACCCGCATCGGTCAGCATATTAGGGGAAATCTCTCCCGTATATGCCCCTTTTTCTTCATAATACATATTCTCCGCGCCGATCTGGATATTTGTGCCTTTTGCAGCTTCCATCGCCGGAATAATATCGATAGCGGGCACGCAGAAAACTACATCCGCATCGTCCGTCACTACCAAAGGTTTTAATGTATTCACTAATTCTACTGCTTCGCTGGGCGTCATATTCATTTTCCAGTTGCCAGCAATAATTTTTCTTCTTGCCATTTTCATTTCTCCTTAAAATAATCTATTCTTCCTCTTATCCTTATTTATCATCCGCCGCCATAACGCCCGGTAATTCTTTCCCTTCCAGGAATTCCAGAGAAGCGCCGCCGCCTGTGGAAATGTGGGACATCTTATCTGCAAATCCTAACTGGTTCACTGCCGCCGCGCTGTCGCCGCCGCCGATAATCGTCGTTGCATCCGTTTCCGCCAGGGCTTTTGCCACCGCAATCGTTCCCTTTGCGAGAATAGGATTCTCGAATACGCCCATCGGTCCGTTCCAAACAACGGTTTTTGCGGATTTTACCGCATCTGCATACAATTCTGCCGTTTTTTCGCCAATATCAAGCCCTTCCATATCAGCCGGGATCTTATCCGCATCTACTACGGATACTTCAATTTCAGCATCAATCGGGTTCGGGAACCCTGCCGCAATCGTCGTGTCGATCGGAAGCAGTAATTTCTTGCCAAGCTTCTCTGCTTTATCCATCATTTCCTTGCAGTAGTCGATCTTTTCTTCATCCACTAAGGAATTGCCGATCTCATATCCCTTGGCTTTCAGGAAAGTAAACGCCATGCCGCCGCCGATAATAAGGGTATCGCATTTTTCCAGAAGGTTATTGATCACGTTCAGCTTATCCGCAACTTTCGCGCCTCCAAGAATTGCAACAAACGGTCTTACCGGATTTTCCACTGCATTCCCAAGGAAATCTATTTCTTTCTGCATCAAATATCCAACGGCGCATTCCCCGCCTTTTGCACGGATAAATTCCGTTACGCCTGCAACGGACGCATGCGCCCTGTGGGAAGATCCAAAAGCATCGCATACGTATACGTCTGCCAGCTCCGCCAATTCTTTGCTGAATTCTTCGCCGTTCTTCGTTTCTTCTTTTCCGCGAAAACGTGTATTCTGCAGAAGCACTACGTCTCCCTCTTTCATCGCTTCCACTGCCGCCGTAGCCGCCTCTCCCGTTACATTATAATCTGCCACAAAATTTACTTCTTTGCCCAGCTTCTCGGAAAGCCTCTTTGCAACCGGAGCCAGAGATTCTCCCTCGTTAGGGCCGTTCTTTACCTTGCCAAGGTGGGAGCAGAGAATTACTTTGCCGCCGTCCTTCAACAGTTTCTGGATGGTAGGAAGAGCCGCTGTGATACGCGTTTCATCCGTAATTTCCCCATTTTTCAACGGAACGTTGAAATCGCATCTTACCAATACACGCTTTCCGCTTACATTGATATCATCCACCGATTTTTTGTTTAATCCCATGATCATCGCCTCCATATGATTTTTTTACGCGTGTCTGCCAAACACACTAAGGAAAGGCCCGGTCCATACGACCGGACCTTTATAGGTCTTACTGAAATACTATAACTTGGAGCCGCTTATGCTAACTCAGAGAAGTATTTGATCGTTCTTACCATCTGGCTTGTGTAAGAATTCTCATTGTCATACCAAGAAACTACCTGAACCAGATTATCTGCGCCAACCATTGTCTGGGTAGCATCGAAGATCGATCCGTATGTGCTTCCTACGATATCGGAGGAAACGATCTCGTCTTCATTGTATCCGAAGGACTCTGTTGCCGCTGCTTTCATAGCTGCATTGATCTCTTCCTTTGTTACGGACTTCTCAACGGTTGCAACTAAGATCGTAGTAGAACCTGTCGGTGTAGGAACACGCTGAGCGGAACCGATCAGCTTGCCGTTCAGTTCAGGAATAACAAGGCCGATTGCCTTTGCAGCGCCTGTGGAGTTAGGAACGATATTTACAGCGCCTGCGCGGCTTCTTCTCAAATCGCCTTTTCTCTGAGGGCCGTCAAGGATCATCTGATCGCCTGTATAAGCATGGATCGTGCTCATGATACCGGATTTGATTCCAGCCAGGTCATTCAATGCTTTTGCCATAGGAGCCAGGCAGTTTGTTGTGCAGGATGCAGCGGAGATAATCGTATCTTCCGGCTTCAAAGTCTCATGGTTTACATTGTAAACGATCGTAGGAAGATCGTTTCCAGCAGGTGCGGAAATAACCACTTTACGCGCGCCGGCATTGATATGTGCCTGAGCCTTGTCTTTGGATGTATAGAAACCTGTACATTCCAGCACAACATCTACTTTTAATTCTCCCCAAGGAAGCTTGTTAGCATCTGCTTCTTTGTAGATCGTAATAGTCTTTCCGTCAACGGTAATAGAATCTTCACCAGCTACTACTGTATCTGCTTTTGCATATTTACCCTGTGAAGAATCATATTTCAGCAAATGCGCCAGCATCTTCGGGCTTGTCAAATCGTTGATTGCTACTACTTCGTATCCTTCTGCCCCAAACATCTGTCTGAAAGCAAGACGACCGATACGGCCGAAACCATTAATTGCTACTCTTACTGCCATTTT